>NZ_JBNDJR010000009.1:0-325529 GCF_050435065.1 Paenibacillus sp. 4624
CAATTGCTTGCCGCACCGTGTAAACCGTGTTTTCTTGGCCGGAATTAGAATATACCATGTATCACTACCACTTGTAAAGCATTATTTATTAAATTTATAATTCCATATTACGGATTTTTTTGATGGTGGATGTACTCCATATAAATGCACCTTGTTTTTAAAGTCACATTGGTCTTAGATATCGGCCGCTTACCTTAAGAACTAAACGAAGCAGTGCACCTTAATATTTATATATCTCTATAAGAACCTTCTTAAATGTCTGATCCCATAAATGTCCGTTCCCCTATGCCTGCATAAAAAAACAACAGTTCTTCAGATATGATTACCATATCCAAAAACTGCTGTTTCTCTGACAAACGATGCACCTGATACGACTCTGCCTCTTCACATGTCCGTTTACTAAGACTTATCGGCAGCAGACTCGGCGCTTTCTTTATTCTTGGTTCCCTTGCTTTTATAAGGCTTTGGAGCACTCTTCGCCCGGTTGGCACTGGCCTGCCAGCGATTCCAGCCTTTTTTGCCCGTTCCGCGGCCCGTGCCGCCCTTACCTTTTGCTTTGCTCATGTAATCACTCCATTAATCCCGTCTATGTCTAAAAATGATCTTCCTCGGTAACGTTCCAAAGTAAATCAGCCCATGTGGTTCACTTTCAGCATTTCTTATTATAACAAACTTGAAGTGTTCACGCTCTTTATTTAGAAGAATTACACTTGAACCTTTGGCTCTTGTACCGATTTAACACTTCTTAGCACACGTAAGGACAATAAGAAACAGATGCCAAGAACGGCCGCAGCCGATACATACGGATAGTTAATATTCACATCAAACAACGCTCCAGCCACGATGGGTCCAGCAATGTTGCCCAGACTTGTATACGCAGAATTCAGTCCAGCCACAAACCCTTGTTGTTCCTCAGCCAACTTGGACATCTGCGTACTGATTGCAGGACGTAAAATGTCCATTCCCAAGAAAACGATAAATGTTACAACCAGAATCAACCAGTACGTGTGAACGAACAAGGTTAGTAATACAAATACGGAGACAAACAGCAAACATACCGTGATAACCTTCTTTTCCCCAAATGTGTTCAGCAGCCAGCCAATCAGTGATACTTGCACGACTGCTCCAGCAATGGAACCGAATGTAATGATAAACGCGATATCTTTGGTCGTGAAACCAAACTTGCGATCCACAAACAGGGAGAATACCGTCTCATAGTTAGCCAAACCAAAAGCCATGACAAATACGATGATTAGACTGAAAAAGTAAGGTTCCCGGTAAGAGTTGATAAGTTGGGATACCATACCTGGTGCTTTTACTTTCGCCCCGCTAGTTTCAGGTGTAGTCTGCTCACTCGCGCTCCGCTCGGATTCAGGCAAGATAATCAGTGTAATGATTGCAGCCAGCAAACCCGCAACCCCTGCCGCATAAAAGGGAACCCGTATGCCAAACTCGGCAATAAAACCGCCGATCCCTGGCCCGATGATAAAACCTGTTGTAATCGCTGCATTAATAAGCCCCATGCCTTTACCGCGTTCTTCCTCCGTTGTGATATCAGCCGTGTAGGCCATAACCGCAGGAAAGATCATCGCCGCACCAATACCACCCAGCATCCGGGCTGCGAAGAGCAGATAGGGTGCATTCACCGCACCAAACATAAATTCAGATACCGCGAAGATCAGCATCCCGAATATGATAATCTTTTTACGTCCCCACTGGTCTGACCACCTGCCTGCAGCTGGAGAGAACAAAAACTGTGTGAATGAAAAAGCCGCAAACAGAAGTCCCATCGTGAAGCCCGTTATATGAAGCAAGTTCATATAAGCAGGCATAATCGGCACAACCAGACCTATTCCCATAAATACGAGAAAAATATTAAACATCAACAGCAGCAATGCGCCCCTGTTACGTGTAAGTAAAGCCATGATTCCATCCTCCATCGTTGTCTAATTATGCTGTTTATCCTTGGCAATCCCGTGCAGAAATACACTGGCGGCCTGACGATACAATGCAAGAGCCTCATCGGGTTCCAGCTTCCGTGACATTTGACTGAGCCCAATAATGGTACTTTCCAAAATCAACGCGAGATGCTCTACATTCTGATCATTGAACTCCCCGCTGTCTATTCCTTCTTGAATCAGCTGTTTATTGAATTGGATGTGCCGCTCAAACAATACAGCGATTCGTTCTTCAATATCATTCTCTTTTTTCTCTCCGGTGAAGAACTCATCAGCCGCTTTCGTTAAAGGATGGTTGATATCATCCAGAATGAGTTGTTCCGCCAGGCCATAGATCTTCTCGGTGGAAGTGCGGTACAGGTGCACTTTGGACTTCCAGCTAGCTTCCCACTCCCGATCCCATTCATCAATGAGATAGAGGAAAAGCCCTTCCTTGCTTTTAAAATGGTAATATATATTCCCCTTGCTGCTTCCCGTCGCCGCGACGATGTCCTCAATAGACGTTGCTTTATATCCTTTTTGTACAAAAAGGGCTTTGGATGCATCTGCAAGTTTTTTCTTGGTTTGCTCGGACTGGAGCTGCTTTTTATTCAAACTCACAACCTTCACTCCATTCTTATATACTGAACATTCGTTCTGTATTCTATCAAATATAGATCTAATCTGCAATATAAAAAGGAGAACCTGCCATGTCGCAAGCTCTCCGTTTCGTTTATTGTTTGATAAGTTATCCATGCTTAATTAGGCCAATTTTAATACTTTGATTCAATGGAATGGACCAACTGTGGACCAATTCATTCCCGAATCCATTTATTTCTTCTTTTTACCTTGTCCATGTAATATCTTTAATTGGCCATTCTCGTATCCGACCTGATATGTCACGTTATATTGAGTCGTTACGTATTCCCCATCCTTGCGCTCTTCAGCAGCAATCACACCGCTCACTTCCATCTCTTCCTTACTCGTACTCGCAGACGAGATTTTCTCCACACTAACATAGCTCGTATACGTATAACCTTCACGGAACTTGGCGTAACTTGTGCCGCTCTGCCATTCACTTCCAAGTAGCGCATAGGCAGATACATAATCACTCATGTTCAGGTAGTTGTAAAAATCAGCAACCAAGGCTTCCGCTTCAGATAAAGCAGCGGACGACGTCTGCGAAGATGAGTCACGTACCGTTTGCGCCCCTTTGGTATCAGGTGAACGCTCTGACCATTGTTCCACCTGCTTCAAGACACTGGTGATGGGAATGCTGAACCCTAGTCCACCCTCCTGTTTAACCACCGTCGAATTAATCCCCAGGACTTCTCCCGTTTCGGCGTTAATCAGCGGACCGCCGCTGTTACCGTAAGTAATCGGAGCAGATATCTGATACAAGTTGGTATAAATATAGGGTGGAATTTCAAAACTGCGGTCAAGTCCGCTAATAATGCCAGTGGTCACCGTATTCTCAAAACCGAGCGGACTGCCGAGTGCCAGAATCTCATCACCAACCTCCGCTTTAGCTGACGCGATAGGCAGAGGTTCCATTTTTACAAGATCAGGGACTCTGACAACAGCCACATCCGTCTCTTCGCCAAAACCAATTACCGTACCCTGATATTCCTGATGATCCAAGGTGCGAATCGTCACCTCTTTGGAACCCTCGACGACATGCGCATTGGTGATGACATCGCCCTTGTTATTATATAAGAAGCCGGAGCCCAGACCATCGCTGCTTTCAATCGTAACTACTTTTCTCTGACTATCTTCAATAATCTGTTTACGCGTTTTCTTTTCCGTGGTGTTGGATGTTGTCTTTGCTTTCGGTTGATCCGCCTGTTTCGAGAAAGCCACAGCCAGTTTGGGAGCTAGCGCCATCTCATCTGCTGTATGCTGATGAATCCAGAATACCCCTCCAGCGCCAGCGCCAATGATTATTGCACTGGAAATGATCGTTCCCCACACACGTTTGCTCATTCTGCCGTCCTCCTACTCCACATACCATGATGCATTCGTAACCGTCACATTCGCTGCTTCATATACCCCATAATAGGAGGTTTCAAAATATCCCTCTTCTCCTACATCCAATATATCCGGATACACATAAACATCTGTCTCGCCGATATAATCACCATTCGAGGCATTGATGCTAACGATAAGCGCCACGGATGAAATGGGGCGTGTTCCCTGATTAAACACTGATCCACTGATATATAAGTCCCCATACTCATCCAGCTCAGCAGATAAATCCGTTACATATACCGCTCCTGTACGATTTCGAAGTTCTTCTTCCGCTGCCTGCTGCTCTGCTAATCGAATACGTTCTTCCTCCGCCTGCTCAAAAGCTTTCTTCTCACGCAATACTTCATCCCGGTATTTGGTCAGTTTCTGATCTTCAGGCGCATAAGATAATCCGTTGTCCACGGTTTGCAGTGCCGCTGTAAAATCACGCTTCTTCACTTGCTGCTCCGCCTGCTTGTAACTGATCCCTGCCAGCTTATCCGTAATCTGTTGTTTCACAGCTTCGGCTTCCTTACCGTTCAGCTTGGATAGTGTTTTGAGTTTTTCAGCGAGTGCCTCGACAGTTGTTAACTGATCAATTTCCTTTTTCACTTTCAAAACAGCCAGGGTCACCTTTCGATTGTTCAAAGCTGACCTTACCTTATCAAATACCGGCTCTTGGCGTTCGTTTAATGTTTTAGCCGCGGTTTGAATCATTTTGTCCGCTTCCGACAGCTTGCCTGTTTTGAGCAAATTCGCGGCTTCGTCCATTTGTTTTAGTACATTGCTGGCTTGCTCTGTAATTTGACGATCTTTAACGAGCGCTCCTACATTCGGTCTTTGAGCGAGGGCTTTGTCCAGCAACTCCAGGGCTTCTGAATATTCCCCGCCCAGTGCAGCCTTCTCCGCCTCAAGATGCAGTGTCTTCACATGAGCGTTAATCAGATTCTCCTGATTATAATAATACGTCAACAACGCGCCCATAATTGCTGCAAGCAGCAGTGGGATGACCCATAGAAATGGACTGCTCTTGCGCTTGTTCACCGTTCCGTTTGCAGGTGCATTACGTGGTTCGAGTCCTGCTGGCTCCGACCAGATTTGCTCCTCTGTGGAGCTGACTTGTTTCAATGGGGTTCCACACTTCTGACAGCGCTTTTCCCCAGAGCTATTTTTTGTCCCGCATATATGACAGTACACCTTGATCCCTCCAGCCTGAACGTATGTAGATTCAGATATGTCATCTGCTGTTTTGTTCTGTTGTCGTTCTGTTACTTGATATCACTCCAGAATATGTGTTGCCTAATCTCGGGGTGAATCGACATTTATCATATAGCAAAAAGGTAAAATGCACCATATATTCCTGATGAAAAAATAAGAGATGTAGTAAGGATTTATGCTGATTGCTTATTTTGTATTGTATCTTTTTAAAAAAAGACCCTCCTGTTTTCAAGGAAGGCCTTCATGTATATTCAGCAGGTCCGTCTGATGCGGATATATTTAGTTTCATTCATTTATCCATTCGAGGATAGTTAGCCGACATCATTCATGCCGATCTATTCGGTCTGGTTCGAAGGAAACGCGCTCAAATTAATATAAGATACTTCCCATAGATGGTTGTCCAAGTCTTGAAAGCTCCGTCCATACATAAATCCGTGATCTTGAGGTTCGTTATATGGCTTCGCTCCAGCATCAAGGGCAGCCTGTACAATCGCATCCACTTCTTCACGGGAACCAACAGACAAAGCGACGATCACTTCTGTTGTCTCAGCCGCATTCGCGATTTTTTTCGTGATAAAGGATTGGAAACGTTCCTCCACCAGAAGCATGGCAAATATATTTTCTCCGACAATCATACAGGTAGCCTTATCGTCCGTAAACTGGGCATTGAATTCGAATCCCACTTTCGTAAAGAAATCAACCGATCTCTTCAAATCCTGGACTGGCAAGTTAACAAAAATCTGATTAGCACGAACAGCCACCATTGATCACCTCGGATTCCTAGAATAGATTCCACCCCAAAATATCACCTCGCGTATGCGCTGTCAATTCGGTATAATGGGGCTATTCCAACATGTGAGGTGAAAGGGATGTTGTTCCCAATCGTTCGAAGTAATTAAACGTCGGGCTGGATCAAAACGCGTACCAGCTACCAAGGGGTAGGTCTGTCCTTTTGAGCCTGTTCGATGTGTAGAAGAACGATTGCCCATGACAACAATTCCTGATCATACCATCATATATTGGAGGAAGATTTGAATATGAGAAAACAGTGGGATTACAACACATTTTATGAACGTGTCGGTCAACAAAATGGATGGGATTTCAGCACAATGAAGGTGATTTCTGAACCCACAGACTGGGACTTCTATGATGAGGTAACTCGTTGCACACAACCGTCCGACCTGCTGCTAGACATCGGCACAGGTGGAGGCGAAGCCGTGCTGTCCATTGCTGAACATGCTCATCTGCTTGTCGGCATCGATTTGGCTCATGGAATGATCGAGACAGCTCAGCGAAATTTAAAGCGAACTACAAACTGCTCCAATGTGCGATTCATGCAGATGGATGCGGACAACTTACAGTTTCCTAAATCATTTTTCAATATCGTATCCTGCAGACATTCCGCATTCTTCGCGTCAGAAGTGTACAACGTTCTTGCAGAGGATGGCGTATTCCTGACCCAGCAGGTCAGCGAGCACGATAAATTAAATATAAAGCAGGCATTTGGACGTGGACAACATCTCGGCATAGAGCCTGGAACACTGCTGGAAAAGTACAAACAAGAGCTGAAACATGCAGGTTTCCAGCAAATCGAAGTCCGCGAATATAATGTAACCGAGCACTACACTACCCCGGAGGATCTATTGTTTCTGCTGACACACACGCCTATCGTTACTCAATTTGGAGAACTCGCGTCCGACCTGGACGTTTTCGAACCGTTTGTTCAAGTTCACCGGGACGAGAAGGGGATTCGCACCAACTCGGCACGGTTCATGATTACAGCCAGAAAATGATCTGAATTCCAACATGAATTTTAGTATATAAAGTAAAATGAAAAACGCGTCTTGGCGAACTGTATGGTTCACGCTAAGAACGCGTTTTTTGGTTATGTCTTATCGTTTCCAGACTTCATCGTCTAGATTGGTAGTCCTTTTCCATATTTTGATACGAGAAGCATGACTAGGTTACGGTCACGGCTCAAGCTGAAGCTTCTCCAAGAATGGCTTCAAGCGATCCACCACATAATGGCTGCCACCGCGACCATTCACCTCTTCGATTACGGCAGCCACCAGGAACGACGGTGATTCGGTATCAAAGGTAACGAAAAATCCGTTCTCCTGACCTTGCTCACCCTTCTTCGCTTTCAGTTCGGCCGTTCCTGTCTTGCCTGCAAGATTTCCAGCAATCGAGCTTAGGGCATGTGCCGTTCCAGCTTGTCGAGACACCACCTGTTTCAGTGCGTCAGTAACGGCATTGGCTACATCCGGTGTGATGATCAGCTCAGGATCAGGGGTCTCTTTTCCAACAATTAATACGGGTTTCACCATCTTGCCTTCATTCACAAACGGCGTAAACGCAGCGGCCAGATGAATTGGCGACATTAACATCTCACCTTGACCATACGAAGTATCTGCTAGCAGTACCTCGGAAGACAAATCCCTGTGCGCCTCATTCGCATACTGACTAGGTTTCAAATAGAGTTCATCCAGCCCGAAATTGTCACCAAACCCGAACTTTTGAATACCCTCGATAAACTTGGCGCTCCCCATCTCCGTCGCTTCCATCGCAAAATAAATATTGTCGGAGTATACTAGGGCATCCACCATATTCACAGGGCTCAGGCTTTTGACCCGTTTGACGTAATACCCGCCCCAGCTATCGTTCTTCCGCCATTGCAAACCAGAAATCTCGTGGGTTTTATCTGGTGTCGTCACCTTCTCCATCAATCCTGCCGCCGCAGTAACCGCTTTGAAGGTGGAACCGGGAGCGTATCTTGTTGTTACCCGGTTGATAAAAGGAAGCTTTTCGTTCGCCGAATAGGCATCCCACTCCGCCTGGGTCAGACCTGTGACCATTTTATTCGGATTGTAGGAAGGTGCACTCACCAGAGCAAGCATGTTTCCGTCCTTCGGGTCCATCATGACCATCGCTCCTGCATCGCCGCCACCCGCCAGCGTTTGATACAGCTTTTTCTGTTGTGCAGAACTGATCGTTAGTTGTACATCCTTACCGTCGATCGCATCTTTGCGGAGCAATTCAGAACGCGTGTTACCCGCTTCATCCGTAATTTCAATTAAACCGCCACGCTCTCCGCGTAGCTGCTTCTCCATAGACTGTTCAAGTCCAGCTTTGCCGATCCAATCTTCCGCACGGTAATACCCTTCGGTATCTTTGTCCAAGTCTTCCTTGGTGGCCTTGCGCACATATCCGATCAGATGTGCCGCTGCCTCACCAAGCGGATAATAACGAATTTCCTTACTTTGCAGCGCAACTCCGCTAAGAGAAGAAGGGACATCAAATTCCTCTGTTGAGCCCATTGGCACAAAAAATTCCGGTTTCACCCATGTCTGACCAAGTGCCTTCTGAATGGCTTCCACGGACACCTTGTAATGATCCGCGATGCGTGTGATCATCTGATCCGGATTCTCTCCGAGCTTCTCGGGTACGATGCCCCACTCATTCATGGTGCCTTGGGTTGCAAGCGGCAACCCGTCACGATCTACAATATCCCCTCGATTCGGGAACAACGTCTTCACCCGAACTTTGCTACCTTTTACCATGTCACTGAGGATCAGGGACGGCTTCCAGTTAATCTGCCAAACTTTGCTCCCGTCCTCCAGCTCCTGTCGAACCAAACTAAGTGTATGTGTCTCGTTGACTTCGCCTAAAAACGTGGTCAGATACAAATCATAATCGGTCTGGTATAAGTCAGAGCTGTCTGCATCTTGCTGTGTCTTATCCTTACCCTTTTCATTTTCTGTGGTGGTTGATCCAGTCTGCGTATCGTTTTTATTTTCAGTTTGCGTTGTTTGATTGCCAAGGTTTGTCTCAGCCCCGGCCTCTGACGGTTGCGCCGGCCGCAGTTCGGCCTTAATAACAGAGACCTGCATCCCTGAATAAATAGCATTATATTTCTCAACAAATTGTTCCTTGGTCATGCCCGCCTCAGTCAACGAAGCAGGTGACATCAACGAATACAGTTGGCCAAACTCTTTCTTTTGTAGATGCTCTATGTACTGGTTTACCGTTGTCTGCGGTTTTGGTTCCTCCGGTTTGCTATGCTGCATATAAAGATACATTCCAATACCGCCTGCAAATAGAATCGGCAAAAGTCCATATAATAATTTACGTTTCGATTTCATGCCATATCACCTCTACTCTATACTATAAATTTCCTGCGCCGATTAAACAATGTAACAAATCTGATGAATTTGTCATTAAAAATAGCCTTAAGCTCACATAATATGTTTAAATAAGAATAGTGAATTACATACTAAAGCTTTTTTGCGATGCAAAAGGCTGAAAAGGAGCCCGATGATGGAAATCAGCTATTTTTTACTCCCAAAAGCCGAAGTGGCCTATATCAAGTCTACCGCTTCCATGAAAGATGCTATTGAGCAGTTGGAATCGCACCACTACACCGCCATTCCCGTAATTGATCCGGATGGAAAATATGTTGCTACTCTGTCCGAAGGTGATCTGTTATGGAAAATGCGCAACACGCCCGGCTTGACATTTGATAACATGGATCAAGTGCAGGTCAATGAGATTAGCCATCGCGTTTATAATGAATGCGTGTACATCGAAGCCGAGATGGAAGATATGCTGACTCTTGCGGCAGACCAAAACTTTGTACCTGTGGTGGATATAGATCGTGTCTTTCTCGGAATCATTCGTCGTAAAGATATCATTGAATATTACACCCGCAACATATCCGATTAGAATGAATCTTGGGCAGCCTAGGAATGCCCTACTGAGATAACGGTGCCTGCAAAAGATCAATCGAAAAAGGCGAGCCAACAGGCTCGTCTTTTTTTGTGTAAATATTCAGCCGACGCAACTTTTCCACATTATGGGCTTAGAATAAAAGTGTTGCTAATTTTTGTTCAGAATTCGTTCAGAACGCTATGGTAAGATGGACATACGGTTAGACTTGATGAACGTTGATTCTTTCACCAATCATAGAGAGAGGTATGCACCTTGAATCGTTTAAGCACACGCAAAAAAATGCTGGTTACCGCAACGGTAGTCATGTCTTGTATTTACGTCATATGGCGTACCTTCTTCACCATTCCTTTTGGCCATGGCCCGCTCGCTGTGACTGCCGGTCTTGCCCTCCTGATTGTTGAACTCATAGGTATGTTCGAGCTCGCTGTGCATTTTTATAATATGACCCGGCTTGAATATCCCGAACTCCCCATTGTCGATGAGTCATTGTATCCAGATGTTGATGTTTTTATAGCTACGTATAATGAACCTGCGTCCTTACTTTTCAAAACGATTAACGGCTGTCTCAACATGGATTATCCAGATCGCTCCAAAGTACATATCTTTCTATGCGACGACTCCAATCGTTCCGAGATGCGAGAGCTGGCAGATCATATGGGGATTAACTATCTGACTCGGACAGAGCACATCCACGCCAAAGCTGGAAATTTGAACAACGCCATGAAACATACTTCCTCCCCTCTAATCGCCACGTTTGATGCCGATATGATTCCGAAGCATGATTTTCTGACGTCCTGCGTGCCTTATTTTCTGACAGGAGAAAAGATCGGCTTCGTACAAACCCCGCAAAGCTTCTATAATCCTGATCAGTTTCAATACAATCTGTATTCCGAAGCTCGAATCCCGAATGAACAGGACTATTTCTACCGTGATGTGCAGGTTGGGCGAAACAAATCCAATTCCGTCATCTATGGCGGAACGAATACGGTACTTTCGAGACAAGCACTCGAAGATGTGGGCGGTTTCTATACCGGCTCCATTACTGAGGATTTTGCCACTGGCATTGAAATGCAAAGCAAAGGATATCGCTGTTTTGCCACCAATAAAGTGCTTGCTTCGGGACTTGCTCCCGGTGATCTGAAAAGCCTGATCAAGCAGCGCCAACGCTGGGCACGCGGATGTATTCAAACGGGCAGAAAAATGAACATTTTGTTCAAGCGCGGACTTACCTTTGCGCAAAGACTGAATTACATCTCTTCCATAACCTATTGGTATTCTGGTCTAAAACGAGTGCTGTACATCATGTCGCCAATTCTGTTTGCTGTATTCGGTGTGCTCGTGGTGAAGTGTACCATTCTGGAAATTCTCGTTTTCTGGTTGCCGATGTATCTGTTAACGAATATGTGTCTGCGCATGCTGTCAGGTAATATTCGAACCACGAAATGGACGAATGTATACGAAACAATTTTGTTTCCGTCACTGCTGCCTGCGGTTATTCTCGAAACACTGGGCATCACGATGAATAAATTTGCGGTGACCCGCAAAGACGGTGCTCATAACGATCGCAGCTACCAGCTCAAACAGATCATTCCGCATCTGATTTTGGCTGTGCTCTCTGTAATCGGTATCGTCAACTGCATTCACTGGACATTTAGTCAGGGCACCATTGGATTCCTCGTTGTTCTATACTGGCTGTTAATTAATTTCTACAACATAATGATGTCGATCTTTTTCCTAAGCGGACGTAAAGTGTTCCGCAACTATGAGCGTATTCTGGCTACAGTGGACTGTACACTAACTACTGAAGGTGAAACTCTGTCCACGGTTACGCATGATATTTCAGAAGGCGGAATCGCCATTGTACTAGATACACCGAGATATATCCCCAGCGAAGCCGAATTTGCTGTACGTCTGGTAACGGATCATTATTCAAGCGAGTTTACGGCCAAGGTAACACATGTAACTTCAATCGGTAATAAATGGAAGTATGCATTTAAAGTGCACGAGATTACAGAGCAGGATCAGCGTCAGTTGTTACATATTGTGTATGACCGCGAGCCTACGCTTCCGCAGAAGCTGGACAAAGATATCAGTACATTCGAGGACATCCGTCTGAATTTTGTAAGACGCGGACAAGTGGGCCTCATGTCCAATCGCAAGCTGGCACGCATTCCGCTGAATCATGAACTGAACACACCCGATTATGGAACCGTTACACTGATGGACTTTAATTATGAATTTTTGCTTGTGAACATATCACGGCAGGAAATGGTCTATGAGCTTTGCTTGCCGCTTGCCGAAGACCTCGTCCTGGATTGTGTATGGGCGAAGTCGATGCGAAGCAAACATGGCATTCTGTACCGGATCAGAAATATTCAGGACATTGCCCGAAATGGACAAATGCCTGAACTGGAAGCTCTTTTGAAACAGTGGAATGTGGCGTATACCGAGGCAGGCCGACCCAAACGCCCAGTACAGAATAAAAGCTTCATTTCGAATGATGAGCTGGACGAGATGGCCTATTTATAATATGGAGGCAAAGAAAGCATGAGTACGAAATGGCAGCAATGGCTGCTTGTCGCAATCCTCACAGGTTTATCAAGCTTATACCTCACTGCTACTGTTTCGGCCCAGCCGGATCAGCTGCAGTGGAGCGAGCGTTCCATAAAGGTGTGGGATAATGGGCCCAAAGTGCAGTCCCAGTTGAATCGTAACGACAGCTTACAGATCAACACCTCGACACAAGGTCTACAAAAAGGATATTACTCCGCCTATGTATATGAGTTGCAAAATAGGGACTGGTCGGGCTACAGCGAGTTGAGATTCTCGATTCATAGTGATTCCGATCAGACGTTGCCGCTAAACGTTGTCATCACACGAACGGATCAATCGGCACTGACGGTGGCGGACCAACGCAATGTCATCCTCATTCCCAAAGCAACCAAAGAACCGAAGCTGGTTCATCCGGTAGATGGGTTGATAAGGCTGGAGCCCGGATTTGAGGGTGAGGTTCGTGTTCCCTTTTCCAGCCTCATGGTTCGAAATCACGCAGCTACGGTTGGCCTTGTCACACCAGGGAAAATGCTGAGCTGGGGCATCACGATGACCACAACGGAAAACGCACAGCTGAATTACCGCGTTGGAAATATCAAGCTAGTTCCGAGGAAAGAAGCTACTGCAGAGAATCAATTATCTTCTGTGATGATTAAAGGTGATGAGCGAGTCGTGAAACCGGTGGCCGGTGAATCGGTTGAAACGTATACCGTTATTGGCCTGCAACCGACAGAATCGAAAGCTTCGGAAATGCCAGAAGTACATTTCCAGCTTGCTCATCCTGTACAGGGCGTAACCATCACAACGGGTGGCCTACTAACCATTGGAACGGACGCCGCAAAAGCCGATTCGGTGACTATTCGTGCGCTGGTGGATCAGAAGTGGAATCTCGATTATACCGTTAAGCTTGATCGTTCCACGGCGATGCAGATGAAGGAAGCGGATGGAACACCGCGTTTTATCCCCTCGCCAGGCCAGGTTCCCAAAGTACTGGAACCTTCCAACGTATGGTTACAACCCTGGATGGAATGGATCATTCGTATCGGTCTTCTTCTGATTGGACTCATGGTAGTTATTCCGTATTGGCTGTGGCGCAAACTTCATCACGGCTCACAAGCGGGGAAACAACGTTCGATGAATCATCGCAGGTCCAAGAGGCTATTTAAAATGTAGCTTTTTTATTCCATCTTCAAGGAGGAAAGGCAGTGCTCTTTTCCAGTGTAGTCTTCTTATTTTATTTCTTGCCGCTTGTGCTCGGGCTGTATTATATATTGCGGTTTTCTGTGACGCTGAAAAATATGTTGTTGCTTGTGGCAAGCCTGTTCTTCTACGCATGGGGTGAACCCCGCTTTGTGCTGGTTATGCTGGTCTCCATCGCACTAAATTATGTTTTCGCATTGCTCGTGGACAAGTACCGGGATCGGCGCAATGCCGCCTATACCGTTATTACCGTGATGCTGGCTGCCAATCTGGGCATGCTGTTTGTTTATAAATACCTGGCGTTTGCCCTGCGTATTGTCAATGAAAGTACAGGCTTTGGCCTCAGCATTCCGCATATTGCGTTGCCGCTCGGCATTTCCTTTTTCACCTTCCATGCGATCTCCTACGTCATTGATGTGTACCGCGGTCATGGCAGTGTGCAGAAAAATCCGTTTTATGTCGCTCTCTATATTTCCTTCTTCCCTCAGCTTGTAGCCGGGCCCATTCTGCGTTACAACATGATTGCAGACCAGATGATGCATCGGAAGGAAAGCTGGGACAAGTTCGCGGTCGGCTGCTGTCGGTTCATCGTCGGTTTGAGTAAAAAAGTGTTGTTATCCAACAGCATGGCCATTGTGGCCGATCATGCATTCAGCATGGGCGGAACAGGTGATATGGCTTCAAGCCTCGCTTGGCTGGGGGCAATCGCTTATACATTGCAGATTTATTTCGACTTCTCGGGTTATTCGGATATGGCCATTGGACTCGCGCTTATGTTTGGTTTCAAGTTTGAAGAAAACTTCAGGTATCCGTATATCTCACGCTCCATTACCGAATTCTGGCGCCGCTGGCACATCTCGCTTGGCACCTGGTTCAAGGAATATGTTTACTTCCCGCTGGGAGGATCACGCGTTAGCAATAAGGATAAAATGATCCGTAATTTGCTGGTCGTCTGGGGACTCACGGGCATCTGGCACGGGGCAGAATGGACATTTGTCATCTGGGGTCTAATCAACTTCGCGTTCATTGCACTGGAGAAAGTTTTCAACTTGGATAAAAGCACACGGTATGCTCCGCTCCGACATTTCTATGCCATGTTTGTTGTAGTCATCGGATGGGTGATTTTCCGTTCACCCGACTTGTTACAAGCCGGCAACTACCTTGGCAATATGTTCGGACTGTATGGCAATGGGTTCTGGAGTGATACGACATGGATGTTCATGAAGGAATATGCCCTTTTCTTCATTCTGGGTATTCTATTCTCCACACCACTTGCCTTACGGATGAACAAATGGATGGTGGATGGTGTACGTTTCGGTAAACCGCTTGAACTGCTTTACCCGGTGACCATTATTGCTCTGTTTCTCGTGTGTGTATCCTATCTGGTCAAAGGAACATACAATCCGTTCATTTATTTTAATTTCTGAGAGAAGGATTCCATATGCATAACTTTTTTGCTAAAAAGAGAATGACCGCCTTCCTCTTCATTCTTGTGCTCGCCACGTTCTCGATCTTGAATATTATTCATTCCTTCGGTCCGATGAAAAAAACACTGGCTTCAGCGGACTACCGTTTCTCCAATGCCAAAGGCATCATCAACGAACTGGATGCCGACATCAATGAGCATGTTTTTGAAAAGTTTGGATTCGTGGAAGCCTACGGATACTTGCAGTCACTCATGTGGAAGAACGAAGAGAACAACTTCGAGGTGGTCAAAGATACGGAGGGTAAGCTTCACTATACCTATTTTGCCACGGGGCCTACGGATACGACAGAGCTTTCTGATCGGGTTGCCGAGCTAGGGGCGCAATTGGGGGCAAAAACCAAGTTTACATATGTCATGACACCAGACAAATATGTACGTGGCTATACAACATTCCCGGAAGGCATACCTTATAATTTCAATAACGAAACGGCTGATGGCTTCCTGGATCATCTGAAGCAGAACGGAATTGACACGCTGGATCTGCGCGAAGGATTATTAGAGAGCGGCATACCGGCAAAGGATTTATTTTTCACAACCGATCATCACTGGAAAATCAAAACAGCCTTCTGGGCCTTCGGCCAGTTGGTTCATCATCTGGATGGGCTGTACAATAAGCCACTTGATCCGGATCATTATTTCACTGATATCGGCAACTACAATGTCATCCCGTATACAGATTTCTTTATCGGCTCACAAGGCCGCAAAACCGGGAAGTTTTTCGCCGGTGATGATGACTTTGACCTGATTTATCCTAAATTCAAAACCAACTATTCTTTTTATTTTAAAACAGGCGAGACGGAAGCTACCTTGAATGGTCGATTTGAGGATGCGCTACTTACGACATATCCTCTGAATGTGAAGGGTGCTACCTACGACCTGACGGCGGACAAATACTTTACGTATCTGTATGGTAATCAAGGAATCGTACATGTCGTCAACAAAGACAACCCAAACGGACTCAAGGTCATGTTTATCAAGGACTCACTCGCCGTACCTATGATTTCTTTTCTCTCAACCGTAGTCTCTGAAGTGTACCTAATTGATCCAAGGTATTATACGGGAGACATCATTGATTTTGCAAAAAAAACCGATCTGGATCATGTCTTTGTATCGATCTCTCCTCAAGACCTCGTCGATGAGTTTTTCCCTTACGGGAAGAATAAAGTGGAAGGTCAATTCACCAGCTCTAAGTAAATATCGTTCATCGAGTTGGAACATGTAAAAGGGTACTGCCTTGGCGTTCATAGCCACGGGAGCACCCTTTTACTGTATACCCAGGATAAAACGAATATCATCAGAAGAACATTCATGTTTACAACAATTATAGTCATCTCTCATATTGCTTCGTTGTATACTTCGGTATCTCTTCGTTCCTTTACAGTGTGGTCACTTCCGCCAAACCGAAATACCACTCCAGAAAGGCATTGAAATCCGCCCATTGCGGCTTGCTCTCTCCGTTCAGGAATAGTTCAATCGACTCGCCCAGTTCAACCAGCACAACCTCGCCTGTCTGACGATTATAGAAAAATCCACCTTCCCCTTCAAAGCTGTCCAGCGGAATGTACGCCTCTGGTAGTCCCAGTGTAAGTTGCGATATATGCATATCCTGCAGGTACACGGTATTCTCGATCACCCAGCAGATCTGGTAGAGCTCCTGATGTCTGCTATAAAACGTCGGTCCATCCTCTGCATGCAGGTAAAATTGTGCAAAGTCCGAGTTCAGATCGACATCCAGCTTCCGCAGTGCTTCTTCATATTCAGCCGGTACATCTTCATGCCACCAGCCTTTCACGCGGCAATGTTCAATAACTTTGGTGGATAACATCACAAGCCCCCGTTCATGAATCTATACTTCTTGTATATGTCATTGATAGATTAGAATATCCTCTACACTATATCCTCTGGAATCTCCCGGTTCAAGTCAGCTGATGAATGTTCACCTTGATATCCCTTCCATAATTAAGGTGCAACTTTCTCCCGTCAGCTTCGTCCAACTAAATGACTACATTTCGAGGAGATAACTATGAGAATAAGTTGCAGCCCCGGTTTTCCCGGCAGTATGATCGGTTCTATTGATCTGAGACCAACCAAGTATAACCAGCCTCCATCCACGACAAGTCAGATTTCTCAACATGTTGATCCTGAGTTGATTTCCATTCCCTATGTGACTGATCCCAACTTCGGATCACACTTTGATGCGATAAAGATGATGAAGGGTACATATCAGGAAGAGTTCCATCAAAGCTATGATGTAGAGTTTACGATCGATGTAGATCAAAAAGGTTATATCACACAGTTTGAACATACCTTCCAGTTAGAGCGTTACTTGGACTTGATCCGAACGCAGTCATATCGCGTCATTCAGACGAACTGGCGCGGGCAGTCCTTTCATGTGATGACTTACAGTTATATGGAAGAAGTCATTAACCCAAGCAATGTCATTTTTCGCTGTACAAATGCGGAAGATGTCTTCGTCGTAGCTGAGCTTGTCCCTTTTCGAGCAGGTGGCGTTGTGGAGCAAGCGGACAATCTATATCTCCACTTCCGTGCATTGATCTCAGCACGAGATGATCTGTATCCCATAGATTATATGTGCCAGCCCGATTTCGACTTGAATCTGGACTGATTGCATATGAGAGATATGAAAGATATGAAAGAGGAGCATAGGCTATCATGCGTCTAAGGATAGCCTATGTTCTTTTTTTGTTGCATGCATCCAACTTCACCTAAGCAAAACGAATAAAACAGACGATGATATATATAAAGTTACACTTCGTATCCCTCTGGGTGTGTACTGAAGATGAGCGGAGTTTTGCAGATTGATGATGAGTACAAAAATAAAATTAAGCTCGCTGCTTGTGCTACCGATCGCTGGCCTCCTTTCAGATTCATGGCCCGTCACCAGAAGAAAAACATATTCGTACGGAAACCGTCGCAGTCGATGCAAATGGCCGTTTCAATCTAACGGTTCGCAGTCTCGGTGTGTCTGATTTGAACATACACCTGCAGGTGAGCCCCTATTTTATGTATCTGATCCCTGCGGCCAGCAACTCCGATGTTACCTATTACTTTGAGTAGAAACCGTTGGGGAAAGAGCAGGAATCAAAAAAATCCGGATGAGTATTCATCCGGATTTTTATAAGTTTTGTTTAGCTAGAAACGAAGTGGCATCCATATTATAAACAAATACTACTTTTCAACACCCTGGGAGTACACGTCACTGAATTCATCTGTATATAGAACTTCTATGCAGCCTGACCAATTGAGAATCGAACCAATAAAATCAGGTATATCCAGTCCTTCCATGTCATAAGTCTCTTCTGTATTCACCGTACCGGCTGCATCTTCAATCAGCGTCACTTTAAAACCCTCATGTTCAGCAGTAATTGCTGTAAACAGACAACAATATTCCATGTTAAAGCCAACAATGAATACGTGCTCAACCCGCTGATCGCATAGCCATTTTTTCAAGTCACTATTACTGAAAGCACTCGGTTTGTTCTTTTCCAGGACAAGATGTTGCTTCGTATTCACAACAATTTCCAGATAATCTGCTTTCCCGCGGTAGAGTGAGGATTCTTCATGCTGCTCATCAATATGTTTAGTAAAAATAATCGGCCAATTCATCTTCTCAAAAATCGCCATGACCGATTCGATCTTTGATACAGTTGCTGATACATCTCGTTGTATGGTAAGCCCTCGCTGGACATCAAGTACAATTAGGCATTTATTCATTTCTGACTCCTCTCCACATTCTCCTTCACCCTGAATTCAACAATCTCGCGTATCAAATTCTCGGGCAACGGTTGATCAAGTGGAAACTGAACGGAGCCCTTCGCCCCCTTAAACCTGGAGAGCTGTTCCTTAAACGCCAGAATACCGCTGGGTGCAGGATAAAAGCCAATATGTTTCGTGTACGCGGCAAAATGAACCAGATTCCCATGCTGCGCATATGTAGGCATTTTGTAACTGATCTTTTCTTCAGCGAGCGGTGCTGCCTCACCAATGATCTGCCTCAGCCTCTGTAATTTTAGTTGCACATCCGCTGGAAATGAAGCGATATATTCATCCACTAGTTCCGAGTGTTGTCCGTTTTGATTCATCTTGGGCTCCTTCCGCCACATCCGTTTTAGAGTGATTCGCGGCGAGTACTATTGGCTCTATTGTACATTATCAGCATGCTAGAAAAACAACTGTTTTTCTGCAGGAGAATGCATCGGCTTGATTTTTGAGATAGATAACTTTACAATATGTTTAAACGTTCGAACATTTAAACATTTAATGGAGGGTTAACTTCATGATTACCACAAATCGGAAAATTCTTATCGCCGGCGGTTATGGCGCAGTTGGTGCACAGATTGCCCGCATCTTGCATGACAGACATGCTGATCTAGAACTGTTACTTGGAGGCCGTTCTTCTGGCAAAACACCTCCGTTTGCTTCAAACCGTGTTCACACCGTCATTGTGGATACAGCTGCACCCGATCCTCTAATCCACGTCCAAGATGACGTCTTCCTAATCATCAATGCCGTAAATGATTTACAGGATTCATTGCTCGTATCTGCCATTCGGCGAGGCATCCCGCTCATTGACGTCACTCGCTGGACAGAAGTATTTCATCAGGCACATCACACGGTAAAACAAGAAGAACTACGCTCTCCTGTTATTTTGTCTTCCGGCTGGATGGGCGGAACAGCTTCCTTATTTGCCATGATGCTTGCTGAGAACCTTAATCATGTGGAGATGAATATCAGTGCTTTGTATTCGCTCCGGGACAAAGCGGGGCCTGACTCCGTTACTTTTATGGATCGGATGAGCATCCCTTTTCAGATCACTGAATTGAATACACAGCGTGAAGTTTATCCAATGACTGATCCGCTTCCTGTCACTTTTCCTGGAGGATACCGAACACCATGTTACAGGCTCGATACACCGGATCACGTTACGCTTCCACGGCAGAGCCACATCGATGCTTCCAGCTTCCGCATTGCCTTTGATCATAAATTATCCACGTACGCACTTGCGAGTATGGTCAAAACTGGAATTTGGAGCATGATTAGTGGTGAACGGTTTACGCCCCTCAGACGCAAGTTGCTCTACAACCCGGGAAACGGCGGCGCCCATCATCTTGTCATCGAACTGAATGGTATGGATAACTCGGGTAAACAGGTGAAGCGCAGGTTAACCGTCTCCGATCCTCAGGGACAGTCCCATCTCACAGCACTCGGTGCTGCTATTCAGGCGGATAAGCTGCTTCGCTTGCCTGCTGACAAGCCGATGGCTGCAGGAATTTATTATCCTGAGCATTGGCTGGATCACCATACGGATCGGGATGCCGCTGTACAATTTTACACAGAACATGGTGTTCAACTCGGTTAACCTACAACGTCATGGCTCGGCCATTGCGCATGAGATAATCTTCTTTTTCCTTGTAATTCGGCATAATACTACCTACCCGCCGCCAGAACGAGCGGTCATGATTCATATGATGAATATGGCACAGCTCATGGATAATGACATAATCAATAACTTCTGGCGGTGCCATGGCAAGGCGGTAATTAAACGTCAGCTTTTTGTCCCAGCTGCAGCTCCCCCATTTCGTGGGAGAGTCTACGATGTCGATGGACTTCGGCTTCACCTTCAGCTCCTGCTGATAACGTATAATTCGTTGCCCAATCATGCGTTTGCATTCGGCAAAATAAAACTTTTTCAAATTCGATCGCAGTTCCTCTTCCGTTAATCCCTCCACCGGAATTAATTGATGCAAGGCATGGGCTTTGCCAAAGAGCAAAAATGACCCTTTGCCCTCATTCTCATATTCTTTGGCTTGAGGACCATCCAGCACTTGCTGCATGCGAGCTGACTTTTGTACAATCTCAGTTCCATGCTGCATAACCAGTCGCCGGATCACTTCCTCACTCGCGCCATTGGGAGCCTTAATGGTGACCATGTATGGCAGTTCCATGGTGATGGAGGCCTTTTTTCGTTTACCGAATTCGATATGACATGTAATTATTCGACCCTGAATCTCTATGTTAATCATGTTTATTTGTACTCCATTTCCACAAATTGATCTCTTTGTCGATTATACCATTCAGATGCATAACATCCGAACAATCCGTATTGAATTTTTATACATTTTATGTATTATTATTTAATCCAGTTATTATATCGCCTATATCCTATGTTAGGAGGATCAGCATGTATGCAACAGAGCATAAACATCGTCTAATTGAAGAACTGACTCTCAACCACTGGCAACCTTTATCAACCTCATTGTATGACGGTTGGGTGCTGCGTTTTGCCAAAGGATATTCAAAACGTGCCAACTCCGTTCAACCGATCTACCCTTCTACTCTGGATGTGCATGAGAAGATCAGGGCATGTGAGAATATCTACAGTTCGAACCGGTTAAATACCGTTTTTAAAATAACACCGTTCGTTCAGCCCGAAGAATTGGATCAACTTTTACAAGATAAAGGTTATGTCGTTGTAGATAAAACGCTCGTACAGCTTCGAGAGCTGAAGAATCTGAAAGTTCCTGAACATTTGGAGGTACACATCAATGAGCAGTTAACGGAGGAATGGTTGCATCATTTTTGCCGTTTAAATGCGGTCAATGAAGAGTTCCGGGGAACCATGATACAGATGTTACTCAATGTCCGTGCAATGACGGGTTTCATCACACTGTCTGTTGACGGCTGTATAGCGGCTTGTGGGCTGGGTGTGGTTGAACGTGGATTCATTGGACTACATGACATCATTACAGATCCGGACTACCGTAACCGCGGTCTGGCGGAGCAGATGATTCTGCATTTGTTGCATTGGGGAAAAAGCCATGGTGCTAATTCAAGCTATCTGCAAGTGGTCGAGGGCAATGCAGCCGCACGGCGACTATATGCAAAATTGGGATATACCGATGCCTATCCGTATTGGTACAGGGTTAAGAATTATACATAGAAAGTTTCAGCATGTGGAGTAATTTCTACTAAAGCTAACAGGCCTCTCTTATATATTAAGAATTATATATTAAGAAAGGCTATTTCTAATTTCTCCTCAACTGCTCAATCGTTGAGATTTATCTGTTCAAGTTGCGTTCGATTTGTTTCCATTCGCCTAACCCATCGAGCTGAATCCAATACACCATGATTTTCCCTTCTATCATCGTTTCTGTATAAAAAATGCTGGACTGTTCTACCTACGTATAGGTCTACGAATCCCCTACACCTGCCTTGACAATAAGTAGGTATGACCATAAACTATCAAAGGTATTAGGAAATTAATAGGAGGTTAACAAGGTAAGAGGATTGAAAATAAGTTATACCTAGAATAAGTAGAAAGCGGTGTACCATGAAACGACTATTTTTTATGATGTTTGCCCTCACCCTGCTTCTGGCTGGTTGCCAGAGTAATAATCAGGAAAGCAGCCCCACAGATAACAAATCAACCGAACCCAAGCAAGGCTCCAGCATTTTAAGTTTGAAAGAGAAGTATGGCACAGCCTCGGAAAAAGCAATTATGCCTATGTATAATGTAGCGCAGGATGAAGAATTTACGTTTAAGTTTAAAGGCGATTTGAGCAAAATAGATTATTATTCCCATGATATTATCTCAGTACATACCGATATTAAAGGACTCGAAGCCAGTAAAGTAAGATGGTTGGTAGACTATAAAGATAATAGTGTTTCTGTAAAACCAATGAGCTGGGGTGTTCTGAGTTCCGATTCCATGCGAATCAAGGGGCAAAGTAGTTGGGGCGGAGCTCCAATCTATTATATTCGCCTAAACTATGATCCGGATGCAGAGAATCCCACTTTGCTTGATGAACCCATCATTATACCTTTTACTGTAAAGTCTGAGCTTCCGGTACCTAATCTTAGATATGAGATCGACAAAGACAGACGGTTCAAGCTGGTCTGGGATAAGGTTGAAGGCGCAACCGGATACAAGATATATAACCGTTTAGATTTTCGAGGTAATATTTTTGATAATACGAATCTCCCTCTCCCAGGGGCAGAGCGCGCTTATGATGACACCACTCCTTTGTTTGTCACGACAACAACCGAAACGACATTTAACGACTTTATGAAGGATGGGCGTGGCGGACTGGGATTTTATGATGACATTATTACATCGCATCAAAATCTTGGGCTCAAAGGAGAATACTACGTTACCGCAATCGGGAACGGCAAGGAATCGAATTTCAGTAACGGAGTGGCTACAGCCCCGCTAGCAACCCAATTACCTTCGGCTACGAAAGAACAACTCTATCTCAACAAATTGAAAAACGTGAACGAACTGCCTCAGAAAATAACCGTAGAGTACAATGACGGCTCGCTGGCCCGCGAAACGGTTGTCTATGATGCGGCTAATGTAAAGATTTCAGAGTTTAATGAAACTGACATTCCCTTCCATGTCAAGGGAACAGCACTTAAAAGCTACGTCCGCGTAGAGAATGTCACTCAGGAAGATCTAGATAAGCTTACACAGCAACGTGTGGCCGATTCCAGTAACGGATTCGTAGAGCCTAAAAACAATACACCTTATGTACCTGCACCGGATGTGCCAACGATTATTAAAAATAATGATACACCGTCAGAAGTTGAAGAACATTCAGACTCATCCTCTGCTACAACGGAGAACAATGACACTACCCGCGAAGAAGCTGCCGATCAGACGGTAAGCGAATCTGCGAGTGATCCCTCGAAAGAGACATCCGCTCCGGAAACAGATACAGATGCAGCAAAAGATACAGATTCCCAGCAAAACCTTGTCGACGAGCAGAAGTCCAATACCGAGCAAAATGTAGAACAAGGCAATCAAGAGATTGTCCCTGAGCCAGCTACTGGCGATGATTTCATGAACGCAGATTCTGCGCTGGAAGAAGTTTTGGCTAAAAATATGATTGCCGCTCAGGACAGTATCTCCCTGAAAGCTTTTCCTGAAGCTCAGAATTTCACAACACTTTCGGATGTTGTCTTGAAAGTCATGTACCAGAATCCACTGATTCTTGGGGTAGAAGGCTTTGAATATAACTATGGCACACTGACCCTTTCCATTCATTACAACGAAACGGCTGCAGATATCCAGAAAAAACAAAATGAGATTATCGCCAAAGCCCAAGAGGTTGTTGCTTCTATTATTAAACAAGGCATGAGCGATGATGAGAAACGCAAAGTCATCTACGATTATTTGAACGACAATGCAAAATATGATGACGCTGCGCTCAAAAATGCAGAGCAAAACAACTTCAAACACGTTGACGCACAGTTTAACGACTCGTTTACCACCTATGGTATTCTCGTTAAAGGCGTCGGCGTATGTGCAAGTTATGCTTCTGTATACAAGCTGCTCTCAGATCTGTCCGGCTTAGAGAGTATCGTGGTTACGGGAGCATCCAGCGGCGTACCTCATGCATGGAACAAGGTGAAAATCGGAAACGAGTGGTTAAACGTTGATGCAACCAATAATTTGACCAACTCCGGAATTCCTTATTTCTTGTACAATGCCAATGATGAGACAGCTGCAAGTCAGAAGACAATCGCGGACAAAGATTACTGGATCGATTCCGAACTCGGGTTGTTCAAAGGCGAAAGCGACGCCAATGATTATTATGTACAAAACGGGCTTGAAGTTGATTCAATTAACGATTATAAGAGCAAAACCGAGACACACTTGAAAAAAGGAGAGGCTTCTGTCGTGCTCAGGTTTGCCTCACCTGTTGACTTCGATGAACTATTGAATGCAACAACTGAAGCGGTGACTGCTGTGAATGAAGCATTACTGGATAACGCGGAGCTCGCCACACTAGGGAGCTATGTACTACTGGAAACGAAGTCGGAGCAGAAATAAATCAACTTCTGATGGTACACAACACATCCAAACAGGCCAACGCAGAGCGACTCTGCCTTGGCCTGTTTGTTTTGGCAACTTCATGGAATGGATTGATCTCCTGATCTACTGTAACGAGGTTATCTCGAGATAATATATAGCGTTATCTGCTTATGGACTAACCGTACCACCATTGGCATTCAAAGTCTCTCCGCTCACATAGCTGGATTCCTGACTCGCCAGGAATACGTACGCTGGAGCCATCTCGGCAGGCTGTCCTGCCCGGCCAAGCGGTGTGTTGCTGCCGAATTCAGCCAGTTTCTCTACAGGTTGTCCACCAACAACCTGCAATGGAGTCCATACTGGACCTGGTGCGACAACGTTCACACGAATGCCTTTGCTGCCGACTTGCTGGGCGAGTGCTTTACTGAAGGTATTAATGGAAGCTTTTGTCGTTGCATAATCCAGCAAAATCGGAGACGGTTTATACGCCTGAATCGACGAAGTGTTGATAATCGAACCGCCTGCTTTCATATGTTTGACTGCTGCTTTGTTGAGCCAGAACATGGAATAGACATTCGTTTTGAACGTTGCATCGAATTGTTCCGTTGTCAGGTCTTCGATCTGCTCGACAAACTGCTGTTTGCCCGCGACATTCGCCAGAATGTCAATACCCCCAAGTTCTCTGACCGCCGTTTCGATCAGTTCCTCACAGTATTTCTCATCCTTTAGATCACCTGGAACAGCGACAGCTCTTCGGCCTGCTTCCTCGATCAGTTGCACTACTTCCTTGGCATCTGCTTCCTCTTCTGGCAAATAGGAGAGTACAATGTCCGCACCTTCACGCGCATAGGCAATGGCTGCCGCCCGGCCAATCCCGCTATCCGCACCGGTAACGACCGCTTTACGCCCTGTAAGACGCCCGCTCCCTTTGTATGTTTTTTCACCGCAATCCGGAACTGGAGTCATCTCGCGCTGCAATCCCGGCTCATCCTGCTGCTGTTTCCAATCCTTCGTTGCCTTCGGATATTGTGTCGTTGGATCTTGAATCGAATGCTGATCTTGCGTAGCCATGTTTGGTTCCTCCTCGGTTCATATTTATGTGTTGTGAATTTCATGTGTGTAAAGGTTCACTCTTTCCTTTGTAACCGAGTTGTCCGTTATTTAAACTAAAAAAACACTCCTTCAACATACGGGACTCTTGGCGAGTCACCCGAGTATGTTGAAGAAGTGCATCATCATTGTTGCTACACAGGTAGCTTATCATTGGTTAAACGGATTACATTACAGTTGTAATTATTGTTTATTTGGAATCGTTAGCTCTGGACTGCCGACCGCCGATGCCAAATACGTAATAACCAACCACCACAATCGCCATAAAAGTCGCACCAACAATTAACGGCAGACGTGTATCCGGGTTAAAGGCCATACCGATAATGACCAGAATGAGATACACAATAATGATGTAATTGCTGATCGGGAACCATTTTGACTTGAAGTTATGCTCCGCGAGTTCCTGCCCCCAGCGCTTTCTGAATCTAAACTGACTGAACGCCAGAGCAAACCAAGGCACCATTCCCGGCAATACACTGGCGCTGTAAATGTACAGGAATAGCTTCGAATCCGGCATCAGATAATTAAGTACAACTCCGATCAGAAGAAGAGAGATAGTCACTACGATACTGTTGCGGGGAACCCCGCCTTTGGACAACTTTTTGAAAAAAGCGGGCGCTTGTCCGTTCTCTGCCAGTGTGTATAACATCCGTCCTGCGCTGTAGATCCCGCTGTTACATCCCGACATCGCTGCTGTCAGCACCACGAAGTTAATAATACCCGCCGCTGCAACAATGCCGACTTTGGCAAAGGTAAGCACGAATGGACTTCCCGTCTCCCCTACCTCGTTCCACGGATACAGCGTAACAATTACAAATATCGCACCTACGTAGAAAATGAGAATACGCCACACGATGTTTTTGATCGCTTTGCGCAGCGTATACTTCGGATTTTCGGCTTCGCCAGCCGTAATTCCGACCATCTCCACACCCTGATAGGCAGCTGTGACGATGCATAGCGCAAACAGGAATCCTTTGATGCCTCCCGGGAAAAAGCCTCCGTGACTAATCAGATTGGACAAGCCAATCGGCTCTCCTCCATTCCCCCATCCGAAGAATATAAGACCTGTTCCGATGATAATCATCGCCACAATCGCGGTCACCTTGATCATCGCAAACCAGAACTCGAATTCGCCATAAAACTTGACCGCCGCCAGATTGGCTGCTGCAATAATGAGAACACCTGCGAGTGCTGGAATCCACTGCGGAATATCCGGGAACCAGTATCCCACGTAAATTCCAATAGCCGTAACTTCTGCCATGCCCACCGTGATCCACAGGAACCAATAACTCCAGGCCGTTAAGAACCCGGCAAGCGGGCCAATATATTTGTGAGCAAATGTTGCAAACGAACCGGTCACCGGCTCCTGAATCAACATCTCCCCCATAATACGCATAACAAAAAAGATAATGATCCCGGCCAGCAAATAGGCCAGTAGCACAGATGGCCCTGCCCATTTGATCGTGCTTGCCGATCCCATGAATAACCCGACGCCAATCGTACCGCCGAGCGCAATCAGCTCAACATGACGGGGTTTCAGCCCTCTCGATAGTTCCTTTGATTCCAAGTGATTCTCCCCTTTTCTCATAAACAGCTTCCTAATGTTATTCCATTTCAATCCATTCACATTAACGCAATGCAGAATTACTTCACCAAATTGTACGAGATGTGAAGCAGAAATACAATATGGATTATGAGGAATTGAAGAACAGCTCTGTTACTGGAACCTTTCCCATGGCAATAACGTATGAGTTTTAATGCCCTTCACAAATAGATCCATGAAAATCTGAAATAGGAGAATGAAGATGCCAAGCTTGTTATTGATCTTATTTCTGTTTAACCTTTCGCTATTTCTACTGCATGAAATGGATGCGATCCGACGGTCCGAATGGAAATTGTTTATCGTGTTAAAAGATATGGAAGCAGAAAAAGCATATACATATTTCACCTGGATTCATCTTCCACTGTATACGATCATCTTCTCACTTCTTTTCAGTTCCTACCAGACCTTAACATTCTGGGTACTAGATGTGTTTTTTATCATACATACCGTGTTACACTTCTTTTTCGAAAAGCATCCTCAGAACGGATTTAAAAATAGGTTCTCCAGATCGTTGATCTATCCAATGGGATGCATTGCACTGCTTCATATCATATTCCTCATGTTGAAATAAACATACGAAACGAACCATTAGGAGGGTTACACATGCAACCACAACAGCTGGAAAAAGCCGAATTATTCGTGGCTAACACCCTAATTCTCAAGAAACCATTCAAATGGCAGCACCCGATCATGCGTCGTCTGGCAGCCTTGCTCTATGTTGTGGAAAATAAAAGTATAGATCCAGAAGCCATTCAGCAAAGCAATGACCTGATGAAACAGCATACCAAACGTTTCTCTGCATTTAGAGGCCCTTCCTCCTTTCATATTGCAGCTATGCTTTCTCTGACAACGGATCAACTTACAAGACTGCAACATACGATTCAGGTCCATGATTTAATGAAAGAAATCAAGTTCCGCAACTCTGATTACCTGGTGATGGCTGCCTATCAGATCGCTGCTCAAGTGCCGCCCGATCAATTTCAGCATACCGTGGAACGCGCCAAATCATTCTACGACCGTATGAAAGAAGAGCATCCCTTCCTCACAGGGCATGATGATTATATTTTCACAGTAATGTTAGCCTTCTCTGATCTGGAAGTGGACACCGCTATCGCGCATATGGAGCAGTTTTATCGGGAGTTAAAGCCTAACTTTTCCGCGAAAAACAGCGTGCAGACCTTAACACACATTCTCGTTATCGGGGATGGCGGCCCTGAGGTTAGTGAACGTTTGCTGGCTTTAAGCGAGGCTTTCCGTTCAAGGAATCTTCGGATGGATAAAACGTACACATTGCCTTCACTCGCACTATTTGCATTATTGCCAGCAGAGATCGACTTGCTGGTAGATCAGGTTGTTGAGACGTATGACTGGTTAAGAATCCAAGAGGGTTTTGGGGCTTGGTCCATAAACAAACAGGAGTTGTTGCTGTTCTCGTCTGCATTGACTGCACTTCAACATGTGGAGCGTCTACAGAATGAGATCCTCACATCTTCCATGTCCACAACGATTACCAACATTATCGCCGCTCAGCAAGCAGCCATGAACGCAGCCGTTGCTGGAGCGGCAGCCGCTGCAGCTACCTCTTCCACTCAATCGTAGTTGACATCGGTAGCTCAAAATTGCGTCTGGCTTTGTTTTTAATTCTAGCAAGGCCAACATATAGATAAAAAACGATTATGTGAGTAAACGCGCATAATCGTTTTTTTAACAGTTATTTTCATTTAGATATGATTCGGTTCACTACACGATCCCCATCCCACGAAATTCCTCCAAAAAGTCATTCAGCCAATCTTCGCCATAATCCAGCGCACCCATATCATTTTCGATGAAAGCAACGTCCAGACCCATCACCCAGAACCTACGAGCGATAACAAACAAATCAATCGCCTGTTCGTCTGCATCCGTAAAATTTCGAACCGAGCGGTATCCTTTCATCAACGCATCCCATAGCTTTTGTTTTTGCTCCGAATCACCCGACTGCCGTTTCCGAACTTTCACTTGAGCCAGATCATACGCACGCCATCCCGGAGCAGCCCATTCAAAATCATAATGGATGAAGCGTTCTTGCCGCTCAAACACATTGTTGTTTCCATGCATATCGCCATGGCATAAGCCGTAGTCCAGACCTGATCTGGAGACGGCAACAATCTTTTCTTTTAACACGTTAGCAAACGCTTGCAAAAATGCTGTTTCCTTATGAGCTTCTCCAATATAACGAATGATTCGCTCCAGTGGCTCATCGATGAGAAATTTCGTATCCAGCTTAAACCTTGCAATGTCTGACTCCAACTCCGTTACTGACGCTGACACTTGTTCTTGTTCTCGCTCTGGTTCCAGATTAATCCGATCCATAGCCTGGTGCAGTTCAGCAGCAGACCGGCCAAAAGCGTAGCAGGAATGCTCATCCTTCAGATTGTTCTCCGTTCCCTCGATATAATGAAAGATAACAGCTGCCCGCTTCCCTTCAGCTGCATCCAGCATGATATAATCAGTCTGCGCCTTCGTTGGTACAAATTCTCCCACCTTAGTGTATTCGCTCGTAACCAATCTTTCTTTTAGTGCAGTCAGCACACTAAGTTCATAATGAACATCTGCTTCTGATACCTCGGTGCGATATACACGCAATATATACGTTTCTTGGCTTGTTCGTACCCGGTAAGTGTCATTCAAACCTCGAAGCCAAAACTTGCATTCTTCCCACGTTCCGATATCATAATGTGCCTGTAATGCCCACTCCAGATATGCCGGACTGAGCACTGAACGCAAAGCCGTTGGATGATTATACATAGTCAAGTTCCTTCCTGTCTGATATTTCGTCAATATACTTAATATATAACATACAGGAATTTATTGGAACGGTTATTAAGGAGCCGTTTTACCGGTTACGACTTTCCACTTTTGCTTCTGCTCAGGCTTAGGCTCCAACCCACAACCAGACAAAGCCGCACACTCCCGAAACGCCAAATGTTTGCATCCCTTACACTTTTCTTCGTTTAGATGCCTTAATGCATAGGTTATAGCTTCTCCCGTATGTTCAAACCGATGTGCCGGATCTAACCGTTCCAGCAAACCTGTTCGTTTCAGCATTTCGAGCGGCTGCTCCTGAAGGCCTGACAACAGTACTATCCCGCCTGAACGTTCAAAATGTTTGATTAAACTAGCCAGGTTAGCCTCTCCTGTTGTATCTATAAAAGGAACTTTCCCCATGCGCAACAAGAGCATACCCGGACGCTCCGGAAGTGAATCCATAACCGATTTTTCAAACATATCCGCTGCACCAAAAAATAACGGCCCTTCGATCGTATACAAGCTGATCTGTGGACAATCATGTCCCTCCCGTACCATATGAGCCATAACCTTCTCATGTTTATGATCCGGATCAGGCAGTACCTTGGCCACTTTCAGCATCTCGCTCATTCGTTTCACAAATAGAATGACCGCCAGAATCAATCCCACCTCCACCGCAGTCGTAAGGCTCGTGAATACAGTAAGAAGAAAGGTCAAAAGCAACACAAGTGAATCCCCCGTTTTGGTTCGCAGTACATAAGCAAAGGATTTTCGTTCGCTCATATTCCAGGCCACCAACATCAGAACCGGCGCCATACTGGCAAGCGGTATATGGGATGCATACGGTGCAAATAAAATCAGAACAAGCAAAACAACAACACCATGAATTACGCCCGATAATGGAGACACTGCACCCGATTTAATATTTGTTGCTGTACGAGCAATGGCTCCTGTCGCTGGGATTCCACCGAACAATGGTGTGACAAGGTTGGCAACCCCCTGCCCGATCAGTTCCCGGTTGCTGTTATGGCGGCTGCCCGTCATACCGTCAGCGACAACGGCGGACAACAGCGATTCAATACCACCGAGCATAGCAATGACAAAAGCAGGTTGCAGCAGATTCACGATACGCTCCCATGTGACCTCCGGCAGGTGGAATCCAGGTAAGGTTCCAGGAATTGTACCGAAAGATGAGCCAATCGTAGCCACCTGATCTTTGAAGAAGACGGCTGCAACAACGGTCGAGCATATCAGACCCAGCAGGGAAGCAGGCACTTTGGGTGCAAACTTCGGCACAAGCAGAAGAACAGCCAGGCACACCCCCGCTGTCAGCAAACTGTATATATTAATCGTCCCAATGTGCATCCCGATCTCTTTCATATTGGAGTAAAAATCCTCATGTTTCGTGACACCCGTAAGTCCCAGCACATTCACGATCTGTCCACTAAAAATCAAAACAGCGATGCCTGCTGTAAAGCCAATCGTCACGGGTCTTGGAATGAATTTAATTAATGCTCCGAGTTTGAATACCCCCATAACTATGAGCATCAGTCCAGCCATCATGCCAGCAATGAGCAAATTTTCATAACCATACTGCATGACAATGGCAAAAAGGATCGGAATGAATGCTCCTGTTGGCCCACCGATCTGAAATTTGGAACCGCCCAGCAGTGAAATCAAAATACCTGCAATAATGGTGGTATACAATCCATATTCCGGCTTGACTCCAGAAGCGATGGCAAAAGCCATACCCAGAGGAATCGCAATAATACCTACAATCAGCCCCGATATCAGATCCTTGCGAAAATCAGCTATTCGATAACCCGCATATCTCCCGATGCCTTTCATGCTCCATAACCTTCTTTTCTTCATATATTTGAATATTTGAATATAAAGTGAACACTACTCCTTGATATATGCTCTGTCAATCGCAAATATCACAGTCCTATAAAATTGTGCTCTTATAAATTTTACAGATCATACTAGAAACTAAAATGCAAAACTATTTAAAGCGATAGCACATATAGCTCATGGGAACAAAGAAACCATGATTCAAGTCCATCATTAGTGGAATTGAATCATGGTTCTCTCACAAAATGTAAAACTATTCCTAAGAATGAAAGCTTGGTGTTTGATTGTATCTTAATCAGAGATTTTTTCAATTTTCACAACTGTTCTAATGGGAGGCAAGGACTCGTTTTGATTAAAGTCAGCAGTAATTCTTACTCGTTGTCCTAAATCAATTGATTCGTAATTTTTCTTCTCAATATAATAATATGAGGCTTCCGTTTGTTCTTGTGCTAATTCAATAAAATCCTCTAATTTACCATTCTCCAAATCTTCCTTACTTATATTTTGAAGAACAAGTATTTTGTATTTGTCATTTTCCTCTGTTTTAAATACCACAGTACCTTCATAAATTGGATAATTTTCTTTTTCCTCTTTGTTAGTGCAAGCAGGCAGTGTAATCAAACTAATTAAGATGATTAGCATTATTTTTTTCATATTAAACCTCCTATAATCTAAATGATGCTATTCTCTTGTCTCCTATTCACAACCTATTTTAGTCTAATTATTGGATAAAAAAAATTATTACCAGGAGGCAAACTATGAAGAACAGACTAAGCTATGTTATTATTCCAATCCTTATTTTTGTTTTTTTTTCAATTTTCACCAATAAAGATGTGCATGCAGAAGTTAACCGGGAGACATTAGAGCAGGAAGTCTCCCAAGAGCAAATATCTGCAGAAATGGATGACATCATGATCATGCAAAATGCAGTCGCTGAAATATTAGGAGATTATGAAAAAATTCAGAAATATGGGACGGTTCACATTGATCGAAATAATGGCTTTACAATTATTATTGCTTTTAAATATGAGGACAACTCTACAGACGCAATTAAAAAAACATTATCTGAGCGACTTAATGAAAAGGTTAGGTTTATCGTTTCAGACATCACCTATGATGAATTAACTCAGATCAAAGATAATATATTTGGCAACCGTGAAATTTTAGAAGCAAAGGGCATTCAAATTTCTTCTGCTGGTGTCGATGAAAAAGCTAATAAAGTCAACGTAATCATTAATAAAGTAGATAATATGACTATTGCTTCTCAACTGTTTACAGATAATTTTGCGAAATCGACAAAATTACTTACGGACAATTTTGAAAGTGCTGAGAAATTTGTGAATGTTGTCTTTGATCCAGAAGCTAAGAATTACAATGAATTCTCACGAAGGGAAAATCATAGCATTTTAGGGGGAGGGATTGGAATACAAAGTTCCGGTTCGTGTTCAACTGCATTCACTGCTACAAAAGGAGGCGTTAAGTTCTTAGCTACGGCTGGTCATTGTCTTGAAGGTGATGGATCAGTCGTAAGACAATGGAGCAGTAATGTGGGTACGGATCACCTAAGTTATTATAAGAGTCGTGGCTTTGACATCGGGTTAATTAATGTTACTACCTCTGGCAGGAAAATATCGAACTTTATCTTTGCAAAAGCTGTAACTAATTATGATGCAAAATATACAAACTCAGGTTCCTTCTTAATGAATCAATATGTTTGTAAATCAGGAATCACGACAGGTTATACTTGTGGTCAAGTACAGGAAACGAGCACAAGTTATACAGATTCTGATTCAGGTGTTATAACGAAAGATGTAGTGAAAATTTATGCAACCGGCAATACAAAAGATTATTCTCAACCTGGTGATAGTGGGTCAACTACTTGGGCTGGAGAAGTATTATTAGGCGTACACAGTGGTGGTGGGGATTCTAGTACACTATCTTGGGGCTTTGCTGCAAAAACTAGTAAAGTAGCTGAACACTTTGGCTCAGATTTTACTATTTATAAGTCATCAAACCCACTTTGAACGTTGTGAATACTAATGTAATTTAAGAGAAATAACGATCTGCTAGGTAGTTGATATTCCCTTCTTATATTCATATGAATATAATATACACCAAAAAACAAGAGCTCCCGTGCCAACTTACGGTTGCTCTTGTTTCTTGTGTCAGCTGTCTTTACGCATATCCTCAAGCATTGAAATTGCATCGACCAGATGGTTATCAAAAATCTGTTTGGCAACAGTCAGCAGGTCTTTAATCAGCGGATCCCGCAGTGAGTAGGTGACGGTTGTGCCTTCTTTAATGCCCTGTACCACATTTTTGCTACGTAACACAGCCAGCTGCTGGGATACTGCAGAACCCTCCGTTCCAAGAATGCTTTGCAATTCATTGACGCTTTTATCTCCTTCACCCAGCAGTTCCAGAATGCGAATTCGCATCGGATGTGCCAGTGCTTTGAAGAAATCGGCTTTGAACTGTTGTACGTTCTGATTCATACCCTTTTGCTCCTTCAATCGAACTCATCAACATGACCTTATCATACCATAGAACGAAGTACAGGCTTCCATTCACACGATATGATATGATGAAAAGCGAGTACATTATATGGCGCAAGGGAGCGGTAAACATGTCTAAATCATCTGAATATTCGCCTTCTGGTGTTCCTATTCTTCGTCATAAAGATTTGGAACGCGAGTGGCAGTCTACCTCTTATGCAGCAACCGAATGGCTGCAGCGAATTGAGAAACACGCGGATACGTATCTCGGCGAAGCCGACTCTGTGTTCCATGAGCTGGTGTCAGACAAAGTTCATATTGATGTTCATATCATTCGTCCGACACCTGAGCGTAATTATTATACGTTGTATACCACAGGCATGAGCGCCTTGCCGATGAACACACCTGAAGATGCAGAGGAATATAAGTATGCAGAACTGATGATATGTTTACCTCCGGATTGGCCTCTATTAGAAGAAGAACTAGAGGAATCGGATAATTACTGGCCGATCCGATGGTTGAAAACGATGGCTCGACTGCCACATGACTATGATACCTGGCTGAGTTGGGGTCATACAGTACCCAATGGCGACCCGGCAACGCCATTTTCCAACAATACAGATATGTGCGCCTTAATCGTGTTGCCTCCGCTTGAGGTCGAAGAGGATTTCCTCACACTGGACATGGGGGATGGGCAAACTGTGCACTTCTATGCGATCCTTCCCATTTATCTGGAGGAGCTTGAACATAAGCTAGAGTATGGCTTGGACGCTCTGCTTGATCAATTTGAAACACAACATGTTAATGAAATAATGAATTTGAATCGGATTAACACCTGCGAGAATGCGTAAAAACATCATTCGAATTATATTTGAAAAGAATTCAAATGCAATGTTTTGCAAAGATCACTAATCCTTCTTCTTAACGAACATCAAAAAAGCTCAATCCTGTGCGGGCATCTGCTACTGGATTGAGCTTTCCTTTGTTATGATGTGAACTTCGAGTGCTTATCTAGCTCCGCTTCCAGGACTAAACGTTGATATTCAACAATTTGCCCGTTACATATCAGTACGAGCCATATTCGAACCAATCAAAGTCCGCCACCTGATCAGAGGATTGACCATTGCTGCTACTAAACACACCGATACAACAGCCTACAAAACCGCCAGCCACCTCCGTGCTCAAGCTGGTCGTATCCACTTGTCCTGCAACCAGATGATACTTCCTTCCATCTATGCTGTAGTAGAAGCTGAGTTGCTGTCCTAGCGCCACCATTTTAATGTATACACGCGGAGTTTCTCCATCCAGCACAACTTGACCAACCTGTGATTCCTCACCACCAAGCCACGTCATTACCCGCAGCACCTGCTGCTCACCTTCACGGGCCCGTTCAATTCGCACATGATACTGGTCATTCTGAATAACCACCAGACCCGCCGTCTCATGTTCATGCTGCGGCACAAATTCCATCGCAGTCGCAGCGACATAATCCATATGCCGCTGCCGCACACAGACAAAGCTGGAATTATCAAGTTCCTTCAATGTTTGCGGTTTCAACTTCAAACGCAGGTAACCTTTCCGTTCAGTCAACGAGTAGAGGTTCTCCTGAGGATTACGCAGGAACATCCACTGCAGGCCCAATTCGTCACTGTCAAAATTTTCACAGCGCAGATCCGGTGCCACAGGTACTGCTGGCAGATTCAGCACACCCTGCTCCTCCAGTTTTCCAAGCCCCCGATTGATGACTGGCCATCCATCCTCCCATTCCACTGAAGCAATAAATGTCTCACGACCAAGATTGCTGAAAGCCCCGCCATATGGTCTGGAAGCCAGCATCACCATGAACCATTGACCGTTAGGCGCCTGTACCAGATCCGCATGTCCTACATTAATAACCGGATAATGCTTGCCCATATGACGATGGGTAATAATCGGATTTTTCGGATTGCCGACGTAACCTTCGGTCAGACTGCTGCTGCGTGCAATCGTAACCGCATGGTTCAGACCTGTGCCACCTTCGGCAATCATCAGGTAATAATACTCACCAATTTTGTACAGATGCGGTCCTTCTGGCCAGATCACATCTACCATCGCCCCGCGCCACAGAACATAGCTGTCTCCGACCAGCTTCATGCTGCCCAAATCCAGTTCACGAAGCCACACTTCCCAGTTTCCGTTGTAACGCACACCTTCGGAGCAAGGACGTGTTCCCAAATAATACGCCTTCCCGTCTTCATCAAAGAACATCGTTGGATCAATGCCTTCCGCACCTTCAATAAAATAAGGATCAGACCACGGCCCAGCCGGATCGGTAGCGGTTACAACAAAGTTTCCACCATGAGATACATTCGTTGTGATCATATAAAAGAGCCCTTCATGATACCGGAGCGTTGGCGCAAAGATGCCCTGCGAATGCCCTGCGCCTTGCAGATTAAGCTGAGACGCACGATCTAACACATTGCCGATCTGCTCCCAGTGAACCAGGTCGCGGCTATGGAAGATCGGAACGCCGGGAAAATAGGCAAACGTGGATGTGACCAGATAAAAATCTTCTCCTACCCGGCAGACAGACGGGTCTGGATAAAATCCAGGCATGATCGGATTGTTAAATGTACATTGCTCGCCTTGATTAACATTGTTCATTCTTTTACCCCTCCAATGGTGAGTCCAGTGACAAAGTATTTTTGCAAGAACGGATACAGCACAACGATGGGCATCGCGGTCACGATGGTGATGGCAGCCCGAATAGATACGGGGGTGACCATATTGGTCACATTTTTGTATTGATCCACATTGACCATTCCCCCTTGTGACGTTGCCGAAGATAACAGCTTCATCAGTTCATATTGCAGGGTGGTCAAATTGCGGTTGCCTGCCGTATAGAGCATGGAGTCAAACCAGGAGTTCCACTGACCTACGGCAATAAAGAGTGCAACCGTAGCCAGCACCGGCTTGGAGAGCGGAAGCACAATACGCATAAAGATGCGGAAATCTCCTGCACCATCCATTTTGGCCGATTCAATCAGTCCCTCGGATAACCCCTGAATGTAGGTACGGATGACAATCATATTGAATACCCCGATCAGTCCAGGAATAATATACACCCAGAAGCTGTTCAACAGTCCCACTTGTTTGATCAGCATGTATCCAGGGATCAAGCCGCCGCTGAAATACATTGTGATCACAAAGAGTGTAGTGACAAACTTATTAAACATGTATTCCTTTCGGCTCAGTACATAAGCCAGCATAGCTGTACAGAAGAGTTGTACCACGGTTCCAATAACCGTTCTGGCAACTGAAATAAATGCCGCTTGGGTCAGATGTGGATTTTGGAACACAGATACATAGTTTTGCAGCGTCCACTCTCTCGGCCAGAGATAGATTCCCCCGCGAATCGTATCCAGACCGTTATTGAAAGATACGGCAATGGTGTTTAAAAAAGGATATAACGTAACAACCATAACAAGCAACATAAATATGCCATTGGTGATGGAGAAAATAGAGTCACCCAGGCTTCGTTTTCCGCTAATTCGATTCACAGCGCTGCCCCCTTATCATATCAACCGCTCTTCACCAAGAGATTTGGCAATCCCGTTGGCGATAAATATGAGCACCAGACTGACCACACTTTTGAAGATTCCCGCCGCAGTGGCAAGTGAGTAGTTCCCAAGATTAATCCCGTATTTCAGAACAAAAATATCAATCGTCTCGGATACATCCTGCACCAGTCCGTTCCCCAGCAAATATTGAATCTCAAAGCCTGCATTCAGTACGTTACCCACGTTGATAATCAGCAGGATAATAATGGTTGGTTTGATGCTCGGCAGTGTGACATTCCACATTTTGCGAAAACGACCCGCTCCATCGATGGAAGCTGCCTCGTACAGGCTCGGATTAATCGAAGCCATGGATGCCAGATAAATAATCGTGCCCCAGCCGATCTCTTTCCACATGCTGGATAGACCTACGATCCCCCAGAAGTATTTGGGTTCGGCAAAGAAATTAATCGGTGCATCAATCAGCCCCAGCTTGGTCATCAGCACATTCACAATCCCGTTTTCCGTCGACAATACATTCGCAACGATACCTGTCACGATAATCCATGACAGAAAGTGCGGAAGATAGGAAACGGTCTGCACAACCCGTTTAAATAAAACCATCCTCAGTTCGTTGAGCAAGAGTGCCAGACCAATCGAACCGACAAATCCCAGAAACAGACTGATCAGACTCATCGCCAGTGTGTTACGAATGACACGTAAGAAGGTTGGGTCCGTAAATAATGTTTGAAAATGATCCAGTCCCACCCAGTCCTGCTCCATAAAACCAATGCCCGGTCTATAGTTCTGAAAAGCCATGAGCCAGCCCCATAGAGGCCCATATGCAAAAATAGCAATAAACGCAATGAAGGGGAATGACATCCACATCAATTGACGCTGACTTTTCATTCTAGACAAGTTATACCCGATCCAGCTTTTCCCCGAAGGGATATGACTGATGTTGACCGAGGACTGCAACTCCTTTTTAGCCATGCTTTTCTCTCTCCTTGATTACGAGTTTTATCTATATCATCCGAACCGGATGATTTCGAATCCATTCCTGTCCAATGGGTACACGTTCATGTCTGGATTAAGAAAGGCTACAGGATATCCCATAGCCTCTCTGCTTTAACCTTAGCTATTGCTTACTGATGTTGCTTTTCTTACTACTCGTATTACTCCTCACACTTATCATGCTATTTGTCATACCGCTTATTGAATTGCTTATCTTGCTTCTTATCGTATTGCCTGTCGTACTACTTGTACCTGTTTTACATGCTTAACCCCACAGCTCTACACGTCTGCGAACCTCTTCCGTAAGTGCGTCCTCATACGCTTTGATATCTGCACTTTCTTTCAGTGTCGATTGATATTCTTCCCAGGCCTGATCAAACTCTGCTGGTGAGGTCATAATCACTTTAGGCAACCATTTGCGTTTCACATCATCCATCTTCTGTCTGGCGATGGTTTCAGGTTTATTTGGTTCAAAATTGAACGTATAGATCGGGAACCAAGGTTCGTTCTCTTCCGCAGGCTCCAGGAAATCCGTAAATTTAGTGTATCCGTAAGCCTTGAGTACTTTTTTATCAATGTCATTCAGTGTGGCAAGATATTCTTCAGGCTGCTCTTTCGGGTCCATCGCATTTTTACCGTCTGCTGTCATGCCTTCATGGTGAGGGAAATATACCAGCGGGCTTCCAGTGTTGGCGAGCACCCAGTCCGGATCTTTTGAATTAGCACGTTGCTCCTCGTTACGGGAGAATACACCTTTGTCATCCACCTGATAATCCACATCTTTTTGTCCCCACGTTCTCAGTACTTCAATCTCCGGATCGAGCAGATCATTAATGTATTGGAGCGCTCCCTCAACATCCTCACAGCTCTTCGTGATCGCAAGTCCGCCGTTGACGTTCAGAATCGGCTTATGCTGATAACGTCCTTTTACATCTTCGGACAACGTAATGGACAGTGGTACATACGTTCTTTCATACAGCTTTTGTTTTACCAGAGAAGCCTCTGCGTCGAGGAACTGCCATCCCTGATCGACCATTCCCAATACACGTCCCGTTGAAATTTTGGAAATGTACTGATCGTAGTTGGCTGTGAACGTTTCGTTGTCGACAAGCCCCTTGTTGTAGACCTCATTGATCTTTTTAAAATAAGCCTTTGCTTCTGGAATCGTATTGTAGTTTTTCGCTGTTAACGTAGCCTTGTCAACAATTGCGGCTCCTTCATTCGGATAACCGGCCAGGAACAGCGGCGGATTCTCCAGTGCGAAGTAACGCCAGTCGTAAGAGATGATCTCAAAACCGATCGTTGGCTGACCGTTAATGGTTGGATTTGCTGCCTTATACTTTTCGATGAGATCGAAGTACTGATCCAGCGTTTTGATTGTTGGATAGTTCGCCCACTCCAGCACCGCTTTTTGAATCCAGAACGCTTCCCCGTCATGGGATACTTTCATAGACTCGCCCTGTAAATTCCCGAATTGCGGAATGAAGTAGATATGACCATCCGTTGAATTCTTCATTTTCTTCCAATTGTCACCGAGATAGTTTTTGATATTTGGGTATTTATCGATATAGTCCTCAAGCGGCACTAAAGCACCAGCAGATACTAACTGCTGTGTACCATCACTTCCATCAATGAAATCCGGATATTCACCACCTGCAATCATGACCCCGATCCGTTCTTTGGCGGTCTGACCGGTAAGCCAGTCCATCGTGACCCGCACGCCTGTTTTTTCCTCAATAGCCTTCATCACCCGGTTATCATCAGGTGCGAGCTTGCCTGGTACAGCAAAAAATGCGGAAAACTGCTTCAGTTCTTTGCCGTCTGCCGTCTTCTCTTCCGTTTTGGATGACCCCGGCGTACAACCAGCGAGCACAACCGTAAACATCAACGTCAGTAGAACGAGCTGCCTTAATCTTTTTCTGACATCCTTTTTCATCATGACCCCTCCAGCAAAGTATGTTGAGAGACGCTCTTTAGAAAGCGCTTTCCAAAGGCTGATTTAAAATTATCATTGTTACCTGTCCTGCTCAACGGGACAAATTATAGGCCTCATCCCAATAATTCCAGATATACAAAAAATCCTGCTCCCCCTCAAGGCGTGCAGGATGATGAATCCGAGTTATGCATCGTTTGTGCCCTTTTTCGATACTGGGCAGGCGTCTCTCCCATGATTTTCTCAAACCGGTTAATGAAATAATCAGAGTCCCGATACCCTACCTTCGCTGCGATCTCATAGACTCTATAATCCGTTCTGCGCAACAATCGAATGGCCTCGTCAATACGAATCTGATTCAGGTAATCACTGAAACTCACGCCATAATGCTTTTTGAAAATCTGTCCCAGATATGCGCTGTTCATGAAAAAATGCTCTCCGAGCAGCTTCAGGCTGATATTTTCCATATAATGCTCATGAATATAAGACTCGACTCGCGCCAGTACCCCCATTGCATTCCGCTTCTGCCGCTCTTTCAGCTTCTCTGCACAGGTGTACGAAAAGTCACACAGATTCTCGATATTCTCTTCCATGGACAGCATGGCATAGTTCGTCTGCAAAAATGTGGACTGCATCCATTCCTCATCTGAATTCAGATCCGTATCGTCCCTGTTCACCAATCCAAGCAACGTGTACGCCAAATAATGAAGATGAATGCCCACAATGCCCGGCTCGATGCGCTGCTCCAGAAAAAATTGAAAAATGGCCTGCGCATGACCGCGTATATCTTCAATCTGTTGCTCCTCGATCGCTTGAATCAGTCCGTCAAAGAGCTGTTTTTCCCGTCCGGCTGGTTGATTGGTGAATACACTTGTGTCCATATGTTCAAAATAATAAATCGGCCCGTACGCACTAAAGAAACGTAAATTTTTAATCTTACCGCAAGAATAATAAGACTCATGCAGTTCCTCCAGCCGGTCCACTTCCTTGCCGACATAGATGGCTATAGCTGCACTCTGTATCTGACTTAGCTCTGTATACAGCCTCGTCACGTATTGTTCAAGCGATAATGCCTCACGCTTAAGCAACATGTCGGTTACAACATGCAGCACTCGATTTTTCTCACCTGTAAAAGATTTCAGGACATATCCTGCATGATTCTGGTTTATATGGGCTTCCACGAGCAGACTCCCATCGGTTTGCTGCTGTTGTCTCTCCGATTCCGTTTCAATCATCAAACATCGCAACTTCGTCGCTACATCCCCATATGAGACTTGGACACTGGAGAGCGTATCCTCATCTGCCGTTCCAAGCAAAATCGATTGCACCTGTTGAGCCATAACGATCTGTTCCTGTTTTTCCTGATGCCGCTTTTCTTCCGTTCTTTCCATGAAAGCCTTGCGGAAGGCCTCCAGCACTTGCAACAGCTCATCCTTCACAATCGGTTTAAGTATATAATCGTTCACATGATATTTGATCGCTTGTTTAGCGTACTCAAACTCATAGAACCCGCTAAGTAACACCATCTTCATCTCGCCGCCGTATTGTTCATAGATGATTTTGGCAAGCTGCATGCCATCCATTTCCGGCATTTTAATATCAGATATGACGAGGTCAGGCCGCATTGTTCGGATACATTCGAGTGCCTGTACCCCATTAGAAGCCTGACCACAAACTTGAAACCCAAGCGAGTTCCAATCAATCAGCAAAAGCAGTCCTTGGCGAATAAATGGCTCATCGTCCACAATCAGCACGTTGATCATATCCTCGCTCCTTATCCCTGAGATGCTTGTACAAGCGGAATTTGTATACGAATCGTAGTCCCCTTGTACCTTTCACTGTCAATGTTCACTTGCACACGTTCATCGAAATACATCCGAAGCCGAATGTATGCATTCATCACTCCAATGCTGCTCAGTTCACTAAGCCGTTCCAGACTCGGATCAAGCAACATCGTTCGAATGAGTTCCAGCTTGTCCTTCTCCATGCCAACTCCGGTATCTTGGATCATCATATGCAGTTGATCGTTATACTTCTGGAATCTGACTTCCACGACGCCATCATTCAAGCCACCTTCAATACCATGGATACAAGCATTCTCGACAAACGTTAACACGGTCAGCTTCGGAATTTTCATCTCCAAAATGTCAGCATCGGCGACGTCAATAACGAATTGTAACTTCTCGCCAAAGCGATATTGCTGGATCACCAGATAACTCTCGACAAAACGAATCTCATCTTGAATGGTAACGAGATCATTGCCCCAATTGATCGTTTGCCGGAGCAGCAACGCCAGCTTCTGAATGATATCAGAGGTCTCATGCTCATCCTTAATCAGACTGCGCATGCGGATCGTTTCAAGGGTGTTAAACATAAAGTGTGGATTGACCTGGCTCTGCAGTGCCTTTAATTCAGCTTGTTTTTTCGAAAGCTCAAGTGCTTGCCGTTCGACCTGCCCTTTAAATACAATCTCGATCAGATTCCTGATTTTGATGACCATCATGTTGTAACTATGGGTTAGGCTGCCGATCTCATCCTTGCCCGCGGGTTCTGCAATCACTTCGAATTTTTCCTGTTTAACTTGATCCAGATGCGTTGCAATTCTCCCTACCCTGTGAACAAGCGATCTGGAGATGAGCCAGATGAGCAGTGTAGGTACGAGCAGATTAACAATAATCAGCAGTAGCAGATTGAATCTGGAATCCACGATCTCCGTCAGAAAATCCAGCTTCTCTCCACGCACAATAATCTGCCATTTTTCCGATACGACAGGAATCAGTTCCGTGGATTGCCCCTCATCCTTCGCCATGGCGGACATGAGATGGAACGGCTTCCTAGCCTGATTCATCTGTGCATCATTGGAGAAAATAATCCGGTCATTCGAAACGATATATATTTTTCCGCCCGCTCCTTCATTTTTGAATGATTTGTTAATGAAGGCGTAGTCGAGATCTACCTTCAATACTTTCTCCACCTGTTGTTTCCCGAAATAATTGAGTTTGCGTATAATGCTAACCTTACGACCGCCTTGGTTTTGCGACATCTCAGCCTGCTGCTTGTCAAAATAGGAATAAATCATCATCTGGTCATCTGTGTTCATCAGCGCCTGATACCATTCGCTTTTCCTTATGTCATCATTTAGCTTGATAAAGTTGCCGCCATTCACAAACGTATCGTTATCTACATAAAACGTCACCTGATTCACTTGCTGGTAACTGTAATAATAGCGAACCAGATTGTTGCCGCTCAGCATATCATAATATGCAAAATAATAATCTTCCTGATTGTTGTATTTGGACTCCATAAACCGATTCAGCGTAGCATCCGTGTATAAAAAATTGGACACGTACAGGCTGTTATCCAGACTGTTCCGCAGATTAAAGCGAATCCGCTGCTGCATTTCGTTGATCCGGCTCTGTTCTTTGGCTTCAATCTGTCCTTTGATGCTTTGATAAAATACGGCATTGGTCGCCACTACAGGTACCAGCACACAAAAAATAAACATTATGTATAACTTCGTTCTAAGACTCCAATCATCCAGCAACTGAATACGCTTACACTTCAACTTGCGTTTCATGTCCGTTGTTGTCTCCCCCACCCGTGTCATCCATTACCACCATTATAACGAGCCTTGGTGATAATGGAATACACGTTTCGCACTAACATCTTACATATTTGCGTTTGAAACCTAGCTGATTGCGGTCCAGCGCCTTTTGAATATTGTCGGAAGCACTGATCTGCTTGCTTTTCGGCTTGTCCAGACCCACTTCAAGTGGGCCAACCCTTTTGGCCGTTTCCACCGCTAGCTCATGCAACGGAACGTAAGATATGGCGACCGTATAGATAAATAGGTTCATGGCTATTTTTGCACGTTCAGGCGCGCTGTGAATCGTTTGTTCTACCAGTTCAAGCATTTGTCTAAGTTTACCTTCCTCAAACTCGGTATCCTTGCGACTGCCCAAAAGCCAGCAGTAACAACTCCATCCGCCGGACATTTTCAGTTCTTCTCCGCTCGCAATCCAGGTGTCCGCAACCTCTTGGGCAATATCCGTCTCCGCTAAAGTTACAGCAACGATATAATCGGACACCATGTAGAAATACGCTGCATCCATCCAGCGATCAAAATCGGCGTGGGTCATCGCTTTCGGGTCTGCAATCACGCCTGCAAAATACATTGCATCATAGTTGCCTGTTGCATACAACTGCTCTGCGAGCGGCTGATTTTTCTTAATCTGCTTCGCCATGGGTTTCATGGCCCCTGTAGCAACACCAAACAAGGGTTCACGCGCACCGTTGGACAGATAGATCTTTTTCGTGCGTTCCTTGCCCAGAGCCTCAAGCTCTTGCATAACCTCGGTTACATTCATATGGGTAGCTCCTTTTATAAGGATTAAGTTTACACGGACACTCCGATGACAGAACAACCTTCTAATCGCTGACGTGTAAATGAATCGTTTAGTCTCATAGTAAATAAAGCAACTCGCGCTATACCTAGCTTCAAGTTTTGAAATACTTTTTATCAGTCTAGCACATCAGGCCGTATGTCCATACATGTAACGTATGGCATTCATTATAAATTTGCTGGCGCCACAAAAAGCCCAAAGGCTTATAGCGTATGTGCTACAGACCTTGAGCTTTTTTGGTGTCAAAACTAATCATTTTTACGGTCGATTCGATGACAGGACAACCTTCCATATTTATGTTACACCGATGCCTGCGCCCCAATTCGGGTGATGATGGTATCAAATGGAGCGATATCCAACCTCTGCATCCCATGCTCCGTGTCAATCGTCGTCGTCTGCGCCTGATCACTGTTGTTGATCACAACCAGCTTGCCGCTCTCGGGATAATACGCACACTCCGTATACACATTATCCGTAATATACTTGGCGTTGTGTTGTTCATTACCGGCGAAGCGAATCACATTCAGCAACAGTCTGGCATTCGCCCAATTAAACTCAAACGAAGACAGATAGATTCCTTTTCCTTTGCCAAAAGCATGTACAGACAGCGCAATGTTCCCTTCCGTTTCCAGCACCACCTCGGCCGTTCCATCGGTCAGATAACGTTGCGGCTTGCCTTTCACTGTCGCACCTTCTGGCATAAGCTCATGCCGATCCTGTACATCATAGGCCCATTTTCCATGTACTACACGCGCACCAGTGTCCTCATCCACCCCAAGCACATGAGCCATTCGGAAAAAGGTATCATAACCTTCCACCGCCGACGGCTGGTTGATGCCAATGAATGTGCCTCCGTCGTGCACCCAACGGGTGAGCTGATCTACACATGTCGTGTCATGCCAATGCTCGCCACCGCTCCATGCCGAACCGGCTCTTCCAGCATTAATGACAACATCCACCTCGTACAGCACGCCTTGACGAATATCTTCAAAATCGATAAAGCGTACATCAACCGGCAACCCGGCTAACGCTTCATTCACATGGATCAAGTCATGCATGTAAGTCTCATGAAAATGTCCCGACAACGTCCATGATCTCAATCGGCCCCAGCTATGTAGAACAGCTACACGCGTCTGAAGTTGCGCAGGTTTGCCTGCCTGGTGCAATGCTTTGATCTCCCTGAACTCATCTGCGACCTTCTCGATATACTCTACAAAATCAGGATAAGGCTCCACTAGGTGCAGATATCCACCCAGTCCGATGCGGTCAATCTTCTCACGCAGCAGTGCGCGCCGAATGTTGATCCAGTAGTTTTTGGCATCGAGCGTTGGGTTGCCTCCCTCCTTGAAGGTAGGCAATCCCCCTAACCCAACGGGGAACAGATAGGGATGCAGGCGAATTTCATGTGTTTCAGCCTTGACGCCTGAACACATTCTGGACTCATACCCGGAGAACACACATTTGATCATGCCATCGAAGCCAAACTCTTCAAAGCGGTCGTTGTACGGCTCCATGCCCACCCAGCTGTCATCATAAAAAACATAAGCCAGCTTGCCATGGCGATGCACGATATCAATCAATTTTCTGCCAAAATCAATGACAAAATCATTGATAAATGCCATCCAGTCCAGCTTTCGCTGCCCCGCAGGCATATGGCTGGCCTGGTACTTTCCGCCATTCACAAAATCCTCTGCGGTGAGTGTATAGCCATATTTTTCAGCAAATAAATCGAGTCCTCTTGAACTGACCGTGAAATCGTAGGAACCCCAGTCCGAGAACAGATGGCGGTTACGCTCATCACTGCCCCAAATCCAGGCAAAATTATAGAAGAGCGACGTGAATCGAACAACCGTTGTTTCGGGGTGAGCAAGGCACCATTTTTCCATCCAATCCAATAGATACGTTTGTGTGTCCGTATACATGGGGTCGATCTGCATCAGGTGTTCCTTGTCCCAGTTGTTCGTTGTGTGATTATACATAGAGATTTCTTCCCAGATGCGATAAACCATGAAACTTACCGTGTATTTGTGCCAAGCTGTAATGCCGGTAATGACTACGTTCCCGGATTCCCTTTCGTAGTTCCACTGCGTTCTCGGTACTTCCTGTCCGGTTGTCCGGTCGTACACCTGCCAATACTTCAACGCTTCTTTCGAATCGTTCACCTTGAATTGTTCGGCAAAAAAGTCCTCCATCAGATAGATGGAGATATAATCCTGCACGGCTACCTTGGGATGGGTAATAAGAAAACATTGCTGGAGCTTATCCTGGTTCCTTGATGCCCACTCATTATGATCCCGGATGATACAGATCGTCGAATAAATGCCGTATCCGGCCTGAATGATCTCACCCGACAACTTTGTTCCGTCACTGTCCCTTATGGTATCAGCTCCCCACCGCTCTGCCAGCTCCAGCGTCAACGCTTCATAACCGGATTCTCCTGGTAACGTGAAAGCGCCTTTGGTTGATCTCGGCAACATATTCACTCTCCTCGTCGCAGCATATCCGACAGAAATGCCAGTGCCAGTCCCTGACCCCAGCCTTGAATCCAGTCTTTCGGAATGTTACGGTATCCTTCGCGATCCTTCATCACAGCCGTTCCGCCGGATACGCCTAACACACGCCCGTCTTCACTGATATGGCTCATAACGCCTTGCAGCGCCTTCTGCACATATTTCGTATGCAGCGGGTTGCCGTTATTGATCATCGCTGCGGCAATGCCGCACGACGCGGAAACTTCCTCATAAGATTCCGCATCATCCAGCACGGTACGCCATAAGCCATCTTCCGTCTGCAGAAGCTTGAGAGCCGCAAGTTGATCGCGCAAAGAACATTCAACGTCCATACATTGCGGATACAAGTACCACTCTTTGAGCTGTGGTTTCACCTGTGACATAGTGTAAGCCCCCCACGCATTTGCCCTTCCCCAATAAAAGCCTGACATATGATCCTTGTTTACGTTGTTATAACCGTGATACCACAGACCGGTGCTCGGATCTTGCAGGTATTTGATATGCCAGTAATACTGATTCAGCGCATCCTGGATCATCGCTTCATCCTTCAGCTTACTGCCCACTCGGAGCAGGAAAAAAGCCGCCATAAACAGTGTATCTGCCCAGGCTTGTTCGGGAAAATCATTCGCTGTTGATACCGTATGCTGTAACACCCGATCACCGAAGCGAAGCGCATGATTCTGCAAATAATCCACTTTGCTCATCACGATATCCCAATATTTCTGATCGCCCGTCTCTTCGTATAACGTGATTAGCACATGCCCCATCGCACATGTATTCACCGTCCAGCTCGGCAATCCAAGTTCTATATATTCATCCGCCCACTTCACAAGTTTGTCCAAAATCTCCGAATCACCTGTCGTTTGGTAAGCTCTCGATACTCCGTAATAAGCTACGCCGCAGGGCCAATCCCACGTTAAATCCATATCCAGTGTTTTTCTCGTTACATTTTGAATGACGTTTAAAATTTGTTCACGGTCGTATTTCACTTGCAGCATTGAAATTCCCCTCTCCCGCGCACACTCCTCAGATTGAGTATAAGAAGTGACCGCCCTGTGATGTAAACGCTTTACTTATTTCATTGTACGCAGTAAAATAGTCTGCATCTAAGCATATTCGTAACAAAACTGCGCAATTTCGATCATTTATAATCCGACGAATAGGAGCAGCCGGACATGCCCAAACCGAAAAAACCTGTCATTGAATACCGCCATTACAGCCTGCCCATAGACTTTCCTGTTCTGCTGCTCAGCGGGGAGCGCTGGAAAATCTCTGATGTGAAGAGTGAGCACCTTCATTTCCATAATCATATGGAGATCGGAATCTGTTACTCCGATGGAGGTGTAATGGAGATTAAGGGAGAAAACGTTCCTTTCCGAGCCGGAGATGTTACATTCCTGCCTCGTTACCTGCCCCATACGACGTACAGTTCACCTAATACTGCAAGCAGGTGGGCCTATCTCTTTTTTTCGCCAGAGGAACTGTTCCAGCATTCATTAAAAACACCGCAGAGTAACATGGAGCCCAACCTCCGAGCTATTCAAGCAAGCCGTTGTGTGTTACATAAAGATCAGTATCCAAAGGTGTATATGCTGGCGACATCGATTGTGGAGGAAATTCAGCGGCAATCCCCATTCTATCGAGAGAGTGCGTATGGATTGTTAATGTCGCTGTATATTGAGTTGCTGCGAATTCATGCGAGCGATGAGAACGGGCTTAGCCGAGAGCAGAAGCTGGAGTTAGAACAGATGCGGGAACCGGAAAGGCAGAGCCGTCAGCCTGATCTCGTTATATCCCCTGCTCTGGAATTTATCACGAGGAATTATATGTTGCCGGTGACGATTGACGAGCTTGCAGAACTGTGTCATCTAAGCACCACCCATTTTCGCCGCAAGTTCCATGAGATTATGGGCACGACTCCTCTTGATTTTCTAAACAGTACACGCGTAGAAGAGGCTTGCAAACGATTAAAAAGTACCGATGCCTCTGTGCTCTCGATCTCCGAGCAAGTCGGGTTCAGGTCCATTTCCAGCTTCAACCGTTGCTTTGCCAGATTAATAGGAACGTCGCCGAAGGCTTGGCGCACAGGTACTCACATGGAAGCCCAATCAGCCAAAGCATCTATTTTGGCATTTACAGGCTGGGTCTAAACTACATAAAAAAATCCCGAAAGTCATTGCAGACTTCCGGGATTTTTTTATTCGTTCTTATGACTGACTCCATTTCGCAGCTCAAATATGCAAACGAATCTTTAGATCAGGTCAGACTGTTGCAATAGTCTTCTCAGGATGGTCGCTGTCTCGGCTCTTGTGATCGACTGTAATGGTGCAATCGTATTCGAACCGCGACCCGTTACTAGTCCCGTATGGACACTGGCTGCGGCCGCTTCCTTCGCCCAGTCGGCTACTTGTTCTGCATCTGTGAAGCTGGACAACTGTTGCACAGCATCAGCAGGCACCTGACCGTCCAGTCCTGTCACTTTCATGGCTCGTGCGATGAGAGTCATCGCTTCCTGACGGGTAATCTGCTCTTGTGGACGGAATGTTCCGTCCTCATAGCCGCCGATCAGACCATATTCTGAAGCCGTCTTCACGACATCTGCAAACCAGTCTTTATCATTCACATCGCGGAAGCCGGTGCTTCCTTCACCCGGCTTCAAACCCAGTGCGCGTACGACGATGGCTGCGAATTCGGCCCGTGTAATGCTGCGATCTGGTTCGAAATTGTTGTTTGATACGCCGCTCACGATCATACGTGAGCTCATATCGTTCACTGCTATATTACTCCAGTGGTTAGCCACATCCGTGAAGGATTGAGGGTAGTACACAATGCTATATGCACTGTTGGTCAAGCTGTTAATCTTCGCATAATATGCGCCGTTCATTATTGTAATCTTCGTTGGTACATGACGAACGCTGCCATCTTTATCAATGACGACACCTGTTGTCATTCGGTCTGGAGCAATGTTTGCTGGAAGAGCAATCGTACGCTCTACGTAGCTACTGAATTCATTTACAGTTGTAGTCTTACCGTTATAGCTGGCAATTACGTTGAATTCCACAGGTGTTCCGACCAGCGTATATCCAGCTTGCTGTGAAACGGACTTCGCTGCTTGCACCGTAGTTGGATCTACTTGAGCAATCTCTACTTGAAGCTTGATGCTCTCAAGGGAGTCGTTACTATTCAATTTAAACTGGTCAGCCACGCTGTTGATCCGAATCTGACTTGCTGGCAGAGTAAAGCTTGCTGTATCTGTCTGGAGTACCAACACCGCCTGCTTATCTTCCATAAGCTTCACCGTCTGTCCATTCAATTCGCCGATAATTACACCTGCATTCGCAATATTACTGCCCGTAACTGGAATCGTAATTACGCTGCCAGCGGCTTCGGTATTCAGCTTTTGGGCGATCGCTTCTGCATTCACAGAGATCGTCACGATCTGTTGCCCCTTCACTGTCGTAGTCATTAAGGTTCCCGCAGATTGTGCCTGGCCGTTCACCAGTACCTGAACGTTACTGCTGGTATTATTATTGATCACTGGTGAGGTAACGCCTCCACCCCCGTTACTTGCTCCACCAGTTCCAGCATTTCCAGTATTGCCAGTGCCGTTATCTTCATTACCACGAGTAATGAGTAACGTGTAAGTCTTCTTGGTGCTGCCATTCGGTGCAGTCACCTCGATCGTTACTTTATTTCGTCCGTTTGCGAGCGAAATATCTGCACTTTTTCCACTCGTACCATTGATCTTAACGCTCGCACCTTCTTGAACAGGAGTGACATTAACTACTAACGAGCGGGTTGAACTGCTCACGCTTGCTGTATAATGCTCCACATCCGGGCTGAAGACTGGAGATAATATACCACTAGTCAATGTCAGACCACCCAGGTTGGCATTGTTACTAGGTTCGCTGAGACGTTTTACGTTCAGATTGTAACTGTTGCTGTTGCCGTCCTCTGCTGTCACCTTGATCTGTACAGGATTCAATCCTGTCACCAGGTTAGAAGCCGTGTAGGAATACACATCATCGGTAACGGATTGCTGGGTTGCTCCAGTGACGCTTAGTGTCTGGCTGGTCTCTGCCTTGGAGAAGGAGAAGTCCAGACTGGTTACTTCGGGAGCTACTTCCACTTGGTAATTCCGCTCTTCTGGCGAGAAGGCTGGAGATAATGTACCGCTATTCAGTGTCAGACCACCCAGGTGGGTATTGTTACTAGGTTCGCCGAGACGTTTCACGCTCAGGTTATAAGTATTGCTGTTGCCATCCTCGGCCGTCACTTTGATCTGTACAGGGTTCAAGCCTGTCATCAGGTTAGAAGCCGTATAGGAATATACATCATCGGTAACGGATTGCTCTGTTGCTCCAGTCACACTGATTGTCTGGCTGGTCTCTGCCTTGGAGAAGGAGAAGACCAGGCTCGTTACTTCGGGAGCTACTTCCACTTGGTAATCCATCTCTGTTGGCGAGAAGCCTGGCTCCAGCGTGCCTTGACCTACATTCAGGCTGGACAGTGTAGCATTCTCGGACTGCCACTTGGCATATAGAGTAAGATTACTCGTCACAGGTGACTGAAAATCATAGGCCTGCATAAGCTCGATATCTGTGTACCAGCCGAAAAACTTGTATCCCTCTCTAATCGGTGGCAGTGGCTCTGTTGCCTTATGATTATGGCCGACTGACTGCGACAAGATTGGGGTGCCTCCGTTCGTGACGAAGGTTACATTCGAATTCCCATTTCCCCATTGCGCATAGAGTGTAACGTCAGCGCCGTTAATGTTGAAGGTATCATTCGGACTGTAGTCCGTGCCCGTTCCGTCTGCAGCTGTATTCCAGTGTGAGAAAGTGTAGCCTTCTTTCTCCATATTGCCGGTGTTTGCAGCTACTGTGACAAGGGGAGACAGCGTAGAATAGCCCTGCATGTCTACAGGTACACTACCTGACTCATGACCATTGCCGTTGTAGCTGACGTTATACTGGGTAGTAAGTGACTTCACGGTTGTTTTCTTACTAGCGGATTGATCCTGATAAGCAACATATGGAATGTTATCGGATCCCAAGGCAAACGATACATATTGAACTTGATTAAGGGTGTTCGGTCCAGTGAAGTTACTTCCTCCAACAGGTTGCCACTGATTCCCGATGAGCTTTTTGACAACTCCAAAAGGCCGCTCTCCGAACATGGTTCCATTGTCACTATAAGCAACATATGGAGTTCCTATGGAATCGAAAGCCAGTGTATTTTCTCTGGACGAGCCAACAGAAATGCCACCACTGTTTCCAACCGCCTCCCATTGGTTACCTGCGAACTTTAGTACATTAGTTTTATAAGAATTGTCTTGATTTGAAAAAGCAATATAAGGAACGTCGTTGGAAGCGATTTCGATCGCATGGTTCGATGATTGACCCGCTGTGAGCTTGGTAGCTCCCACGTAACTCCATGCTGATCCGTCGAACTTCTTAACAGACAACCTAAAGTTGTCTGTCCCGTCACTGTAGACCACATAAGGGGTATTCTGTGAATCCAGGGCGAGAGCCATTTCATTGGCCAAGCCTGAAGTCACCCACGTTCCCACGGTAGACCATGTATTATTCGTAAACTTCACAACTTTAGCTCTGTTCTGGTTTGGATAGTCTTTATAGAGAACATATGGATTATCTGCGGAGTCGAAGGCAATCTGCATACCACTCGCTGATCCTGGTGAAACATTGCTCCCTCCCACATATTCCCATTGACCAGCAGTGAACCTCTTTACTCCTAGCTTACCTTCGTTAGCTTCATCCGTGTAAACAAGGTATGGCGTATCTTGCTTATCAATGCCAAGGAACAATTCATAGGCTTTTCCTGACGAGATTCCAGGACTTCCTACAGTTTGCCACTGGCCGTTCACAAATTTCATGACCGTCGCCTTCCCGTAGTTCCCTTTATCTGCGAAAGCAACATAAGGAGTATTTTGTGCGTCCAAGGCTACGGAATTGTATTCAGCTTCTCCAGTACTAATACCTGGAGCTCCTAAGGACGCCCAAGTCTCGGTGGCTGCGTAGGCACGGTCTTCTCCCCAATTATGAAATCCGGGAATACCGCTCAGGACTAATAAAAAGGTGAGTATCATAGATAAAGCTTTTTTTGCATTCAGAATCTTGATCATGTTCTACTTCCTTTCTAAGTTTGATTTGTAAATCAAAAAGCTTAAGGATTTGTACATACCCTCAGCTCCATAAGTCCAGAGTTGCGCAAAGATAGGTCTTTGGATACTTTCACTAGATTCTTTCGACATATCACACATTCGAATTATACAAAATTACAATAAACAAAAAATAAACAAAGAATTTTGTCGATATTGAATTGCACCCCCTCGGGATATCCGCTACAATGCCGATAGAATACTAGAGATGATTGGTAATCTCCCAAAGGAGCAGCAAAACGTGTTCATACGAATTTCAGGTGTTGTTCTCACCGTGATACTTGCTGTTATGCTGCTAGTTCTATCCACGGCAAGAGAACCGCAAGCTGCCGAGCTCCATGCACGTCAGGGTATTCTGGATCTATCAACCTGGAACCCGAAGCTAGAGAATCGCATCAGGCTGGACGGTGAATGGGAATTTTATTGGAAGACGCTACTACCAGCTCCAGTGAATATCGCGGGTCAGAAACAACCGGGAACCCAAACATCTCCTGATGCTTATGCAGAGGTCCCTGGTACTTGGGGACCCATTCAGATAGGGGATAAACGATTACCTTCCTACGGTTTTGCTACATATCGGCTTGTCCTGCGCAATACACCCGTTGAGGGCACACTTGCTATCAAAAAGAGCAACATTCGTTTTGCCAGCGAAATTTACGTCAATGGCACCAAACTGATGGAAGACGGACAAGCCGTGGAAAAAAATGCAGGATATCAGGCAGGCAATTCACCACAAATCGGATTTTTTCCTTATCATGGCGGTGATATTGAAATACTGGTTCGGGTCGCCAACTATGACTATCCCAATGCAGGCATCTCGGGTCCGCTTTTTTTGGGAGAACAGACTGCCATGCTAAAAAGCCATCAGAATCGCACAGCCATTGAACTGGCAACTATGGCTGTACTGGCCACCATATCCATCATTTTTCTCATCAGTTATCTGGGATCTGCTCTATATCGAAACCGGGATAGTTCCCTGCTACTACTTGGTCTGGTGTGTTTACTATATGCCCTCTACAATGGCATGATCAGTGAACGGGTTTTGGCGGCAGCAAGCACAGATCTTTCATTTAGCACGTTATATAAACTAAAAGATTTTTGCTCCGTTGCCTGTCTCGGCTTATTGATCTTTTATTTCTACCGTTTCAGAACGGGCATATTCTCAGGGGTGCTTACCTCTGTAACGCTGTTTATTTTTGGCGCTTATATCAGTTTGCTCGTACTCTTCCCTATCTCCGTCTACGTATTAACCGCACCTTATGTTATCGGACTGTATACGTTGATTCTCTTATGGCTACTAGTGCAGTGTGCTTTGCGGTATGTGCTCAGTGAGAAGGGAGAACGATTATCGAGCTTTCTATGGTACGCGGCCATGCTCTGTATTACACTGTATTGTCTGGACATCAATCTGTTCTCCATTTCACTCAAAGAAAATGTCAATATCGGACAGGTATGTATCGTACTATTCAGCATCCTGATGCTGTTTCTAGCCGTCCTGCGATTTTTCGAGGCCTACCTCACCGTTCGCTCTCTGAAGGATCAGCTTCTCCTGCTCGACCAGGTAAAGGATGACTTTCTATCCAACACGTCCCATGAGCTCAAAACACCGCTCAACGCCATCGTCAATATTAGCGAGAGTCTGCTCAAGGGTTCAGAAGGCCCTCTCACGGATGAGCAGGCACATAATCTGGCGATTGTGACAGGTAGCGGCAGACGTTTGACTTACTTGGTGGATGAACTGCTGGACTACTCCAAAATGAAACACGGGGACATCCCACTACACCGTTCAGCCACCGATTTGTCTTCCTATGTCGAATCCGTAATGCGCATGCATTCCTTCCTGCTCGGTACCAAAAAGGTGGAACTGATCAACGACATCCCTGCCTATTTCCCGGCAATATATGCAGACGGGAATCGTCTTGTTCAGATTCTGCACAATCTGATCGGTAATGCCATCAAATTCACGGAACAGGGTTTTGTCCGGATAAGTGCTACACTCGTTCAGGGCAAAGCAGAACTACGCATTGCCGATACGGGACGAGGCATCAGCCCCAGCAAGTTGGAGCATATCTTCCTGCCATTCGAGCAGGAAGCAGATGCCGGCCCTATGGCTGCCGGAGGCACTGGCCTTGGACTAAGCATCACGCGCAAGCTTGTTGAGATGCATGGCGGAACCATTCACGCCGAATCAACGCTGGGTCAAGGCGCCACATTTATTCTGACGTTCCCACTGGCTGAAGGTAAAAAAGAAAAACGTTCCAACGTGACGCCTTTCAGTATGGCCCCTACGGTTACGGGGAATCGACCACTGAGATATGAAGAACCTGTCATTGTGCAAGGGGTAAGGAATGAATGGATTCTCGTGGTTGACGATGATGCAGCCAATCTGCAGACTATTGTTGGTCTGCTGAAGCTGGAAGGGTACAGTTATGCCGTTACCTCCCGTTCCCATTCGGTATTAGGGCTGTTAGACAAGCTTCCTTCCGTTCATCTGGTGATAGCTGATATCATGATGCCAGGCATGTCAGGTTATGAACTGCTCGACCGGATTCGGGAGCGCTTCTCCCCTTCCGAACTTCCCGTGCTCATGCTGACCGCAGGCAATAAAGCTCATCAATTAAAGCTTGCGCTGGAGAAGGGAGCCAATGATTTTGTATCCAAGCCTTTTGAATCGGAGGAATTGCTGGCCCGAATCGGTGGTCTAACCCGGATGAAAGCGTCCGTTCAGGCTGCACGAAATGCCGAAATTTCCTTTTTACGTTCCCAGATTAACCCGCACTTTCTGTATAACGCCTTGAACGCCATTGCCGAATTATGTGTGGATGCGCCAGATGAGGCAGAACGATTGATTTTACAATTATCCAGTTATTTGCGGGGCAGTGTGCACTTCAAACATCTGGATTCCAAGACCAGCCTGGAGAACGAATTGGGTATGATCGAGGCCTATGTAGCCATTGAACAGGCACGCTTCGGATCAAGGCTCGAAGTCATTATCGATGTGGATGCGGATGTGGATCGAACCATGCAGATTCCGCCGCTGATTCTGCAGCCCTTGATCGAAAATGCTATTCGGCATGGGCTGATGTCCCGAGTTGGCGGCGGTCGTGTGATGCTCTCTATTCGTAATCTCAGCGAAACGGAAACCAGGTTTACCATTGAAGACAACGGCATAGGTATGACGGAGCAGAAAATGAAAGAGCTCCGCCAGGCCGCCGACGGTAGCACAGGTGTCGGTTTATGGAATATATCGAGCAGGCTCAAACTGCTGTACAACAGGGATTTTCGGATGGAAAGCCATGATGGTGAAGGAACACGCATTACGCTCGATCTTCCCATACAACACCAGAGCATGAAGGGTAACGGGGGGTACATTACATGATAAAAGTAATCATCGTAGACGATGAGGATCTATCGCTCAAACGACTAAAACGGATCTTGACTGAAAGTGGAGCCATTGAGGTATGCGAAGTATTCCATGACCCCGAGAAAGCTTGCGAATATGCAGCAAATCACCGTTTTGATGCTGCTTTTCTGGATATCACCATGCCACGAATTTCCGGTATGCAACTGATCGGCGAATTACGCAAGCATCATGCCTCCCTTCCGATTGTGCTGGTCACAGGATATGAGGAATATGCCGTACAGGCTTTTGAAAAAGAAGTCATCGATTATATCATCAAACCTGTGACAGCCGAGCGTGTAAGTCGTACGATTCAGCGCTTGCAGCAACTTCTCCGGAACACGGCTATCTCATCGGAGCCGGTTTCCCCTTCCCCTCGTCTGACTGTGCGGATGTTTGGCGAATTTACTGTGCTTGATGGAGCGAATGTGGATACCCCTGTGAAGCTACGAACGCCGAAAACAGAGGAGTTGCTCGCATTTCTTTTATGTGCGAAGTCGACGAGCCGTGATGTACTGGCTGATACGTTATGGAAGGATCTCAGTCCGCAGAAAGCCTGGACTAATATCAACTCAACGCTGTACTACGTCAGGCGTGCGGTTGGAGATAACAGCGATGTTCCTCTGATCCAGAAGGATCGAAACGGGATTCGTATTGACCGGGATTCCATCGATTGTGATCTGTATGAGTTCGAAGCGTTATTCCGCCAGATCCGTCAAACTTCAACCTATTCACCTGAGATGTTCGAACGAATAGACACGTTGTACCGGGGTGAACTTTTGAAAGGGCGGCATTATGAATGGGCATTCGCATGGTCAAGACAGCTCGAGATGGACTTCATCACAATGATGGAAACGGCTGCTCAATATCATATTCAGCAAAAGCAACCCCTGCGTACACTGCATTATTTGGATCGAATCCTGCAGGTCGATTCGATTCGAGAAGATATTCACCGTGAAAAAATCGTGATTTATCTTTCGCTTGGTCGGCGGACTGAAGCCCAGTGGCAATACCAGCTACTCGAGGAATTGCTTCACGAGGAGCTTGGCTCCCGCCCGGCAACCGATATCCAGCAGTTACTGCGACAATCATAACTGAGACAGACACAAAGACAGACACAAAGACAGAGACAGACCTAAGACAACAAAGCCCAAGCCTGGCGGAATGACCGCAAGCTTGGGCTTTGCATTACATTTAAGTTGAATCATTTTTATCAAGCTTAGTAGAGTCTAGTTGATGTTCGAAGTTAAGTTCGTCGTTACAGATTCTCCGTAGCCAGCGTGAACCCTTCAATCACCGCATCTTCATCTACTTCAATCATGATACAGCGTCTTCCCTGATAGTTGACTTGTCTCACATATTTGAGGTCCTGCGGACTGATCGAGATGGTTGCCACCTTGGTATCAATCTTGATCGACTTGGAAGTGTACTTCGGCATCACGCTGTTTGCCTTCAGCTCATAGTTTTTATTGTCAACGATCGTTTCGAATGCACGTTCCACCTTCTCGGTGGTCAGTTCTTCTACGCCGCTGGCTGTAAGCAGACGTTCCACGTCTTTGTAATCCAGCTTCGGTGGCTCTTCCTCATGGGATTCCTCGTTCACTTCAATAACCCGGTTAATCTCTTCATACACATGGGCCAGCGTAGTAGCATCCATCTGCTCACCCGTGATCTCTTTGACGATATCCTCGAATATTGCCCGCTCTTCCAGAGCCGTTACCGAACGTTCCCCATTCAGCACATTTTCAACAAAATGAGGGTCCGGGAAATTAGATTTGCCCGTGCAGTATAGCACACGGTTTACGTCGGAATAGTTGTCCGTCACGCTTGGATACAGGAAACCCTGCTCCGGCGTACTTAATTTGATGATCGGATCAACGATGATGTTGTACTTGAATTCCCGCTCTACATAGTCGAAGAGCAGCGTCTTACGCTGTTTCTCGGTGGAATTCACACTACACAGGATGAAGGGGTGAGCAAAGACCTCATTTTTCTCGCTTTCCTCCGTTGCCTCATTTCTCGCCTTCGTTGGCAGATAATACTGCCCTTTAATAAACGTAACCACCATATCCCGTTCATACTTGGCATCAGCCATCATACGATCGACAAGCAACAGCATCAGATCCTGCCACTCATCCGGGTCACCTGTGACGAGTGCCTGGTGAAGCATCACCTGTGCTGGCTCCTCCGCCTCTTCCTGGAATTTCAGTTCGAACAGTTTCTGATCCAGTTCACCTGTAAGCAATTTTTTGAAATTGCCCATGTATAACTCTTGCTTCTCCCGATCCACCAGTTCAAACGGATGGCGTTCCCAGTGATAGACTTCATTGGTTTCTTTCGTAATATAGACATTCAGGATGTCGTAAATGTTCAGCAGGTCATGATCCAGCTTGAATTGTTTGCGAATGTGCGCGACTTCTTTTTTATTCATGATTCGTTAGACAACTCCTCAAGTAAATTGGCTTTACAAGTATAAACGATAAAAAAAAGCTTCGCCAGAAGGAGGTTTGATGTTAGTGGTTTTGTATCTTAGCATATACTATAAAAAATATTCTCTTTAACAATTGGTTTGAAAATACCTAAAGGCCCTTTCTCAATTAATTCAGAAAAATTGTACATGCTTTAGTTGAAAATATTTTCTTCATTATACAGAATGAGAAACTTAAAACTGCATGATTTTTATTCTATATTGGCAGAAATCAGGTATATATATACTAATTTGAAGATAATAATAAAAGAATAAAAAATTATTACGGAGTGATACAAAATGATCTACGAATTAAATTACAATAAATTCAGACAAGAAAAGACTCAACTCACACATAGAAAAAAATTCAGCAAAAACCAATTTTATGAGTTGGTCTCTACTGCTAGGTTTGAGTTAAGTCATCATGATGATTACGATGCAGTTGTAAATTTACTTTGTGAAAGGTATGGCTTTAATAAAATCGGAGTTATATATTTAGATTAGCCTAGCTTTCTAAGCCTATCCTTAATGTACCCTACCTCTGATTCTGAGTGATGCTGTAAAATAACATTATGAATGATATCCTTTGAATAGCTTTTTTTAAGCTTCCATGAGCATTTATTTAAGATACCAGAATTACAAAATTGACATCTCTGTTGTCCCATTATTACTTCATCTTTTATACACTTCTCCATTAATTCTTGAGCCTTAATATATATATTTTCAATAAATGACTCAAGCAACCACTTTCCCTTGATCACTTGTCGATAAGAATGATCCATACTAAGTTCCAAAGAAGTTGCAAATTCATCTAATTCGTTTCTTTTTTCAAGAATTTGTTGAATATCTGCATAGCTATTTTTAATCCTCCCAAAACTATACTTATAACCTAAAATTCCAGAATATCTTATATCACATGCATTTTTTAATGATTCCAAAGAGATATAGTATAGCTCTTGAAAAATAGAGTGCAGATTTTCAGGAGCGACAAACTCAATAATATGTTCATTTATCATTGAATGACTATTAAGCATATTTTCCAACACATATCTAGCGTGTTCCCTTGTAACAAAATGAGTTTCAATTGAATATACTTCTAAGGTGAATAAGCACTTCAATTCGGATAAAGATTCACCACGAAAAACAGTTGCATCTCTATCAACAATACCTAAAATGTATCTTTCGTTTTCAAGAGATTTATCAATTTCAAACTGAGCAGCTTGAATAAACTTCTTTACTCCTTCACAACCCTCGGAATATCCTGAGAACGTCTCTACAGCTCGAACAGATATATTTATATTATTAGACAAAGCGAGTGATTCGTAGATCGGAACATCGTCAAACCCTTCAACTATAATTAAGGGTTTCTTTTCTAGTCTTGCCCGAGATATTATTTGTCCAAAAGAGTTATATTGAATTGATTCAGCACTGGATATAGTATGGGTAAAGTTTTTATCACTATAGTCAAGTTTTCTCTTGTTAAAAGTAATAATAGAACTCATTCTTTAATCTCCACCAAGTTGTTAGTGTTATATTCAGCAATTGCTGGGCTATGAGTAGCTACGATAATCTGCGCATCAGGTACACACCTTGTTAGAAGATTGAGCAGCTTACTTTGCCATTTTAGGTTCAATGAAATTTCTGGCTCATCTATCATAAGGACATTTCTATCGCTTCCATCAATTATAAACAAGGTTAAAAAGGATAATAAATGTCTTTCTCCACTAGATAACTTGTCTATACTATGGAACCCATTAGGAGTAGATATTCTAGGCCCCTTCTCATCAATTATTAACTTTTTGTTATCATTAAGATATGTATTAAATTCATCGACAAGTTGAGTTACTGAGTTCAAAACCCCTCTCCCCTTCTCTAATTCAATTATCATATTATATACAAGACTGGACAAGATATATTTCCCTTCAAAAGGGTTAACAAAATCTTGATAATAAGAATTCTCATCAAAATTTTCCAATATACCTCTTATTCGGTTGCTCAATTGGTTATTTGGTAGTTCCAATAACACTTCTAACAATGTATCTGAATAAATTATCAACTTATCTAAAAATTCTTCTTCTGAAAATAAATTAGAATCTTCTTCTGGATTGTCTACAATTTGAGCTAACGTTTCAAAAAGTGCCTTTTGAACTCTATTAGTAATATAATTCTTCTCTAGTAGATATCTATCATGGAGCGTGTTTTCAACATTACTCATAGATAGATTATCAATCATAATATGCCTGTTATCAAAATCTATTTCATTTGAATTGCGTCTTTGCCTCTTGTATTTAGTTTGAATTTGATTATTCAAGAAATCTGACATTTCCTCAATATTTCTTGATGCTTTTTTATTTTCTGAATTATTTACAAATTCAATTTTAAATAATCGTAGCATTTTACTTACATCTAAAGGTGAAACTCTTCCTAATGCATTATTTACTGTAATGCCACGATTAACCCCAAACACTAACGATGAAAAAGACTCAATATAATCTTCAATGTCTTCTATGTCACTGAACCACTCATATTCATTCTTATCTGATGAATATTCTGCTTCAATATAGCATATTATATTTGTTTTTCTATTTTTCAGAATAATGGATCCTTTTTTTATTTGCTCGCTCTCTAAAAGGGTCCCGTTTCCAGAGAAGATTGCGTGTAAAATTTTTAATAGAGTTGTTTTACCCGTTCCATTGGAACCATGGATGATAGTGACATTATCATCTGGGAAGTTCAATTCTATTTTTCTATCACCTCTAAAACCATCGATTGTTACATTGAGAATTCTGTACAAAGAGAACCCCTCCATGTTTATAATCTTACGTTGATATTGTATTTCTATAATAAGGAAATTGCAATCCATTGTGTGTTATTTCTAACAATTGAGATGATTTTCTGATTAAATCTACTATACTTTTTACTGAATATTGAAAGAATTATTATTATATAAAGTCAAATGAAATTTTGTTCTTCAATCTTTCTGCTCTAAATAGATTTCAAATATCTAAACAACATTTATCCATGTCCAAGCAACGTCAGGCTATGGTTGAAATGCCCTTAATCCGTTAAGTTCATGATAGTTAGTAACTATACTCACTACATGAAAAAATGGCATTTTGTCATTTTCAAAAAACTATTCGAGGAAGGAAGCGAGTCAGATCATGAGCAATAACACCAAAGCAATGATGGGATTTGCCCCTGCGCTGGGCTGGAATTCATGGAATACGTTTACGTGGGACATCAATGAGCAATTGATTCGGGATGTTGCCGATGTGTTTGTAACGGAAGGATACCGTGACGCCGGGTACGAGTACATTGTCATTGACGATTGCTGGAGCCTGAAGGAGCGGGATGCGGACGGCAATCTGGTCGTAGACCCTGCCAAATTCCCGAGTGGAATGAAGGCGCTTGCAGATTATATTCACGACAAAGGTTTGAAGTTTGGCATGTACTCCTGTGTCGGAACACATACTTGTGCTGGATATCCAGGCAGCTTCGAGCATGAATTTCAGGATGCGGCATTATTCGCCGAGTGGGGCGTGGATTATTTAAAATATGACTACTGCTTCAAGCCCCGCCATATCTCTGGCGAATTGTTATACAAACGCATGAGTCTTGCGCTCAAAAACTGCGGCCGCGATATTCTTTTCTCCGCCTGCAACTGGGGAGAGGACAATGTCTACGAATGGATTCGTGAATCAGGGGCCCATATGTACCGTTCCACCGGGGATATCCGTGATAACTGGGATTCGGTCAAAGAGCTGGCTCTTTCACAGCTCGGAAAACAAAGCTATACGGGCTCCTTCTGCCACAATGATATGGATATGCTCATCGTTGGTATGTACGGCGGAAGTAACAATGACTTTATCGGTAGCATTGGTGGCTGCAACGATATTGAGTACAAAACCCATTTCTCCCTCTGGTCGATGATGGGTTCACCGCTTATGATTGGGTGTGATGTGCGCAAAGCCAATCAGGCCACCAAGGACATTTTGCTGAACCCCGATCTGCTTGCCATTAATCAGGACGCAGAGGCACGCGGGGCTTACCGCATCAAACCTGAGCCGCAATGGTTCCATACCGATGATGTATTCATGCTGGTGAAGGTGCTTACGGATGGTGATCTGGCGATTGGTTTCTTCAATCTGAGCGACAGCCAGCGCGAACTATCCTTGCAATTTTGGGATATGGGACTGCCTTACGCATCAGGCTATTCCCTGTCTCTCTATGACTGCTGGGAGCACAAGGAACTCGGTGTATTCCGCGAGCGTTATGCTCCCGTCGTAGCGGCCCATGATTGTCTCGTCGTGCGAGCCAAACTGGTGAAATAAATGGCACAAAGCCGGCTGTGCACAACCTGTCAGGTTCCGCTCACTTCCGACGATGTCGGCATCTATCTGAAATTAGTCTCGCTAACAGCCCGGCAATTTGTCTGCATTGATTGTCTTGGCGTGAAGATGAATTGCGGGCGGGAGCCGATTGAGAAGCTCATTCGTTACTTCCGGGAGTCAGGAAACTGTGCTCTTTTTCGTTAAAGGGCGTACAACGCTCTTTCCCTAACGACCTGCTCTTTTCTGGTGCAACATCATATAGGCAGACGGCGTGTATGATGTTGCCTTTTTGAATACTCTGGAAAAATAAAGCGGATCATTATATCCTACCGAATAAGCTATGGATTGAATGGACAATTGGGATGACTCAAGAAGCTCGCAGGCACGCCGGATACGACATGCCGTTATGTACGTTGACACCGATTCACCTGTAGCTTCCTTGAACTTGCGGAACAGGTAACTTCGCTCCAGATTTACGGCCTGTACAATCTCTGCCACCGTCAAGGACGATTGCCAGTAGTTTTGCTCGATATAGGTTTTCGCCATCCATACATCATCTCTGGTTTCTGCCTGCTTCTCGCTCGGAAAAAATTCCATGTAATAGGATAATAACAGATGCAAACGTGCATCCGCTCTTAACACTTCACCAGGTGATGCGCCTGCATTCCAGCCCAGATGAAACCATGGCGCCATTGTTTTCGGTGCAGCTGGCAGTACAGGATGCCGCACCGATAACTGAGTCATATCTACGAATCGCCCCGCGTCTCGTCCGTTGAACTCGATCCATACATACTCCCACGGGTCCACCGGATCGGGGTAGTAATAGATTTCTTTTTGCGGAAAAAGGATAAAGCTCTCTCCGGGACCCAGCCGGAATTGCTGGCCCCCCGTTTCCAGTGTACCCTGCCCTCGAATGATAAAATGCAGCGCATAGACGTCACGTACGCCCGGTCCCCACTGATGAAGATTGATCGGTTTGTGACCGCCGCTGATAAAATATACCTGGCTCGCCCTGCTCCCGTCTCGCCATAATGTGTCCACGTCCAGCAACTCCTTTCATGATCCCAGTCATTATATATCATTATGAGGGGTTATTGGTTTAATTTCGATGCTGGAAACAACGCTTCAAGTTGCTTATGATAGAGACAGAGGGCATATCGCCCAGCAGAGTTGTAAGCGCAACCAGACATCTTGGATCGACATACATTAACGATGTTCAATTCAGAGAGGAGAATGTTGTGTTGCTTAGAACTGTTACGGTCGAAAATGGTCAAGTTCAGGGACTGCCTGCCGCAGATCCACGTATTACAAGCTTTAAAGGTGTTCCGTTCGCCGCGCCCCCTGTAGGCCGGAATCGCTGGCGTGCGCCACAGCCTGCTTCCGATTGGGATGGTGTACTGCAAGCCTTTGATTTTGCGCCGACCTCCATGCAGGCACCAACCGTCATTGATGAGAATAACATCTATACGCGAGAATGGGCGGTTGATCCTGATCTGCCGATGAATGAGGACTGTCTATATCTAAATGTGTGGACACCTGCCAAACGAACCGATGAGAAACTGCCGGTCTTTGTCTGGTACTTTGGTGGTGGGCTCCAAGTCGGCCACACGGCAGAGATGGAATTCGACGGTGAACGCATTGCACGCAGGGGGATTGTGGTCGTGACCATCAATTACCGCTTGAATGCGTTTGGTTTCCTGTGCCATCCAGAAATCAGTGCGGAGTCACCGCACGCACCAGCGAATTTTGGGCATCTCGATCAGCAAGCAGGAACAGCCTGGGTGAAGCGTAACATTGCCGCGTTCGGCGGTGACCCGGATCAGATTACAATCGGGGGACAGTCTGCTGGCGGTGGCAGTGTTCTTAGTCAGATGACTTCTCCGCAAAATAAAGGTCTCTTCCAGCGAGCTGTCATCATGAGCGGTATCGCTACAGAGCTGTATCCAAACGTCCCTGTACCTGCTGTTCGCAGTACGCTGCGGGATGCCGAGCAGAAAGGCGTTGAATTTTTCCGTTTTCTGGGGGTAGCTTCACTGGAGGAAGCCAGACAGCTGGATGCCTTTACACTACGGGATAAAATCCTCGAATATCGAAGCTTCTGGGGAACGGTCATTGATGATCAGTTTTGTATAGGTGATCCGTTCACCCGCTTCATGCAACATAAGCGCGAACTCGTTCCCGTCATGCTCGGGCATACGTCCTCGGAGTTCTGGACCAAGCCTGCGGTAAACAGTGTGGAGGAACTGAAACAGATGGCTACAGAGCTATTTGGCGAGGATGCTCCTGCCTTCTTAGAGCGATGTGAAGCCGATACTGGCGATCTGGATCATGCCTTACAGCGGGCTTCTGTGCGCATGATTGAACATGCGATTCAGCTTGTAATCCGCTCTAATAGCGGTCATCCGTCCGAGACGCCGCTCTATTATTATAACTTCGACGCAGAGATTCCGGGATGGGATCAGCCAGGCACGTTCCATTCGGTCGATCTGTGGTTCTTTTTTGAAACACTCGCCAAATGCTGGCGCCCTTTCACGGGTAAACATTATGATCTGGCACGCCAGATGTGCAACTATCTCTCGAACTTCATTGCGACAGGTGACCCCAACGGTTTGGATTCCACTGGAAAACCACTTCCCTACTGGATTCCGAGCAGCATCAAGCAACCCTATCGCATGGAATTTACGGATCAGGCACAGTTGCAGCTAGCGGAGCCTGAACCTGTGCTTGAATTAGTGATTGAATACTTTTTCAAAAAGCAAAATGAACCTGTGGTTTAATACGTGTAGCTCTTTCTCCTCTAAATAGGCTGTGCGGTGTCGCATGGCCCTCTTCTTTCTGAGCTGATTATCTTAGTGGAGACATCACTTTTGTTAGGCAATTTGCACACTAAATTTACAAAAAAATCACATATCAATAGACTATCCTTATTCTACCATGGTAAAATTAATCATATTACTCCACTTTAGATAGAGGTATAACATATGATTATTTCGCATAACTTAGCGGCTACTAGTGCACATAGGAGAATGCAAGAAAACGCCCGTAATAACTCTAGCCACCTACAGAAACTATCTTCTGGGCAAAGAATTGATAGTGCGTCTGATGATGCAGCAGGACTAGCAATATCCGAGAAAATGAGGGCACAGATTCGGGGACTTGACCAAGCAAATCGAAATATACAGGATGGGATTTCTCTTGTTCAAACAGCAGAAGGTGGACTGCAAGAAATTTCAGCTATTTTACAAAGACAGAAAGAATTGATTGTTCAGGGTCTAAATGATACATACACCAATAACGATCGTCTGATGATTGAAAGTGAGATTCAAGAGCTTACGAATGAAATAAACCACATTTCACAAAACACAAGCTATAACACGATAAACTTGTTGGCAAGAGATGATTATGAAATACTGGCGGATCGTTCAAGTTCCAGCACAAACACTTCCCTTAGTGAGCCGCCTACAATTCCAACCGTACAGAAAACTGTCGTTTATGCAGCCTCTGGGACACCCCCAGAAGCAAGACACCTGACCAGCATTTCTAATACGTCCTCTACAACTCAGACGTATACAAACACAAATGTAATTACTCCGATAACCTCGCAGGATTTGAGACAAGGTTACAACGAATATAATGTGGATACTTATACAACAACTAAAACAGATACAGAGCGTTCAGTATATGAAACTTTAGCACTTACAACCGATCCGCAATATTCAGCACCAGACTATTGGTATGCTTCGGGAATGAACACAACCTGGTTTGGCCCCAAAACATTAGGTCGTGTTTATGGCACGATGAGTGAGAATGTAGAAGTGGACGGCATGATGCGACCAGTGGAGTATACATCTAGAAGCAATACCGGTACAGTTCCGGCTTGGGATCATATGTGGTTTCCAAATACCGATGTATCGATAAAAAGACTCCGGACTATACTTCCAGATAATTCGATGCAAATCGAATATATAATCAATAACGGAAATCCAACGGATACGAATTTAAAACTAAGTAACCTAATTAACCCGCCTGATAATTCAGTAATGACAGATGCAAATGGGCTACTTATCCCCAATGGTGTAACATCCATTAATTCGCCATCTGGGAATACATATACGATGACAGGAACAGAAGCAAATGCTAATATTACGTTCGATAATTCACTCGGATCTCTATCTCCAACCCAACTTGCAATTCATAATCCCGCAGGGGGACAACCTACAATCAATTTTGATTGGGATGTTAACCTCCCTTCTCAATCAAGTTTAACGTTTGCTTTCAAATACGGTCCCTTCTCATTAAATTTGGATGTATTTGAACGTACAAACGAAACAGAAGTGTCTACACGCATAGAAACAACTTCAAATGTCGAGATCAAAGACATAGACTATATCACACCGAAACTCACGGTCCAAGCCGGAGCAAATCAAGGGCAACATATGGATATCCCCTTATTCAACGTGCAGGCTGATGAGTTAGGCATTACAACGATGGGCTTGTTACCACCATCTATTCAAGAACAAGCATTATCTCGGGTAGACAAAGCCATCTCCAAAATTTCCAGTATTCGTGGAATATACGGTGCAATCCAAAATCGAATGGAACATGCATTAAACAATACAAGTAATGCTACAGAGAATTTGAGTAATGCAGAATCTCGAATTAGAGATGCAGACATGGCCAAAGAAATGTTAGAGTATACAAAATCAAATATTTTATTGCAGGCTGCACAAGCCATGCTCACACAATCGAATCAAAGCCCTCAATCCGTTCTACAATTGCTCCACCAGTGAACAAAATTTAAGGGTGTCCCAAAAGCCATTTATAAGGCTTTTGGGACACCCCCTTTTTGATCTTGGCTGCTTTCTAGTATACTCTTTGATGATTAAATACTACGTTAAACTTTAATCCCACTCAAAAGCTCCAGTATACAATTGATAATAAGTACCTTTCGCCGCTAACAGCTGTTCATGGTCGCCACGTTCCTTGATCTTGCCATGCTCCAGCACCATAATGGCATCAGAATTTCGCACGGTAGATAAACGATGGGCGATAACAAATACCGTTCGACCCTGCATCAGATTATCCATCCCCTTCTGAACCAGCGCTTCGGTACGTGTATCGATGGATGAGGTCGCTTCGTCCAGAATCATGACAGGCGGACTCGCAATCGCCGCTCGGGCAATCGCCAGCAGTTGACTCTGCCCCTGTGACAGACCGTTGCCGTTGCCATCAAGTCGGGTCTCATAGCCATCAGGCAATCGTTCAATAAAACTCGCCGCATAAGACAGCTTCGCCGCCTGAATCACCTCTTCGTCACTGGCGTCCAGCCTTCCATAACGAATATTCTCAGCTACCGTGCCCGAGAACAGATGCGTGTCTTGCAGTACAATTCCCAGAGAACGCCGCAAATCCGCTTTTCGAATACGCTGAATATTAATGCCGTCATAGATGATCTCGCCTTCTGTGATATCATAGAAACGATTGAGCAAGTTGGCTACGGTAGTCTTGCCTGCACCCGTTGCACCTACAAACGCGAGCTTCTGTCCAGGCATGGCATATAACGTAATATTCTGAAGCACCTGTTTCTTTCCGTCATACGTAAAGCTGACGTCCTTAAATTCCACTTTTCCTTTCAGAACAATGCTTGTTCCGTCCTCCAGTTTCCAGCCCCACCCGGTCTGATCCTGATTTTTCTCCAAGGTCACCCGGCCTTCATCTGCTTCAGGCTGTTCATCCATCAGGTTAAAGATCCGTTCTGCCCCTGCGAGAGCCACGACAAACATGTTGACCTGCGAGGAAATTTCGGCAATCGGCATCGTAAAATTACGGGACAAGCTCAGGAAAGCTGCGATACTTCCCAGAGTCAGACCGGCATTCCAGCCCGATATTGCCATTGCTCCGCCTGCAATGGCCACAAGCACGTAGATTAATGTGGCCAGATTTGCATTGATTGGCATGAGAATATTCGAATATTTGTTAGCTGTCGCCGAGTCATCAAATAATCCATCATTCAGGCGGGCAAATTGTTCCATCGCTTTTTGCTCGCGACCGAACACCTGCACCACTTTTTGCCCATGAATGATCTCCTCGATATATCCATCCACCACACCAATCGACTCCTGCTGCCGGAAAAAGTGCTCGGTAGCCTTGGTACCCAAGGTTTTGGTAACCCAAAGCATGGCGAGTGCCCCGAGTACAACCACGATCGTTAAAGGCACATCAAGATACAACATCGTACCGAGAACAACCACCACTGTCACCGCAGTGGACAACAGCTGGGGTAATCCATCCGTCAGCATCATGTTCAGCGTGTCCACATCGTTCGTGTAATGACTCATAATATCCCCGTGGGCTTTACGGTCAAAATATTTAATCGGCAGCTTCTGCATGTGATGGAATAAGCGGTCACGAATCCTCTTCATAATCTGCTGTGAGACGGTAATCATTAGCCGTTTCGAGATAAACGTACTCATGACTCCAGCAGCGTAGATCACAGCCAGAATGATTAAAGCCTGTAACAAGGCGTCAAACACGGGATTCTGATTCCCGAGCAGCGGCGTAATAAAGTCGTCGATCAGCAATCGCAGAAAGGCCGCAGAAGCGACAGAGACAGCGGAACTCACCAGAACCAGAATTAGCGCTATTGTCGTTCTGAATTTGTAATATTTAAAGTAGGCTAGCAGACGTTTTATTGTCCGACCATATTGTATGTTATCCATCCAGTGCTTCACCGCCTTGCGTCTGTGTATAATAAGCCTCTTGATAAATTGTATTTCTGCCCAGCAGTTCCTGATGGGTTCCGATATCTACCATCATGCCTTCATCCAGCACGACAATCTGATCCGCATCTTCCACAGATGCAATACGCTGGGCAATAATAATTTTGGTTGTATCCGGTATGCTTTCCTTGAAAACGCTTCGGATTAACGCGTCGGTTCGTGTATCTACGGCGCTGGTGGAGTCGTCCAGAATCAGAATCTTCGGCTTTTTGAGTAAAGCTCTGGCAATACACAGTCTCTGCTTCTGACCTCCTGAAACGTTCGTACCGCCTTGTGCCAAATGAGTGTCATATCCATCCGGAAACGTGGAAATAAACTCATGTGCCTGTGCCGCTTTGCACGCTTCAATCAACTCTTCGTCGGTCGCATGTTCATTGCCCCAACGCAGATTCTCCTTAATCGTACCTTCAAACAGGACGTTTTTTTGCAATACCATTGCGACTTGGCTGCGAAGTACACTCAGATCGTACTCCTTCACATTGACTCCACTGACGAGCACTTCACCCTTACTGGCATCATATAGACGTGGAATCAACTGTACCAAGGTGGATTTTGCACTGCCCGCTGCTCCAATAATACCGATCGTCTGTCCCGAAGAAATTCGCAGATTGATGCCAGACAGGGCGTAATTCTCGGCTTTGCCTGAGTAACGGAAGGATACATCGCGGAATTCAATCTCCCCGCTGTGCAGCTCTGTAACGGGTGACTCCGGACTGGTAATGTCCGGCTGTTCACTTAACAGGTCATTAATCCGTCCTGCCGAAGCCCGGGCGATGGCAACCATAATAACAACGAGACCCAGGGTCATCAAACTCATCAGAATTTGCATGGAGTACGCGAATACACTCGTAAGCTCGCCGGTCGTCATGCTTCCACCCACAACCAGTTTGGCACCAATCCATGAGATGATCAGCATCACGGCATACAGCACAACTTGCATCAGCGGAATTTCATACGACAGCATGCGTTCTGCCTTAACCATCTGTGTAAAGATCCGCTGGGATACGGCCTGAAACTTGGATACCTCACGCTCTTCTCGCACATAGGATTTCACGACCCGGATGCCACGGACGTTCTCCTGAACAACTTTATTGAGATCATCGTAACTGTCAAAGGCACGCTCGAAAATCGGAAAAGAATACTTCATGATGATGATCATGCCAATGGCCAGCACAGGGATAACAATCATGAACCAAGAAGCAATGGATGGGCTGATGCGATACGTCATAATTGTCGCAAAAATCATCATCACCGGACTGCGGAAGGCAATCCGGATAATCATTAGAAACGCATTTTGCACATGCGTAATATCCGTAGTCAGCCTGGTGACGATGCCTGAGGTTGAGAATTTATCCATATTGGAGTACGACAGTTGCTGCACATGACGGAAAAGGTCATAACGCAGATTTCTGCCAAACCCCGACATCGCAATCGCAGAATGCTTACCCGCCAGCGCTCCAAAGATCAGAGACACGAGGGCAAACAACATCAGAATCAAGCCATACTTCACTACCTCATTCATCTGGCCTCCGGCAATCCCCTGGTCAATCAATTCAGCCATAAACAGCGGAATAATGACTTCCATGGCCACTTCACCAAGTAAAAACAAAGGCGTCAGCCACATATCTTTTTTATATTCCCGTACACTTTGCAGTAATTTCCTTACCATAAGCATTCTCCTCGTCTAAAATAAACACCCTGATCAGCCATCTAAAGGTGGATCGGCGGTCAGAACAGCCGTATTATAAACTGTATAGCAACTATACAGTCAATCCACTTTTTTGATCTGGAGGTACTTATGCATCCCAATGAAATGTTGTCCATTAGTGCTTTTTCCAAGCTGTCCGAGGTTTCGCGCAAAACTCTCATTTACTACGACCGCATCGGACTGTTCAAACCTGCTTATGTGGCAGATAACGGTTACCGCTATTACAGCCACGGCCAGTTTGAAATGATCGGCGTTATTCATATTTTCAAAGAATTGGGCATGTCCCTGGAGGAAATCCAGCAACATCTCGGCGAGCGTTCTCCGGAAACTACCCTCCAACTGTTGCGCAAACAGGAAGAAAATCTGCAGTTGCAAATTGCCAAACTGACTCAGGCGAAACAAATGATTATTCAACGTGCGGAAAATATAGAGCAATCCATGCACCTCGACACCAGCCGAATGCATGTCATCTGGCAACCCGAAACCCCCTTGCTGCTGAGCCGCCGCATCTACTCATCCAAAAAGGAGTTCCCTGAGGAAATTTGGGAGGATTTTCGAGTACGTTTGAACAAGGAACATGCACCGCTCGGTTATCCCGGCGGCGTCATCATCCCTAAAGCTGATTTACTTCAGAAAAATGGAGACATGATCTCCCATATGTACAGCTACATGACCACAGAGCATCATGAACAGGCGTATATGCCGGAGGGGTATTATCTAGTGTCTTATGCCAGAGCCGACTATGGAGATACCGAGAAGTTCTTTCCGCAAATCTTTGATTACATCGAGAAGAAACAGTACGTCATTAAGGGGGATGCCTACGAGGACTACATGCAGGATGAGATTGTGCTGCAGCATGCGGAGGATTACCTGGTTCGGGTTATGGTGCATATTGAGAAGCCAAATGAAAAAGAAGATATAGCTTAACTAACTTAATTTAAATTAAAAAGAGGAACGATTCGCAGCTTGCCGAATCGTTCCTCTCTATTACTGTTGGACTGTCCTCATTCATCTAACCTAGCTCACTCTAGATTTCATTTACACCCTTAACAAACCGCGGAAACCTCTTGCCGCATAATAAGACTCTGCACCATTATGGTACATAAATACGGTATCGTAACGGCGGTCGCAAAAAATAGCCCCACCCCGCTGTCTAATGTGTTCAGGGGTCACCACCCAGCTGGATGTTTTCAGATCAAAGTTCCCCAGTTGCTGTAGTTCCCGATACTGGGTCTCGTCCAGAAGTTCAATGCCCATTTCGATGCACATCTGAACAGCACTATGTTTGGGCTTGTTTTCTTTGCGTGCATCCAGTGCAGCCTGATCGTAACATACACTGCGGCGGCCCTTGGGACTCTCTGCAGAACAATCCACAAAGATATATTTACCTGTCTCACTGTCAAACTCCACGACATCCGGTTCGCCGCCTGTTTGCTCCATCTCGTGAAGCGACCACAGTTTATCCGGGTGTGCTTCGAGTTTGGCCTCAACGTTAACCCATTCCAGATCGGGATGACGACTCGTATTCTTTTCAAAACGGGTCTTTAATGCCTTGAACAACTCATCACGTTGTTCCGGTGACAGTTCTTTCTCATTTTCAATGGAGTTCGTGGTCATCCTCATTCTCCCCCGGTTCATTAACATAGTGGTGTAGCGCACTTGTTCTACTCGATTGTAGTGAAAATAAAAACGAAAAACAACCTGTCCCCTTTACAGGTTGTTTACTTCGACATGAAGCTGCTGCACCAGCCGGGTTATGGCATAAACTTCTGTTTTGCCAGCACTTGCAATCGACTCCGCATGGAATCCGGTTGGAAGAAGCTCGCCGACGATCGGCAGTTTATCGAGCTCTAAATCCGCTGTATCCAGCAGATAGACTCGTTTGGCTATCCGTAGCATCTCATCCAGCAGTACAATTAACAATGTAATCGGGATGACTTTCCATACATCTGTAATGATAACCGTCTGATACATATTATCCTCACAGAAATTGACAAACCCTGCTTTGAAAGCGGTGTGAACATCCGGTCTCTGTGTACGAATAATCTCGGCGTTACGTTGATTACACGCAAACACATCCGTAATGTTCAACCTGCTAGCAAACGCCGGGGTTATATACCCCACTGCCAATCGTCTTCCTTCTTCATGGGAACCAAGCAGGTTCGGATCAAGATCATCATAATTTTGAGGCAGGTATTGATCCGCAACATTCAACTGTCCAAGCAGCATTTCAAAAATAAAGTTTTCGTTCACATAGGACAGTTCCACCGGAAGTTCCTGATGCAGCTTCACAAAGTGCAGATGATTCTTCCGACTTGTCATCTGCACCGGATTGAACTGCTCATGTGGCAAATGCAGCGCGCGGAGCGAAGGATCGGACCGGAAATGCAAACCTGCCTTCCAGAGGCGGTAACCTAATTCCAGATCCTCGTGCCCCCAGCCGTGGAACGACTCATCAAATCCGCCCACCTGTCTTAGCAGAAAGGTTTCCACAGAAACCATGCTTGTCCAAAACATCGACCATGGAGCAGAACTTCGATCCAGATCATTTTCATAAAAATCAAACTGTGTTTGTCTGGAATCGGGATAAGCCTTCAACATGGGATTCCGCAAGCATGCCTCGGGATGTTCGGAGGAAGCAATAGATTGCAAGTATTTAGCAAGTGGATGCTGGTGATCCTTTTGATTCATACCATGAACCGTGCCGAGTCCAATTGTATGTTCGTGAAGATCGTGAAATTGAATGACGTTAAGAATAAGGTCGGCACCAATCAATACACCGGTATCCAGGTATACACATATCTCATGTTTAGCCAGATGCAGTCCCATATTACGTGCCGTTCCTGCCCTAAACCCCAGATCCTTCTGATAGCAGTACCTCAGATCTAGATCGGATTCAAAGGAACAGGCGACCTCTTTCGTATCATCACTTGACCCGTCATCACACACGATGACCTCGAATAATGATATGTCAGCCTCCTGATGTTTCAGACATACAAGCGTTCGTTCCAGTAAATCCGAGTGATTATATGTAGGAATGATGACGGTAACGCCCTTGATCATCTAACATGCCCCCTTCCTGAACTTGAATCATTCCACGATCTTTGCACGTGATAAGCTTCATGTTTTGATCTACGACATCCACAATGCTGTATTCGATGTCTCTGCCCAGCTTTTTCAAAGAAGTGAGGACTGCAAGCAGAGGCAAAATTTCCGTTCTTGGACTTAAACAATAGCATACACGTGAGGTTCTCAATGCTTCCATGAGGAGATGAGGAATCATCTCGGGGTTGTACATCGTCCACACAGGTGTAATGATACAAACATCAAATGATAATGCCTCAAACGGCATGCAGCTCCCGGCAAGCCTGTAGACCTTTTTTCCAGAAACATTCATCAGCCCTTCGCTCATCGCTCTGGGGTCAATCAGTGTGCTCACCTGCGATAAAACAAACAGTTTGGCATCATAACCTACCAGTAAAAAGTGCGTGTCGTAGCTGGAAGTGACCATCTGTATAATCTTCTGCATCCCATGGGTCAGTTCATCTTCCTGCATGAGGGTGTCGGCTATGGACGTCGTTGCTGTTACTGTGGCTTTATTTGCTGCTTTAGCTATGGCTTCGCCTCGATCTGGGACCTTCCTCCAGTCATGCACTTTGAGAAAATATAATTCAATCTCCATTGCAGGATATTTTCGTAAAAACATTCTGGCATTTGCCGTCTGATCCTGCATTCGCTTCGCCTCATCCACCTCGTGTGGCACATGCACAGCCCAAGCCGAGCGGCTTAAGGTGAGTTCATAGCCAGATTGAACAAGTCTGTAGCCAACCTCGATGTCCTCGATGCCCCAGCCTTTGAACCTGTGATCAAATCCGCCAGCACGCTGTAATGCAGCTCGGGATACAGAGATGTTACCTGACCAGAATACAGCCCAAGGCCACTGCAATCGCATCAATTGATCCTGCACCGGCTCATAATATTTCTCACGCTCGTCTGGAATACGCCTGGATTCATGCTCAAACCATCGCATAAAAGCCTCAAGCTCCAGCTTCCCCTCATAGTTCAGCTCTTCCCGTTGCATGCCCTTCTTCCCATAGATATAACCGATCACCACCTCGTTCCCGGCACACTGCAGCGCCATATGTTCACCTACAAAGTCAGCGCACACAATCGTATCTGCATCCAGAAAAATAACAACATCCTCAGCGGATTCACGAATCGCCCTATTCCGTTTGTCAGACACTGTTGTATGCGCAGGGGTATCGATGTAATGAATACGCAACTTGTCCTCATAGGCATTCCTGAACTGCTCAAAAGGAATCGTGCCTCCCTGATCCACCAGCCAGACGGAAAAGTCGGAGTAATGCTGCCCGGCAAGCGCCTGCAGAGTCAGGTGCAACACATCCGGTTTGCCATACACCGGGATGATGACTGTCACGTTCATAACGGCTTCTCCGCAAGCTGAAGTGAAAAGCTTTCCAGAATACAAGAGGTCAGATGATCGAGTGCTGCACCATCATAAGCATACGTTTGAAGCTGTGTCTCACCTCGCAAAATCTCACGGGCATACGCAGCGATCAAACCCTGATCCATGTCGGATTCCTCCAGCCAACGGATATAACCTCTCTCGCCCATCTGCCGTGCATATACAATGTTGCTGCGATTCACTTCTTCCCGCCGGGGAACAGCGATGGCGGGTATACCCAGCGAAGCCAATTCCCACAATGTCGTATGTCCACCCCTGCACACCACCAGCGAGCTGTCTCTCACTTTATCCATGAAAGAGCTTGGGTCAGCGATAAACTGTGTCGTTTCATCCCCCAGCCGCTGCAATGATTTCGTCAATGTACCGCTGTACACCAGCTTGATATAATCGGTTTCCCCTTTCAGATCCGCTATTGCTTTTTTGAAAAAAGGAACGTCCACAATCGTCGCTGAGCCTGACGTGATGACAATCTTTTTCTCCCTGGCCGCAGCCCGTTCAGGCACTTCAACCACCGGGCCCACAAAATGCAGCTTCTCCCGAATCGAGTCCGATGTCGGGAACATCCAGTGTTCCTGCTGATCCACAATCGCAATTCGATCCGCCATGTGCAGATAACCCAGCGTCTCCTGTTCATCCTCTAACCAATTGGTAATGAAGCAGGTGGGAATACCCAAACTTTTGGCAAGTGGTAGAACAAGCAGCTCTTCATCCACCACGATCCCATCGGGTTGTGTGCGACGTATCAAGTCCAGCAACTTCAAGGTTCGCTCGGCACTGCTGCCAGCAGAAGGCAGCTCCAGATCGATCAATTGACCTGAATATACCCTCTGCAAGTATTGAAATCCGGAGGAATAAGACGCGATAATGACTTCATGATTGAACTGTATAAGCCGCTGCGCAACAAGCAAATCACGCTTCGCATGTCCAAATCCGTTTCCACGTGATACGACGAGTACTTTCATCGATATTTCCCCTTTCCAACGCTTCCAGATATCATCCGACGGATGCGGCCATTCCCTGCTTCCTCAGCAATGCAACCTGCGCACCGTACATATCCCTGAATACGCCATCTTCCTCCAACAGTCTAAGCGGTGCGCCTTCCTGCACAATCTGTCCATCCGCCATTACATAAACTCTGTCACAATGCATCACCGTACTGACCCGATGTGCAATCAGCAATGCCGCTTTGCCTTGAGCGGCAAATTGTTTCACACTTCGAACGACACTTTCCTCCATCACAGGGTCCATCGCAGCCGTAGGCTCATCCAGGATCAGCATCGTTCGGGTATTAGCCATCGCCCGGGCAACCGCCACACGTTGCCATTGTCCGCCCGACAGCTCCGTTCCGTCTGTATACCCTGCACCGAGCCGCTTGTCTCCGCTTCGCTCGATGATGTCCTGTACAAGCTGCTGCGCAACATCACTCCACTTTTGATGAAGTCCAACATTCTGCTGAACACTTAGCGGGAATCTGGAAAAATCAGCATAAGCAACGGAGACTGAACGCAACCTGTCGGTGTGCAAGCTAGGCTTTCCATCCACCCAAATCTCGCCTTCGGCAGGCTCAAGCAAACCACAGATCAGATTGCATAGCGTTGTTTTACCAGCTCCGTTCTCCCCAACCAGCCCGACGAGCTCTCCAGTACGAAAATGCATGGTCACATCGGTCAATACAGGATTGCTGTGATTCGGATAGGAGAATCCCACTCCATTCAGTTCAATTTCGTTGTTCGCTTCCTTGGCAGGGGTCTCGACTTGATCAGCAGTATCTTTAGCCAAAAAACGAGAGAGATTGGACGCAGTGAGTAATTCACTGGTAAACATGCGCAGCTCCAGTACAAATGCATTGGCTTTGCCAAGCAATTCATCAATTAATTGAAAGGCGATGATTAAACCACCGATGGATGAACTGGCCGTCAGAATCGATACCATATAAGCCACTGAGATGAGAAGAAGTTGACCAATCTGCATCAGTCCTGATGTCTTTTGGGAGGTAAGGAGAAAGGATTGATTGGTCTTGCTGATGTCCGTAAATGTATTTTTCCACAGACCCACGATATAAGGGGAGTATCCAAACAGCTTTCGTTCCTTGCCCAGTTGAAAGTCCATGACAGTGCTACGGTAATAATTTTCACGGATACGCTGACCTGACAGCTGATTTTCTATGTTAAACATCTGGCGGCCCAGCTTGTATTGTTTGATTACAACAAAAGCAAAGGTTACCATCATCACCAGACACCCGATTTTCGTGACAAACCATAGCGCTGTACCCAAGCTGATTAAAGTTACTGCGGCACTCAGAACATCCAGGGCCAGCGTAAGAACGCGATGTCCACGATCGAGACCGTTCGCTGCCTTCTCCGCTGATTCGGAAAACGAGGCATCGAGAAGTTTCTGATAGGGTACTTTGTTATATTGATCGATATACAGCTCTTTGGCGGCTCGGCCCATATGAACACGCAGTCCCTCCAGCGCAATGCCGTACAACGAATCCATCACTTTCTCTCCGATGGTTGCTGCCGCAAACCAGGCCATCAGCAGAATCATCCGATCGAGATCCACCCCGGAAATCACTTGCTGAACAGCATAACCGAATAAAAAAATGCGAACGGCGGGCAATATCCCTTTGAACAGTGTCACGGACAGAGCGAACGCAATCCATGGTAATAACTTTCGTTTGTTCTTTACCTTGGTTAACCACATTAGGCCACGTCCCCTCCTTCCTCTTCCTTCATCGTCTCCATAAAAGAAGAAGAGGCTTTCCACATCGCTTGATAAGGTTCGCTTGTCTGAAGCAATCCATCATGTGTTCCATAGTCCCGGATTTCTCCCTGATCCATCAGAAGAACTGTATCCGCAAAGGCGCAACCCACCAGACGATGAACAACAAACAATACGGTGTATCCCTCTAATCGGTTAATGATGGACTCCAGAATGCTTAATTCGTTACTCGGGTCCAGTTTGGACGTTGGCTCATCCATGATAATGACCGAGCCTGCCCGATAAATAGCCCGGAACATACTTCTGGCTAACGCGAGCCGCTGCCACTGGCCTTCTGACAAATCCGATCCCCCGACTTCCGGCCACAACTCGGTTTGTAGCCCTTGAGGCAGTGTGTTTACAAATTGGGCATTGGTCAGCTTCAATGCTTCCATTATGTCTTCCGTATGCTCCTTGCGAGTAATATCACCCAGATACACGTTCTCGGCAGCGGATAGTTTATAACGTCCGTAGTCTTGCAAACAGAAGCCACCTGTATCCTCCGACACTACGAAACCATGGTCCGGCTTCAACAAGCCCGCAAGCATCAGCATCAAGGTACTTTTGCCTGAGCCGTTGGCGCCAACGATCGCCACCCTGGCTCCGCGTTCAATATCAAAGTTGATGTTTTTCAGCACATCATGATCCCCGTCATAACTGAACGTTAGTTGTCGAACAGAAATGGCGTAGGTAGAATGGATATCATTATTTTGGCAGCCTACTGTGCCTGTATCCATACCCGCATACGGAGTTATGTTTGTACTTCTGGCAACAGCTGTGTTTGCAACTGTCTCTGTAACCGGATTTGCCACTGTTTTCGATTGTTCCTCTGCGGGCTGCTGAATCAGTTCCGCCAAGAACATTTTCCGTCCCAACCAGTGCTTGCCCTGGCTAAGAACCAGACCCAGTAACTGTTCCAGATGCAGCCCCCCAATTAGCAGTGCTGCGACTTCTCCGGGATGCAGTGTACCTTGCCAAAGCTTCCATAACCCGGCCAGCAATACAATGGTTGTTACAACCCCGCTGCCAAGTTGACCTGCCAATCTGTAAAATCCGGTCTTGATCATTTGTCTGATCGTTAACTGTGCAATTCGAATCTGCTCGGTCTGCCATTTGTCTTTCACCCAACCGGATATGCCAAAAACACGCATTTCTTTGGCAGACTTTAATGTGGTCAGCATGTCCAGAAAAGTTCCTTCCAGCCTCGTTTTTTCCGAGATGCTTTGTAGAAAATCCGATTCAGTAGCTGCTGCCTTTTTCATGAGCCAAACATTAAGCACCGTTCCAGCGAGAATTAGCAGGGGCGCCCACCATGCTACAACTAGCAGAATCCATGTCAGGGAAAATCCCGTTATAATGACCTGGAGTAGTGCCGACAACCCGTCCAGTCCACCATGGTAGATGGAGCTGACCGATTCCGAGGTGCTTGAAATCCGGTTTCGCGTCGACGCACGGAGCAGCTCATTTTCTGTTCTGCGATTCACATTGTCAAACAAACGGATAGACAGATTATGATAGACGTGGTCTTTTACTTTTCTAAGAAAATAGGGCTGTATCACGTTGAGCAAAATCGCAATCGTGCCAGCCCCAGCAATAATGCCTATGTAAGCTAAAGAGGCGTTGCGGTCGCCATTAGCCAGTTGATTCACCGAATGCTTGATTGCCCATACCATGAAACCAGGCCATACGCCGAGTGCAAGAATAAGCGCTAACAATACCCAGATCGCCCGATCCCCTGCCCGGACAATCATCCACATCTGGACCAATCCGGCCTGTAAACGGCTCATAATATTCTCCTTCCCGAGGCAGAATCTACGAAAGCGATTGCTGTATGAATCTGTGACAATACGGAAGTCTCAATGTAATAACCTGATCCGGTACGCGCGGAAGGACACAGTAAAACAAACTTCCAAGAGGACTCCGCATCATCGTCTATGAGCAGACAGAGGGTATCGGTGGTATCGAACTGCTTTTGACCCGTCATATGCTCATAAGTCACGGCGGCTTCATGATAGCTGTGCTGTATATGATGCCTTGAGCAGATCTCGGCAGCACCTTCTGCATTCCATGGCAAGACCAGAAACGGATATGCCCTCCCCAATCCGCCATCATCCTCCGCCTCCGCAATATCATAATAATCAGCAATCCATCTGGTGTTTGCCAAAAGGTTGTACTGGTCGCTTATGGAGACTCGAACCTTCTTCTGGATCGTATGTACGACCGTCATAGGGACGTCATGACGAACATCTCCCAGATGCGGAGGCGGCCAGTCCGCATTCAGATTGCGAACATATTGAATCAGATGGTTACCAAACCCCATCTTGCCATCATATTGCGAGAGTGCCCACTGATAGACTAATTTGTCCTCTTCATGGAAAACCAGATCAAAATTCGTGCTGAAAAAGTGATCCACTTCCATTAAAATGATCGCCGATACCAGATTAATCAGATACGGCTTCAAACCTTCCTTTACTTCTCCATATTCACCTTCGTGAGCAAGCAGCCATTCTTTAACGAGATAATGAATGCCGCCTCGTGCGAAGAAAGAGACGGTCAGGTTAAAGTCATCCCACAGATGAAGCGGTGGTGCGCCGAAGGCCAAATGAACGGATGTTGTTGTTGCTTTGCTCAGGCTGGCCCCGAATCTTCCGATCTGCGGAGGAGGCATGGTTGATAGCGGGTAAAGCTTCAGTTCAACAACCTCGGCAATGTCAAAATTTTGGATTAAAGGTGCGAGATACTCACGAATCGCCTCGCATTGTGAAGCCAGATGACTTTCATATTCAGCCATAACCTCATCCGCTTTGGTATCCGCAGATGCACTTAATATGCGTTTGACCAATTTAACTTCCGGCTCACTTTGGACAGCCAACATATCTTTCAGAAGCAAACTGCCCCAATAGCGATAGACATTAGAACGAAGACCCCGATTACGGATAAGATTCAAGAGCGCAGGCGGATAGTTTCGTTCCTTAGGAACAGTCCACAACTTATCTTGTCTTAACTCATTAATGGCTCTACACAACTCCAATAACAGTGGATATTGCCCAACTCGTACACGAAGTGTCGGCATCGTATTACGGCTCCCCTTCTTCCCTGATACTACATGTCAACGCAAGCCTCTTCCGCCTTGCGCTGACATATGCAGGTTATGATGGCGTGACTACGTGAGAAAGAACAAACGATTCTCTTCAATGCTGCTTCTCCATTGCTTCGGCACAGCGCTTTCCGGAAAAATAGCTGCCACAGGGCAAGCCAGATCACACAGGCCGCAATCGGTACATACCGATGGATTAATATAATATTGCTTCGCATCCGGAGATGTCTGAATGGCTTCTTCGGGGCAAGCCACGATACATTTAGCCAAAAGTTCTCCTTCGCATGTGGCGGTAATTACCCATGACATACGGTTGTCCCCCTCATATGAAAACCTATAATCGCTGCAATGCTTAGTTCTGCATGCAGGTTATTCCAATACTCGACTGCTGTTCGAGCTACGAAGTCCACATCACTCATGCCAATAATACCGGCAGATTCATCCGTGTCCCTCGCCACCTCGTAACCGGCAAAGATCACAACCCTGCTAGCAGCATGCGGCAACTGAGATAGATGCTGTCTTGCACCTTCATGAATGACAACGGATGTCCATCCCTTCTCCCGCATATGCTTTAGCTGGGTGAGCGGATTTTCCGCAATGACGACATCTATACCAAAGGCACGAGACAACACTTCACCATATGAACTATCAATGGCATCAGGATGAACAACAATCTTTATTTCACATGATAACCCTTGTAAATCAGTTAAGGTCGATGAACGCTGATCAGGATTTTGCTCCGGGTTCTGATTGAGCATTGGATTTTCCGGTACATCCAGCCGTCCCAAAATATCGTTCCGCCGTACCGGAGGATCAGACATGTGATTGCGGTCACCTGAAGTAACAACGAAGTCATGTCCAAGGCTGATAATGCGATGAGCCAAAAAACCTTTCATCTGGTCACGAACCAGCACAATATCGCCTACTTTGATGTCTTCCAGTAAAGGATGCACAGTAATGTGCTGCCCTTCAACAAGAAGAGGGTGCATACAGTGACCCTCAATCACGATGGGGATGGACTTGCCTTGTTGCAATGCACGAATCAGGAAATCCTGTCTGCGGGTACTAAGCATTCGTTCAGAACTCCTATTTTGGATAATGCCGTTACAAAATCCCGAACGTCGTCCTCGACATGATCTTCATCGCCAATATTGAATTTCAGCTTGATCTGCTGACACATCTCATCAAGAGATTGTGCAGAATCTGCGAGCATATTCCACACCGCTTTACTGACATCATCCTCCAATACAAATACCTCACCAGCATCCGAAAGAATGAATATTCCTTCTACATTTTCATCAAAAAAAACATCATCGGCTATTTGAAACCACTGGCTCATTCGGTTTACCTCCTGCCATTTTGAAATAAGCTACCATTTTTCTACGAATTCCACGCCGGATCCCTGAACAATCATGAGGGGTGGTTCCGTCAATGTCACCTGTAGCTCCCCAATGAAATGCACGACAGCCCCCACCGCAAGATTCCCTGAACGTACATTTCATGCACTCTGGCAACGTGTGCACCGTCCTGTTCCGCGAGCGTTCAAACACCTCCGACGTCTCCCATATTTCCCGAAGTGACTTCTCTCGAATCGATCCAGCGTGGAACATCGGAGAATGCAGCAGCTTGCAGGGGAAAACGTTGCCCTTCGCATCAATTGAAAACTCGCTTGTACCGTGACCGCAATGCCGTCTACGCTCATATTGCCTTACGTTCAAGGCATGACAATCTTCATGAGCGTCTCCCATCTCAATATCCAGCATCCGATCCGCAATTCGGCGACGTTCGCCAAAGTTCAGTCCCTGCATGCGGTCATCCCCGCGGCCAAGCGTCGCTAGCGGTACAATATTCAAGCGTACCGAGCGCTCCGTGGCAAACTGCAGCATGGGCTCAACTGAATCCCGATTATGCTTGGTCACCGTTTGGTTGATTTTCAATTTAATTCCGGCTTCTAAGATAAGATCAATCGATTTACGAGCACGTTCCCACGTATTTATACCGCGATTGGCTTCATGCTCCTCTTTGTCGAGTGAGTCAAAGCTGATCGTAAACACATCTACCAGCTTGGCAATTTCATTGACCTTTTCACGACTGTTAATTAATGTTCCATTGCTGATTACGTTAACTCGTAATCCGATTTCTTTACTGTAGGCCATGAGCTCCATGATGTCCTTACGGATAAACGCCTCACCACCCGTAAACACGATGGTACTACTGCCAAGTTCCTTGATCTGTCTGATCATGTCTTTGGCTTCTTCCGTATTCATATCCCCATTCATCGAGCGCTCCGGGCTGCTGTCCGCATAACAATAAATACAGCTCAGATTACATTTATAGGTCGTTACGAAATATACAGCAGCAGGCGGAACCTTCCCCATTCCCTGCTTCTGCATCACATCCAGCATGTGGTACTCAGCGGGTCTTTCTCCTTGATAGGCTACACGATACATCAACATTTTTCGTGCAACCTGCTTCACCTGCTGCGGGTTTAAGCCTGAATCAATCAATTCAGTTGCCGATTTTCCGTCATATATCAATTCCGATGCAATCTCATACTCGCTTGGTGAGTACACAACCCAACAGTTGAGTTGAACGTTATGTACGACATACTGACCATCCTCGTAGTACACCGCGACATCCGGAATATGCAATCGTTCCTCCATTTGCATGAACATGCCTCCAATAATCAAGATAAGAGGCCGATAAACAGGCCTCTTTGTGTGTTCATGAACAATAAATGATTAGCAAGATCCATAACCGGCGCCCACTGAAAATGCGCAACCACAGCCACAACCTGCTGCAACAGCAATCGCTGCGGATTCCAATTTGCGAAAAGTCGGTTTTTTATAATTCGTCATGTCTTCTCACCTCCTCTCATATAACAACGTAAGGTAAGCGCTTGCATTTTGAGCGAAAAAGGTTTATTGAAAGAGGAAGCTGTAAGAGAAAACAAAAAAGCTGAACGATTCAAACGTTGAACGAATGGGGTAAAGGCTTGTCTAGCACAAAGATTGCACTTTCAAGTCTAGTTAAAAAAAGAAAGGAAGGAGATCGAGAGGTCATTCTAGGAAGTTAACGTGAACATCAAATTAATTCACATTAGATTTTGTAATTGGATATGCTGTAGAGTCCATGTGCATGGTATGAACATGTGTAATTCTTCTTGGAGTACAATGTATTTTATTTCATTTAATTGAATTTTTTTCTAGAATACTTCCATTCTTTTGCTGTGTCAACTATTTTTTGAATATTCTGTGAACAATTCATTTCTGTTGAATAGCTTGGTCATTTTCAATGTCCTGGAGCGCCTGTTCAAAACGTTCAGCGATGCTTTGCACGGCGTAACTTCTCACCGACTCTCTGCATAATTCTGGTGCAGGAAGCGGCAAGCGCCCTTGCATAACGCCATCCAAAATAGACGTCAGTTGCTCCAGATTATCAGGCTCATACAGCCAGCCATTGCTGTCATTTATAATCTCTCCTGGCCCATACTTGCAGTTGCTGGAGATCACCGGAATGCCTCTAGCAAGGGCTTCAATCAGAACCAGCCCAAACGGTTCTGTATCCGATGCCAGGACTAGTGAAGTCGCACTAATCACCGTATCCCATGGCCTTGGTTGCCACCCATACCAGACCACGTGATTCTGCAGTCCCAGTTGCCTGGACAGTTCTACTAAAGATTCATATTGATTACCATCACCAATGATGTGTAATTCAAAGTATTCTTTTTGCAAAGGAGAAAAAGCCCTCAAGATCTGATCCACATTTTTCACCTTGGCCAGTCTTCCAACAACCAGAAATACGGGATGAGGTGCTCTGTTCACATATGGAATGTTATCAAATTTCACGGGATTATAGACCAGCTTGTTTTGTTTTTCGGGAAAAACACAGTTTAAATCTCTTAAATTCCCTTCGCTGATCGCCAGATGGCCATCCGCGGCACGTAAATCTTCGAAGAATTGATAGTAAAAATCCAGATTAAAATGAAGCCAGCTAACCACCGGTACTTGAATATCTAACCGCTTCACTGCCATCGTTGAAGCTTTCACGCCAATAGCACCTGTCGAGACGATGATATCTGCTCTCGGAAGGTCTTTCATGACGTTCGCCAAGGCAGCAGAATACATATTGAACAAAATATGCTTTGGGATAAAATCATTGATCTTGGCAGACAAAGTGATCGTATTTATCCCCTCTTCCCAGGCATCATCTGCAGATTCCCCTCTTAAAATCACGGTGATATCATGTTTCTGTTTGAGCTCATGATAGATTAACGAAAGGGCTGTCTCCATACCACCTCGGCCACTGAGCACAATATCCACGACAAATACAATGTTCAATACGGGATGCCTCCTTGAGTGCAGATCATGTAGAAGCATAATTCAGATCCTTTTTCTAACATTTTCCACCACATACTAACACTTCTCCGCTTTAAAGTAAATTTATTATTTTGACATCTAGAACTTATTTGCATGTTTAATTAAATCTACATTACATGACATGTCTTTCGAATCTCTGGTACACTACTCTATATAAATATACAATGGAGGAAAAAAATGAAAGAGATTGCGTTTATGTTATCATTCCTGATGTACACTTTTACGACATTGATGTTCTACAGTGGAGCCGGTAGTGATGTGTCACCTGCTGTTTCTATTCAGGATAAACCCCCTTCCTCTGCTTGGGAAGAACAGATTGATCAAATCGCAAACAACCAGCAATCCCCGAAGGAAAAGGCTGCTGCAGTAGAGAAGCTCGCTAAGGAATATGTCCCCACTACTGAAGAGCTTGAGGAATTCAAAGTATATGTTCTCAATGAGTTTCTTAATTTGAGATATCTTGACGATAGTTCAGACGACAAATATATGTTAAGCGGTATATTCCAGGCTATTGCCCTGAAGCATCATGATCTTGACCGTCTCAGGGATTTGGCTGAAGCCTTCTATCACAATACCAAAAATGTATACACCGGAGTAACCAAGCCCGGAAGCGACAGTGTACTGAAATATGAAGAGCAGATGTTTGAATCCATTAATGCGGGCCGCTAAACCTTCACTAAACCATGTTCTTCTGAACATGAAATCATGCCAAAAAAGCGGTACAGAATGATCTCTGTACCGCTTTTCCTGTGATGTTATTCAAGTATTGTCCAACTATCCAACGCCAGCAGACGAACCGCTTCTTGCTCATGTTGCCGGTATGCTCTCAGACGTTCGCGGCAATCCTTGTTCCATAATAATTCCTCTCCAGCAATCTTGAGCAAAGAGAGTCCAATCCATGAAGAAGTTATATCCGCCCGCGCTCTCAACACATCTACGATGTGAAGCAGATGTTCAGGATTCCAATACCCTTTGCTATCGAGCACTGTACGTGTAACCTGCCGATCCACCGAGTTCAGTACAACCGGATTCGCATTTGCAACGTCAATGACAGGATACAACCGGGTGATCACTTGATCCGGCTGGCTCCAGTCCATCGCAGCCAAGTGCAGACGAATCACGGTGAGTTTCAGCATTTCATGTTGCTGAAGAGTCTCGATCATGGCTGCATATAACGGAGCAAGTTTCCTTTTCACCAGTGGAGATAACGAGACAAGCGAGTCAATCAACTGGTGCAGTCGCTGACGATGCGGCAAATCCCGCTCACTGCCTGCGTTCCAGTCGTCCTCCACCTTTGCTTGTGCCAATTCCCGAGTGACCTGCACGACCCGATCATTCACCTTCCCGTCTTTGCAAACCGTGACGAAGGCATGGAGTGCAGATTTCCAGCGTGTACCCTCCTGGAGATTGCTCAGCGCTGTGCCAGCACAATCTGCAATAACCTCTGCACTTACCTTTCCCCAACGTGACATGGCATGAAAAGCTTCCATCGATACAATCGGGTCATCATGACCTGCAATCTCCGTAATCCATTGTAAATATCGCTGCCGCGCTTCCACCGGAAGTTCATCGGGACGCTGATTCAGCAAACTGCGTGCAATGTCTCGATCCGAAGAAGACGCCATAACACTCATCATCGCCCAGCTTCGCTCATCATCCAGACATTGTCTGGCCGCATGACCAATGGCAATGATGACATCCTTGTGCCTGTTTGGCTTTTCGAATTCCCGGACGAGTAAGGTCACACTCTCGCGGCTTTTATAGGCTCCCAGCAGTCGCACTGCTTCTTTCCGCACTGTAATCTTGAGTTTCTCCCGGTCTAACAGGTCCGAAAGCATGGACGTGAGCAGCACCGGATTCACCCTGCGTGCACACCGCGGAATAGAATACATCGCCACTCGTGCACGATCTCCATCCAGATTATTTAATAACACCGGAAGAGCCTCTTCCGGTTCCTCCGTTAGCGAAAAGGCATGCAGTGCAGCCTCGACAATATGTACTTCTGGATCAGTTAACAGCTTCTCTAACGGCTGATTCGAGCGATAATCCGGCATGCCCGCCAAACTCCGCATCGCATTTGCACGCTCATAGAAGCTTCGCTTGTTGTCTTGTGCCACCCGGTCAAGCAGCGAAGCCAGCGCCTGTTGCTGACGAGGCAGCCAGCGGTAAAAGCCATTATAAGCCGGAACGAGATAGATCGTTTTCCCTGTTAAATGCTTGCCTTTGAGGACTTTGCCGGAGATAAACGGATCAAGCCACTCCTGACGTTTCAGGTGCAAGTGCTCGAACACTTCGTAGAATGAGATGAATGTCGGATCAAGGTCCAGCAGTTCCCTAACCCGTTTATCCCTGGTCTTGTAGGGTGCCAGCCAGTACCTGACGACTTGAGCCGCCGATTTTTTACCCTTCACCAATTCCTCGAGCAGATCATGGAGTTTGGGCAATCGATCAATTGCTTTGCCAAATGCACTAGCCATCTGTAGAACGACGTAGTCACTCTCCCGTTTATTCGCTTCTATACCCATGGCATAGATCTCCTCAAATAAGGTTTCTAGCGCGGCCTGCGGCAGACTCTCCCACTCTCTGGAAAATAACATAAACTGCCCATCACGCATCGCCATACGCTTGAGTGTTCTAAGTGCGAATTGGAACAAGGGACGCTCCGGTTCATTTGCATGCTCCCGCAGAACGGTAAAAGCCAATTGCTCGACTGCGGTTCTGGTTCCATGTGAAGTATCTCTCGCCTCAATGACACTGTCGACCAGGACCGTCAGATGTGGCACATGCTCTTCCTTAAACATCGTGACTGGACATCTCGATAGTTCGGCCATAACGATGAAACGTACCGGGTCCTGATCGTTTTTTACCCTTGTCAGAAAGCGTATTGTTTCCTCCATCCCACTACGGGACAAAGCCGTGCTTTGTATCAACCGGGAATACGCCGTAGCACGCTCATCCGCATTCGATACCTGAACAGACTGTTCCAGCGTTTCTCTAACTTGTATAATCAGGCGACGTGCTGTCATATCGAACGTTCTTCCCCGGTCTTCCTTGACTTCTCGCAGGTTAAGCATGCGAACCGCTTCCTTGTCGCGCAACTGATGCGGCAGTACATCGAGCAAGGTCATAGGGAACACTCGATTCGTTCGCTCCTGCTCCGGATACGCCGCATTAAATAACGCTTCACGGCTCGAAGGGGCAAGCGTATCCAGCACCTTGGCCACTTGAAAAGGTGCTTCGGCAAGCATGGTCACCATTGCAGTCCAATGCGCGGTGGTGAAGTATCTTCTCTTTTTCAACACACCCGCCGGAACTCCGTTGTTCAGCAGGTATGCCCTTGTTTCCTGCCTCGTGAGCAGCTCAAATACTTGCTCAGGGCTAGTCCGAATCAGGATACCCAGTTGATTCTTAATCACAGGATGAATCTGTTCTTTTGGACCATAAGACAATGCATATTCCAGGACTACTGCTGGTCTTACTATACTCAGCTTCTCTACCGCCGTGCTCATCTCATACCACACACTGGGCCTGTCGCTCTCCGATGCCTGATTTAAGGCATTTTCTAAGTAAGCAGCGACCAAATCAGGATACCGGGTCGTAATTACCCGCCAATTATCAATCGCATATCCAAGCTGTGGCAGTCGTGTGCGAACCGTTGCTTCACTGCACATGGATAGTAGGAAAACAGCCTCATCGGCACCCCAACGTTCCAATACGATCGGCAACAGACGTTCTGCCCAATCCTGTCTGGCATACTTCACAATACTTCGCATGAGTTGCTGACGGCAATGGTGCGACATCGAAACAATCTCGGATTCAATGTTATACCCCGGATCAATGACCACCTCTGCCAACATCCAGGCTGCTCGTCCCCTAACCCCGGCCTTAGAATGATTTAATGCGTGTATAACAGCTTGTGCATCTTTTACCGCACCAGCTCCGGTTAGTGCCAGATGTGCCTCGTACGCTGTCCCGCTGTCCAGTAGCTGAATGAGCAGCGCTGCGTATTCTTTCGGGGCCACAGCCAGATGATTCCGTCCCAGCCGCGCAATCTCTTTCATTCGGTTCGAATAACCCAGCGAGTCCAGTTCTTCCAAAACCCGATTTTTACTCAGTGGAGTATGATTGTTCTTCACGAAACTCTCTCCCCTCATGTTGTCACTTGTACTTTCATTTCCACTTACACTTTTTCTTTTCGCCACTCTTCTATGTGACCTTTTCTATAGCTCTCTTATATAACCCTTCCTAACACCTGGAAGTTTCATCGAATAAGTGAACATGCATTCTTTCTGCCTAAACTGCCTATACTCCCCATTTGCCTGTATAAGCTGTTACTTCTGATCTTCTTTACTGAGAATAACAGGCAATTCGATCTGTAAGATAAATGTGTCTGCTGCCTGAGATATCTTCAATGTTCCGTTATGCTGTTCGATGATTTTCTGGCAACTAACGAGTCCGATCTCGTTACTGTCCTTCGTTTTGTCGACAGGTTTAATCCGGTTCCGAGCCGTCATGATTAAGGTTTGCTGATGAAAGAACAGCTCGATATGCACTGGATAAGACGTGTGTGCGTATTTCTTTATATTCGAAAAAATATTATCAAACACACGACGGATCGCTACAAGGTTCAACTCGATCAAAAAGGCCCGTTCTCCGTATTGCTGCTTCATCTCAACATCGAAATTTTCCATTAAGGCTAGCTGCTCATCCAGGAGCTGATCAAACAACTCCCTTCCATCATAGATTTCGAATTCTACGTCCCCTTCCTCTGATGCAGTAGACACCGTGAAGTACTCGAACAGCTTATCTGATAGGATCTTGATCTGATACGCCTTCTCTCGGCTATTGTGAATATACTGGTGCAGGTCTTCCTGTGTCTTGTATTTGCCCAGTTCAATAATGTCCATGTATCCCAGCAGAATCGTGAGCGGTGTGCGCAAATCATGAGAAATGGCCGTAATCAACTCTCGATTCGCGTTTCTCACCCTTTCCTCGCTACCGAGCCGTTCCACAAATGATTTCCGCATCTCATCAATACTCATTGCGAGCGATGACAGCTCGTCTTTACCAGATACAGTAATCTTATAATCCAGATTGCCGCCTTCCAGTATTTTAATCTCACGCTCCAGATTACCAATATAGGATATTTTCCGATTGATCATGAGCAAGAACGCAACAATAAACGCAATCAAAGCTGCGAATACCGTCAAAATCAAAAGCAGGTTATAGTATTGATATTCATAGAAACCAACCAGATAGATCTGCACTGTTTTATCTGTAAACTGCACCGTTGTAATCGGTGTGCGAGAAGGCAAGAACTGAGTTAACAGTTCTTCATTAATCGCAGAATCCGCTTGTATGTTGGACGAATATATCAATTTATCCTGTTCAAACATAAACAGCTCCAGATACCGCTCCCCACGAATCCATTCCGAGAGCCGCTGATGATCCTGTGTGGACAAGTGCTCACTGCTTACCATGGTCTGGAATCGTTCGAGCGCATCCTGCTGTCTGTTTTCGCTAAACGTTGATTTACTAAGATAACTATCAAGCGCGGTCTCGCCAACCACCTGTAACACGATAAATGTTCCTACCGCAACAAACAGAGACAGAATAATTGCAAGCACCAGCTTGAGCTTTAGTTTTTTCCCGATGAGCAGTTTATTCAATTTTGTACCCCTTCCCCCAAACGGTCTGCACATATTTAGGATGCTGCGGGTCGTCTTCCAGCTTATTTCTCAAATTGCGAATATGAACCATTACCGTGTTATTACAAGTATAAAAATAAGGCTGCTGCCACACGCTTTCATAGATATTTTCGGCTGAAAAAACCTTTCTTCGTTTGGAAGCCAAGAGCAACAGAATTTGATACTCTATTTCCGTCAGCGAGATTTCTTCCTCACCGATATACACCGATTTGGCATCCTTGTGAATGGTCAGATCCTTCACCGCAATGTGCTCGGCCTCCTCGACTTTTTCCTTGCCCCGGTATACATAATATCTGCGAAGCAGCGCCTTGACCCTTGCCACCAGTTCGGTATACGAGAAAGGCTTGGACAAAAAGTCATCGCTTCCGGACGAAAAAGCCAGTTGTTTATCTGAATCCTGTGTTTTCGCTGTAAGGAACAGGATCGGTGCACTCGTTTTTTCACGAATCTCCAGACATGCCTTCAGTCCCGACTTATTGGGCATCATCATATCCAGAATAATAAGATCTGTTTCCTGCGTTACTTTATCTATCGCATCTTGACCGTCGACGGCTTCAATGACTTCGTAGTTTTCACTTTCTAACAAAATCTTCACGATCTCACGAATCTCACTATTGTCATCTGCAATTAAAATCTGCTTGGTGTTGTTCATTCGAAATCCCTCCGTTCCTTCCAGTATAGTCCGCGCGTTTTAACAGAGCCAGCGGATCAGCATCGCCTTAAGAATTCTTAAGAAGTTAAGTAGGTATCTCTTCATGATTTCGTTTTATACTGTTAATAGTGAATCTCATTATACAAAGGGGTCTTACGTTATGCCGAAATTCTCAAAACGTACTGTGATGAAAATACTGCTGGGTCTGCTCGCTGCCTTGTCTACGGGTCTACTGATCTATTATGCTCCAGCTATCATTAGAATCATGTCCTCGATGGACAATTTCAGAGCTTATATTCATTCCACGGGACACTGGGGCCCGATCATGTTTATTTTATTCCAGATTTTGCAGATCGTTGTTGCGCCGATTCCAGGGGAAATTGTGCAGATTGCCGGAGGATACATCTATGGTTCTGCATTGGGGTCTTTCTATACAACCGTTGGTCTGGTCTTAGGTTCAGCGATTGCCTTCTACTTCACCCGTTTCATCGGCCGTGATTTTGTATCTCGCCTGCTCCAGAAGCAAAATATGAAATGGATGTCATTCATGCATGATGAGCGAAAACTTACTGCCTTTTTGTTTATCTTTTTCCTCATACCCGGGTTGCCCAAAGATATGCTTGTATTTGTCGCTGCGCTGACATCCATCAGCTCTTTACGCTTCTTCACTATTCTGCTAGTTGGACGGTTGCCCTGGATTATCGCTTCAGCCGCGGTGGGTTCCAATCTTCATATGCAACAATACACCATCGCCATCATCATATCGGTCATCGCTGTCGTTGGATTTATATTCGGATACATCTACAAGGACAAATTAATAAATCTGTTCTCCAAAGCGGATAAAACAAATCAGACTAATGAGACTACCGAGGTCAGTGAGATCAAGGAGATAAACGAGACAAAGGAAGTCAACACGACGTTTAAAACAAAAGCTGCACCTGCTCTAGTTAAGCCGAGAGATTTGGCACCGAAAAAGGGATAAGCGTTACGGAAGATTTGAATATGTACTATGCAATCACACACACAACAAAATACGGAATACGGAATAGATAACCATGATCTATTTCCATCATCATTGGAGGAATCATCTATGCAAACCATTGAAACGGATCGATTGATTTTACGTAATTTTACCGCAACGGATGCTACCGGACTACTCGAGTATACCGCGAATCCACGAGTGAACTGCTTTATGGATCATCAGATGTCGACACTTGAGGAAGCAATTGCAGAGGTAGAGAAACGAAGCAAGGACGACTCCCATATCGCCGTTTGTCTGAAAGACAGCAATGAAATCATTGGAGAGCTGTTTGGTATGACAGAGGGCCATGATCCAGATTCAGATCCAGACTCGAAATCGAATTCAGATCCAAAGTCAGATTCAGATACGTATAGTATCGGCTGGAATTTTAACGGAAGGTTTGAGGGGAAAGGATACGCCAGTGAGAGTGCTCGTGCCTTCATGGAATACCTTTTTATGGAACAGGGAATTCGGCGAATCTATGCTTATGTGGAAGACGATAACTTCCGGTCTCAGAAGCTGTGTGAGAAACTCGGCATGCGCCGGGAAGGGCTATTTCTTGAGTTTATTTCTTTTGTCAAAAATGAAGACGGCACGCCAAAATACGAAAACACGTATCAATATGCGATATTAAAAAAAGAATGGCTGGCGCAGTATGCTCCCACTTGCATGATGTCCAGGTGCAAGCCGTAATTTTGCGTTCTTCTTTACGCGGTACAACAAAACCGGATGAATTCAGGGAAACGCCCACATCCTGCTCGCGATAAGCCAGTACGACGTTCATCACCGAAGCATACGGGATCGAACGCAGGTGTTCTGCAATCGACTTATGGTCATGTGCAAGCATATCTGCTGCCGCATACGCTGGAGTGGCGATCACTACCGCATCGGCTACAAACATCGTTCCATTTTAAAATGAACCGTATAATGCCCCCTGCCTTTTTTCTTCTTCTGCACACTATCTCCATCTCTGTCTCTGTCTCTGTCTTTATCTTTATCTTTATCCCAATCTGTCATTTATATATTTTCTTTTCCTTTCAGGCAAAATAAAAAGCGACCTCTCCCGAATACTACTCGGAAAAGATCGCCATCTGAAGACATCACGTATTGTTGAATCTTGCTCCCCATTTACGAGGCATTGTCTATAACTACGCCTATGTCTATGTCTATGTCTATGTCTATGTCTATGTCACGCCTATGAAAATGTCTATATGTTACGGAGATCAGTTGCCCCAGTATTGCTTCGCAATCTGCTGACCCTGATGAATCTTCGCCCACTGCTGGGCTTCGCTCAGTTCGTTCCCGCCATCACAGGAGGCAAAACCACATTGGTGAGACAGCAGTAGCCTATCCTTGTCAATGATCTTGGAGGCTTCGTCCAGCAGACGAACCACGCGCTCCTCATCATCGAGCGTACTTGTTTTGGAGGACAGCAGACCCAGTACAATTTCTGTATCCGGTCTGTCTTTGAACACTTCCAGCGCTTCTATGGAACCCGCACGATCATCATCCCACTCCAGGAAGAAACGATCATACTTCAATTGCTTCAGGAACAGATTCGCAATCTTCACATACGATCCGCCGCCCATGTTGCGGGAATCATAGTTACCGCGGCAGTTATGTGTCCACATTTTCAGACCCAGGCTATGACCGAAGTCAATGACCGTATTGTTGATATCAATAAACTCCGTGGCGAGACCCTGTACTTCCTCTTGATTAATATGCTCTCCGGTAAAAGGCGAGTTCGGATTGTCATCGGCAAACAGCTCCCAGAGGCAGTCATCCATTTGCAGAATTTTACCACCCGCAGTTGCAAACTCCTGCACAAATTCCTTATAAGCACTTACCAATCCTGCTTTTAGCTCCTGTGTATTCTGGTATACGGCATCCTTGCCCCCAATGTTGTCCGACCACGATAATTCACCGAAAATATGGGATGGCGATGGTATGCAGAGTTTGGTCTGCTGGTCACCCGCTTGGTCTTGCAACTGCTTGAACAGTTGAATGAAATGATGATTCTTGCCACTCAGTTGCCCCGTAATACGCAGCCCGATATCTTTGCGCGTTTCATATTTAGAAGTGCCGTCCACATCCCGGAAAAAGTACCCATGATCCGCAATATACCGCTCCACTCCGCCAAATCCCCACACAAAGTCGAGATGCCACATCGATTTGGAAAATTCGCCATCCGTGATGACAGACAAGTCGTTCTCGATCTCTTTTTGGATTACTTGTTCAATCGCTTTCGTCTCACATTGCTGGTATCCTTGAAAGTCTTCATAGAATGGATACTGGATATCATCCCGGTGTTCAATCTGTGTTTTATATGTCAGCAGCTCTTCCGGCCGCAATAAACTACCTACGATCTGGAACTTGTCAGTCATGTTAATAACCCCCTCGTTGTATATGATTATCATATCACGTGGAGCGGGGTTAGAAGAGATACCAAAAAAGTATGACTGGTTATAGCTTTAGACTATAGCAGATGGAAATCAAAAACATGCATGATCTTTAACTTGGTCTTTTGTCTTACCCCTCTATTGAAATTGCCTCACAGTCATTGAATATTGAAAACCGCTCAAAGCATTCCTTCACCACGGCTACAAGTTCTTCGGTTGGCTGCATGTCTTTTTCATACCAGACACGTTTAACAACCAGCCTTTTGAATTTACGTTCCACGATGATCTCGGCTCTCCCAATGAACCGATCACCATACAATAAAGGCAACACATAATAACCAAATTTCCGTTTGAGAGCTGGCGTATAAATCTCCCATTTATAGTCGAACTCAAACAATGCATAAATAAGCTTTCTATCCCACATTAAATTATCCAGCGGAGCAATGAATTCGCAACGCTCTTGTAACTCCGGATTTTGCAGTATGCGTTCAATAATAGGTAAGTCTTCTGCCCGGCAGTATAATCGTTCCTTCATTTGTTCTACCTCAACAGCAACAATGCGCTCCTCCAGTAATAGCTCATGAAAAACTCTGTTCCGCTGCTCTGTTTTTAATCCCCATATATTAAGCCAGGCATCGGATGCACGATTCCACAGTAAACCGACAGCACCAATTCGGCGCAATACTCTCCACTTGTGATGATGTAATTCGTTCAACAGCGGGTCTGGCGCATGCAATAAATCAGCCCGTATGTGTTTCTCAGCCAGATCATAATATTTACGTGTTCCTTTTTTATGATGGATAACCAGTTCACCTGTCGAATACATCTGCTCCAGCACAGAGCGCGAAACGTTGTTCCCACTACTCCAGTGAATGGCCGAACGCCAAGTGAAATCTCCCTCTAGATGCAATGCATTTAATTCATTCGAACTTACCGGACCAACTTGCTGTATATAAGCCCGTACTTGGCTTGTGAGCGTCTCCATCTGGGGATAGCTTCCGGCATGCAGTCTGGCCGCTTGTCTGTACCGTTCGAAATAAGGCCAGTCCTCTACGGGGATGATAGCGAGATTCTTATCGGGATAATCTATCAGCAATCGATCTTGATACAACAGCTCTTCGAGCATATTCTTGCTAAACCCACGAATGCGTGACTGCAGTACTAACTCGGCATTTTTTCCACAGATATCGATCGGATCATATTGAAGGCAGCCAACCTGCCTTGTAAATTCCATGATCCCTGACTTTCCGTCATATTGATGCCCGCCCACTAACCCATGCTTTAACAATAAAAATTGCCTGGCTTGCTGTTTAGTTAATCGTATCATTGGACATGTCCACCCCTTAACAAGTTCAAGCAGATTGATCCCTCGAATATGTATAATTTAGCACAAACAAAACATATGTTCTTGTCTTATTTTAACTCTATTGCACTGCAAAAACAACATATAGTACCACATAACAACTGTAATTTTGTTCTGTGCGACTCATATTACATTCTCCGCCTTATGAGGCTGGCTTTAGGAACATAAAATTGCTGTCCGATAAACACAAGTAGACCGGCTCCCATGCAAAGGTTGCGGTCTGCTTGATCGTGTATCATCTTGTTAGAAGCCCACTGCAAGCGGTTATTGTGCAAAGAATCGTTTTACAGCATGGCTTTCTTCGCTTTATGAGCTGTTTAAAGTCTTGGTTTAACATGCGAAATTCAAATTTCACACCGTACTGCGGCGCAATTCGTAAAAATACTGCACGGCAGAATGCTTCATTTTAATCGAATCCGACATATTCAGAATCCGCTTTTTTCCCACCCGCCTGTCGATCAACGCGAGAATATTGAGCAGGATGTCACTGCTCTCCAGATTGTCCTCGATTGAAGTGGCCAGAAACGTCGTTGCTACCGCTGTGAAATTCGCTTTGCTCAACGCGGCCTGAGCCGCTAACAGCTCTTTGGCATGAGAAGTGCTCTTTCGACCTCGCACCATGATCTCAAGACGTTCCTCCGGCACAGCCCCTTTGGTTTCTTTGCGAATCGCTTCGATCTCTTCAGGACTTACAGGGATGACGATGCCAGGATCATTTTTGATCTCCTGATCGGTCTGGTACCAACGGATGGGTGTCGTCGTATCCGCCATATTGAGGATGTTTTTCTGATCCACAGTCAGGTAACAGCTCCCCGATTTATCCGGCAAAAAGCGATAGCTGGTCGCCCGGTATGCTACTGTTCCAGCGAGTGTGGGGCTAAGGAAACTGTCTAATTGTTGTTTTAATTTACTCCAGGACATATATCCTCCTATTCTCAGAAAAGCTTCAACAGAACATTTACCTAAAGTATAGCACAGCACAACGATACGCCCCTCTAATAGCTACAGAAAAAAGGAATAGTTCAACTTTGAAGGTAGCCGGATGTTTGGTTCTCAAAGGACGTGTGTGATAAAATTTGGTAATCATTGCAATCTACTCTGTCATAGCAATCACTCTGGAATCTGATTACCTATCATTAGAGATCTTATACTCACTAAGGAGAGGGAGATATTAATGACAAAGAAGCAAACAACATTACCTGATAATCTAGAGTTGCTTTTTAAAAATCAAGATATTCATGCGATAAAAGAAGTTTTCGAACATTGCGAATGGGATGCAATCGGGGGATATAGCAAAGGCACTGCCCTCAGCTTTCGGCATATTCCAGATGAGATTATTCACTGGCTTGCGGAGCAAGGGGCCGATCTGAATGCCCGTGACAAATACCAACGTACACCCTTACATGCTCATGCTTCACATTGGTCGGGGAACGTAGCACTGCTCCTTGAACGCGGTGCCGATCTGAATGCGGTAGACTACACCAACGAAACCCCTTTGCATGCAGCAGTGAATTCATATAGAACACCAGTGGTTCAGGAGTTAGTAAGTCGGGGGGCTAAGATTGATGTGGAAAATAACCAGGGAAATACCCCGCTAGCGAAGGGATTAGTTAATTGCCGGAATAGCGATATTGTGAACATGTCAGAGATTTCCTCCATTCTGCTGAATGCTGGAGCAACGATCACCCCGGCAATGAAGGAGTCGGTGAAACGAATCGGCAAGGATTTTGAATTCGTCCGTGAAAATTATAATAAAGACAAGGTTGATGAAGTGTCGGACGCACTGGACAAGCTGTATCGACAATTTGATGTTGAACCTGTGGCCAATCGGATCATGCATGATGGAACAAGCCCCATCCATGTAAAGGCAGCTCATTGGTCCAAGCAGCACCAAGAGCTGTGGGCGTATCTCATTCCTCCCCAGGGTCACGCCCCGACGGTTCAGGGCGAGGTCATTCGTATTACCGGGCGCATCTCTGATGAAGTATTGCGCAATGGTGGTGGAAACTGGGATGCCGATTATCGGAAGATGCTGGCTACCCTGGTTCAGCACTTAGGCACAGGTACTCCACTAAACCTGACTCTCTTACAAGAGGCACAAGGCTTGGCACACAGGCTACGCAATGGATCGGATTATGACGCACCTGCCCGATTAAGTGAGTTATCCGTATTATGGGTGCTGGATAATCCTTATCCGGTCGCATTGGTACAACCGGAATATAAACGTTAAGTTCCATAAGAATCAACCCTAACTTGAAGTTTTCATCTCCACGACTCACACATTTTCTTTTGATGATGCTATCATGAAGATATTCAGATATTTATAGCGCATTTTGTAGATTGGGGTCGACTTCATGATCAGGGATATTCTTCGAGTCAGTTCTCGTACGATCTTGCTTCACATCGCTTTTGTTGTAGTTATCGGTTTGGTCATAAGCTCTGCCGTGATGTCTGCACCAGACTCCCCTACTATTCGAAGCGAAAAAGGCTTATTAGATTTAACTCAGGATCACATTCGTACGAATCCTGTAAAGTTACAGGGGGATTGGACATTCTACTGGCATGCATTGCTTTCGCCTGCGGATATACGGAACCGGATCGAAAAGGGTGGGTTGCCTGATCGGTACATCAACATCCCTGGATCATGGCTAGGTTACCGATTAGATGGTCAAGAACTGACAGGAGAAGGCTTTGCCACTTTTCGTCTACTCATCAAGCTTAGCGAGCAGGACAGAAATGAGCGACTTGCGCTGCGGTTACCTACCATTTTCCATGCATATAAACTATGGGTTAATGGAGAACTGCTTGCAGAAGCAGGTAGGGTTGGTCAGGACAAAAGTAACATGACACCTCAATTGGCAACAAAATTGGTGTTCTTTGAGCCTAATAAAGACACAGTAGAACTAGTGTTGCAAGTTTCCAACTTTCATCACCATCGAGGCGGGATTACCAAGGAAATAGAACTAGGCGGCAGTAACATGTTAACGGTCGGGACTAAACTGAAGGTTGCCACAGATATGTTCATCACTGCAAGTCTGCTCGTCATTGGCGTGTATAATCTGATGTTATTCCTTCTGCGCCGTCAGGATAGAGCACCGTTATACTTCGGTCTGTTCACCTTGTTGTTTGGTGTCCGCTCCTTGCTGAACGGCGAGCTGATGTTCACACAATTTTTCCCTGATTTCCCGTGGGAATTGCAATTTAAGATGGAGTATCTGACTCTTTCTCTTGGCGGGTATGTCATTACCAAGTATTTTGAATGTGTTTTCCCGAATTATGTCTCGCAATGGTTCCGTCTGGGCAGCCGAATCGTAACGGGATTGCTGTGTATGGTTGTTATCATAACCCCTGCACTGATCTATACCCAATTGTTAATGCTGATTGGTGTGGTCGTTGTGCTACATATGGCATATCTAATGATTGGACTGGCCAAGGCAGCTATGCAGCGGTTGGAGGGAGCCCTGATTTTCCTGCTCGTTTCGGTGGTTGCTTTGATTACAGTGATTAATGATTTTCTATATTTCAATGAGTGGTCGCCAATCGGAAATACTTCCCCAGCAGGTCTGTTGATATTTACGATTGCACAGATGATTCTGCTTTCTTCCAGATTTACGAGGGCAGCAACGAACGAGGTGCGGATTGCCCGTGAGCTTCAGGAAGCGAATGACAGACTTACGGATATGAATACCAATCTGGAGCAACTGGTGGAGGAACGCACGCATGCATTATCTGCAGCTCACGAAGACCTGCGTACGTCATATGAGCAGTTACTCCGCTCAGAGCATGGAAGAAAGAAGCTGCTGGCCTACATTACGCATGATTTGCGCCTGCCGCTGTCCAGCATGCTTGGATATGTCGAGGCTGTAAAAGACATGGTGAAGCCAGAGCGCAATGAACAGTACCTAAAGTATATCCGTGATAACACGATACGGATTAATCATATGATCGGGGAGTTGTCCTTCTTGTCGCATCTGGAGACGGGTCAAGTAGAATACCAGATGGAGCCGATTCATGCAGCCGACTTCTTACATCGTTTTTTTGAACAATATGAGCTGGTTGTGCTTGACGCAGGGTTGGATTTCGTACTGGACATCGGAAAAGGAGAAGATCAACAAGCTGACTTTCCTATCCTTGAGATTGATGAGCAACGATTGGAGCAGGCTTTGTTTAATCTCGTATCCAACGCGATGAAGTTCACCTCTGCTGGTGGGATGGTACGTCTTGCTCTAACCATGGACGATACACAAGATCCCTCTTGTGTGATCATTAGTGTAGAAGACTCCGGCATGGGTATTCCCCCGAATCAACTTGAGCAAATTTTTGATCGTAATTACCGATATGATCGGGCAAGCACAGAGATAAAAGTAGAGGGTAGCGGGCTCGGACTGGCCATTTGCAGGGAAATTGTTCAAGCACATGGAGGAGGAGTTCATGCGGAGAGCGATGGTAAGACAGGATCTATATTCTATATATCGCTGCCGCTCTATTCAATAAGCAGGAAGGTGACCGCATGAAGGACTCATACAAAATTATGATCGTCGATGATGATCCCCATATATGTGAAATTGTTCAGGCGTATTGCGAACGAGAAGGGTTTAATTGCACTTATAGTCATACCGGGATAGAAGCCATGAAGTTGCTTGCATCGTTTAATCCTGATTTGATTGTACTTGATGTGATGCTAGCAAATGAAAACGGCATTGACTGGTGTAGGAACGCAAGGGCCTCCACCAATGCGCCGATCTTGTTTCTGAGCAGCCATGAGGAGGATGAGGTGAAGATCCGTGCATTAACGGACGGCGGCGACGATTATGTGACCAAGCCGTTCAGTCCGGGCGTACTCATGGCCAAAATCAAGGCTCATCTTCGCAGAGTATCGTCAAGCAGGCGGGAACAACTGCTGGAGTTACCAGGGTTGCAACTGGATTTCTATGCTCAGTCCGTCAACATAGGTAGTAAAACCGTTTTTTTATCCAAAAAAGAATTCAGCCTCCTGTCCTATATGGCACAAAATGTGAACCGGGTCATCTCGGTCGATACGTTGTTCAATCTCATCTGGGGCATGGAAAGTCTGGAGGATACGAGAACGGTCGCTGTACACATCAGCAATTTACGCAAAAAAATAGAGGATGACCCTCTCCATCCGGAGAGAATTATTACGATTCGGGGAGCAGGATACATGCTGGCCTCGTCATAACCATTTTCGTAGCTTTCTCTTAGCGAATTGCTGGTTTGGCACCAATCTTTAGCAACATTTCGTGTTAAGTATAAGGCGTGTCTGGAATTTCTGGTCCATGTGACCAACCATTCCGGTAACGTCTTTTCATTATGCAAAAGACACAAAAAGGGTTGCTCCTGATGCAGTTAGTTCTGCACGGAGCAACCCTTTGAAGTAGATTAAATTAAACCGGATACCTTCAGTAACCGTTGTACAATCGCCGCAACTTCAGCACGGGTAATATTCGCTTTCGGAGCCAGCTGCTCTGCTCCTCTGCCGCTCACAACACCTGCTTCCAAGCTTGCCGCTACACCAGCTTTCGCCCAATCTGCAACAAGAGATGCATCAGTATAAGGTTTCAGCAGTTCGTTGTTGCTCTTATCTGCAAGCTTGTCAGCAAGCCCGGTAATAGCCATCGCTTTGGACAGAATCACCATCGCTTGTTCACGGGTAATCTTCTCCTGCGGCCGGAAAGTTCCATCCTCGAAGCCATCGATTAGCTTGTAATCATAAGCCGTCAGTACGGCGGAATGATACCAATCGGATGCTTTTACATCTGCAAATGTTGAATTTCCTTTAACTGGTTTCAATCCCAAGCCCCGCATCATAATAGCTGCAAATTCAGCACGTGTCATATCCGCATTCGGATTGTAAAGATCATTACCGCTGCCGTTTACAATTAAACGGGAACCCATGTCATTAACAGCATCCTTGGCCCAGTGACTTTCTACATCTTTGAACGTCAGCGGATGCCAAACTACTGAATACAGGCTGTTGGTCAGGCTGTTAATGTGAGCAAAATATTTTCCATTTTCCAGTGTTACTTTGGTCGGAACATGGCGTACAGATCCATCTGGATCTGTGACAATCCCTGTCGTAATTTTGCTCGGATCAATGCCTTCCGGCAAAGCAATGGACCGTTCCACATATACATTAAACTTATTTATATCCACGGACTTTCCTGCGTATTCTGCTTTGACTGTAAAGTCAATTGAAGGTGCTACCATTGTAAGTGCATTTTGCTTCGCTGCGTCTTCGGCAACCTTCATCATTGTTGCTTCTGGAGAAGCGATACGCAATGACAGCTTGATGTCCTCCAGCGTCCCCGTAGAACCCAATTGCTTGGAGATCGAATCAATATCAAGTTGCTGCGCAGGAATCGAGTAGCTTGCATTTCCTGTTTTCACAACCAGAACCGCCTGTTTGTCTTCCATCTTCTTGATCATCTGCCCAGTGAGTTCCCCAATGATGATACTGGACTCAGTGGAAACAGGGATTGTCACAACCGCGCCTTGCCCTTCCGAATCAAGCTTGGTATCGAGTTGCTTCTGATCAACAGTGATCGTCGTTACCGTACGTTCACCCTCCTTAGAAGCTACAGACTTACCAATACGCTCCTCCTTGCCATTCACCAGTACAACAACCGCATCATTAGTCGCTGGTACGGTTACAGGAGTTGCTCCTGCGCTAACACTATTGTTGCCCCCAGCATTGCCAGCACTTCCACTGTTGCCACCAGTGTTGCCATTGCCCGTTCCACTACCGTTGCTAGTGGCAGTCCATTTTGCGTACAAAGTAACATCGCTGGTCACAACATCTGTATCGCTATTCCATTTTAATGTTCCTGCTGCATCCTTGTACCACCCTTCAAAGGTGTAACCTGCTCTTTCCTTAACAATCATTACTGGAATCTTGGAGCCCTGTGTTACCCCCATTGAGAACGGAGCAGTTCCATCCTGCCGATTAAAGAATACATTGTAAGCCGGAAGATGAACCGAGTTGACAGTCACCGCCACAACCAAGCTATTGACTGTTGCCGTTTGATTCTGAGCAGCCAAATCGTTTGTGTTCTTCACTTTTACATAATAGTAAACCTTACCTGCTTGATCTGTAGGCACGGAATAACTGCTCTCCGTTGCACCCTCAATCAAAGTAGCGCCTTCAATGTTATCATTTGTGTTGCTGTACCATTGATAGCTCAATGTTCCATTGTCACTTACCGTGGCATTTACGCTCAATTGCGGGCTCTCGCTTCCCTGATTCACCTTTAGGTCAACCAGATCCGTATGAATCACCGGGGTTGCTGCGTTGACGATGAGCTTCTTTACCTTTCCAAGCAAGTTATCAACGACATATATATTTCCAACGGAATCTAAGGCTACACCAAACGGAATACTGAAATCGGCTTTTGTACTGATTGGCGTCGTTTCGCCGTTTGACAGTTTTTTCACGCCCTCACTGTCTGCAACATACACATTACCGCTCGCATCCGCTGCCATTCCTGTTAACAGGATAAACTGGATGCCGGGTGCAACTTCCTCCGAACTGCCGTTCCACAACGTTTTGACCGTAACTCCATTGCTATGACTAGCATACATTTTCCCGCCAGCCACTGCCAAACCAGAAATGTAACTATTGATTGAACCGAAGTTCTCCCAAGTTCCATTAACCAGCTTTTTAATTACGTCGCCTCTATCTACTACATAAACCTGATCTTGCTCATCAACTGCCAAATGGGATGGGTTGGAAAGTCCATTACTATCAATGGATCCCCAAGTATCACCAGCGTATTTCAAGATAGAGCTGTTATTGTACCTGGACACATAAATTGTACCTTTGCTATCTGCTGCAATCCCTGTATAAAAATCTTCCCTTGTCTCCCCATCAGCAGGTGTGATATCCTGCCAGTCACTGTCTATAGTACGCTTTGCAATTTTCGTTCCAATTATTACATACACCGTACCATTCGGATCGACTGCAATACCATTTGCACCAATAAAAGCCGCCTCTGGCCCCGTGATATCTTGCCAGTTCCCCCTACTTACCATTACTGTAGCTACAGTACTCGGCGTTGTTGTGGAACTGTCACCTAACGTATTAGTTACCTCTACAAAATAATACGTTGTTCCTACAGTTGATGTCGGTGCATCATACCTACTTTCGGTTGCTCCTGCAATCTTTTCAATGTTTCCACTCTCGACACTTTTCTTTGTATTGCGATACCATTGATAGGATAGCTGACCCCCATCATTTACGGATGCAACGACTTTCAACTGTGGACTTGGATCATTCAGGCTTACACTTCTGTCCGCAGGTTGTCGGGTAATTTGAGGGGATTGTGCCTTTGTTGGTTCCGTAATCACTGGTCCTGTTCCACCACCAGTGTTGCCGCCGCTACTCACCGTCACCAGCGCAAGGGAACTATTGACTGATGCGGTTTGATTTTGGGCAGCAGATATATTCATATTTTTTACATTCACATAATAGTAGAGATTTCCAGATTGAGTTGTCGGTGCGGAATAACTGCTCTCCGTTGCACCCTCAATCAATGTGGCTCCTTCCACGCTATTTTTCGTGTTGCTATACCATTGATAGCTCAATGTCCCACCATCGTTAACTGTGGCATTAATGCTCAGTTTCGGTTGCTCCGCTCCCTGATCTACCGTATCGCCAATGGGCTGTGCATGAATAACTGGAATAGCTGCATTAACAATGAGCCTTTTAATATGTCCGCTCTCATAATCCGTGACATACACGTCTCCATTGTGACTTATGGCCACACCATATGGAATGCTGAAATCACTTACTTCACTGACCGTTGTCCATACGCCTGCAGACTGCTTCCTTACAACATGATTATATGAGTCTGCTACATACACATCCCCACTTGCATCGGTTGCAATTCCTTGTGGCATATTAAATTTTGTGCCAGCTGTGATACCTTCCCAGCTACCATCCATTAATGTTTTAACTCCATATTCAACAAAGTTATCATATGTTACATATACATTCCCATTACCTACTGCTAATCCAACAGGAGTAGAGACGTTGAATTCACTGATACTTTCCCAGGTTCCATCGACCAGTCTTTTAACGTTTCTGAACTCTCTATCTGCTACAAAAATCTGGTTATGCTCATCCACTGCTACATCAACTGGTGTGGAGAGACCTTCATTAGTGCCATTAACAACTTCCCAAGTACCATCCATATATTTCAAAATGGAACTGCTGCGGCTCCGCGACACATAGATTGCTCCTGTGCTGTCTGCAGCCATACCCGAGATATATTCGAGCCCTTCTTCTGGTGTTATATTGATCCAGTTACCATTGTTGGACCGCATCTTAATTGTTGTGGAACTAGCCACGTACACCGTACCATTCGGATCAACTGCGATATCAATTGGTCTATTAACAGGTATCTCTGGCCCCGTGATATCTTGCCAATTCCCTTCAGCCAATACGGGATTCACCGTTACACTGACTACTTGGCTAGACTCTATCTTGGAACTGGTACCGAGTGTGTTCTTTACCTTAACAAAATAATACGTTGTTCCTGCCGTCGTTGTGGGCACATCAAAGGTACTATCCGTAGCCCCATCAATTGCCCTCTCTCCAGTCATAATTAAAGTGTACCATTGATAGCTTAACACTCCGCCGTCACTTACCGTTGCATTTACACTCAAACGTGTACTTTCATCACGGCTTACACTTCGATCCGAAGGTTGTTCGATAATCCGGGGTGATTGAGCCTCCTTCGGTTCAGATCCTCCCGCTCCACTTCCTTGGTTAGGATTTATCGTGACAGAACCAGGAATGCTGGATTGAATCTCACCCACGGCGTCATTGTATCCAATATAAGCACCCGTACGAAGACTTACATTGGATACACCTGTTTCGGCGCCTTCCTTTATCTGAAAATGTAAAACAAATACTCCTTGCTTCCCATTGATAATGTAGGGATTTTCTCCAACATACGCGTTAACTTTAATTTCGGATTTTTCTGGATTAGCTAACTGATTAAAGCTAGAAACTTCCCATGTTTTCGTTGCAGCCGTTGGCATAGGTTCAAGTTTAGTACCATCATAGGAAATGGTAAGGTCATAACCATAAACACTATTATCCCCCGGATAGATGTATACTGGAACGTCTACTACATCACCAGGAGATCCGGAAGCCGTTCCGATCTCAAGTGATGTTGGATCATCCGCAAAAGCAATGGATGGAAACGAACTCAAAAGTAAACTGAAAACAAGAACAACAGAAAACAAGGATCGAAGCTTGTTCCTGCCCCTAATATGTTGCATCATTCTTTATTCCTCCCTAAAGTAAATAATCGTAATCCTCTTGCTCTCGCTACTGTCCTGTCCATGTTCCGGTTCCAATTATGTACTGGTACACAGTCAAACATCTCAGCCCCGTCATTCTCCAGCCTTCCCTGCTATCACCACAGGTGCTCTCCTCTCAATGTCATTGTATTCACTTCAACGCCAACAAGTCGCGTAATTCCCCTTCTTTCGACATTCGTGGGTCCCAAGAACTAATTTTACTTACGTGCGCTTACAAAACACTTACAAAGAACCTCAGAAAACGCCACAAAAAAAGCTCCGCAGTATCCCATTTATCAGGGAGTACCACAAAGCATCTTCTAACTATGAGTTTTCCATCATTTCCACATACATCTGTTCCATGAAGGCGGGCGGTTCCATTCCCATTTCCTGCTGGAACACCTCTTTCATTTTGTTAAAATGCATGGAAAAGGAAGTTCGATCCTGCCGGTGCATATAGATCCTTAGCATCATTTCATGACCTTCTTCATCGTAAGGAACAATGGAGAGAAAGAATTGCAGAAAATCCTGTGCTTGCCGATATTCTCCTCTTTTCATATATAAGCGAGCCAGCGTTTTGGACATATCTCGAAAGCTTTGATTAGCCCGTTCCTTATCCGCTTCACACCAGGCGTAATCTTTCCAGCCAAAAAGTGCCCCCTTATACTGCCTTAAAACCTCTTCTGCATCAACAGGATATCTATCAATCTGGGTAGAGCCTCCCCTCCTCAACTCTTCGAAGCGCACATAATCACAAGATTCGAGCAGTTGAAAATGATAAAAACCCTTTTTGGAGCTTAATTGAATATGGATTCCGTTATCCAGCAATGTTTTCTTCATGCGAAATACGGTCGTATGCAAATTTTGTTCAGCTTTCTGCGGCTCATGCTCCGGCCACAGACTTTCACATATGCTCCATTTAGAAAGACTCGTATCCCTGTGAATCAGAAAGTATGCAAGAAGCTCTTCTGCCTTCGCCGTCGGGAAATCGACCGGGCTCCCATCGCTTGAACGAGATACAATATAATGACCGAAACATTGGATACGGGCACCCGTTTCCTTTTTCTTCACAGGAGTCCGTTCTTTACGCTTGAGAATTCGATGAATGGTATCACGCAGCGCTACTTCATCTACAGGTTTCAAGAGATAGTCCAGCGCATTCACCCGGAATGCATCCAGTGCATATTGATCGTAAGCTGTAATAAATACAATCTCCGTATCCAGTTCCATCCCCTGCAAGTTAGCAGCCAGTTCCAGACCATTCATACCGGGCATATCAATATCCAAAAAAGCTGCATCTGGCTGCAGATGGGGGAAATCATTCAGCAACTCCGAAACATTCGTGTATGTGCCGACGATCTCCACTTCCTCTATGCCCTCCAGGATGTGCTGCAGCCGCATAATAGCCAGTCGCTCATCATCCACGATGACAACTCTCATGAGTACCATTCCCCTCTCTCCACGGTTGCACGATTTTATATTTTGAACTGGAACCTGACGCTTGTCCATTCGTCTGCTACACTCGTTACCTTTAATTCTTCTTTACAGAAGTGTGCCAATCTCCGGCGGATATTCATTAGACCTACTCCCCTTCGTTGAGATGAGGAGTTACTCGCTACCCATAATTGTTGTAATTGATCCGGGGTCATACCGATGCCATCATCCCATACTTCGATCTGAACCTTATCCCCATTCAGGGTAATGGACAAACGAACCGTACCTCCAAGTACCTTTTTCATGACACCGTGCCGGATCGCGTTCTCCACCAAAGGCTGTATCGTTAACGGAAGGATTTTTTTCTCCAGCGTTGCTGGTTGTACATCATATATAACCGTCAGTCGTTCCTCGAATCGGGCTTTTTCAATCGCCACGTAGGCCTCAACCAGCTGAAGCTCGTCTTGCAGCGACACATAACGATCCGGTCTGGGATCAAAGCTCCTTCTTAAATAATGACTAAGATGTGTAATGAGATTCTCTGCTTGTATCGGATCTATTCGGCATAAAGCCATAATGGAATTCAATGAATTAAACAAGAAGTGCGGCTTAATCTGCGACTGAAGAAAATCAAGCTCTGACCTCATTGCATCCTCAACAGACGTCTTTAACCGCAGCAACGTTTCTGTTCTGGCCCGTACTTCGCAAGCGTCAAAGGGTTTAACGATAAAATCATTCGCTCCTGCCTTTAACCCGCCCTCAATATCGCTGGAAGAATGAAGCACTGTCAGTAAGATAATCGGAAGTTCAAACAGACTGAACTGCTTTCGTATCTCTCTGCAGACCTCAAAACCGGACATTCTGGGCATCATCACATCCAGTAGAACCAGATCAATATCCGAGCGGCTATGAAGCAGCTCCAGTGCCTCTACTCCGTTATTAGCCCACACGATATGATAGGGTTCACTCGTAAACAGACTGGACAGAACATGGAGATTCGACATTTCGTCATCCACTGCCAATATAGTGAACTGGCTTTCAGCAGACGGAGACTGATTAACCGAATGTTCTGGAATGGATGGAACTATCGAGATCTGCTTCTGCTCTATTATATCATTCTCACAAGTCGCAGCAGCTTCCGTAATGCCATCCCAGTTCTCATCCGCAAGCGGAAGTGTAAAAGCAATCCCCGTTCCTCTGCCCTGCTCGGACCAATCAATATAAATGTCTCCATCCATCAGATGTAGCAACTTTCTGCAAATAAACAATCCCAAGCCCGTTCCACTATACTCATACGGGGAGTGGGCTTGCTCGAAAGGTTGAAAGATCGTATCCCATTCCGACCTGGCAATTCCCACACCGCTGTCCTCAATCAAAATGGTCACTCGATCTGCCGTTGCCCGAGCACTCACGGTGATGACGCCTTCCTGAGTGAACTTGGCCGCATTGCCCACCAGGTTGTAGATAATCTGTTTCAACCTGTTCTCATCTGCATAAACGAGAGGCAACCTATTCGGTACGGCGTTCACCAGCCTGATTTTTTTCCCTGTGATGAGATGTTCGAACAAATGGAATACGAGAGATACCGTAACGCGTACATCCACTTTTGCAGGAAGGACAGTCAATTCATTACGTTTGATTTTATCCATATCCAAAATATCATGAACCAACGCGGACAACCTTCTGGACGTATCCCGGATTAAAGACAGATTCTGCATCTGAATGTCGTTCAGTTCTTCTGCGCCTGTCTCCAGCATGTTTTGGGACAAATTGATGATGCCGTGCAGTGGCGTTTGAAACTCGTGCGAAGTCTGAAGCAGAAACTCATCCTTCTGCTTGTCCGCCTTTTGAAGCTTGGCTGCCAGATTCTCAATGGTGTTATACGCTTCAGAGAAGCGGTAAGACATAATGAACGATGCCAAGAAACAAAAAGCCAAAATCGCATAATACCCCAATCGGTAACTTGTCGTTAGACTGCTCAAATATAGAGCATAATCGAATAGACCCACCAAGTAGCTGCATAAGGCCATGATAAAGAGCGCCAGACTTTTTTTGTTGAACTCGCCATATCGTCCCTTCCGGTAGGAATAGAGCAGAACACCAATAATAATGATGTAAGCCCCGAGTTGAAAGGTACTGGCGATGATATTGAAGTCGGAATACCATTGAAACGGGGTGACCAGAACAAATGCGATATACAATGCCATCCCATATACAAGGCTTCTGGTAAACCAGCGAGCAATCAGTCCTGTGCACATGGATTGGATAAACATCACCATCGTAATTAAAGAAAGATATAACGATATGGCCTGAATTTTATAATAAAACTCGGTGGGCAGATCAAAGTATTCTACGATAATCCGTTCGCCGTTACTGGCAAAGGACCATGCGATTACAATACAGCTTAACCCGAAATAGAGAAGTCCTTGTTCTTTTTTGCGAATAATGTATACACCTAATTGATAACATCCCAGCATCAGGAGGGATACAATTAGCGTTAAATTAAGGACGGTTGTATTAATGTTAAAAGCTTGGATTCCCTGCGCACTCCCCAAGTAAAGACTATAGGGAATGCCGCCTTGCGTATTTTCAAAATTGGCTGCATGAATCAAAATCTCTGCCGTATCCCCTTGTACTGTAAAAAAGGCATTATACGGCCTGTTCACATATTCATATGTATTTTGATCTAAAGTCGGGACACCGCTCTCTCCCACCTTCTCGCCATTCACATAAACTGTACTCGCCATTCGGATGTTCGAAATTCTTAGACCGTATACCCTCGAAGAAGGCTCCAGCTTCACCTTCAAACGATAGGTTCCACCGCCCTTGGCCTGAAGAGCCCCATCTTGCGCTGTATGTCTCCAAAATCCGGGTACATGAATGAATTGTGCGGTTGAAACAGGCTGGACTCCTGGCCTCAGTAGTTCATTCCAGTAAAATTCCCACTGTCCGTCCAATGGTGCAACTTCATTGGAATTAAAATTCCACGTGGTCATATCCAGGATTCCATTCTTGGATGGCTCCGGCTTCATGCCTTTATTCTCCGTTGCTTCCAGTAGTCCAAATAATAAAAGATAACAACCAAGACTAACCGCAACCAATGCCACGAGCATTCTTCTCATCTAACAATCTACTCCGTTTCATATCCTAACGTAAAGGCACGTGGGATCAGCCTATCCGGTTCATTATATCAGCTTATCCCAAGCTGCAGAAGGTAGATGTAAGGTCTCATGTCAAATGGTTAAACAATATAAAAAGCCCAAGCGATTGTTCCACTTGAGCGATTTAAGATCGTAGCGTTCCATTTTGTATCGAGGGTTCCCTTAACCGGAGTCTACTGTGAACATGACGCTGTTTTACATGTTGTTTTGCATGCTTCTTTACTCTGCCTCCGCCTTCTCTACCTGTTCCTGTCTTACGAACTCATCCAGCAGCTCACGTACTTTAGCGGTTGTTTTGGCATTCATCAAGTTACCTCTCAGCTCACTTGCACCGCGGAATCCACGAACGTAAATTTTGAAAAAACGCGCCAGTGGACTGAACGAACGAGGTTCCAGTTCCGCATATTGATCATGCAAATCCAGATGCAGCCTTAACAGATGAAGGAACTCCTCCGTGGTGTGCTCCCGCGGCTCCTTCTCAAAAGCAAATGGATTCTGGAAAATGCCCCGCCCAATCATAATGCCGTCCACACCGTATTGCTCTGCCAGTCTAAGGCCAGCCTCACGATCGAGGATATCCCCATTAATAGTTAGCAACGTATTCGGTGCGATCTCATCGCGCAGTTTTTTAATCTCGGGAATCAGTTCCCAGTGGGCATCCACCTTGCTCATTTCTTCTCTTGTGCGCAGGTGAATGGACAGATTCACGATGTCTTGCTGCAAAATATGGGTTAACCAGTCGCGCCATTCATCGACCTCGGTGAAACCAAGCCTTGTTTTGACACTGACCGGCAAGCCCCCGGCTTTCGCAGCTTGGATGATCTCCGCGGCAAGAGCTGGCCGACAAATCAAACCGCTCCCTTTGCCGTTCTCCGCTACATTCGCTACAGGACAGCCCATATTAATATCGATGCCTTTGAAACCTTCCTTCGCCATGCCAATGCTCATCTCTCGGAAAAATTCCGGTTTGTCTCCCCAAATATGCGCCACGATCGGCTGCTCATCTTCGGTAAACGTTAACCGCCCACGCACACTTTTGTTGCCCTCCGGGTGGCAGTAGCTTTCCGTATTCGCAAACTCGGTAAAAAACACATCCGGTCTGCCCGCCTCACTGACCACATGCCGAAATACAACATCCGTCACGTCCTCCATCGGCGCCAATATAAAAAATGGTCGTGGCAATTCACGCCAAAAATTGTCTTTCGTCATATCCAAAACCTCTCTATGCATACTAGGAAAATTCTTCATCCCGAAAATAGCCAAACAGTTGTAGCTCAATTATATCACACCGCTGAAAGAAGCATACTTCTCCTGTAAAACTGAAAATATTTGACATAAATATACATGGAGGATATTATGGATATGTTTAATCTTTAATCAAAGCATGAATGGGTAGCCGCTTATAAAGGAGATTAATGAAAATGAATATACTAACGAGTCAATATGAGATGATTAAACGAACAAGAGAGTCCCTCTTCCGAATGTGTGAGACGATGTCCCCTGCAGCTTACTTGCAAACCGCCAACGCATTAGGCGGAGAATCCATCCGTAACCTGCATGTTCATGTCACAGATTGTTATCGTGTATGGTTAGGCGTCCGCGGTCTTGGACGAAGCATTCCTAAGTTAAAGCCAGAATCCATCAGAGATGTACAGGAAATGCGTGCATTATTTGCAAAGACAGATTTGCTGGTTGATGATTTCCTCCATAAATTCAAAGACAACTGGGATGCGGACATTCAAGCCAGTTGGATGAGTGAAACCGCTGAATTAAGCGAATTATGGCTTTTTACCCATTGCACGACCCATGAATTTCATCATCGAGGGCAGATTACGAAAATCGCAAGACTACTCGGAACCATTCCTCCCAAAATGAATTTATCTAAAATAAAATAATCATGCGGTTTAACTGATTTTCACTTGCTGATCCCCGAAGGCTCGACTACAATTAATCTCGGCAGACTCTGGATTTTTGGCCAATTGTACACTATGGAGGTCTACACACGTATGGAAATTTCACTGGATATCATGAAGGACAAGGTTGAATGCCTTCAAGCTTATGACTTTCAGGAACTGGAACGAGCGATCGATGAACGGATGGGCGTGAACAAAGCCCTTCTTTTACGTGTGAAGCAGGTTCAGCATCAAGTTACGTTTGATCCTGTTCGGAACAAAATGTTGTATAGTGCAGTGTTGCATTTTGCCGTAGATTGATGGGTTCATGTGAAGTTAACGTACCTTTATGTGATGTCAGATTGCGCACAAAAAGCAGGTCATCTATGAGATAATCCAGACATTCCATGCCGTATAAAAAAGCAGAACAACAGGCTTATCCAGCCTATGTTCTGCTTTTGAATTAAATGAGATCCGACTTTTGCAACAAACGTCGCAACATGGTTGCAACCTCGGCACGAGTCATCTTGCCCTGTGGTACTAGTACAGATTGACTTCGACCTTGCACAAGGCCCGACTTCACACTATCCGCTGCCCCGATGCGTGCCCAAGAAGATACTGCAGTACCATCGTGGAAGCTCTGAAGCATTGCTTCTGGTGAATCGTCGTTCAGTTTGGCTTTCAGTCCGGTAATCTGCATTGCCTTCTCCAGAATGACCATTGCTTGTTCCCTGGTAATGGTGTCATCCGGACGGAAGGTACCATCTTCGTAACCGTTAATTAACCCATAGTTGTGCGCTGCCTGAATAGCCCCGCTATACCATTGCCCCAATTGGACATCTAAGAATGATGTGTCTCCACTCTCTGTACGAAGTCCCAGCCCACGAATAACCATCGTGGCGAACTCTGCACGGGTAACGGCTTGATCCGGATTGAACGTACCATCACTAAAACCTTCCACAATCATACGTGAGCCCATATCATTGACCGCATCCTTACCCCAGTGATGCACAACATCACTGAATTCCAAAGGGTGCCATACGACAGCATAGGTGCTGTTGGTCAGGCTGTTGATCTGAGCCTCGTATCTTCCATTGGTGTTAAGAACCTTGGTTGGCACATGACGCACGGAGCCATCAGGTTCTACGACAACACCAGTCGTAATTTTGGTTGGATCTACGCCTTCCGGAATCACAATCGATCTTCTGACGTAAACATCGAAATTTTTGATCTCGACAGATTGTTCTCCACGGATGGCGTTAACCATAAAGTTCAGTGGCGGAGCTACAAGCGTTAGCTCTTTCTGTGCCGTTGCTCGATTCACAATGTTCTGCTCTGCAGCCGTTGGGGATGCGATTTCAACCTGCACCTTGATAGCCTGCAAATCCGTCGCGCCTCCGATCTGTTTGGCTAACTCGGAAATACGAATCTGATCAGCAGGAACCATATATGACGCCTGATCCGTTTTGAACTCAAGAACAGCTTCGTAGTTTTCCATGGTCTGGATCATTTGACCCGTAAGTTCGCCTACAAAAACATCATACGATTGATTAATCGGGATCGTAACCACTGCATGTCGCCCTTCCTCAACCAATCTGTCATTAAGCTTTTTCTGATCAACCACAATCTTCAATGCCGTTTGCTGGTCCCGTTTGGTTACCGTTGCCTGTCCGGCACTCTCCGCCTTGCCATTCACCAAAATATCTACTCCCGTCGGAGCTGGTTGAGCTGGAGTATTAGACGGCCCAGGTGCAGTCGAGGTAGATGGTGTTCCGGGCGAATTGATTGGCGGTACGGAGGTTGCTGTTGGAACGACTGCATTGGATGAAGCTGATGGTGCACTTTTACCCGCTTCGTTTACTGCTTTTACCGTAAAAGTATACCTTGTTCCATTGCTTAATCCAGTAATTGTTATTGGACTAGCTTGACCTGTGACTTTCCGTTCTCCTGGTGATACGGTTACTTCGTATTCCTTGATTGGACTACCACCGTCATCGACAGGCGGGTTGAATTTCACGACAACTTGTCCATCACCCGGAGTTGCTGTAACATCCGTTGGGATCCCCGGGTTGTCTGAAGGGATCGCAGTAACCAGATTGGAAGCTTCACTAAGTCCACCCGCATTCTCTGCTTTTACCACAAAATAATATTTCGTTCCGTTAATCAAATCAGGGATTGTGTATGGCGACGTAGCCTGTTCATTCACTTCTACTCTATGATTTGGATCAGCATCCGTTGCCATATAGATTCGATACTTTGTGATATCCGGTTCCATATCCCATTTCAGCGTAACTTTACCATGCCCGCTCTCTGCCGTAAGATGACGAGGATTAGCTGGGGCATTTGGCAAGTTAACCGCCTGAGTGACGTTGAAAGTCACAGGCAACATGTGAACTGCCGTCAATGTTACCGTCGCCGTATATGTCCCTGCTGGCAAACCATCTATAGCATGCAAATTAAAACTTGTCTTATCGCCAGCTTCCAATTCCACCGCTGGTTGTGTGATAACAAAAGCATCCCGATCATTGCCTCCAAGAGATGCAGATAGATTAACCAACTTGCCAGTTCCGGTATGTTGAACAGGAACTGTAATCGTCTCCTGAGAACCTGAATCATAACCGAGCAGCACCGACTGCAAATTCTGATTTTCAATCCCAGCAATCGTATATGTCGGGGCCGCTGTGACCGTAAGGTTCATGTTTCCTTTTTTGCTGCTATCTACTGTAGAAGTCGCGGAAATGATATATTTACCCGGCTCCGCATCGGCAGCTACCGTAACGTAGCCTGTATCATCTACGTTAACCTTACTTTTGATGTCATTGCTGCTCCATGTTACCATCACATCAGCATCACCTGTAATATCCACGATGGCTTCCAACTGTCTACTCTCTCCCTGCATAAGGCTCGCCGTATCCGGATTTACAACCACACTGTTCACTGCAGGTGCATACGTTACCTTGATGGTTGCTGTTGCCGTTTTGGAAGAGTCGAACACCGAGCTTGCCATAATCGTGTAGTCTCCTGGTTCAGCATCCAAAGACACACTAACGTAGCCTGTATTACTCACCGTTACTTTGTTGCTATCGTCACTGCTGGTCCAATGTACCGTTGCATCCGCTCCACCAACAGCAGTTACCGTCGCAGCAAGCTGCATGCTTCTTCCTTGCGACACACGGGTGCTATCCGGTTGAATACTGATTTCCTGAATCGCTGGCGCATACGTAACAGTCACCGTTGACGTTCCTGCCTTGCTGCTATCCTCTACCGAAGTTGCCGTAATGATGTAATTGCCTGGTACCGCATCTGGTGCAACCGTTACGTTGCCTGTGTTGCTAACCAACACTTTACCGCTAATGTCGCTACTGCTCCACGTTACATCCGTCGAAGCTCCACCGACAACGTCTACACTCGCTCCCAACTGTAAGCTATCTCCTTGAACAATACTCGCAGGGTCAGGGGTCACGGTGACACCATGGACGGCTGGAGCATATATCACGGTAATGGTTGCCGTATCTGATTTGCTGCTGTCTATAGTTGAGGTCGCCGTAACGGAATAAAGACCAGGTACAGCATCGGGCGCAACAGTAACAAAGCCTGTCTCACTTACTGCAACCTTGTTATCCACATCACTGCTGCTCCACGTCACTGTCGTTGCAGCCCCGCCCACCGTGTCTACCGTTGCCAGAAGTTGTCTGCTCTCTCCCTGCATCATGCTGTCGGTGTTCGGGGTAACATTAACGCTCGTCACAGCAGGTGCGTATGCCACCGTAATGACTGCTGACCCTTTTTTACTGGTATCAAAGGTGGAAGTCGCCGTAATCGTGTAATCACCCGGCGCCGTATCCGCTGCAACGGCCACTTTTCCCGTCCCGTTTACGGTAACCTTATTATTTGTATCATCGCTGCTCCACGTCACTGTTGTCCGGGCTCCCCCTACAGATGCCACACTGGCCGTGAGCTGTGTACTCTCCCCTTGCAAAAGACTGGCCGTGCTTGGGTTTACAGTAACACTGTTGACAGCTGGCGCATAAGTCACCGTTACCGTAGCCGTTGCTTTTTTGCTGTTATCATGTGTTGAAGTTGCTGTAATCAAGTAATCACCTGGTGTTGCGTCCCGAGTGACCCTCACTATTCCCGCATTGTCTACGGTTACCTTGTTCGTAGTGTCGCTACTGCTCCACGTCACTGTCGTTGCCGCTTCCCCCACTGCATCCACACTGGCCGTTAGCTGTCTGCTCCCTCCCTGCTGAATACTAGCCGTAACAGGGGTCACAGTAACCCCGTTAACGCTAGGAGGAGGTGGGGGGGTGTATCTACCAGCACGAATATTCGTCACTGTTCTATCATTCTCACTCCATACTGCATAGAGAGCTTCGTTCATTGAAACGATTGAAGGCGTAGTAGCGGTTCTATCGCTATAGACATTCAAGCCACCATTTTTACCACTTTCCGCGAATGTCCACCCGTTGCCATCATATTTTTTCACACGGACTTTAAAAATAGGAATACCGTTTGCCCACACACCTGAATTTTCGGACCAGATGGCATATAATTCGTTGCTTAATGTTACTAACTTGACAGTGTTACTTCGTGCTCCCGGGGTTATACTTATTCCATTGTTACCATCGCCATCAATACTGGACCAGACACCGCCTTCAAACTTCTTCACACGAACTTGTTCGTCCGTGCTATTTATCGGTTCTGTCCAGGCCATATATAGGACATCGTTCATAGCAGTAAGAGAGGGATTAATCGGAAATCTCGCGGCAGATCTGTTTAATCCCACCCCTCCGTCGGCGACCGCCCAATTTGATCCGTCATACCTTAAAACACGTAATTGATAACTGGGACCGGTCATAAACTCGTACCACGCTGCGTATAAATCATCTCCCATAACAGTCATTATAGGAGTTCCGGCACCACTAGAAGGGTTGATGTTAAGCCCACCCGTTCCTCCACCATCAATACTTGTCCACGTGGTACCATCATACTTTTTGGCTCGTACTTTACTTGCTTCTGTCCAAATAGCGTATAATTCGCCTTTATACGCGGTCAGCTTGGGGCTAAGTGCGCTTACTGAGGGATCCACATTGATTCCAACGTTTGTGCCGCCTTCTGCATTCGTCCACAGGGTGCCATTATATTTTTTAACTCGAACCTGGTTATTATAAGATGCATTTCTTTCAAGCCAGGTTAAGTACAAAGCATTGTTGTACACCGCCAGCTCCGGAGATCCAACATCTCTGGTAACGTCTGCATTCAAACCGTTTATTGGATGGTTTCCATCAACACTCACCCAACCCGATCCATTAAACTTTTTAACCCGAATCTGGTAGATTGCAGGAGTCGTCTGGATTCGCTCACGCCATGCGACGTAAATCTCCCCGTTCCACTCGGCTATTGAAGGTGTTTCAGCAGGCATCGTTTGATTGACGTTAAGCCCATTTGCTCCGCCCCCATCAATGATCGACCAGCCACTGGATGCTGCCAAAGTCTTGTCACCGCCAATCATCAAAGATGGTATTAAGAGAATCATGGCTAAAAACAAATGTGCCATTCTTCGAATAGTGCTGTATCTCTTCCTTTTTGTGCTCTCTAAAAATACCACGTATCGATCCCCCCATTATCTCGCTCTATTATTTCATCTATTACATTCAGCTCACTCAGCATAGCTTAAAGCACCTTAAAAAAACCTTAAAAAACCGACTCGATTCGACAAAATTTTACATTAATTTAAGGTATAAGATATTTTTCCTGTCTCATTCACTGCATTTTTTACAACAAAATAGCCCCATCGTTTACACGATAGGACTATTTACTTGGACATACTGGGATATACTTGGGAAACATTCAATTATATCTTGTTTAAGACTGCACATCAGGAATGCGGAAAGCAACACTCATTCCAACTCCTGGCTCGCTTGTTATCTCCAGTGCAGTGCCGTATTCAAATCGTAATCGCTTATCAATATTTCTTAATCCAACACCTTGCTGACTGCTCGGTTTAATTGGCTCAAGCAACTGTTGCTTGAGCTCGTGGGAAACTCCTCCCCCGTCATCGCTTACAGTGAATACCCAATATGCCTCTGATCTCACCGCTGTCAATGTAACCTTACCGCCATTGATCTGATCACCAATGCCATGGCGAATGGCGTTCTCCACTAATGGCTGGAGCATTAACGGTAGCATTTGTACCTGATAAGCAGCCTCGGGTATTTCGTACTCGAAACAGATGCGACCTCTAAATCTGGCCTGCTCGATCTCCACATACGTTTGAATCAGGCTGAACTCCTCTGCAAATGCGATCCGTTCATCCGTATTACTGAACCGAAAACTGCCCCGCAAGTAATCAGCTAGTGAAACAATCATGTTCCGTGCATGTTCCACATCCGTATAACTGGAAGACACAATGCTATTAAGCACGTTGTATAGAAAATGTGGTTTGATCTGTGATTGAAGAAAAGCCACTTCCATATCGACTGCACGTCCCAGCGATTCTTTCATGGCGAGCAGGCTGCCGATTCGAGCTTTCAGCTCCTCAAGATCAAACGGCTTGGGAAGATAATCGTTGGCTCCCACCTGGAAGGCAGCCACTTTGTCTTGCGGCTGAAACGCGGCAGTGACCATCAGTACGGGCAACTCCAACAAGGTATAGCGCTTGCGGATTTCCTGGCAGACTTCGTATCCGGACATGCCCGGCATCATCAGATCCAGAATCACAAGATCAATTCTCCCCGGCCGCTCGATCTCACGAAGTGCCTCCCCTCCACTTTTGACAGCAATGACCCGGTAGTCCAAAGATTGAAGGGTGTCCAGCAGTACCTTTAGATTCACATACTGATCATCCACAATTAATACGGTGCGTTTACCTTCAGAATTCATAATATGTGGGGTTGGGAACGAGTAATCGCTCCTCACAGGTGGTGGGTAAGGGGCGGACATATCGTCCAGAGCCTCGCTGAACTTACCGTTTGAATCTGCCATTGGCAGAGTGAAGATGAAGGTTGTCCCGATTCCCTGTGTGGAATGCACACTCAGCATGCCCCCTTGCAATTCTACCAGTTGCTTGGCAATGCTCAAACCCAAACCTGTGCCCCGATTCTCTGTGCCATCAATCGTTTTGAATGGTTCAAATATATATGGCATATCTTCGGGGTGAATACCTGCTCCCGTATCTCTAACTTCATAAAGCAACATACCTCTGTGCTCTCTTCCTGTAACTACAATCGTTCCTTTATCCGTGTGCTTGATGGCATTATCCAGCAAATTCCCAATGATCTGGCTTAACCTTGATTCATCGCCATATGCATGAGGCAATCCTGTCGGCACCTGATTTACGAGTTCTACTTCCTTTTCCATACTTAGATAAGCATAGAAACGGACCTGCATCTCCACAACCGAGCATACATCGACAGCTGACCGCTCAATCCTGAGCTGGCCCTGCTTCAGCTTGGACAAATCTAGAATATCGTAGACAAGCTGAGACAGCTTTCTCGTGATATCGATCATTAACTGAAGCTTTTCCTGTTGATCAGCCCCTGGTGGATTCTTTACATCCTCAAGCATAGACCTGGATATATTCATCACGCCGTGAAGAGGCGTCTTGAATTCATGCGAGGTACGTGCCAGAAAATCATCCTTATGTTTGTCTGCTTCCAGCAGTTGCCCGGAGAGCTCTTCAATTCTCTTGAAAGCGTTGGAGAAGCGGAGCGACATCAACAGCGCGAGCATGAGCAGCACAAAAAACGGCTCGACAGGCGCCAAAGAATAGATCGGAACGCCAAAATAAACATTCAGGTTCTGGTTGAGCACCAGTGCGTTCAAAGCCATAGCTGCCACAGCAAGATACCAACTTCCAGCTACCTTGTTCAGGACGGCGTAGACAAACACATACGTTGCATACAACAAAGAAAATGTGACGTACAGCGATGTCAGAAGACGGAATACCCCCGTCGTAATCTGTGCTGCAAAACCCATATGCAGAAGCAACAGGGTTGCACCTGCGACCAGACCTGCTTTGGTAAGCCATTTGTAGCTGTAAGAACGAAAGGCGGTATACACATATAGGAAAAATCCTGCACCAACTCCGACAGTCAGCACCATCTGAATACGAAAATATAACCAAAATGGAACTGGACCAATGGCATCGAATAGCACTCTTTCCCCGCTTACACTCGTAAACGCGGCAATAAATACACAAACAAGTCCAAATACAACAAGGGAATGATCATTTCTGCGCTGTGAAAACAACCCGATAAAATACAGTCCCATAATCAGAAAAGCTGTAAGCACGATCCAGTCATGAGCCGTTGCACGGTCACGGATGCTTGAAATCTGGTCTGCCTTACCGAATTGTATCGATTCACTGATCCCGCTATTAACCTTAAATTCATGATTGGCAACTTCAACAAGAAGTTCATTCCATCCTGGCTTTAGCGTAAAATAGCTTACATAAGGCTTGTTAAGTGCCCAATACTTGTTACTTGGACCAGGCTGCCCGCTGGAGCCAACGACTTGTCCATTGATAATCAGCCTGTTGGAGATGAGTATAGAGGCTGTTTTCAACCCATATACGGCGCTGTCATCATCAACCAGAATCTTTAGTCGGTAAGTAGCTGTCCCAAGTGTACCCATTTGTTTGGACCATGTTCCCGGAACTTGAATGAATTGGGCAGATTTCCCCTCTTTACTCTGTGTTCCAAAAGGATGGCTAAAGAAAAGACGATGCGGATAAAACGCCCATTCCCCGTCAAGCCGAACCACACCTTCCGTTTCGAAATCCCATTGTCTCAAGTCCATAACACCGTTTGTTGCAATCGGCATCGGTTTTTTATTGAATGTAAAATAGGTTAAAAGTAATCCGTAGGTGGCCAACAACATGGCTATGGTGATCAGTACTGCACATAGTTTACGTCTCATTGAACGCTGCGCTCCGATCTTTCAGCATTTGCTGAACCAGCAGCATCGTTTCATCCTCCAGTTCTGTTCCCAGCTGAACACGAACAGCCTGTTCCAACTGCAAACATACACGATGCGCTTCACTTCGGTTCCCGAGTTCAAGCTGAACTCGGATTAACGCACGGCCATCAACCTCGGAATCGGGCATCAGTGCCATCACACGCTGCAAGCTATCTGCTGCAAGCGAAAGTTTGCCTTGGCTTCGAAAATACATATGCCATCTGCGAAGTGCATGCACATACTGTGACCTGATCTCCGACTGTCTGGCAGAAGCCCATCCAAAATCGCATGCTTCCATATAATCACCGGTATACATCCGATTCATCTGATCATAGTTTCTCTCACTTAATGACTCTTCGGAAAGTATTTGAATAAGTAGGTTCTCAAATGCAGAAGCATCCACTGTCATTTCATTCAGTTCAGCAGTAAACCCCTGATTCCCTTTACTAATATGGATCGGAACCTCATGCTCCGCCAAACTTCTGCGAAGATAGGACAAACAGGTGTATAGATACGTTTTAGCTTTCACGAGATCGTATCCCGGCCACAGTGCCTCAATAATCACAGGAGCGTTAACACGTTTCCCTTCATGATGGATTAGAAATGCGCAAAGCTCCCGTTCTTTTTTCGTTTTCCACACGATTTCCTTAGGTTCACCAGGCAATATAATCTGAAATCCTCCAAGGCACTGCACAAGCGGAATAGAACCTATGTTGGCTTCAGGCCGATTGGCAGGTTCCTGCAAATGTTTATTGATGCGTGTCAGTGTACTCTGTAATCGCCCCGTTGTAAAAGGCTTTAGCAAATAATCCGTTGATTCAATCTCGAATGCTTCTACCGCAAATTCTGCATAGGCTGTTGTAAATACGATGGGCATTTCAGGAAACATACTTCGGATGTGACGAGCTGCTTGTGTTCCCTTCATTCCCGGCATCTGAATATCCAGAAATACGGCATCTACCGTTATTTTTTTAAAATCCTCTAGAGCCTGAATGGGGTTCAAGTATCTTCCGACGATTTCCACATTCCCAATCTGACCCAGCAAAATTTCAAGCAAATCGAGTGCAGCTTCTTCATCGTCAATCAACATGACACGTATCATCGGGTTCATTCTCCTCTTCCGTTCATGCTAAAGGTTGGCGGCTTTTTATTATAATACTTATCGGGTATTCGACTTGATCCTTTTAGATGAAACAGGGATTAAAACGTCCTACAAGTTGAAAAAGAAAAATAACCCGAACTCAGGTAAGTTCAGGCCGTTCATTTTTGCAAACAGAATATTCCTTGAATTACAACCTTCCATAATTCCGAAGCACCGATAACGTAAAAATCGTATTATACGCCTGCCAATGCTTCAAGCCATGCTCATCGCTCCAGCCACCGTCTTCACGTTGTGAGGACTCCAAGTCATTCAGAAATTTGTTTAATAATTCCTTGGGCATGGTAGCCTTCATTCTGTCTAATTCCTACCTTACTTACACCTTCGGTTTCAACTGTTTAATTACAGCCATGATCAATATGATCATGCCTACTCCAAAACCAGATATGGATAACGGAGCAAGTAAAAACCGCATCGATTCACCATGCACCACAAAGCTGGCAAGCATGACAACCATACAGATTACCGTGAAGATCCCTACGGTCAGAGTGCCCATAAAATCATGCAGTGAATGATTTTCCTCACGAGCAATCATAATTTTATTGTCCTTCAGAATAGGCAACTCCAATAACTTCGGAATGTAATCCGTTATCTGCTCTTTGACCTTTGTTAAACGCTCTTTGACTACTTGTCCTTTATCCATATGGGTTGCGTAAGATTGACTGGCTGCGGATAAAGAATACGTATCATCTACAGATGACAGCGTCCCATCCAACGTAATGATGGCTCTGAATGCCCCGGCAATCGTAGGTTTTAACGACATCCCCATCTCCGTGATCATGGACATCATTCGTTTCATCATGACACTTGTCGGGTCTGGTGAGAAAGACGCTTCGGACAAAAGTCGGCTCAGACGCTGTTCAATCAACTTTTCATCCAGCAAATGCCCATCCTCACAAACTCGTGTCAAACCATACGCCATCTCTTTCGTATCTCGATTGCTGTATCCCATCAGGAAGCTTAACATCCCGCCCCGTTCTTCATCCGTTAAGTAACCCACTGAACCGAAGTCGATCAGTGCAACCTCTCCATCAGCGGTCAGCATCAGATTTCCGGGGTGCGGGTCTGCATGAAAGATACCTATCACTAGAATCTGATCCAAAAACGCGTGCATCACCCTCTCCGAAACATCGCTTGTCACTGCTTTCGTGAAGCTGGTTCCTTCGATATATTCCATGGTTAAGATCTGTTTTGTCGAATACTCCGAATGGATCTCGGGGACACGGATACGAATGTTGTGTTCTTCGAATGCTTTGCGGATTAGATTCGTATTCAAGGCTTCAATATCAAAATCCGTTTCCTCGATCAAATTCTGTTTGAACCCTTCAGCAAGCTGAATTAATCCAAGTCTTTTGATTTTGACAGAGCGCTCGGATAGCCATGATACAAACTGGATTAAAATATCCAAATCGACCGTCATTTTCTGCTTTACATCAGGTCTTAAAATTTTGACAACAACCATCTCTCCCGTCGACTTCAGCTTCGCCAGATGAACTTGTCCAATCGAAGCCGCTGCTATGGGTTCCATGCCAAAGGATTCATACGTTTCATCCATATTGCCGATTTTGGTGTCGATAATCACTTTCAGCTCCTGTGGGCTTAGCGGTTTCACCTGATCATGTAAACTGGAGAAGGCTTGGATGTAGTTTGCAGGTAACATGTCCTTTTTGGTCGATAACACCTGGGCAAACTTCACGAATACACCACCCATGTTATCCAGTACCTCAGCAATAACATATGGCAGTTTGGCATGATCCTGCTGAATCAAATGAGCCAAACCTTTGCGTGAAATAATCCAGAACATATGCATCATCCGCCGCCAGGCACGAACTTTATTCAAGATATACAGGAGCGGATTGGTCGCCTGCAATATTTTAAAATTAAACAGGTTAAGAAGCATATAGGCATAGCACGCGGTGAATATAACAAGCAACGGATAATAGATAAACATGACTCTAAGAATCTCGGCATCTGGTGGTGTTGTCTTTTGATTAAAATATGTAAAAGAAAGGACGAGCGTTACGATCGATGTACTGAATAATACCGCCAAGCTCAGCTTCAACTGGTTGCTTTTGAACGTGCTGATATTCCCGATGATAAAGTAAACCAGAAACGCCGCCACCAAAATACTGCTCAGATAAAATTGCTCCAGCACCTGAAGTAACATACTCACCACAAGAGCACTGGCGAACGAGATCAGCACTTTATGTTTCCTGTTGAAGAACGACGTCAGCAACATGAATACAATGAAACACACGAGTAATGTAACAAAAAAGAACATCTTACATCCCACCTGTTATGTAATGGTAATGAATGAATAGTAAGTAATTTGAATTCAATGGAGAAGTACTCCACATGATTGCGGGTGCACGTCATTCTTGAAATGACTCCTTAACTCTTGCACAGCTTGTACACATCTAGCACGTCCTCCATCAATATAACACATCAAGCTTGACTTGGGACGGTGATAAAAGAAAGGACAACTATAGCTTATTTAGGATAGCATCCAGTATACATCTCTCCTCTCTTGCAAATATGCAATCCCCAATAAAGGTTGAATGTTTTATTTTGACAAACGAATTATGTTACAGTAAACTGTAAACAATACAGTTAACTGTAACACTAACAGTTTAATGTCATAGGAGGTGTGTCATGAATAGTTATACAGCTAAACAAGTCGCTGAAATTCTCCAGCAAGATGAGCCGCGTATAAATCTGCGAACCGTGAGGTACTACACCCAAATCGGAATGGTACCTCCGCTTGAATTAGTAGGCAACAAAAGAGTTTACACGGATAACCATCTTCATCATTTTCGCGCAATCGTCACCCTATCCAGAACGGGTGAGACTCTGGCCTCCATTCAGGAAACCTTAAAGAAACTTTCGATGGAAGACATCGAGAAAATTAGCCAGCAAATTACGTTATATGAACCAAGCCGCATTATTGAGAACGAAACACTCAAGATTACAGACGATGTTATTATCACGATTAGTCCTCGAATATCTGCGGAGGTCAAACAAAGAGTCATCGAATCTGTATCACAAGCACTAAGGGGTGAACATCTATAATGCTTGATATTCAATTCGCGAAGTCCAAGATGGAAAACGAAGAAGGTATGAATCATCTATGGGTACAACTCCATCCAGAAGATCTAACCCAGACGCCTGAAATCAAGATCCAGTTGCCAGAAGGAATGTATCGTTCCAAGAACCTGAATGGTCTGGTCGAGAATGATCAAGGACATATCGTGGTGGATGTTCCTTACCAAGATGTGATCATAGAAATTTTTACGCAAGATGCTGTTCCATGCGGTGAAATGACCATCGTAGTAAGCCTGCTGACAGCAGAAACAACTGTACATCAACACATTTCGATTCAAATTGTCTCTGAAGAAGAGATGGATACAGCCGAGATTAATGAGCACGTTGTTGAACGAGTCAAAGCCTTAAGCAATACCCCTCCTACCAATGATGATGACGAAGATAACAGTAATATTGTTTACATTCAGCCAAAGATATTGGAACAAAGGATTTCTCATCTCGAAAAGAATTATCGCATTGACTATGGATACTAAAGGGGTAATCACTATGAATCTGATTCCTTACGTTGTCGAACAATCCTCCCGCGGGGAACGCACCTACGATATATACTCCAGGCTACTACAAGACCGGATCTTGTTTGTATCTGGGGAAATCACAGACGCGTTGGCCAATAGCGTTATAGCACAGTTGCTCTATTTGGATGCCATGGATTCGGAAAAAGACATCCATATGTACATCAATTCACCGGGTGGTTCCATTACAGCAGGTATGGGCATCTACGATGCCATGCATTTGGTTAAAGCCGATGTTTCTACACTATGTGTTGGCATGGCTGCATCTATGGGTGCCTTTTTACTATCTAATGGTGCAAAAGGTAAACGATTCGCGCTTCCGAACAGCGAAATTATGATTCATCAACCGCTTGGCGGAGCACAAGGTCAAGCCTCAGATATTGCTATTAGCGCTAAACGCATTATTCGATTACGGGATAACATCAACAATATTCTATCTGGGCAAACAGGCCAGCCCTTGGAGAACATTGAACGAGATACCGACAGAGACAATTTTATGAATGCGCATGAAGCCAAAGATTACGGTTTGATTGACAGGGTACTCTATGTAGCACAATAAATGCCGAATGGGTGGATGGTGCTTCCCCTATGCTTCAATTACAGCCGTTGCCGAAGTTACAGACGATCAAGAAGATACATAAATTTACGATTACTAATCAAGAGCCGCGCCTTATTGGCGGTTCTTTTCTTTTGTTATTAACATAACAGGAGGATATGAAATGAAGGGGTTTAAACGTTATTTGCCGAATAATATACTGGTAGAAATGTAAGAGGAATTGGGCTTATTAACATACATAGAAAAAAGCTAAGGAGAACATATCATGAAGGATTTGAAATTTACGAAAAATTATAAAAACAATGACACACTTCGGAACAGTTTTTTTGAACTCGCTGCGAGTACATTTGATATCCATTTTGAAAATTGGTACCAACATGGTTGCTGGGGCGAAGGATACATTCCTTTCTCGTTTGTAGATGGAGATCAGGTCGTTGCCAACGCATCTGTCAATATCCTTGAGCTGATCATCCACGGAGAGAAGAAAAAAGCAATCCAAATTGGCACGGTGATGACACATCCCGACTACCGCGGGAAAGGACTATCTGCGCGTTTAATGAACAAAATTTTGGAGGAATACGAAAACAAGTACGATCTCATGTACCTTTTTGCCAATGAATCCGTTCTTGATTTCTATCCCAAGTTTGGGTTCAAAGCTGTAGAAGAACATTTATTTTCAATGGACTTTCATTTTACAGCTAACCCATTAGAATCTGCGAACCTGCGGAAACTAGATGTAACTGACGCAGAGGATTTACATCTTATTCAACAATTCGCATCGCAACGCTTGCCTGTTTCCAAACGGTTTGCAACCGATCATACCCCTGGCATATTCATGTTTTATTGCTTGAATGTACTTAGTGATAATATTTATTATTTGGAAAACGAAAACGTCATTGTCATTTATCAGAAAGAAGACAACAATATCGACCTCTTCGATGTTGTCAGCTTAAATGAAATCAATATGAAAGATATTCTGAATAAGATTGCCGGTGCAGATACCGAGAAAGTGACGTTCCATTTTACACCGGATGAAAATAAAGATATGGAATTCATAAGTTCAATCAACAATGATGGCTTATTTGTAAAAAACCATGGTGATAACCTCTATCCTGTGCACGTTAAACATCCGATTACATCCATCGCTTAGTGGGCTATTTAATGATGCTTATCTTCATAATAACTACCCTCGTTCAAACTTAAAAATAGACCACAAAGGAGCAGGTTCCCCCTGCTCCTTCTCTATGTGAAACTTCGTTCTCATATTGAACGTAACACTTCAGAACGATAAACTATAGTGTGAGCCAGTTCAGTATGATCTTACAATCATCATTATGAAGGAGGAGGCATCCGTGGCATTTATTCCGTTAAACTGTCCCAATTGCAACGGAAGAATTGAATACAAGGAGGGGCAAGTTTTAAAGTGTCCGTATTGTGAAACAGAGCTTTTGTTGAAGCAAAATCATGTCTACTATGTAGACCAAACCATTAATCATTACCACGGAACGCCTCCTAAGGTAGCGCCGAAGCCAAACGTCTCCGTAAGGCTATTACTGATACTGATGTTCATCCTATCGGGTGCGATCGGTGCTTATTTTTACTACAGTACAAGTTCCACGCTTCAAAAAACAGAAGCCAATCTGCCTGTACGCAAGATGCCGGAAAGCGAGGTTCTGCTCTCCTTTTTGCGGGATATCTTTGATAAAGGGTCTGCCTTGCCGACAGAAGAGGAACTCGCTCGTGTGCGCTATTTGACCGTAGATTATCTGGATAGTGACCAATGGCAGTTTACCTATAGTTTCTCCGATCCCTTCAGCGATGAAAAGGCCGAGAAGATCACTTATGTTACTCAGGACAAGAAGCTGAATGCACAGAAGATCGATCAGCGAGATTTTGAAGCTTTTACGGGACTTACAGCGCTCGACCTGACGGGAACCTATGAAATTGCCCAGACGGATCAAACCACGTTTGCTCACATGTCTGGACTGAAAAGCTATGGTGGCGCTTTTAACGAATCCTTTAATTCGTTTTCCAGCTACTTTGGTGACAAGTCTAAAATTACGCACCTTTCTACCCAGCTTCGCAGCAACCAGGAATTAGCCTTACTGTTGGAATTTCCTAACCTGAACTCTTTATCGATTACCTATGTCGATGAGTCTATAACGGATTTTCACTTGTTAAACAAACTGCCGCTCAAATCCCTGTCGCTCACTTTTGTCAATGAATTGGGATGGTTATCGTCCATGACCGGGCTGACATCCTTATCCATCAACTACAGTGAAACCACAGACTTGCAGCCGTTATACGCCTTAACCCAGCTTCAAGAACTTCAGCTTTCGTATTTGAACAACGTAAAGTCCATCGACTTTGTGCAAAATATGCCTGCTCTACAGAAGCTAGACATCGAGAGTTTAAACTTTTCCAGTTTGGAACCGCTCGCCGGTAAAACCTCGATTACCAAACTGCGCCTTGCTTCCTTAAGCAAGCTTAGCTCGGTAAAGGCCATAAATAGCCTGTCCTCTTTGCGGGAATTGAGGTTATCTGGGTACTACGAGAATGCGGAAGCGCTGACCTTGCCTAATGCAGTACAAGTGGAAATTCCGGGTGCCTTTCTCCCCGAACTTAAGGCACCTACTGTTACCAGCCTGACGCTCCGTGGGGGAAGTGGGGAGTTAAATCTGGCTACACTAGGGAAATTCTCGAAGCTAGAACAGCTTTTCCTTTCGGAGATCAGTGATATCACTCGTCTAAACGCTCTGGATCGCTTACCTCGCTTACAGAAACTAAACATTGATGATTCATCATTGTACAGTGAAAGTGATGCCTTATTTCGTTTGAAGCAGGTGAAATCGCTGGTGTGCTCTGAATGCAGGCTGAATTTCGAACAAAAGGTAGGCGCGGAGAACAAAGTGCTTGAGCACCTAACCTTAGAGGAGCCTTATTTTAGCATAAACAATGCATCCGTCAGTGAAGTGGACCAGATGATGCCTTACTTTGCCAAGCTGTCCGCTCTGCGTTCCTTTACCCTACAAGACAGTAACCTAGCTTCGCTTGAATTTATGAGCAACTGGCGAGCCATTGAAGAACTCCATCTCGAAAACAATGCCATTTCCAATGCGGAGATCTTAAGCAAGCTGCCCAATCTGAAAAAAGTATATCTATCCGGCAATTCGGTTCAGAACAAGTCTGTGCTTGGAACGGACGTGAAGGTATATTAGCCAATTGTACAGATATCAATGGGAATTTTTAATCACAGGAGTTTAAGGAAAACTAAAGAGGGGCGAAAGCCTCTCTTAGTTTTTTTCTCCTAATATATCTTAATGATTTATCATTACAATAATACGAAAAGCCGACTGCACTGAATTTCAGGGCAATCGACTTTTGAGCTAACCTTTAAAATTTCTGTCAAACTATTTATTAGAGTTCAGTCCACTTGGCGTATATGGTACGTGTAAGGTTTCCGTTTATGACCAATTGCTCGAAATCATAAGGAACGGTCAAACCTGAATTTTTGTACCATCCTTCGAATAAAAATCCTGGCTTTGTCGGAGGTTCAGGGACTTTGACTAGATTTTGGCTACCGAGAATCTGAGTCTCTACTGCTGAACCACCATTAGTCTCGAAATTCACCGTGTAAATCTTACTCCACATTGCAATCAAATTGAAGTTCCCTGTCACCGGTGTTGCGAAATCGTAAGGGATTTTAGTTGTAAAATCCTTAGTCCATCCGTAGATTATATTTCCTGGATTGGATGGAAGTTCAGAAGCGTCAGGTGCATGAGCCACATCGCCCTCTACCACGATCTTCCGAACCGGTGGAGTTGAGTCAATACCTGCAACGAACCCTATTGTAAACAGAGCCTTCCATTTTGCATACAACGTGATGTTTGACGTCACAGGGGTTTCGAAACCATAGGCAGTGGTCAACCCTTCATCGCTGTACCATCCGCCAAACACATAACCTTCTCGCACAGGTTCGACAGGGGTCGCAACTAAACTTCCTTCGACCACCGTCTTTGGATCGACTACTGGCGCCCCACCCTTAAGGTCGAAGTTTACTGTGAATAAAGGTGTCCATTTCGCATACAACGTAACGTTTGTCGTCACCGGCGATGCAAAATTGTAGGCATCCGTTAAACCTTCATTGCTATACCATCCACCGAATGCGTAGCCTGTCTGCGTTGGGGAGGCAGGTGTTGTGGCTTTAGCATTGTATTCAATTGTCTGACTGTTTACTGTTGACCCGCCTTTACTGTCGAAGCTCACTGTGAACATAGGTGCCCACTTCGCGTACAGCGTAATATGATTCAGCACCGGGCTACTAAAGTTGTATGCGTTCTTCAAATCAGTGTCACTATACCAGCCTTTAAATACGTAACCCTCCCTCGTTGGCGTTGAAGGTGTTTTTGCTGATTGATTATAATACACGGACTGACTGCTTACCTTAGTGCCGTTACTCATAAAGCTTACCTCATAGCTATTCGTTTGCCATGCCGTGTATAAATCATGATTTCGTGTGATCGGTGTTGTAAAATCAAATGGCTTGCTCCGTGTCTCTTTATCTCTCCAATACAGGAACGTATAGCCTTCTCTTGGTTTTGGTTCGAATGACTCTGCCACGCCACCTTCTTTCACCATCTGCTGTTGTAACAGTACTACACCCGTCTCGTAGAATCGCACTTGATACTCATATTTCTGAGCAATTGTCCATTTTGCATACAATGTGATATTGCCTTTTACAGTTTCGGTTGTGAAGTTATACCCTTTAGTCAGGCCTGTATCGCTAAACCAACCTGCGAACACATATCCCTCACGTGTTGGCGACTTAGGTGCCACAGGTTTAGTTCCTTCGTAAACCATCTGGTCAGAAGTCTCTGATCCGCCGTTACTGTCGAAGCTCATCGTAAAACTACGCATCCATTTCGCGTACAGCGTAATATTACTCGTCACTGGTGTTGCGAAATTGTAAGGCTTCGTCAACGCACTGTCACTGTACCAGCCTCCGAAGGTTTGATTATCTGGATTGGTTGGGGCTTGCGGTTCACTTGCCGTTGCGCCATAATCCAACATTTGATCAGGAACGTCCTCCTCTCCGCCATTACTATTGAAGCTGACGGTATATTGGTCGATGTCCCACTTCGCTGTATACTCGACATTCTGCGCAGGCATCGTTGCTTGTGGGGCGGGCGACCATCCTTTGAATTGATGGCCTTGCCAGATCGGATCACCAATATGGATTGAAGTCGTTGATCCATAGGGTACGTTGTCGACTACTTTTTTAGGTGTACTTTGATCTTTATAATCCATCGTTAGCTTATACATATTACGCTTGTAGTACACCCTTAGAACCGTTGTACCGTTGCCAGCAATGTTGGCTTCCAGCACAGTACCCGGGAACGTCGGGTCTACAGTGAATCCTTCGTAAGACTTGATTGATTCGACGGGAAGTACCGCCATTGTATCAGTTGTACCGTAATGCGTTTCCGTATCTGCAACGGTATACGTTGGTTGTCCAATATCTTGCTTCAGGTATACGACTTTGTAAGACATATCATCCTTGGCTGTCCATTTTGCCGTAAATGTCGTAGACTCTGTCGGCATCGTACTTGGCATATAAGGTGACCATCCTGCAAATTTATATCCCTGTCTTGATGGGACCCGAATTCGACTCACGATATTCGTATAGATCAAGTCGGTGATTTGCTTTTCTGAAGCACCCTCATAACCTAAGTTGAATGTCGCAGTCTTACTGATCGGTTTATAAAATACATTCAGAATCGTCGAACCGTCTCCCTTAATGGTACCTTGTGTCGTACCTTCCATATAACCACGATCTTTGTATCGGTCAGAGGTGATACGAACAAGTTCATTGGTTATGCCTGTCTGCATTTCCCAATCCGCAAGCGTAGGCGATTTACCAGCGTTTGGATCCATCAAATAATAATTAACTCTATATGGTGTATTCGTGTTCACAGTCCAATGCGCATACAGGTTAGATAAACCTGCAGGCATCCGCTTCGGAATGTCTACTTTGGTACCACCAATTCTAGCCGTATACCAGCCATCGAACGTATATCCCGGATATGCAGGGATTTTGTTTTTCACCGTAAGTACCGCATTAAAGGCGGCAGTTACGATCTCGGATGGTTCTCCATTCGATGGGTTGAATTCGATTGAAATGTCACCATCTTTATTCTTGATCCAGTTTAATGGAATGGTGCGCTTGATCGCATTAGGCTTGAATGATAGAGGTGCTGCCTTCCAAGTAATCACCAACATGCCTGTGCTCGACAGTTTCCTCCAGTCTTTCACACTAATCTGTTTCTTCTCCGGGTTATAGATGAAGTTATCGCCGCTTATTTGAATGTCGAAATGCGAAATATCAAATATTTCTTGGATGTCCATACCTGTTTTCAGATCGAAACCTTTCATCTTGAGCCATGACTCCGGCAAATCTATAATGCTGGCCCCGCCAGGCCCTCCCCTAAAGATCACACCAAGCTCATCATCCTGTGGATAGGCAAAGTCCTCAATGCTTTCTTGCATCCCCGCTGTATATAAAGGCCATGTATTCTCATACAGTGGAAGGCTATCTTCAAGCATCCCATCACCCAGTTGAGCACCTATTTCGACTTCTAAATAAATTCCAATCTCAATAAACAAGGCACCTAACGTTTTACTGCTCTGCACCCCGCTCACATTCTTCAACTGATAATAGAAGTAACCCCATAGATTGACGTATACTCCAGGTTCTACAGCTAACCCGATGCTATTCAAATCAACGCTGCCAATCCCTGCTTTGAGCTCCATATGAATACCGGCCCGCAAGCCTAGCGTGCCCATGACATAGAAGGTAAACTGGTAGTCGCCGTCGCCCGGCAAGCTTACCGTATTGCTCGTGCCGCTGAAACTTAATATGCGCAAAGTCACCGAGTAACGCTTGGCACTTTTATAATAGAAATCCGCTCCAATGGACAGATTCACTTGAGCGCTAACAACAAACTCCGCTTCAAATTTGACTTCGATGATTCCGTAAGCCACTCGCTTGCTTTTTTCAATGAGCGTCTTCTTAATTAGCGTTACCCATTCCGTTTCATCCTCCAGCATCTCTTGATACTGTTCCTTCAGCTTCTCCTCATCCATAGCATCTTTATCATCTACACCATTCATGATGACTTTGATCTCGGTTGCGATATCCCGTACTTGACTCAACTTACCGGAAGTCTTGGCATCCAACCAATTGTCTAATGCCGCTTCCAGCTTATCAACTTCAACAAAACCCATCTCTGCGGTAATATTAATGCCGGTATAGCTATAGGCATCGAGATTCGCGGTAATCACATAATCATCAATGCTGTACCAGTAAGGAATCCCCCACGCTGTCAGCCAATGCCCCTGCATATCGCCGTTAATGCCAAGATCCAGCGCCATCTCTTGAACGAAAGCACCCGTCATATGGATGACGAGATCATTCTCTTCATTAGCATCTACGACGATATCAGCACTCACTTGCAAGGTTGCGCTCACCCCGGAGCTCCGGCCGCTAATATGTTTCAACTGTGTGCCCAGCGACGCGACAACGTTTAGATTCTCCACCCTCATCCGACTACTTTTGCCCGAGGAGGACTGAGCTTTAATCTTCTGAATGCCTCTCAGTTCTTTCGTTTCCATTGCTAAATTAGATAAATAATCCGCGGCTTGATCAACGAATCCACTGGCAATCGCTTGCTGTTCGATCTGCTTTTCAAGTTTCTCAATTTGTTTGTCCGATAACAGATCTTCGCCGTCAATGGCCTGCTTCTGATAGATATTGAAGGCATTCTGGATATCTTCTAGCGTGACATCCTCATACGTGATAATATCCATCTCTGCCACAGGTTTAATTGATGTAATGCGCCCATAATGAGTAACCCCGGAACCTTCTGCGGCGAATTCACCTCTATAAAATCCGATAAAATCGCCCACATCGACTGTGGTCAGCTCGTTCAATCCAAACGGTTTATACAGGCTGTCGCTATAATTTATAGCAATGTGCTCAATCGTGATAGAGTTGTTGTTCGGATTACCATCTGTGTCCACCTCTATGCTAACTGGCAATACATCTGGTCTGAACACCACTTGATCGGCATTGGCTCGTCCGTAAGTATAGGTCGTTCCATTCACCGCTGTAATTTGAATATAGGCCACATCCCCATTATCTGCATCAGTCGTATCGACTGTACGCAAATCCGGTCGAAGCCCTTGGTAAATTGCAACGGTATTACCTACTTGAATTTTGGTAATGCCGTCATACTTAAACGTACCTCCGCTTGCACTCGCTTTCCCAAGCGAATTCCTGCTACCGCCTACTGTTGTAGTGATCACTGGAATTGCGGGTGAACCCACCTCCGCACCGTTCAGCATCATATCCGTGACCTCTTGGAAATCCAGATAGATCATATTCGCATTAAGCGGAACGTTCATGGCTTTTTGCTTGGCAACGCTAAACACATAAATGCTTGTGGTTTTATCTTGGTCCTGGAAGGACAGGTTCTCATCCGTCAACGTCAGCTGATACGTGTTACCTTCAACAAACTTGCCGTCTTCAGCAGCGGAAGCGACGGTGAAAAGACCATTCCCTCCCGTGACTTTAACTCCTGCAAAATCCGGATTCGCCGTGTCCACGAACGTCAATCCAGCTTGGACATCCGTTGCTGACAAACTGCCCGAAGCATCCTGTAGCGTGAGAGTGAAGTCTGGCTTGACATTCAAGACAGAGTAACTCGGTGTGCGCTGTACAGCATTTTCCACGCTATCTGTATATTTTGCATACAATTTGGTATCGGCAGTTACCGTGCTTCCTTCCGCAAAGATGGACGAAAGATCACTTTCGGTAAACCAGCCTTGGAAGATGTATCCGTCCTTGATCGGAACAGGCAGGTTAGTTAGCTTTTCGTTACTGCGGACCGTCTGCGCTTTAACTGCCGTACCTCCGTTGCTATCGAAAGTAAGTGTATATGTCTTATTATCGGTACCGCCGTTTCCTCCAGGCGTTTCACCACCATTGTTGCCTCCTGGTGTTCCACCGCCGTTATTATCTCCAGGAGTTCCTCCACCTCCTCCTCCATTACCGCCATTGTTCCCTCCAGGGCTTGGCGTTGGATTCGGACTTGGCGTCACCGTAGGTGTTGGTTGTGGAGTCGGTGTTACAGTCGGCGTTGGTGTCGGGGTGACCGTCGATGGATTCTGATTTTTCCACGCCTCCACAACCGCATTGTTCCGCATGAAAAGAACTGCCGCTTCCGCCCGAGACGCTTGCACGCGCGGGTTAAAGTTGCCTTTTTCGTCACCTGTGAACACGCCCGCTTGCCACAGCTTCACAACTGCTTCCGCTGCCCAAGGTGAAATGTTAGCGAGATCGGCAGGTTTTGTCGTGATTGGATTGCCTGTCTGATAAGGAATCTTTTCGTTTTCCAAATACCGCAGCGTCATTGTTGCCATTTGTTCTCGGGATACGGTGGCATCGGGCGAGTATTTACCTCCGCCCGTACCATCGGTAATCCCTTTCTGCACTGCCCATTCAATATATGGCGCATACCAACTACCCACCTGAACATCGGCAAAGCTCGAAGTAGAATACGCCCCTCTCTCTACCCCAGCCATCCGTCCAAGTGCTGTAACGTACATGGCACGTGTCATTGTGCCTTTAGGCGAGAAGGTGCTGGCGGTTGTACCGCTAAATATGCCCTTCTCCTGTACCTGGATGATTGCATCGTAGAACCAGTCTGTTGGGCTCACATCCTGGAATCCACTGGTTTTAGTTATGGGTGTCTGCTGCATCGGCAGCTCAGCTGCTGCTGCCGACTGCGCCGGCAATACAGGAAACGCAGTCATGACCAAACTAATGACCAGCAACCACACTAGCATCCACCAGCTTAACTTCCACCCCTGTTTTTTTACTTTCTTCACTTTCATTCATCCCTTCTATGTATAGATCAAACTAAAAACACATCAAATAACATTAAAACGAAGCCCATCCTTGAAATAGAGTAGTGGATCGCAGGCGAAGCGACATGAGCAACTATAATGTTTCGGAAGAAAACTAGCTTCGCAGGCCTCCACTTCTTTCATTTGAATCCTCTAAGAGTCCCTCCATCGCAAACTTGCAATATTCTACCGCTGTCTAACCGCTCTTTGACCAAGCAGCCCAAAATGTCAAATCGAAGTGCAAACCAGTGACCCAGATGCGGGCCACTGATTTCCTGCGATCCACATGTGCTTGGATGCGGGGATCAAGCGGGGATAACTTGTACATAACATGGCATTGTCCAAGCTGGGGCTTTCATCACGTTCGGGGTATCAGTATCCATTCGAGTACCCGTGCTGAGGGGCTTTCGGTTACTTGAAGATACGGGCATCCCTCTAGCTCCACTTGAAACCACAGGAACGGCGGGAGTCCTTGCATATTGCGGGTGGAGTGCTTCCAAGCGAGTCAGCATGGCTTCCCTGAAGCTACTAACTCTATGGATTGAAGTTGTTAAGTTACCTTTCTTATCCGTCGAATGGTAACCCCGACACTGGCGAATCATGTCGTTTTTTCTTCCGTATTTTAGCATGCGAAATGGGAGCTTTTGTGGATTGTAAAGAAAACTTTAAGTTCGACAGGGATTAACGAAGCGTATAAAATAACCGGATTTATGGATAGTTATATCGTGGGGGGAGCTCCAGTTAGGATGGATAAACTGCTTTTAAAATGGGGGAAGTATATGAAAATAAAAAAAATAGCGGCTTAAGGGAGGTAAGTCCCTAAGCCGCTATTTTTTAGTGATTTCTGTATTCAGGTTTCAATTTCACCGTGATAATTCGTTCAGAGTTGTTTTTTTTTGCGTGCTATTCAGATTTTAAAGTGTTTTCTCGCTTTATTGATTCTTGAGTCAATTTCAATGGGCTAACTTGCCTTTTCGATTTACAATAGATTCAAACAGGAATTCTCTTTTATAAAAAAACTTAATTGTAATTCGAATGTGTAGATCATTTCTCTTGCAACAATATAACTGTAATTATTGACGGCTTGCTCAGACTCAAAATTGCAAATCAATTTATGAATATCCTCGTTATTTATCTACAGCGAGCTACTTCAGGCTAACTCATCCTTCGCCAGCAACCGGCTGTTTTTACTACTTAAAATAGCAACAAACTTCTCGAATGTACTGTGTTCTTCAATGTTCAATCCATCCAACATATATCCCAGTTCCTCTAATTCGGCTTCCAGCTTTATTGCCAATAGAGAATGACCACCTAATTCAAAAAAGTCATCCGTAAGTTTAATGCAATTTGTCTCAAAAAGGAGCCCCCAAACCTGTGCGACCTCCCTTTCTAGATCAGAGTAGGTCCCGTCCATTCGGCCTTCTAACCTTACCTCAATGGCATTGTTCTGGGTCTGAGGCTTCATCTCATCTATAAAACGAGGATTTAGACTTCCGATGCCCACTGTTGTAAAATCAGCCCCCAGCACGCTCTCAAAAAGGCTAATCGCAGTCTTCGTATTGATATCATTGAAAATATTGCTTTCACTAAACCCGTACTTAACGGCCATGCCCGTTTCCTTCCATGCCGGCCAATTCAGTGTTAACGTATTCTTCTCTAGCCTCTTGCGATAATATGCATATGCATCCATATAACTGTTGGCTGCAGTGTAATCACCCTGACCCCCATGACCGTGGTAAGTCATCGCTGAAGAAAACATAATGAAGAAATCAAGCGGGTCTTTCGCTGTCAATTGGTCAAGCAGCCATGTCCCTTGAATTTTGGGAAGTAACACTTCATTGAAAGCATCCTTGCTTTTGCGAATGATCAAGCCCTGGCTCGCCACACCTGCCGCATGGATAATCCCATTTATTCTGCCATACGTGCTCCTTAATTCCGCCAAGGCTATGCTTAGACCATCCGCATCGGAGATGTCCGCTTGAAGAATATGCACATGTCCACCTATTTTTTCAATCTCCTGCAGCATGATTAACTTTGAAATGATAGGATCTTCTTCATTTTCTTCAATGATATCTCTCCACAAATTTTTCTCGGGAAAAGGCTTCCGGCTCAACAGGGCGATATTGACCTTGGCCTTCGAGGCGAAGTATTTGGCAAACTCCAATCCCAATCCACCTGTTCCACCGGTTATTACATAAACGCCGTCTTCTTTGAGACTAATCGATACTTCTTTCGGTTCAGGGAGCGGCACTTGGTCGTAGGTACCCTTATATCGCACTCCCTCGCGATATGCAATAATTTCAGACTCCTGAACCAGAATTTCGTCATGGAGTTGTTCCACAGTGAATGTGTCATCGATATCGAGCGTACGGCACGTTACTTCCGGATATTCTTTAACAACGACTTTACCTAAACCGCTTAGTGCAGCATGAGTAGGTTTTAGCAGGGTCTCCCGGCCTGTTACTTGATTCACATGGTCCGTCACAAGCATGAGATCGATCGGGAGACGACCCCGGATCGCTTTCATCGCTCTCACAATATGAAATAAGCTGTTTACTCCCCTTGCAAGCTTCGCGTTTAATTGCCCTACGTCCGATGGATTACCCGCACCGTCCATACTGCATAGGTGAATAATCCGATTCACAACCGGCAGTTCGGCGAATAACCGTTCATAGTCTTCTTGGGAACCCGAGATCGCATACTGGTCTTCTTCCATACGTCGGTAAGCCGAATCCAATCTGACCGCGACTGTCTGTTTACCCTCTTTTCTAAGGTGCTCCACGATTTGTTTCGAGAGATCTGTTTCGCCTTGAATGACCAACGTTACTCTATCTGCCTCGTTGCTGTTCATGCCTTTGCTTGCTACTGATGGAATCCACTTCATTTCAAATGCACACTCGTTAGGGACAGTGGGTTCAGCCATCACCATTTCGGGTCGATGATTTGTCGTAAATACCTCAGCCCAATACCGTTTTCGGTTGAAAGCGTACACAGGAATACTTACCCGTCTTCGTTGCTTATCAGAATATAAAGAAGCCCAATCTACCTGCGCGCCCCGCACGTACAATTGGCATAATTCGCTTATATCCTTTAACGGTTCGCTCCGCTGCCCTGGCTGTCTTAGCAAAGCTATTCTATGATCAGTCTCTTGTTTAAGATTCATTCCATCACTCGGTTCGGTCACTCCATAATAGATCCCCCGCTCAGCATCCCCCTTCAAACCAAATCGTCCAATTTCTATTATTTTCCTTGAAAAATCTTCTTCACTTTCAACACTGAATGCTAATCTATGCGAATAATGCCCTCTTCCCACATTCGCTGTATAGCATAAATCTTGAATCGAACAAGCGATTCCCCGTTGAACCATTCCGACGTATCTATCTACTAGCTCCCTTAGAGAAGACTCGTTCTGGGTGGACAATGTGAATATTTCCGGTTGCCATTGCTCGACAGCGGTTTGCTGCAGTTCAGGAGCCTCCTCTAGAACGATATGACAGTTGGTACCGCTAAATCCAAATGAACTGATTCCTGCCCTTCTAGGCTTACCGTCACTCTCCCATGGCATGAGCTTGTCATTCACATATAGCGGAGAGTCCGTAAAATGGATGTATGGATTGGGCTGATCGAAATTGATGGATGCAGGGATGTTCTTATGACGCAGTGCTTGCACGACCTTTGTAACCCCGGCTAGACCTGAAGCTGCAACCGTGTGTCCGATATTAGACTTTACTGAACCGATCGCACAAAATTGTTTCTTATCTGTAAATCTCTTCATGGCGTTGAAGATTGCTTTAGTCTCAATAGGATCTCCTATTAATGTTCCCGTGCCATGGGCTTCAATATAGGAGATCGTTTCCGGGTTGATCTTTGCATTTTTCCAAGCAGAGATCAGCAGTTCTTCTTGTGCTTCCGGGCTCGGTGCAGTTATTCCATTCGATGCTCCATCATTGTTGGACACGCTAGTGAGAATGACGGCTTGAATATTATCCCTGTCAGCCAATGCCTTTCGTAACGGCTTTAACACCACAGCCCCTACCCCTTCGCTGAGTACGGTGCCTGTAGCTTTTTTGTCAAAGGTCCTGACGATGCTGTCTTGTGACGTAATCATGCTGAACATACCATCGCCCTTTACCGGAAAATAGATGAGATTGACGCCACCTGCGATAGCGGTGTCGCATCTTCTGTCTCTTAAGGCGCTGCAAGCTTCATGAATGGCGACCAAGCCAGACGAACAAGCGGTATCGACGACAACCGAAGGGCCTTTCAAGTTAAAAACGTAAGAGATCCTACTGGATAAAATGCCGGTATAGGACCCCGTAAGGTGCAATAAATCCGGTTCAGCCATTAACTTATAGAAAGGGATATCTGTATGGTCACGCCCGATAAATACTCCCGTATTGGATCCATGTAGACTCTCTCCCCCATAACCCGCATCCTCAAGCGCTTCATATGTGGATTCCAGCAATAGTCGTTGGTGAGGCTCCATACAGCGTGCTTCCTTGGCTGAAATAGAGAAAAACTCTGCATCGAACAGGTCGATTCTGTCCAAAAATCCTCCAGGCCCATATGCATCATTTACATTCATTCCTTCAGTAAGAACCGCTTTATACAGGGCTAAGCTCAATACATTGTTTTGGAGTACATTGTTGATGTCCTCCCGTCTATGGGCGGGGAAGGAGGACACGCAGTCCTCCCCATTTGTCAACTTCCCCCAAAAACTTTCGATATTTTCGCTCCTCGGAAACCTGCCTGACATACCGATAATCGCGATGTGTTCCTCCCCTGCATCAGACAATATCTGCAACTCCTCCAACATCTGCTTTGCAAGGTCGGGGGATAGATTTCGGTTTGCAACTTGTTCATAAATATACCTCTGCGTATTTCGCATCTGGCTGCTCCTCTCAGTGAGTCTCTACTTCTTGTCTCCAACGATGGCTTCCATCTCATCGATGCTGATCTCTCCAGACGCTAGCCGCTGCAATGCCCATTCCAGCAGATCTTCGCGGACGGGCGCTTCTACCGGCTTCGAGCCTTCCATATTTGCTCGAATGCATGCACCAAGCTCGGCTGGTGTCGTATACGTAAATATGTCAGCGATATCGATCTTGCCCTCGTACTTTTCGTCCAAAGCCCTATAGAGATGGGTTGCTACAATTGAATCTCCTCCAAGAGCAAAGAAACTATCGTAAACATCCACCGACTCCAGACCTAATACTTCTGCGAACGTTTCCACAATGGTTTGTTCGATTCTTTCAATATCGTCTTGCGGATGATTAACGCGATCCGCTTCCTTGGCTGCTGGCTGCCCAGCCGTTTGCCCGGCGGCCATCGTATTTATGGCCAGCATCTGGAATGCTTCCTGATTGATCCTACCTGGCATAACGTTCGTATAATTGGTTCCAATAATCACGTCCAGGTATTCCAAAGCTTCCTCTGTCGTCAGCGCATCCATGATTCCGTCTATATTGGACACAGCTCCTTTATCAACCGCCATGCCAATTTCTTTCCACGCAGGCCATTGGATGGCCACTGCTTTCATGCCTTTTCGAGCAAATCGGTACGCTGCCGCATCCATATAAGCATTAGCAGCTGCATAATCGCTTTGACCAAACCCGCCGATTAATGCATTAATCGAAGAGTACCCAATCACAAATTCCGTTTCGCTTGCATCTATTAATTGTTCCAGTACCCATGTTCCGTGCACCTTCGCTCGAATGACTTCCTTAAATTGGCCGAAGTCCTTCGTAAGAAGTAATCCATCTCCGGCTACGCCAGCACTATGGACTACGCCACGAATGCAACCGTATTTTTCCCTTAGACGAATCATCGTACGTTCCATACTAACTATATCGGCCACATCCGCCTCAAGTACCTCGACTTTTGCGCCCATGCGCTCCAATTTCAGCACTTGCTCAATACGATCTCGAGTCTTATCGCCGAGACCTTTATCACGCAGAATATGCTCCCACTCAGATCGTTGCGGCAAGCCTGACCTGGCAATCAGTGCAATCGCGATGTCGGGTTTACGACGCACGAAATGTTCTGCAAGCTTCAATCCCAACGATCCAAGCCCGCCCGTGATAAGATAGGCGCCGTCTTGCTGTAACTCATACGGCTGGCTTACTATCCCGTTTACCGGAACCTGCGTTGCCGTAACTTTATATCTGCGTCCTTGCCGATAGGCAATTTGATATTCCGTTTCGGCGCTCATCATTTCGGCTAGAACAAACTCGAACGCGGATTCCTCATCCATGTCGACGCCCCGGAAGGTCAAGTTGGGATATTCCTGTGCGATGACCTTTCCCATGGCCAATAGGGCTGCATGGTTAGGATGGATGCATGGCTCTTCCCCGGTGACCTCGTTGGCATACTGCGTTACTACGAAGAGCTCCGTTGGCCCTTTAAGTCTGTTTTCTAATATTCCTTTTGTAATATGGAATAAATGGTAAACCCCGAAATCTAATTGATCCTCAAGTTGCCCGACATCAGCCGCGTCATTCGTTAACCCTAAGGAAGCTAGATGAATAATCCGGTTAACCCGCTGACCGTGTAGTTGCTTGAAGACCATGCTGCAGTCGCGATCGCCGACGATCTCTCTAAACACACCGCCAGATGCAATTAACCGATCTGCCAGTTCGCGTTCGCGTGCTCCCTCCCCGCGAATGATGACAGATAATCCCGTAGTCGATCCAGCAGGCGTATCTTGCAAAAGCGCCGGTTGCCATCCGAGAACGGTGAGCATCTTCGTGTTTTTCCTGTCGGCACGGCCTTCTGCCAAATGGACTTTGCGGATCGAATATTGTTCAATCTCAAAGATCACTTGACCAGATTGATCCATCAACGTGATATCGAAAGAAATCGTGTCTTGCACGGATTTACTGTCTATGATTCGAATATGGCTATAGACAAGCCCCGGCAGTTTCGGCCCCATAAAGGTCATCCGCTTATATGAGAAGGGAAGATGAAGGCCGTCGAAATGATCAATAACTGCATTTACTGCGCAATCAAGCAGAGAGGGGTGCATATGATATAATGCCAGATCCTCTTTGAAATGGTCAGGCAACTCGAGTTTTGCTATCACTTCCTGCTCCGTGAGCGCAATTTCGCGTAAACAGAACCATCTTGGACCGCGCTCGATCTGGCTCTGCCCTTGATCATCGCCAACGATCTCCATCGGTGCCCCGAATTTCTCAATCATTGTGAAGATGTCCCGTCGCTCAGGTTTATGAATGGAAGCACTCACTTTACCTTGCGCATAGAGGATGCTAGGATGATCACCGGGATCGGAAACTACAAACTCGAACCCGTTCTTATTCTTGTTCATCGTTATTTTGACAGTAGCTGATTCTCCAGGCTCCAAAGCGACAGGTTGCATGAAGATAACATCTCTGAAATCGATTGCGCCTTCTAGGCCGCACTTTCGCGACGCCTCGGTGACAATTTCGAGATATGCCGTGCCCGGGAGCACGAACCTCCCGTTGATTTTGTGCTCGTTCAATACCCACTCTTTCTCTGGGAACAGTTCCGCGAAGCATACAACCCCTCCGTCTTCCCTCGCTTCCGAGCGGCTGATGATCGGATGAGTTCTGTGATTCGTAGATGCGTCTTCATGATCGCTGAGCCAGCATCTTCGATTCCTAAAAGGATAATAAGGCAAACTCACTTTACGTGTCTTGACACCGCGGTAGAGCTTTTCCCAGTCAACGGATGCCCCCTCGACATACAAACTGCACAACTGGTTCAAGGCATGCTTATTCTTGGTCAATCCGCTATTCGATAGATCATCCAATAATTCGTCGGCTTGGCGTGTGAATTCATCAGCTTGTGATTGCGTAATCTCAGAGGGTTTGATCACGCGATTACCTAAACTGTCTGGGATAACTTTATGCTCGCCCTCAAAATACAATTTTCGGAAGGAGGCTGATTCAGCATCCCTCGAAAGAAGCTCTAGCTGTTGAAGAAGTTCCGATTTGGCTTCGAAAGGAATCGCAACGCGGTTCGTATGATGCCCTCTTCCCGTATTAAGCGTGTAACACATGTCGGAGAGCGAAGCATCCGCGTTTCGTTCAATCCATGCCTTGTATCGCTCCGCCAATTGAATGATACTACTGCGATTAAGGGCGGATAACGTCAATATTTGGGGCATTACCACCTCTTGCCTGTCATCTGTCCTCACGGGAGCCTCTTCCAGAACGATGTGGCAATTGGTTCCGCTTAATCCGAAAGCGCTTACGCCACATCGAAGCGGTCCATCCGACTTCCAATCCCGAAGCTGATCGTTGACGTATACAGGGGAATCTTCAAAAGCGATGCCCCGATTCGGCTTCTGAAAATGCAATGTGGGGACGATTTTCCTATGTTTCAGACTCAATACGCATTTCATGAACCCCGCGATGCCCGCTGCATTGTCTAAATGCCCAATATTGCTCTTAAGCGAACCGATCGCGCAGAATTGCTTGGACTTGGTGAACGCTTGAAAGGCCTGCGTGATTGCACGAATCTCGATCGGATCGCCCAATCTCGTACCTGTCCCGTGTGCTTCGATGTACGTTATCGTTTCCGGAGTAACGTCTGCATCTCTCCACGCCCTAGTAATTACCTCCTGTTGGGCGTTAGGATTAGGCGCTGTGATGCCGACGGAGCTCCCGTCCTGATTAACCGCACTGCCTTTAATGACAGCATAGATGTGGTCTCCGTCATGCACCGCTTGTTGGAGAGGCTTCAGAATCACAGCCGCGGCACCTTCCCCGAAGCCCGTTCCGTCCGATGAATCGTCGAATGTTCGGGCGATGCCGTCGGAAGACGCAATCCCGATCTGGTCCTCATCCTTCTCGTTACTTAACGGAAGAAGGTTAAGCTTGATGCCTCCAGCCAGTGCAATTTCGCAATCGCCTGCCCTAAGCGCTTGACATGCCAAATGAATTGCGACAAGCGAAGACGAGCAGGCCGTGTCTACGACCATGCTCGCCCCCCGCAAATTAAGAAAATAAGAAATCCGGCTGGCAATAATCGATTTAATGTTACCAGGTGTCGACAACCCGGCAAGAGAAGGTGCTACTTCCTTCACATATTGTTTATACTCTTGCACGAAGTCGCTGCTGTACCCGACATAAACCCCTGCATTGCTACCTGATAGTTTATTCCCTCCATATCCCGCATCTTCGAAGGCTTCGTAAGCAGTTTCTAGAAAGATCCTTTGATTCGGATCCATGACACTGCTTTCCTTAGGCGATAAGGAGAAAAACTCGCAATCGAATGTGTCCACTCTGTCCAAAAAGGAACCGTTCGCATAGTCATTTCCATCCTCCGTCATGCCTAAGCGCGATAATAGCGGGTCAGTATCGTTCCTTCTAGTCTGTAAAAAAGGTCTAGTGCAATCTACACCAGCCTGTAAATTATTCCAAAATGCATGAACGTCCCGGGCATCCGGGAACCTTCCCGCAATCCCGATTACCGCTATATCCTTCGTCTCAATAGCCGTCTCCTCAACACGAAGATTTTCAGGCTTCTCCAATAGATTCTTATCACCCATGCGAAATAAATCGTTTCTCAAGCTCTTCACTCCTTATGCATACCATTAGCATCATGTTGTAACATAAAGTTTAAGATATTAATAAAAGCATACAACAGACCTTCCGGGTTTTCCGTCATTGGGGATGAATCCCTGTACCTATATTTAATTCTTGCTGACTCTCCATCCACATCGACATGGAAATGTATAAACTTGTTCACACCCGTATCTCCCAAATGGCTTGCCGTAGAGAAATAGGGAATGCGATTATTGGATTCCTGCGCGAAGGCTGCCATCTGAACCGGATTCATGCAGCTGTTTCGAACGCGTACGAACAATTCTTCCTGACTAGTCATATCGCTGAGGTCAAGCTCTACGGGTATAGGGCTCTGATTCGGATGCAAGCCTGCAAGGACAATGACTTTATCCTCTGTTGCGAACTCCGCATACGAGTAGATAAAGATCGACAGCAGCAGCTCTTGTACGGAAAGTCCATTCCTTGCCGCCGGTTGAGCTAGCCGATCCCAATTCACCTCTGAAAGTGTGATATCTGTCACCATTGGCCCTTCCTCTTGACCGTCTAACTCCGCAACAGCTTGTGCAAGTCCCTGTTGGATAAATTGCGATATTTCAGCGACGGTTGGATAAGCGAACAGATCAGCCACTCGAATCAGGTCAGGGTACTTTCCATCCAATTGGATCTGGATTTGGACAACGAGAAAGGAATCACCACCGATGTGGAATAAATTTTCGCTCACGCCTAGTTTCTGTAACCCCAACACTTCTTTGCATACCGCAGCAACATCCTCCTGAATTGCTGTAATCGGCGGAACATGGGATAACTCGGATGCCATTAGCTTCTCCGTCGGTTGTTCTATGTGCCTTACGGCCGGTAAGTTCGGGTGTGAACGACTGGTTTCCATGCGACTTGGTCCTCCAATTTCAGATAAAGTTGCGTTCGGATGGCCCAGGAGTCGTTTAATCATTCTGATGTAATCATCACCTATGTTGCGAATCGTATCTTCCGAGAACAGTCTCGTACAGTATTGCAACTCAACGCTTAGTTCCGAATCGATTTCCGTCACTTGCAATGTAAGGTCAAACTTAGAAACGTTTACCTTCGGTTCGACAGGCGAAATGCGCAAATTTCCAATCTGATATTCGGATTGCGATTTCTGTTGCATAGCGAAGACGGTGTCGAATATAGGGTTTCGGCTTAAATCTCGCTCAAGATGCAGTTTCTCGATAAGCATCTCAAACGGATAACTTTGGTTGTCGAGCGCTTCCACGGTGTTCAGCCTGATTTCATTTAGAAAATCTATGAATAGCATTTCTTTTCGAACCGTATGGCGCAAAGGAAGCATATTGATGAAGACCCCGACGGTGCTCTCAATTTCCGAGAGCGTTCTCCCCGAGACTGGCGTACCTATGACGATATCCTCTACACTCGAATGGTTATGCAAGAGCACATAATAGAGCGCAAGGAGTGTCATAAATACCGTTGCCCCCTGCTCCTCCGCCAATCGTTTCAGCCGCTCGGTAGAACGAGCATCCACGTAGAAAACAATGGTATTTCCTTCAAAGCTTTGGACAGACGGTCGCGGATAATCTGCAGGCAAATTCATCATCGGCACAGGCCGTTCGAATCGGCTTAACCAATACTGCTCCTGCTTACGAAACGCTTCAGATTTCATCCAATTTGCCTGCCAAACGGAATAATCACTGTATTGGATCACCGAATTTATGACCTCTTCTTGGTGGTACAGCCTGAAGAGTTCTTTCATCATGATGGCTACGGACAATCCATCGGCGATCAAGTGATGCATATCGAAGAGCACGAATGCGTTGCGATCATCAATGATTCCGACTTTCATACGGAACAAGGGCGCATTCGCAATATCGAACGGTTGAATAAACTCGGAAATGACCCGCGAGATTTCATCCTTCTCCATCATGGATACTTCTACATCAGGAAGAATATCAGACGCGATGAGCTGCACCACTGTCCCATTGCGGATGCCAAACGATGTGCGAAGGACCGAATGCCTCTCCATCAGCTTTCCAAAAGCGGATACGATGCGACTTGGTTCCAACGGTCCGCGGATGGAGAAGACTGCGGGAATGTTGTAAGAGACCGAATTACGTTCCAAATGATGCAGCACATACAGTCTTTTTTGCCCTGAAGTAAGCGGATAATAAGGCATATCCCCAGATCGCTCGATGGATCGAGAAGCAACCTGATGCTCCTTCTCTATGACATTGGCCAGCCTCTGGACTGTCGGGTTCTGAAACAATTCGCTGAGCCTCATATCCACATGAAATTCTTTGTTGACTCTCGCAATCATCATTCCTGCGTTCAGGGAGTGTCCGCCGTGTTCGAAGAAATTCGCATCCGGAGCGACGGCGTCCAGGTCCAGTACGCTACGCCATATGCTCATCAACCTTCTTTCCGTTTCACTGAGAGCGGACGGCGTCGGTTCGTCGTGCTTGGATACTTCCGCCAGTAAGGCCTTGCGGTCAATCTTTCCGTTCGGCGTCATCGGGAGACAATCCAAAGCCACAAACTTGGAGGGGATCATATACTCCGGCAATCCCTTCGCCAGCTCTTGGCGAACTTGCGGAGCGCCTAAATTCTCATCCGAGACGATATAAGCGCAAAGGAACATATGGCCGGATCGGTCTTGCCTCGTAACGACGGCCGCTTCTCTTATCGAAGTTACCTCTAAGAGCGCTGACTCGATTTCTCCGATTTCGATACGATATCCTCTTATCTTTACTTGGTTGTCATTTCGTCCCAAATGCTGAAGTTCACCGTTAATCGACCATTTAGCTAGATCTCCGGTTTTGTACAGTTTCGTACCTGGCTCAAACGGGTTATTAACAAATTTCATCTCCGTCAGCTCCGGCTTGTTCCGGTATCCCCTCGCGACGCCAGTTCCTCCGATACATAACTCTCCGACAAACCCTGGAGGCAGCAACTGACCGTCTTCACTCAGAATATAGATCGATGTATTGGAGATCGGTTTTCCGATTGATATGGCTGTACTTTCGGTTAGATCCTTCATGGTGGACCATATTGTCGTTTCCGTCGGTCCGTACATGTTATAAATTTTCGCTGCGGTCAGCGTTTTCAACTGCTTCAATACTATCTCCGGGAAGGGCTCTCCGCCGATCAAGATTTCAGATACATGCTTCAGGCAAGCGGTATGCCCCGAACGCAGAAGCAAGGCCATGCGGGACGGAGTCATTTGAAGCATATCCACACCCTGCTTTCCTATCTCGTCGGCAAGCAGTTTGGGATCCAGTTGCACTTCCTCGCTCGCCATTACGATCTTCATGCCGCGTGTCAAAGGCAACACCAACTCTAGGAAACTGATGTCGAATGACACTGTAGTGAGAGCCAAAATTGACTTACCTGTCAAAAAGTCTATCTGGTCGGTCATGCCGTAAATAAAATTGACCGCGGACAGATGCTCAATCATTACGCCCTTCGGTTTGCCCGTGGAGCCCGAAGTGTAGATGATATATGCAAGATCATTAGGCATGGAGGAATATGCCAAAACCCCATTCCGGTCGGCATCCTCTCCATGCCATGTATCGATATTGCAAACGATGCACCCCTCCGGTAAACTTACATCCAATGAAGACTGCGTCACGATGAACCTCGCGCCGCTGTCTTCCAGAATATACTCGACCCGGTCTCTAGGATAATTCACGTCGATAGGCAAATATGCTGCTCCCGATTTAAGAATGCCCAGAATAGCAACCACCGCTTCTGTGGTTCTACCCATAGCCAATGCAACCAGATCCCCCCGACCTGCTCCGTTCCGCTTTAACCAGAGCGCCAATTGGTCGGATCGCTCCTCAAGCTCCCCGTAAGTAAGGGATTGTTCTCCGTTAACGACCGCTACAAGGTCGGGTGTACGAAGCGCTTGTTCATGTACAAGCTGATGCACGGTTTTCCCGTTAGGAAATGCTGCCTTCGTATCGTTAAAATCCTCTCTCAACTTTTTCATAAGGGTGGCGGGAACATATTGGATGTCCCTCATGTTAACGTCCGGGTCACGCAAAATCTCTTCAATGAGGTGTGCGAACATACTTACCAGCTGAATAACGCTCTCCCGATGGAATAAATCGGAATTATATTCTACTCTCGCTTCGATCTGTCCGTCCGAGTCTTTGCATAACAAGCTCAAGTCATACTGACTATACCTTTCATTCGGTTGCGGAATGTGATCATAATATTGAAACATGGTTGTAAAGATTGGACTTCGACTTACATCGCGCTCCGGATTGACTTTGGTAACCAATCGTTCAAATGGATATCTGCCATGCTTGTAAGCCTGTAAGCTTTGTTGCTTTACGTGTTCGACTAACGATTTGAAGGGTTGGTTATCGCTGAATTTGATTCTGATGCACAGGACGTTCATAAACAACCCAATGACATGCTCAAAATCGCTTCCTGTTCTTCCGGCTGACGGACATCCTATGATGATATCTGAATCCCCGCTAATCTTGTTAAGGAATATGCCGTACAAAGACAACATCAGCATATATGGGGTTACATTGCATGATGCGGCAAGTTGCTTCAAGGATTCCGTTTGTTCTTGGTCGAACGTATGAAGCAAATACCCACCATTATAAGTCTTTACAGGCGGCCTCGAGTAATCTATCGGCAGGTTTAGCATAGGCAACGGCTTGGCTATCTGCTGTTGCCAGTAGACTTCTGACTCTTGGAATTCCGAACTATTTAGCCACTGGTTCTGTACACGAATCCAATCGGCATATTGATAAGCCGGGTCCTGCAAGCGAAGCGGTTTCGATTCCCTTAGCGAGTCATAAACGTTTAGCAATTCGTTGAATAGCAGGTTGCTGCTCCATCCGTCCGTAATTAAATGATGCACGTTAAAAAATAAATGATAGCTGGTATCTTCAAGCTTAAATAAGGTTACCTGGAATAGGGTACCGAACAGATCCATAGGCTTGGAGCATTGCTGTTCCACCATCTCCAATTCAGATTCCTTAGGGTTCGATCGGTCGGACAAATCAATGAATTCGAATACTTCGCCGACATCCAAAGCGAAATATTGCCATGGCTCCCCATCCTTCTCTACAAATCGCGTACGCAAGGCATCATGCCGGTGCACACATATGTTCAAAGCTTCCTTAAATCGCTCAACGTTCATCTCGTTCTGAATCGGAATATTGGTGAACAATTGGTATGCGGTCATTTCTGGATCAAACTTTTGTAAGAACCATATGCGTTGTTGTGCTAATGACAGCTCAAATAACACCTCATTCGCGTTGTCACCCGCAACGGGATGTTGGTGTTCGCTCGTTTGTTTATGGTCGAGATATTTTGCTAATTCATGGACGGAAGGGTATTCGAACAAATCGACGATATCCACTGTGATCCGACAATGCTTTGTAATATCGTTAACAATCCGGAGCGCTAAAATAGAATCCCCACCAAGCGCGTAAAAGTTGTCATGCACATTAATGGTGGACGTGCCCAATGCTTGACCCCACACATTCGCTACGATTCTTTCCATATCGGTGTAATGCACATCCGGCTTCCCTTCAAGCTCCGTTTGCTTCCAACCTAACAAATTGTTGCTCTTCACGGCTGCGCTTACCGTTTCCTTGTGCGTTAAGGATGCGATAACCTCGTTCGTTACTCGAATCGAATTGGAGGATTGAAGGATCGACAAGCTCTCGGGCCGCAATGTCCCCGCAATGACCCTTCCTGCTTTCAAGCTAAGAGATTTTGCAAAATACGCAAGTCCTTCTTGGGTCGTCAATGTATGGAATATACCATCCTGACTTCCACCAAACCGTTTCGCCATTCCCACTTCGGACCACGCTGCCCAGTTGATGGCATAGGTGTTTCCGCATATACGGTTTCGATAAGCCTCAAAAGCATCAAGAAACCGATTAGCCGCGGTATAATCCCCTTGTCCTGCCGCACCAATAATCGACGTTACAGACGAGAACATGACGAAGAAATCAAGTTCTTCTTGACGAGTGAGTTCATGAAGAATCCATGTGCCATAAACTTTAGCATTCAACGCTTCGTGGTATTCCTCTTCGTCCCGTATGACTGCAAAACCATTTCCTGCGACACCGGCGGTATGCACGATTCCTCGAAGGGGGCCGTGTTCTGACTGCAAATTTCGCAAGACCTCTCTCATTTGCTGCTCATCCGCAACATCTGCCGCGCAATAGACGATTGTCTTACCGAGACGATCGAATTGATCAAGGATCTCCATTTTTCTTGCCCGCTCGACCTCATCGGCTGTACGGGCTTCGTTTGTTTCCCTCGACGGGATCGTCCGGCTTAGAAGCACAATTGCAGCTTGGCTTCGATCAGACAAATATTGAGCAATCTCTAGTCCGATACTTCCAAACCCACCCGTTATGAGGTAATATCCTTCATCCCGGATCAATACTTCGTCGGTGATGCTAGCAGATTGTTCCATTGTATCGAAATACTCCGCATATTTTTTTCCTTCGCGGAAAGCAACGAGATAAGGCGTTTCGATCCCGCTTAACGCTTCCCTCGCGATTTGTTCGACATCCGTATGATGATCAATATCAATTCCTCTGCAGTGAATGTTGGGATGCTCTTCGCAGATAACCCTGCCCAATCCTAACAACGTAGCGCCACCAGGCATTAGAACGGATTCCGTGCCCGTTACTTCATGAACATAGTCGGATATGAGCACAAGGTCAATTTCCTCTCGGATTCCTCCGTTAACCAGAGCTTTAGTCAAGCGGTACAAGCCCGTGAACCCTATTTCTTGCTTGTGGCGGAGGCTAGCCAGCGAGTCATTTTCGTCTGCGTTGCCGATTGTTGCCATATAAATAATTCGGCGGACTTTGCATTCCTTGACCCATCGAACGACGTGATCAAATCCTTCGACATCTGCAGGCAGTATATAGTTGCGCGCATCGGTCTCTTCGTAGCGGTCTCCGAGAACGGCCGTAATGACGCATCCCCCCAGCTTTTGAATGGCGTCAGCCGCATCATCCGATACCACACCTTCGCCCTTTAGAATAAGCGTTGTCTCATCGGGCTGCATTACAATCGGGGAGTGACGAGTGTGCTCTTCCCTCCATTCCATGCGATAGAAGGATGGCGCTGACCGATTCATGTCCATCTGCTTGCGGTCTTGACCCTGGACGCGTTTCGTAGTGAAGCCCTCGATTGCGACCAAGATATGCCCATCAGGATTGCAAATCGTTACATCGTACCTGCGGACATCCCGATTGTCTGGATTGGCCTGCACGATTCTGCTTATGCAACGGTCTGGCAGTGAACCGATAATGGAGACTTTCTTATAGAACAGGGGAATAAAATTCCCATCCTGTCTATTGAAATCCGATGTCGCCATATCTAACAGCGCTGGATGCAACGCAAATTCCTCTATATCCTTCCGGTATTCCTCTGGCAATTGAAGCGAGACGACAGCTTCCTTCTCCATCCGATGGACATGCTGAATGTTATTCCACCGGGGACCAAATTGAATCAGACCATTCTCCGGTACGATAGGATTCGGTTCACTTTCGCGAATCGTTTGTACCATTGTCTGCAGATTACCTGTATGTTTGTCCGATGTTGCCTCAATGGAATGGTCAAAGAACAGCTCGCCAACCGCATGTACGCTCCATGGCGACTCGACTGCAGGGCCATCGTTAAGCTTGCTGGCGATCCTAAAGGTATAGTTACTACCTTCTCTTCGCACCAACGTGTGGACACATTTATTTTCATCAGCCTCTACCGATAACGGGATGAGGATTTGTACATTTTCCATCCTTGTTACAGGATATCGCAAGCTTCGCTTTCCAGCTTGTAGTGCCATTTCCAGATAAGCCGTACCGGGTATTATGCACGTGCCAGCCACGCGGTGTTCGCTCAGTATCCAGTGAGCATCAACCGACATCGAAGTCTCATATATCCATTGATCTTCCGTTTCAGCCAACAATTCACCGATTAAAGAAGAGCCTATTGCAAGTTTCGATCCCCTGCCGGATGAATAAACTTGAGATTCGATCGGTACCCAAAACTTGATAGACTCGAACGCATAGGTCGGCAACCGTACAATTTTTGCCTCGTCCGCATGATACAGCAACGACCAATCGATATCCGCACCAAGGCAATATTTATGGCACAGGGCATACAAGACTGTTCGTTCTCGATTATTTCCACCGCTACCGGACAGAAGCGCAGTTGCTTCCGCGCTCAGAATGCGCTGCTCATCCTCCGTAATTTCCCCTACCGACTTGATTTCTTTATTGAACACGAGTTTGAATGAACCGTAAAGTCGTCCTTCCCTGTTCCCCCAATCGGCACGCTGCATAAATTCTCGCAACGAATGAAGCAGATCCTCGACACTCTCCACGACTAATGCTAAACGGTAGTTGAAGTGGCCGCGCCCTCTGCTTGCCGTATAGCAAATATCAGAAATTCGCAATGTCGGATTATTCGTTAGATGCGCGATATACTTTTCGACAGTACCTCGCAAGGAATTCAGCGATTTTGCAGAAAGCGGGAACACATGCATCTGATGGTGGGATTCGCCCTCTTCTTCGGCACGAATCGGCGCCTCTTCCAGTACGACATGGCAATTCGTCCCGCTAAATCCGAAAGAACTTACCCCGCATATGCGAGGATTCTCCCCAGTCTGCCAGTCTCTCAATTGGTCGTTTACGAAAACCGGAGAACTCACAAAGTTGATATAAGGATTAGGGCTTCCGAAGAACAGTGAAGGTGGCAGTTTCTTATTGATAAGGCATAATGCCATCTTGATGACGGAAACGATTCCCGAAGCGCCGTTGGAATGACCGATATTGGTCTTAGCGGAGCCTATTGCACAGAATTGCTGTTTATCCGTATGCTTCCGCATCGCTTGCGTGATTCCTTTAATTTCAATCGGGTCACCAAGCTTAGTTCCCGTACCGTGAGCTTCCAGGTAACTGATCGATTCTGGTGACACGCCAGCGACTTCCCATGCACGCAACAACAATTGAGCCTGAGCTTCGGCGCTCGGTGCGGTAATTCCATTGGATGCACCGTCATTATTCACCGCGCTTCCCTTTATCACCGAATAGATAAAATGATTCTTCTTCAACGCCTCTTCCAGCGGCATTACACATACGGAAGCGATTCCTTCGCTCCAGACGGTTCCGTCCGCGTCTTTGTCAAAGGTTCTGATCTGGCCGCCGGCAGAGTCCACTACGCCATCACCTGCAGGGTTCAGGAATAAACTGACTCCGCCAACCAATGCTGAATCGCATTCTCCGCTGCGAATATATTGGCATGCTGTATGCAGGGCTACCAGACTGGAAGAACAGGCACAGTCAATGACCATGCTCGGTCCATGCAGATCGAGAATATAAGAAATTCGGCTTGCCAAAATTCCCGTGCTTGCCCCAGTCTGCACGAGTGGGTTGTCCTCCGTAATTAACCGCGAATATTCGGGATAATCCGTACTTTCCATGCCGACGAATACGCCGATCGACTGATTCCTAGGATGCATCCCCGCATCTTCCAATGCCTCCCAAGCGGATTGTAAAAATAACCGTTGGCTCGGATCCATTAACTCTGCTTCTTTGGCAGAAATCCTGAAGAATGCCGGGTCGAACCCAGCAATATCGTCCACATAACCGCCGACCCGGAATGGATCGGCTTGATTCAAGACAGCGATGTCTTGAATTCTGGAGTTAGGGAACATTCCCACCATGTTCTCCTCATGACACAGCCGCTCCCAGAACTGATCAGGATTTTTGATACCCGGAAGTTTGCAGGAAATTCCGACAATCGCAAGCGGTTTTCCTGCCGACTCTTCGTTCAGCCTTTTTGTCTTCAGTTCTTGAAGCATCGCTTTGGCTTGCTGTTTGGACAATTGCTTCTCTGAGACCTGAGATAAGATGTACTTCTCTATTTGTTTCATCAGTCAATCCCCCTTGGAAAACAGATCCAGTGCTTCGTCGAATGTTAAACTCCCGTCCTCAAGGCCGTCCAGCAGTAAGTCCAGCGGGTCCTCTTTTCCTTCCTGCTCCTTGTTGCTTTTGCCGTCGATATGCTCAGCGATTCGAGCGATGCTGGGGTAGGAATACAAGTCGGCAATGTCCATCATTCCGGGATAACTTCTTTCCATCTGGTTAATAAACTCCACTGCTAGCAGTGAGTTACCGCCAATTTCATAGAAGTGATCATGAATGCTTATCTCCTCGATTCCCAAAACATCCGTAAAAATCTTCGCAATTTGCTTTTCCGTATCCGAATACCCTTGTGCACTGCCTGACAACACCGTCTGCCTAGCAGGCGCAACGCTTGCGTCTGGCTTTCTCTTGCCGGCACCCTGAACTTCCACCGAAACTTCAATAGGCGCGAGATCATGATGCGTGAGCAACGGGTGGGTCATATTCATACTCCCAATGATGACTTGACCACGGTAACTGGACAACGCATGTTCCATTGCCGCGATTGCTTGCACAGGGAGAATAGGGCTGAATAGATGCTCCCCTTCATTATCCAGTGCTCTCCCCATCCCTATATCCTTCCACGCAGGCCAACTGATTGATATGACTTGACCAGAAGCATCGCCTTCTTGTGACGCAACCGCGTCCAAGTAGGCATTTGCCGCCGCATAATCGCTATTCCCGTATAAGCCCATCAGTGAAGCGACCGAAGAAAACAGTACCATGAAATCGAGTGGTTCTTGTGACAACACACGCTTCAATGCCCAAGTCCCTTGCACTTTGGGACGCAGTACCTCCTCCGCCTCCAATAGCTGCCTGTCTTGAATCAACGAAGGAGCCGCTACCCCCGCACAATGAAATACCCCATCTACCTTGCCGAATTGCTCCCGCCATTGGGAGTAATGCTCCGATAACGCTTGCGAATCAGCAATATCGAATTGAAATAGGTGTACTTGGCTACCAAGTCCCTCGATTTCTTGGATCTTGGATCGTTTGGTTTTGATTCGCTCGAGTCGCGTGCTCGAATCCGTACCAGCTTCTTGTAGCGAGGAGCGGTTGACAAGCAATAGTCGGACTTTCTTTTGTTTGGCAGCCCATGTTGCCACCTCTAGAGCGACATCCCCCAAACCGCCCGTGATGAGATACACGCCGCCGTCCTTAAGAATTTGCTTCTGAGCAGGCACGAATGCCGCTGCTTCGATTCTTTGAATAAAACGTTCACCGTTGCGATAAGCAACCGAATATGTGCTTCCCTTATAAGAAAGTTCGCTAATTATATCTGCAATATTATAAAGATCATCGATATCCAGGCTTCGGCATCTAATATTCAAATGTTCCTGACCAACGGTTTTCCCAAAGACAATATAAGAGGAGTGTTCCGGCGTTACGTTCTCCGTTCCGGTAACCCTATTAGCCTGTTTGGTAATGAGCACAACATCCATCAACTGCTTTCTCTCTGCTACGACGAGTGCCTGTACCAAACGGAAAAGGCTGTTTAAACCCGATAGGTCGGGCTCCGATAGCAGCTGTGCTGAGGAAGTGCGCTCATACCAGCCTCCCAAATGTATGATTTGATCAATCGATTTTTCTCCAATTTGCTGTAATAAGTATAGATATCCTGCATCTGTGTCCATGAATCCATATGATCCGTTGCCGTAACTTTCGTTCCGTTCTGCTACGACTCCTTCAACCACATCCAGCCCTGCCCGCCTCAACAGTTTTGCGACCTCGCCAGCAAGTCGATCGCGCATCATTTCGGGCTGCCCGAGTATCAATATGCACCCTCCGCGATGGACCGCATTTCTGCCAAGCCGGTGCTCTTTGACCCATTTCACTTGGTAATAGCCAGTTTGTGCTGCCCAATTCGACTGCACGGCATCCATGCTTCTAAGCCAATGCCGCTTTCTTTGGAATGGGTATGTTGGAGCATTGACCGTGCGTGTCCCCTTCCCTTTTTGTAGCTCTCTCCATTTCACTTTCGCTCCGCGAACATATAACAGCCCTAGATCGAATAGCTTCGAAGGGTCAGCCTTACCCGTCTTCACCAGTTGCGCAATGAGTTGGTCTGCTTCCTTCGATATCCGATGCAGCTCCTCCTCGCTGATATGCGTTGAATCGGCTGTACCCCGAACACTGCCCAGTTTATGTTCGGAATAACGGCTCAATTCCCCGGCAGTTAGCTGCAGATCATGGGCAAGGGCACTCCGTAAACATGACTCCAGTTCCGTCTGATTTCGAAATATCACGAAATATCGGTGCGAATAATGTTCTCTTGTCGCGTTAGCCGTATAGCAAAGATTGTTGATCGAGATATTATTATCCTCTTGCAACATATCGATATAGAGAGCAATCGATTCCATCAGTGCTTTCTTGCTTTTGGCTGATAAAGCAATGAGATGCATCTGGTTGTCTTTTTCTGTCTGTGCGGCATCTGAAACGTATTCTTCGAGAACCATATGGCAGTTTGTGCCACTTAACCCGAATGAACTGATTCCGCATCTGCGTAGCGTACCGATCGGCTCCCACGGCATGAAACGGTCGTTAACATAGACAGGGGAGCCCTCGAATTCTACCTTTCGATTAGGCCTTTGGAAATGGCACGTAGGAATAAGAACTTTATTCTGAAGCATAAGAACGGCTTTGACAAACCCCGCTATCCCCGCAGCCGTATCCAGATGCCCCATATTCGACTTAATCGAACCGACTGCACAAAATTGCTTACGTGAAGTGTAACGCCGAAAAGCTTGTTCAATCGCTGCAATCTCAATGGGATCTCCTAATTTCGTCCCGGTCCCATGTGCTTCTATATAGCTGATCGTCTCTGGCACCACGCCCGAAAAAGCCCAAGCACTCGTAATAACATCCGCTTGCGCCTCCAAATTAGGAGCTGTAATACCCATCGAAGCTCCATCTTGATTTTTGGCACTCCCTTTTACTACGGCATATATGCGATCACCGTCTTGAATGGCTCTCCGCAATGGTTTCAGTACAACGGCAGCGACTCCTTCCCCAAGTCCGATACCGTCCGATAAATTGTCAAATGTTCTGGTTCTGCTGTCCGAGGATTCAATCCCAATCTTGGCATCGCTTTCTATTGGCGTAAGATGAATTTTCACGCTGCCCGCTATCGCCATATCACATTCGGCATTCCGAATCTCTTGACAGGCGGTATGGATTGCAACCAAGGAAGAAGAGCACGTTGTATCGATGAGCATGCTTGGGCCTCTTAAATCCATCAAATAAGAGATTCGGCTTGCAATGATTGCCTGTAAATTTCCAGGCGTTGCGACAGGCAACGATTCAGGCTCGAAATCTTCAATGAGCTCCTTATACTTCGTGCCTTCGTTAGAATATCCGACATATATACCGGTCTTGCTTCCCCTAAGCCTCTCTACCCCATACCCCGCATCTTCAAATGCAGTCCAAGCGGTTTCCAGAAAAATTCTCTGGTTCGGGTCCATAAGATTAGCTTCCTGAGGAGAAATGTTGAAAAATTCCGAATCGAATAGGTCGATCTGGTTCAGGTATGCCATTCTTGCATAGGCTGCATCATCGAGAGGCATATTCTTTAATTGAAAATACCGTTCGATCGTCTTCTTCCGGCTGTCTGGGATGGATGTAATACAGTCCATGCCTACAGTCAAATTTGACCAAAATTGCTCCAAATTATTAGCGAGCGGAAACCTGCCCGCCATTCCGATAACAGCTATTGGTTCTTGTTGAAGAGAAGATTCGGACTCATATACTTCAAAGCTAGCCTGATTGTCTTCTTGAAACAATTTCTTCACACTTATCCCTCAACTCTCCTGCCTTCTGCTTGCAAACCCCAATAATGATCGAATGATCCGATTAAATAGACCTTTACAAGCTTCTTTATTAAGTAAATGACCGCATGCGACAAGCGATAATTCAATGCCTTGCTCATTCTCCTCTGCCTGCAGCCGGATCAGGTTGGCACCTATCGATGCTTCGACAATGCCCTGTTCCGGGAACTCGCCGAACAGAATTATAACGGAGTTGGAGTTCCCGTTCTCACCAGATACCGCCTCTAAAAGGGAGTGCTGATTCCACTCCCGCTTTACCCTTTCGGAACGTTCAACCGCAGCAAATAAGGCGGGGAGATCCTCGATTTGGCTAACATCCACTTTTAGACGACAATGTTCGGCTTCGGAGATGTACTCTACCTCAGCCATGCTAGAATCCGATAATTCGCTTAATAGGTAAATATAAACGGCCAGTACGATTGTTTCGATGGAAGTGTGGTGGTAGACTGACTTATCAAGAAGCGCGGTCAGTGCCTCTCCTTCCAGACGATACTGATATTTCTTGTATAATGAAGTCTCCTCGCCGCTACTTTCAAAATATGAATCCGGGAATGCTACCCTGGCAATTGCAGCTTTCCCTTTCTTATCGATATAGCCCGCCAAAGCTTTGATGTTGGGCAAGGAGAACTGGGTCGTCATTGATACCGTATCCGGGAAACGTTTGTTAATTTGGGAATTCAACTGAATCAGCAAGATGGAATTTCCACCTAGATCGAAGAAGTTATCGTACATCCCGACTGCATTTGCGTCCACCCTCAACACCTGCGCCCAGATATGTTGAAGCTCCCTCTCCGTTTCGCTCGAAGGCATGTCGTCCCCTTCCCTAACAGATGCAAGGCTCGATGGATCAGGCAATGAATTGCGGTCAATCTTGCCATTGAAAGTGAGCGGTAATTGATCCAACACGACAAACCGTGCAGGCACCATATAGTTCGGAATCTGTTGCAATAAATACCCTCTAAGCTCAGATGTGCTCAGCTGTTTGTTGGACACGACGTAAGCGCATAAATACGTTTCTTCACCATCGTCTTTGCGTGCAGACACGACGCAATCCCGAATGGGCTCATATTCTCTGATCCAGTACTCGATTTCGTCAAGCTCGATGCGATGCCCGCGAATTTTGACTTGATGATCCTCCCTGCCCAGGAATTCAATCGTGCCGTCATCCCGGAATTTCCCGATATCACCCGTTCGATATAAGCGGGCATTCGGCTTGTCTGAGAACGGGTCTTGAACGTATCGTTCCGCCGTCAAGCTTTCCCGAGCCCAATACCCGCGCGTAACCCCGTCTCCCCCGATGTATAGCTCCCCGTAACCTCCGATTGGTGTCATACGTCTACGCTTATCCAGTACATAGACCTGCGTGTTTCCAATCGGTCGACCGATCGGGATCGTTCCTTCGATATTCATAAGCCTGTAGCACGTTGACCATACAGTTGTCTCCGTGGGGCCATACATATTATAGATTTCTCCGCTTGTCCGCTTCCGCAACGACTCCGCAAGCTGGGTCGGAAGCGCCTCGCCGCCAATGATGATTTTCTTCAAAGAACCCAAGAATGCTTGGGAACGTTCATCCGTCAGCAACATGCCTAATCGGGAAGGCGTGCATTGCAACATCGTAATCTTTCGACTGGCGGCCTCCTTCTGAAGTTGCTCGTTATCTGGACGAAAACGTTCTTTCAACGCAGCCAATCGGTGTAAGCTGTCCATAACGGCTTGTTTCTCAACGCCAAAATCGATGAGACAGGCAGCCTCGTCCACGCCGAGCACCGAAAGCTGTTCAATTAATTCCGAGCAGCTATCGGAAGTGCCAAGCAAAGCCGCCGTATCCCAATACTTTTCGAATGCCATTTCCAGCACTTTCTCGATGACCTCCGGGTCTTCAAGCGCAGCAGGGTCAATGGCAAAATCCTCGGCCAAATTTTTGATAAGGCTTAGACTGGAGCGCAGGTAATCGATAAAGGGCTTGCGAACGATTTCTTTGACGGATTCCATGTCTTCGCCGATAAACGTATGAAGCATTAGCGCTACTTTGCCGCTGTGTGGCTCAAACCCGTTCTCCTTCAACGCACGGCGATAAAGACTTATGTTATCTTTCAGCTGATCAAGATCTTGTCCAAGCAGATGCGTTAATACGTTCGCGCCCATTTTCCCCGCTTCAATGAAAGAATCGCGGTTGCCCCCAGTCGTAATCCATATCGGCAATTCCTTCTGAATCGGCCTGGGATACGTTTTAACCTCAATGGATTTATCGAAACCGTTCTGGCGGGTCACCGATTCCCCTCTCCATAGCGACCGCACCTGTTCAATTTGCCGGACCATCTCTTCTTTGCGCCCCTGGTACTTATCTGGTGAGAACACAAAATCGTCCGCATGCCAGCCGGAAGCGAACGACAATTCAACTCTTCCCTTCGATAAGTTATCGACAACAGCCCATTCTTCGGCGATTCGTATTGTGTCATGCAACGGTGACACCACGCTTCCCGAACGAATTTTCAGTCGGTTCGTAACCATCGCCAACGCCGCGGATACTACCGATGGATTAGGATACAGCCCCCCGAATTCATGGAAGTGCCGCTCTGGCGTCCATACACCACGAAATCCATGTTGGTCCGCATACGTTGCAGTTTCCAGCAAAAGCCGATATTTATCGGTTTCCTGAGCGTGATCATAGCTAGAGAAGAAAAACAGGCTAAATTCCATTGAAGCAACGCGGCTTGGTTGCAGGTATGCGTCAAAATCCTCCCACTGCGTCCCGTCATTAGGATGAATGGTCACTTGAACGCCGCGGCTTAATGTCCATAGCAACTCCAAGACCGATATGTCAAATGAAACGGTCGTTAAAGCCAACATCGCATCATTCGCATCCGGCTTTAATTGTTCGTCCATCGCGGCAAAGAAATTAATTACGTTTCGATGCTCGACCATTACTCCCTTAGGCTTTCCGGTTGAACCCGATGTATAGATGATATAAGCTAAATCCTCAGCGACAGCTATGGATGGCAAATTATGCGAAGGCTGCTGATTAATCCGCTCCTGTTCGTTATTTGCTATAAGAACAATGGATGCATCTCCCGCAATAAAAGCATATTGGCTTTGCGTAAGGATGAGCTTAGACTCGCTGTCTTCCAGAACCGACCGAACACGTTCGGGAGGCATCGTGGGATCGATCGGCAAATACGCTGCACCTGATTTGAGGATAGCTAATATGACAATTACCATCTCTAACGAGCGATCCATCATAAGGGCTACGCGATCGTTCGGCTGAACGTGGTGGACTTCACTTAAGAATCTAGCAAGTTGATTGGCTCGGCGATTTAACTCTTCAAAGCGCATTTCCTTACCTTTATAGCATAGTGCCACCCTGTCCGGATGATCTGCTGCTTGAGCCTCGATGCTACCGTGGATAGTTTGATCGGAATCATAGACGATTCGAGTATCGTTAATAGTTTTCAACATTTGTATTTCATTCTCGGTAAGCACAGTAATCTCATCCAGCAAGACGTCTGGATTAGCCGTAACCGTTCGAAAAAAATGAATTAAATGATGATGGATGCGCTCGACTTGGTTAGCCTGGTAGGCTACTGTATAGTCAATACGAACGGAAATGCATTCTTCTCTTTTTTCAAAATGAAACCATATATCGCTTTCGACGCTCTTCCGGATCTCCATGTTTTTATGATGCAACGTATCTAAGGATACGATCGTTTGGAGCAACAATTTGCCGTCCGGGCTCGTCTCTAATGCCAACCGGTCGTACAGATGATGTGCAGGCACATTTCGGTTTTTCAAAGCTTCCGACAATGCGCCCTTTAAATAAAAGAGAAACTCTTTATAGGAATGTAGATCAGTAGTTTGAACTTCAAGAAACATTAGCGGACTAAGAAATTCCGGACTCTCGTCTTCATCGACTGCTGGCATACCCACCACGACCCGATTTTGGTTCGTATACAATTCCATCAAATACCAGACACCGGAAGTTAACAAGACGTAAAGCGCGTAATCGGAGCTCCCACCCATAGACAGAAGACTTCTCGATAGATCTCCAGGCAATTCAAACTGTATGAATGGATTGTTTGCTTCATCCATACTTTCGTTTGTCGTGAACCCATTCGTCGCATCGATCACAAACAATACCTCCATGTATTAATGGTGACAAGTGAATGGCTGTTGCCCTAACATTCGTGCAGATAGGGTGCCGCTTGCTCAGGCCGCATGCAGAATATATTACTCTCCTGACCCAGTTGCCCTAGGGTTACTTTTTGTACCAAAACGCCTTGTTTCGCCATATAGAAGGAGTAACCTATTGGCTCAAGGAATTGCCGTATTTCCTCGAATGCCTGTTGATCCAAACATTCGAGCATGAGAATAGGATGACATGCGCATATCATCTGCTTTGCACCTTGCAGTATAGCTAGTTCATGGCCTTCAGCGTCAATTTTAATAAAATGTACATTTGTTAAGCTATTGTCCTGAACAAATCTATCCAAAGAAACCAATTGGCACTTCAGTCTGCTTTCGCTCACATATGGATTGGACGTTAAGGAGGCCAGTGTATTCAGATGATAACTAGGCACAAATAATTCTGCCCCCCCCTCTTTATTGCTGACGGCATACGGATGAACATGCAAGTTTCTGCAACCGTTCAGTTCCGCATTCCCAATCAGAGCCTGATTCGCATCATCCAACGGTTCGAAAGCATGGACTTCTCCGTTCCCGCCTACTAAATTGGCTAATAAAATTGAGTACCACCCCGCATTTGCCCCGATATCCAATGCGATATTCCCTTCTCCGACCAAACGTTGAACCATCGCTGTTTCATCCGGTTCTACGGTCCCTTTCTCTAATAACCAAACTGCCATATCCAGAATTTCAGGGTTCCATTTATACTTTCTGCCATCTTTGAGATGTATTAGCGTTATGTGCTCGGTAATTTCAATACTTGCGATATCGTTACGAATAAGCGTTCTCAAAGCGTCGGCCATCCCCGCAAAATTATGAATTTGATCCTTTAACTTGAGAAATTTCCCCTTGCTTATGTTTTCTGCAATTTGCATTTCTCTCGTATTCATTCATTCACCTTCCTTGTATATTCAGAATAACAGCCTATTAAACTAAAAGTTAAAATCAATGGATTGAATTTCTGGTGACACCTGTGTCCGTTGATCCTTGACGAGACGGACCAGTTCGTTAATCGTGATCTCCGGCCTATCCATAATATGAGTGATTAAGGATTGAAAATGATTACCTAGCATCAAAGCCGTCATTTCATGGAATAAATCGCGGTTGTATTCCAATCTGAAAGTGAACTGCCCGCTTTCCTCTTTGGATAATAAATTAAGATCGAATAAGCTTATCCCTTCCACTTCTTGAGGAATTTGATTCGAGAAATGGAACATGGCTGAGAATATCGGCGTTCTGCTCGGATCACGTTCAGGATTAATCTTAGAAACCAGCGTATCAAAAGGATACTGGCTGTTCGAAAAAGCTTTTAAGCTCTTTTGGCTCACATACTTGGCGAAATCTCTGAAGCTATCATTAGGCTGCAATCGGGCTCTTATACATACGGTATTCGTAAATAATCCAATTACTCGTTCTAAGTCAGCACGGCTCCGATTGGTAGTCGGCACGCCGACGATAATATCTTCATCTCTGGTCGATGCTTGCAACAAAACGAAATAGGTTGCCAGCAGCAAAGCTTGTATGGTTATGCGTTCGCGATGCGACATGGCTTTCACTTGTTGAGTCAGAACGTCCGAGAGCGTAAAGTGAACGGCTCCGCCCTTATAAGTCAGAAATTCCGGCCGCTTATAATCCGTGATGAAGTTTAGGAGTGGCAATGGCTTGGAAAGCTCATTCATCCAGTAGCCTTCCATTTCCAAATATCGGCTGCTGGATGCCAATTGCTCCTGTTCCGCAACCCAATCTACGTATTGCAGAGGAACTGGCTCTAATTCGATTTCATGGCCGGTTATCAGCCCGTTATAGATTTCAAACAGCTCGTTACTGAATATATTCATACTCCAACCGTCTGTTATGATGTGATGGATGTTGACGTAGAGTTCATACCTTCGCTCATGAAGCTTGTACAATTTGATTCGCAACGGGACCTCGCCTAGATCCATCGGCAAACTATTCTGATGCCTGATTTGGCTTGCTAGCTTAATATGCGGCGAGTCCTCCGTCGAAAGATCGATCATTTCCGATACAATGTCTGCGCTCGGTTTAATGATTTGCCTTGGCGCTCCGTTATCCTCAACGAAATAAGTTCTTAAAGACGCATGCCGCATTACAACCCGATTAAGTGCCTTATGGAAGAGGTCAAGCGATACTTCAGCTTCAATGGACAGCGTTGAGATGAGGTTATACGCTGTCATTTCGGGATTCATTTTTTGTATAGCCCAAATTCTTTTTTGTGCATGCGACAATTCAAACGCCGAACCTATCATTGCTTGATTCATATAGCTAAGACCTATAGTCGTTTCGTTCGCGCTTCTCGTGTCAATGAGTTCGGACAATCCCGATACCGTCATATTCGCGAACAGGTCGCTGATCTGAAGACTTATGTTTAATTCTTTGCCTATTTGATTTGCGATCCTCAAAGCAATAATCGAATCGCCGCCGAGAGAGAACAAATCGTCGTGAATGTTTATCTTGGTCAACCCCAACATTCTCGACCATATATCTGCAACCTTCACTTCCGTCGCCGTGTAACTGCCGTTATCTTTTCCCTCGATGCTTATGGCGGCAGGCAAGGAGTCAAGTATCGCTACGGACCTCATACCGGTTCCTAGCGAACCCTCGGCGTTACGAACGGGCGGAGACTGAGGCTGAACAGTACCCATTCGAATCCATTGATTCATCCGCTCGGCCAAAGATCCGCTCGATACAACGACATGATCATACTTACGATTGCCCATGACAATGATGCGGCTGAGGGCCTCAAGTCCTTCATCGTACGCCATTGTATAATGATCTAATGTCGACCTAAGCGATACATCACGTCTCTCCGACTGCCATGCATCCCATCCTATGCTGATCCAACGATTGACCGATGTCTGATTATGCTTGACGACGAAATGGTCAGCAAAGATGTTCGCAGCCGAATAAGCCGAGAAGCCGAGACCGCCAAGCACTGAAGATAATGAAGAGAAAACAACGCAAAAATCCAGGTTGTGTCCCTCGAAAATTCGGTCCAGTACTTGAAGTCCTTTGACCTTTGCTTGAAACTGCCCTTCGAAGTGAGGGATTTGAATACGATCAATGAGTTCAATCGATTCCCCTTCCAAAATACCTGCAGCGTAAATAATACCTTTGATAGGACCGGATACGGCCTCAACATCCTTAACCTTCTCCGACATGGCCTGCTCATCCGCAATGTCCGATTGAATGAGCGAAACCCTGGCTCCAAGCGCTTCCAAACGCAAGATTTTCTCCATTTTGGCGCGGACCGAAACCTCCAGGTCGCCGGAGACGAGCATACGATCCCAATCCTTTCTCTCTGGAAGAACTGTCCTTCCTGCAAGAATCAAATGAACATGAGCAATATTCGCAAAGTATTCTGCAACGACAAACCCGATATTTCCCAGCCCGCCGACAATGAGATAATTCCCGGCCTCCTGAACGATCGCAGAGGCATCCTCTCTTCCTCCGAACGATCTTGATTCTTCAATTTGTTGAACGAGTCGCTTACCATGTCTCATCGCTACAACGGGCTCCAAACGGTCAGCATTAAATTCCTCCAGCAGTCTAGCTGCTAATGTGGTACCCGCCGGGAGGTCAGCCATATCCAAATCCACACACTGGCAGCTGATATTCATATACTCCTGCGGAATTACTTTGCAGCCAGCGAGCACAGTCGCCTTATCAGGGTTAAGTGATTCATTGCCCGTAATGTCAAATAACTGGTCTGTTACAGCCTGAATTTTCGTTCCATCCGTCATCCCAAGCCTGCCGATTGTTTTCGATAAGAGAATCAAGCTGTATAATCCATTGACCTGCGCCGTCTCAAAGCTACTTGAGTTATTAAGTCCCCATAAGTGGACAATATTCACAGAGACCGCTTGTTTGAGAATCGGGGTTTCGAACAAAGTAACATAATCGTTTTGATCACCCACTCGCATGGACACTTCATGCGGATTAGTCACTTCGTAACGAAACGAGGCAGAAACCGCAATCACCGTGTTGCCCCCCGCTCGCAATTGATCGATTATGCTTGTGCCTATACCATGGGAATCCATAAATACAACCCAAGGTTTCTGTTGACTGGTCGGGAATGGTTGAGTAGCAAGCTTCAAATATTTCCAAGTCGCCGTGTAGAACCAATCGGATAGATTCCTTTTATGAATTGAAAGCCGCTCGTCAGACGGTCCGATATTGACCTCAGGCCGGCTCGTCTCTTCCTTCGCCACAACCCAACGGCGTTCCGCCGAGAAGGGATAGGTCGGCAGACTCACCTTCTTGACATCGATCCCCTCATAAAGCTGTTCCCATTCGACCTCATGTTCCGACATATAGCTCTCAACTGCACACTTTATCCTGGGATCCTGAATCTCAACGATACGAACTTCTTCCCCTTGAACTGCACAATTGTAATGTACTCCTTGCACGGATTGCGAACTCTGTTTCGGGTCAGTCGCAATGCCTTTCAATTTGGCAAGCAAGTCTTCCTTACTGCTCGCCACAACAGCCAAACGACATGCATATCGGCCTCTTCCCGTATTCACGGTATAGCAGATATCGGCCAAACGACTTAATTCTGCCTTGGTCTCAAGGAAATCCACATATTCGAGCATAAGCCTATGCATGGCGTCTTCATCCCGAGTGGAAAGCGTAAACAAATGGCTTGTCTCCGTATGGTCAACCCTAGACAGAACAAGGCTCGGCGCCTCTTCCAATACGATATGACAGTTCGTTCCGCTAAGACCGAAAGAACTGACGCCGCAATGTCTTGGCGCGTTCCCTCGCGGCCACACTTGCATTCGATCATTGACATATACGGCGGTCTCTTCGAGTCGGATACTGCGGTTTGGACGATTAAAGTGTAAGGTTGGCGGCAGCACCTGGTGTTTAAGGGCCATAATCGCCTTCACAAGTCCGGCCACTCCGGCAGCATGGTCGAGATGACCGATGTTCGATTTTACAGATCCGATCGCACAGAACTGCCGCTTATCGGTATATTTTGAAAAAGCTCTTTGAATCCCATTGATTTCGACAGGATCTCCCAGCCTTGTTCCTGTTCCATGCGCCTCTAGATATGCGATGGATTCCGGCTGGATGTTCGCGTCTTCCCAAGCGGCAATCAGCAGTTCTTCCTGCGCTGAAGGGTTGGGAGCGCTGAGGCTGGATGATCGCCCATCTTGATTCACCGCACTGCCTTTGATAATCGCTTCGATATGATCTCCGTCATGCATGGCTTTCCAAAGCGGCTTAAGCAATAGACAAGCGACACCCTCGCCAAATCCCGTTCCGTCAGCTTGGTCATCGAAGGTCCTTGTTAAGCTGTCGGAAGATCTAATTCCAATATCGGTTTCCATACTTGCAACTAGCGGCAGCAAATTAATCTTGACTCCGCCGGCAAGCGCCATATCGCACTCCCCGTTACGAATGGATTGACAGGCCATATGGATGGCAACCAAAGAGGAAGAGCATGCCGTATCTACCAGCATGCTCGGGCCTTTCAAATCCAATAAGTAAGATAGCCTGCTTGCAATGACGGACTTAATATTGCCCGGAATCGATAGTCCCTCCTGATCAGGTGCAAGGAGCCGAATATAGTCCTTGTAGGACTCCCCAAAGTCGGAGCTGAAGCCGACGAATAATCCTGTTTTGGTTCCAATGATTCGCTTGCCGCCGTAACCTGCGTCTTCAAGAGCCGCCCACGCTGCCTGAAGAAACAACCGTTGGTTAGGGTCCATCAACTCCGCTTCTTTGGGAGACAAGTGGAAAAACTCAGCGTCGAAACCGCTGATATTGTCTAGGAATCCTTCAAAGGAATACTCCCATTCGTTCTCCGCCAGACCCAAATGTTTCATTCTGGACATAAAAGCCTCCGGGTCAGGCTTACGTTGTTCCGGCAATTCTCGAATGCACCACTCGCCATTTACGACCATTTGCCAATAATTCTCTAGGTTGTTGGCTCCTGCCACTCGCCCGTCCATGCCAATTATCGCGATATCATGCTTGGATACCGTAGAAGGTGAGGGCGATGGGAGCCCATCCTCGTTTTGTTCCATGCTCCAATCAAGCAATCTCTTACGCATTAACAGCTTCACCACCCTCTACTCGGTTCAAGAATGTACACCTTGCATCGATATGAATTCCGCTAACAAATGCCCGGAGCCTGTCTCGGTAAGTAGCTGGTGAAAACGCTCTTCCTGCTCTTCTTGAGGTACCCTCTTTGTAGCAAACACACTCTTTAACATAAGAATCGCTTCTTTCATCTGTTCCAAGCTTGGTTTCGAATTAGACTTGTCCAATTCGTCTTGCATTTCCTGGATACGACGATACGGAATAACTACCCCCTGCTTATACTCTTCGTTATCCCAGTTTTGGTTGCGAGTCGCCACCGCGATACCCAAACAGCGGGTCACGACGGTCGGTACCCGCTTCAGCTCTGAGGCAACCTGAACGGCAAACTCCTTACGGTCATTCTCGTGGTCATACGAATAGGTTTTTATCGACGTATCGCAATCCCGCATGAGATTTTTCAGCACGGATTTCGGTCCAAGTTCCAACGCGTGAGTAACCCCAACTTCACTTAGATGGCTGACCGTTTCGTACCAGCGAACCGGCATGGTCATTTGATTTGTCAGATTCGTTATGATTTTCGTGGAATCTCTGTATACTTTCGCATCGACGTTCGATACCATTGCCCATATCGGATTTCTGAACTTATATTGTTGAAGTTCTTCTCTGAATTGGGCGGCAGCAGGTGCCATTAATGGACTATGGAACGGTGCACTTACATTCAGTGCCCTGACCACTGCACCTTTCGCAGCTAATTGCTCTGATACACGTTCAACGTCCTCGGCCAGTCCGGAAATGACAACCTGCCGAGGCGAGTTATAGTTAGAAACCGCGACATTCCCCGCATCCGAACAAGCCGCCTCCACGTCATGAACATCGACTTCGCTTACGGCGGCCATCGCACCTTGACCGATGCCGACCGCCTCTTGCATGAATCTGCCTCTTGCTCGTACGATTCGCACTGCATCCTCGAAGGCGATGGCACCCGTACATGTCAATGCGGTAATTTCTCCTAAGCTATGGCCTGCGAAATATGCAGGCAGAATGCCGATCTCCTGCATATACTGTCGAAACATCGCTACACCGGCAGTAAGCAACGCTGGTTGCGTGATCTCCGTCCTTGACAATTCGGAGTGGGGATCTTCTAAGCAGATTTGGGTCAAATTGATGCCTAACGCCTCGCTGGCCTCATCAAATGTCGACTTCACGATGGCGTGATCAGCGATGAGCGACTTACACATACCTACATACTGCGAACCTTGACCGGGGAATAACAATGCAATTTTTATCAACTTTATCAGTCCTTGTCTTTATGATTTAATCATTTCCTCTATGTTCGAAAGAAGCTGTCGGAAAGCTTGAAATAATCTGTTGACGGCTTGCATGCTCACACGCGAGGTCATGTTCTCGCAAGATACATGAATGACTCCGCCAGCAAGCCAAGCTCTAAAAGCTATATCATAGCGGCCGGGTACGGCTCTGGTAGCATGTTGAACTAATACAAAGTAAGCGTACCCATCCGGCTTGACGATTGGCGGATCGGCAACCTTCTCTGAGTGAAGAAGCCCTTTTGCGGCAGAGGCTATGACATCGGAGAAGTGTTCCGCATCCAATAACTGAACCACAAAGGAGTTAACCGAAGCTCCTGTCTGTATGTTGATTGAAACCTCGTCCTGATTTATCACATCTGCCAGCAGGTACGCATAGATGGCAGCAATGACATCGAAGTGCTGTACGCCGTACCGATTCGAAATGCGCGTGATCGCCGAAGTTTCATCCGCAGTGAGCACGAATTGCATGATTTCCTGCCTAACTGTACCGGCTTCGGCAAGGAAATAAAGCTCCGGAAGTTTCACGCCATGCACTTCTTTCCCGGATACGGAATTTGCCTTCAGTGTTGACTCGATCTGTCCGGCCAGCTGTCCGATCGTCGGGAAACCAAACAAGTCTGCCACAGTGATCACGCCCGGATACAGCTGTTCGATCTGTTCAGCCAACAGGACGAGTATGAGCGAATTCCCACCGGATTCTAAGAAGCTATCATGCAACCCGATTGATCCTATACCGACTAGAGCATTCCATATCTCTATCAACGCTTTCTCGACCTCTGTCGCAGGCGCTACCGATTGCTTCTCTTGTTCAAGCTGAGGTTGCTTGGCCTGAAGCGCCTTCCGATCTATTTTTCCGTTTGGCGTATGCGGCAGGGTATCCAGTTCTACAAATACAGCAGGAATCATATAGTCTGGGAGTTTGTTTGCTGCATGCCTTCTAATATGAGCTGTATCAATTGATTGATTAGCGGTGTAATACGCCGCCAGGTATTGCAATCCCGCATTGGACTGGCATGGGACTACAACGGCTTCACGCACATCCTCAAACTGATTGAGAATACTTTCAATTTCACCTACTTCAATCCGGTATCCTCTGATCTTGACCTGGCTATCCAATCTTCCCAAGAATTGAAGCCTGCCATCCGGCAACCATTTGACGGAGTCGCCTGTCCTGTACAGGAGCTCATTATCTGCAAACGGCGAACGAATAAACTTCGTGCGGGTCAGTTCAGCATTGTTCCAATACCCCCTTGAGACCCCATCACCAGCAATACACAGCTCGCCCGGGATTCCAATGCCGAGCAATCGGCATTCCGTGTCCACAACATAAACTCTCGTATTGGCAATGGGCTTGCCTATTGTAATTTCGCTACTCGTATCCAGCCGATCAAGCAATGACCATACAGTCGTTTCCGTCGGCCCGTACATGTTGTAGATCCGTGCTTGTGTCGTTTCACGGAGCCGATGCAACAAGGAGTGCGGAAGCATCTCTCCTCCGATGAGGATATTCTTCACGGTCTTTAGATGACTGCTGACTTTGACACTTCCAAGGAAATACTGCAAGCGGGATGGCGTCAGTTGGATAGTATCAATGGGCACCTCATCAAGCAGCTTGGCCAAGCTGTCCGGATCTTTACTCTGCTGATCGCTTGCGAGAACGACTTGCATGCCCATCGTGAGCGGCAACAACGTTTCCAACACGAAAATATCGAATGATAGGGTTGTTAGAGAAAGCACCGAGGAGTCAGGAACGAACGGAATGGTATCCGTTATTCCAACTATGAAATTAACGACGTTACGATGCTCGATCATTACCCCTTTCGGATTGCCCGTAGAACCAGATGTGTAAATCACATACATTAAATCGCTGCCTTCGCTTGCCGTTCTAGGAGCCGATAGGTCATTCTCCACAGGTACCATCCCTGCATCTCGCCCAAGAATAATCATCTCTCCTTCGAATCTTACTCTGCCTGCGAGGTCCTCCTGTGTCAGCAACAACCGGCTGTTGCTGTCCTCAAGCATATAATTCAGCCTCTCAGATGGGTAAGTGGGATCTAACGGCACATAAGCGGCTCCGGCTTTCAACGTTGCAAGGATCGCCACCAGCAAATCCGCTGACCTCTCGAGCATAATTCCCACGAAGTTCCCTTTGCCGATTCCTTTGGCTCGCATGTAGCCCCCCAAGCGACTCGACTTTTCGTTCAAATCCCTGTATGTGATGCAATCCGTTCCGCATCTGACCGCCATCCGATCCGGATACCGCTCCGCTTGATTCTCAAACAGAGCATGAACGGTAGCTTCTCGATCGTACTCCCGTCGCGTATCGTTAAAATGCTGCGTTATTTGTAAGCGTTCCTTTTCCGTCATGATATCAATGGAGGATATCGGCACCTCAGGATCATTTGCTACCTGCATAGCAATTTGCACGAAATGCTCCGACATCCGCTCAATCGTTCGTTCTGCGAACAACGCTGAAGAGTACTCAAAATGAAGTATGATTTCTCCTTCCATTTCTTCCGCCTGCAAAGTCAAATCGAATTTGGAAATGTCGGGCATGTAAGCGAACGCCTCAAACTTCAGCCCTGCCATCTCATTGACTTCGTGTTTCGTATTCTGAAGCACAAATAGCGTGTCAAAGAGCGGGTTTCTACTCAAGTCGCGTTGCACATTCAACTTCGTGACCAAATCCTCGAATGGATAATCCTGATGCTCGAAAGCAGTAAGCACTCGTTCTGCGACCTCTACCAAGAAAGAACGGAACGTTTTCTGTCCAGAAGGATAACTCCTGATCGCGAGCGTATTAATGAATAGCCCCATCATATCTTCCAAATCCATATGATTTCTTCCCGCCGTTGGCGTGCCAATCACGATGTCTTCTTGTGAAGTATACTTGGACAGCAATGTGTAATAGACCGCCAACAATAGTGAAAATAGCGTCGTGGAATGCTTACCAGCCAGCCTCTCCAGTTCGCTCGTCAATTTTTTATTTATTTTGTGAACGAAACGCTTCCCTTCATATCGTTGAATCGGCGGCCTTGGATAATCTGTGGGCAGATTGAGCAAAGGCAATTCTCCGTTGAAGACAGACAACCAGTATTGTTCTTGGTGCTTCATGATATCGGACCGCAGTAGCTCATGATGCCAAATCGCGTAGTCCTTGTACTGCAACGGTCGTGGTTCAAGCTCGTCCCCGTTGTATAAAGCCGTAAGCTCGCGAATCATGATGCCTGTCGTCCAAGGACCGTCTGATATAATATGGTGCATATCCAAGAGCAGATAATGTGTCTCCTTATCGACACGTAGCAATTTACTGCGAATTAACAGGTCTTCTTTTAAACGAAACGGTCGAACGAATTCTTTCAGCTTGCTCTCCAGTTCATGCTCTTCGCAAGTTTCGCAAGGTATGTCCAGCGTCATTAGTTCTACCATTCGCTGTACCGGTTCTCCGTCGACTAGTTGGAACCGTGTCCTGAGGATCTCATGTCTTTCTACAATGCTGCCCAGACAGTTGCATAATTTTTCTGTATCCAAGGGTCCTTCCAATCGATAAATCATTGGCATATTATAACTGATCGAATCCCCTTGTATCTCCGAAAGAATGTACAATCTTCTCTGCGAAGCCGTTGTCGGGTAATAAGTTCGCTCCTTAACTCGAGGAATAGGCGTATATGTCTCCTGCTCCGCCGTTCGTATATAGTCAGCGATACCACTAATCGTTTGCCTATCAAATATTTCCCTCAAAGGGATCTGTACATGAAATCCCCGATGAATGCGGAAGGCCATCATCATAGCGCTTAAAGAATGACCTCCAAGCTCAAAGAAATTGCTGTTGACCCCGAAGTCTTCGCGCTCCAGTAGCTCCTTCCAGATGCCATGCAGCCGATTCTCTAGAGCACCTGATGGAAGGCTGGCATCTCCCGTGTATGCGCGAGCCATCTTTGATAGTTTCTTTCGGTCAACCTTGCCGTTAGGTGTCAAAGGCAACCGATCTAAAATGAAGAATTCGCTCGGTATCATGTAGAGCGGAAGTTCTTGGCGAAGATGACGAATAAGCTCGGCATTTGTAACCTCCCCAGAGGCAACGACGTACGCGGCAAGCGTCATATTCCCTTCCGATCCTTCCCGCCCGGCAACGACTGCTTCTTCCAAATGTGGGTGACGATGCAGTACAGTTTCAATCTCGCCAGGCTCAATTCGGTACCCTCGTATCTTAAGCTGGTTATCTTTCCTTCCAACTACTTCCATACTTCCGTCACGATGCATGATACCTAGATCTCCCGTACGGTATATCCGGTCAGACTCTATTTTAGAAAATGGATTAGGAATAAAGCGTTCTGCCGTAAGAGCTGAATTATTCCAGTATCCATCGGTAACCCCCAGACCGGCTATGCATATTTCGCCGACGGTATTGAACGGCAACGGACTAAGGTCGTCATCTAGTACATAGATTTGCGTATTAGCAATAGGTCTGCCTATAGATACCTGCTGATCAGCTTGAATCTCATATGCCGAAGACCAGACCGTCGTTTCAGTCGGTCCGTACATATTTAAAATTCTTGCATCGGTGACCTCGCGCAACTCGCGAATGAGCCTTTCATCCAGCTTCTCGCCGCCAATTAAAATCGTCTTCAACGAACGAAGGAACTTGTGTGACTCCTTATCCTGTAGCATGATCTTTAATCTGGAGGGCGTACATTGCATTTGGGTAACCGGTCGGAGCTGCCGTTCTGACTGACGTGCCTCAATTGTTCCGTCAAACTTGCCTTTCACCTGGTTCAAGTGCTCTAGCCCTTCCCTGATATCTGCTTCGGACAATCCAAAATCGACTAAACAAGCGATCTCGTTGACGCCCATTCGACTGAGTTTCGAGACTAAGGAGGAACAGGTTTCCGGGGTGCCGAATAGCGCTGCCCTGGACCAATATTTCTCGAACGCCAGCTCGACAAGCTCGTCTGTCCTCACTTTGGATCCAAGCCAACTCTCAACATCTGGAATGTCAAGACTTTGTGCCAAATTCTTCATTAATCCAATGCTGGAACGGATATATTCGCAGAATGGTGACTTGATCTTTGCTTTCACAGCGTGCTCGTCGTCCCCGATAAACGTGTGTAGCATAATTGCAACCTTGGATTTACTGGAATCATAGCCGTACTCTTCAAGCGTCGTTCGGTAAACTTTAATATTCTCTTCCAGATCTTCAACTTCCTGACCCAACAAATGCGTAAGAATATTCGCGCCGATTCGGCCAGCCCGAATAAAGGTATCGCGGCTTCCCGCGCTCGTAATCCACATCGGAAGTTCGGCTTGCAACGGTCTAGGATATGTCTTGATACTGACTGGTTTGCCGGACCCGTTCAGAAACTGATGCTCCTCTCCCCGCCAAAGCTTCTGGATCACATCGACTTGCCCGAACATCTCATCGACCCGGTTATCGTACCTCTCGGGGTAAAATACAAAGTCATCCGAATGCCAGCCGGAAGCGAATGCCAGCTCGACGCGGCCGCCGGAAAGATTATCGACGACGGCCCACTCCTCCGCAACGCGGGCAGGATGATGAAGCGGAGCTACAACACTACCCGAACGGATGCGTAGCTTATTCGTCTTTACAGCTACAGCAGCTGACAGAACAGACGGATTAGGGAACAGGCCTCCAAATTCGTGAAAGTGCCTCTCCGGGACCCACACTGCTTCAAAGCCGTTCTGATCGGCGAATTGCGTTGTTTCCAAGAATAGCCGATACTTTTCCCGCTCGTCCTCTGCGCCATAATTCGAGAAAAACAATAGGCTGAAAGATACTTCATCCATCTGCCCGACGCGTAAAAACGCATCGTACGAATGATTCATTACATGGTCCTCGGGCTTAAGGACAACCTGTATCCCTTTCGATAACGTCCACAATAATTCAAGTACGGATATATCGAATGATACCGTCGTTAAAGCGAGAAATGCCTCGTTCATCGAAGGCCGGATCACCGCATCCATACCGGTTACGAAGTTGAGGACATTACCATGGGTAACCATGACGCCTTTCGGTTTTCCTGTTGAGCCTGAAGTATACATCAAGTAGGCCAGATGATCCCCGTGAATCGGGGTTGCAACTGCCTCTGCCATAAATCCCGGATCGGCCGTCCCCTCTATGACTTCGATAACGTGCAACGCATAGCCTTCAAGCCTTGCCACCAAATCGCGCTCCGTGACTACCCACTTTGTTTGACTGTCCGTAATCATATGAGCTATGCGATCTTCAGGAAAGTTCGGGTCAATTGGCAAGTATGCCCCGCCTGCCTTCAATATCGCAAGCATGCCAACCACTAGATTAATGCTACGGGAGTGCATGAGCCCAACGATGCAGTTGGGGCCTACACCATGGTTGCGCAAGATGAAGGACGTCTGCTTCACTCTCGCCATAAGCTCCGAATAGGTGACCGACTCATCTTGATATACGATTGCGATTTGTTCTGGATACAGCTCAGCCTGTTTATCAATTAAATCCACGACTGTCTTGTTTATTGGCAAGTCCAAGCTGGTTGCATTGTGCTCATACAGCAACTTGTGAAGCTCTTCCTCCGTAATGAGCCGAATACTCCGCAACTGCTCGTCAGACTGCGCCACCACAGCTCGTAGCATGTGGACGTAATATCCAGCAATCCTCGTTGCCACAGCTTCCGTATACAAAGAGCTGTCATACTCCAATCGACCCTGCAAATCCGTAGACGAATAGCGGAAAGCAAAGAGCGTTCCGCAAGCAATTTGATCTTCCCATCCTGCAGGGCTAATATTCTCAAGCATGAACATGCAATCCGACAGAGGAAAACCTTCCCCCGATTGATCAAGGTTGAGCTTATCCCACAATACGTCCGTTGGATAATTCTGATGTTGAAATGCTTCATGAGCGGTAACCTTAACTTTCGAGAGCAATTGCTTAAAACTGAGTTCGCCATCTACGCTTTCTCTTAATGGGAGGACAGCGTTAAGCCAACCGTTCTCGAGCTTGCCCATATGGTGCATCGGGGAGCCAATAATAAGATCCCGGCGACCCGTGCATTTATACAACAACGCGAAGAGAACGCTTACCAATAACACGTGGATGCGTTCCTCAACTCCCCCGCAGATGGCATTCACTTTATCAAATATTTCCGTAGGGATAATGATATTCGCTTGTTTACGTTCCCCAGACACAGCCGTATCGGTCAATTCATACGGAATGTGGGTATGGTCTTCGACGCCTGACAGTTTGCCCAGCCAGTAAGCTTCTTCAGCAACAAGTTGCTTGGCAATTACCGTTTTTTCGGTCAGCATCTCTCTCATCAAGATTCTCTTCTCCCCTTTATCCCTCTTACCGCCAGAAACTTCTTATCGCTTGTTTGAAATATATGGTCCCACAAGGTAATAAAAAAAGAATAGTTGCACTTGTACAAATCATGATGTTTCAAATGGTATGTGCCTATTGATAGCCATCGGGTGATGATGCCCCTGATTCTCGGGTTGTGATCAACAACCTTACCAGCTAAGAACACTTCATAAGCATAATGAAACGCCAGCAGTATCCCTCCTGGAATCGGATCGATGAAGGTAAGTACAATTAGGGGTGCTGTCAGCGTTATCCAAACATCCAGCGAAGCCTTCAAGCCCCCGAACCAAAAAAAATAGTTCGAAGGCTCAGGCCAATTTGATTCCCCGTACTTGACACGGTGATGCACGATATGGATTTTGTATAAAATGTTTTTCTTATGGGGAATATGCGCCAGCCGATGGACGCCGTACGAATACAGCGTCCAAATGAAGAAGTATGCAATCACTTTTCCGATCACGAATATCATTGACATCCTCCAGTCTCTTACTGGTTGCTTCAGAATACGAAATCATCGAGAAGCTCCGGCAATAATACGCTTTTGGCAACCGATCGGTCACTTGACAGCGTCATTTCGCCAATGCCAATGTTCTCATTATCCAGCGCTTGTTTCAGTATTTCGATATAGCGGTCCAGCATCCGCGAAGCTGTATCTTTCCGGAACAAGTCTACAGCGTATTCTAGCTGGAACGTTATATCTTGGTGCTGTTCGATTGCCGTCAACAAAATCTCGGCTTTCAACGCTCCGTTATGGAAGTCCTCGGAACGAACGGTCAAATCCGGTAGCTCCAGGGACTGATCCGCCAGCGACTGGTGGAAGAACATTGTATTAAACACAGGCATCAATCTATTAGCGCCGGAATCCCCTAATTTTCGTACGATCTCATCGAATGGATAATCTTGATGGTCAAACGCACTAATAATCGAATGCTTCGCCTTCAGGAGTCCGGATAAGAACGTGTCCGATTCGTCCAAATGATGCCTTAAAGCCAGCGAGTTCACGAATAGCCCAACGCAATTTTGAATATCCGTATGTCTCCGTCCAGCTACCGGCGTTCCGATCGCAAAATCATTTTGACCGGAATACTTAGCCAGCAGAATATGGAATGAGTTCCACATAATCATAAATGGCGTAACCTGGTGCTTCCTCGATAACCTCATTAGCTTTGAAGTATACTCCTCGTTCAGCGTTGCCTTGCACAGCTCGCTTCCCGAAACCAGCTTCTTCTCTCTAGGAAAGTCCGTTGGAATCTGCAGGTACGGCACTTGGTCCAAAGCAGTCAACCAAAAATCGGCTTGACGGCTCAAGAGAGCACGCTGTTCATTGGAGTCTAACCACGTTGCATAATCCATATAGGAAGTACTACGTGTACGAGTGTCCTCGCCTTTGTATAGAGCTGTAAAATCTTTTAGCAAGATTTTTACAGATTCGCCGTCTGAAACGATATGATGGATGTCTATGATAAGCAAATGCTTTTTGTCCCCCGTTTTGACTAAAACTACCCTGCAAAGCGGGGCCTTCGTCAAGTCGAACGGTCGCAGGAATCGTTTCAGTACATCCTGCATGCCATGCGGTTCTTCGATTTCCTCATACTGGACTTGGCAGTCAACCTCATCCCTTACCTTCTGAACAATTTGATCTTGGATAACGGTAAATTCTGTTCGAAGGGCTTCGTGCTTGGCAAACAGCGCTTCAAATGCGTGTTGGAAACGTTCAATATCAATTTCCCCCTCCAGCGAAAGAACAAATGGAATGTTGTAGTCCATCGATTGTTCATTCATCTGCTGTAGCAAATACATCCGCTTCTGGGAGGGAGTCAATGGATAATGGTCTGCTTTCGGTGCGATAGAAATGCGGCTCCAAGCTTCTGCTTTCGGGAGGCGCTCGATCTCTTCTGCCATCTCCTGAAGCGATGCTTGATTGAATATTCTTGATAACGGCAGTTCCACCTGAAAGGCTTCTTTCACTGCTGTGACCAGCGTTATCGCCCGCATAGAATTTCCGCCTAACTCAAAGAAGTTGCTTTCCGTGCCGAATTCATCGTTGTAATTTAAAACTTCTTTCCAGACAGCATGCAATTTGTGTTCAGTGTCGGTGGAGCAAGGGATGATCTCCCCATGCTGTCTGACCAACTTAACTCCTTCGGCACTCGTAAGCGCCTTCTGATCTACCTTGCCGTTCGCGTTAATTGGGATATCCGCCACTTGCACGATATGTGAGGGAATCATATGCACCGGAAGTTGCTTCTTCAAGAACGGCAATAGTTCATCCAAGGTTAGCTGCTGTTCCGATACGATATAGGCAGTCAGATCCAACATGTTGTCCCGATTTCGGACGGCATCCACAACGCAATCCCGTACTGCGTTGTGTTGGATGAAGATCGTGGCGATTTCTCCTAATTCAATCCTTACCCCGTTTACTTTCACCTGCGAATCTATTCTACCGAGGTATTCGATTTGTCCATCAGGCAGCAATCTACCCATGTCGCCAGTTCGATACAACCGAATATTACGGTCTAGCGGGTGCATTACGAACTTCGCGTTCGTTAGATCCGGATTGTTCCAATAACCATTAGCCAACCCTTTCCCTGAGATGCAAATCTCTCCGGGAACGCCTATAGGCAGCTGCTGTAGATTATTATCGAGAATGTGGATGTCTACATTGCAGATCGGCCTTCCGATTGGAATGTTCGCTTGCCAACGTTCAACTGTAAAGCAAGTTGTTACGACAGTGTTCTCTGTCGGTCCGTAGTTATTATAGACGGTATAGTCAACAGGAGTGAATTTACGCAACTGTTCGCCTCCAGTCAATAATGTCAGAAGCGATGACGGCCCCCCTATCTCCATAAACCGTTCAGCAATAGGCGTAGGCAAGAAGGCAATCGTCACACCCATGTCGTTGATAAATGCAGACAGCCCTAGCATATCTAGCTTTAGCCGCTCTGGTAACATCACGATACCTGCGCCGGAACAAATATAAGGGAATATTTCCCACACCGTTGCATCAAAGCCTAATCCTGCATACTTCAGAGCGCGATCTTCTCCCCCGATGCGAAACTGTTCTTGGTGCCATCCGCATAAATTCGAAAGTGCTTGATGACCTACCACAACGCCTTTGGGAACACCGGTCGAGCCAGATGTGTAGACCATGTAAGCGGCATTGTCATTTTTCCGTTCGATCCGAAGAGTGATTTCGCCTTCCAAATCCCAATTCAATGCGTCGAGATCAATGGCAAACGTATTCTCTTCTTCACAAAGATCCATCAGATGGGTTTGGGTCAATATCAGTCCTGCACAGCTGTCGCGAAGAATATGCCGTACGCGGTCAGCCGGATACTTCGGATCGATTGGAACAAAAGCTTTCCCTAGCTTGAGTATCCCAAGAATGCCAGCAATCATATGAATTGATGGTTCTACCATGATCGCTATGAACGGACTGCTCTCCACTGCCGAATGCTGCATATAGGCTGCAACCCGATTAGCTCTAGCATTCAATTCCGAATAGCTGAATTCGCAACCATCGCATAAGACTGCGACTTGATGCGGATATGCGGTCGCAAGCTTCTCGAATTGTTCCAGTACCGACGATTCATCCAGCTTACGGTCATCTCCGCTTAATAGATGCCGAATGTGTTTCAACTCGGATTCGTCTAACATTTGAACTAGCCCGAGTTCCACGGTGGGCCTGCGAATGACATCGAGCAGGATATTGATATAATGGCGAGCGAGACGTTCTACATATTCATTCGAATATAGATCCGTTCTATATTCGAATATAAATTCAATCTCTTCCTTATCTTTCTCTACGGCATACAAGGTGAGATCGAATTTGGAAGCCAGAACGGTTTGGTCGCTTTGTTTAACAACGACATCGTCTAATTCGATTGCTCCGATGTTCATATTTTGCAGAATAAACATGATATCAAACAGCGGATTCCGGCCGTTCTCCCTATGCAATGACAACTTCTCCACAAGCCGGTCAAATGGATACTCCTGGTTCTCGAATGCCTCCATGACAGTCGACTTTACATTCTGCAAATAACTCGCAAAAGGCAAATCCCCCTCTGGGCGGTGACGCATCGCAATCGTGTTCACGAACATGCCGATCACTTCCTGGAAGTCTTCGTGCGTTCGTCCTGCAACCGCAGAGCCGATGACCATATCTTCCTGTTGCGTGTACCGGTACAGCAACGTCCCTAATACCGCATTCAACAGCATATATAAGGTAACATTCTGTTCCTTGCACAACCGCATAATTTCGGCCGTGCTTGCTTTGTCAACTCTCGCGTACACCTTATCTCCCAGGTACGAGCTGGAGCTCCCCCTCTTACCGTCCGCCGCAAGGTCAAGCGAAGGAATCTCACCCGAGAATTGATTCAGCCAATACCGTTCCTGATCGGCTAAGACGCCCGATGCAATTCGCTCCTGCTGCCATTCCACGTAATCGCGGTATCGCGTACGAACGGGCGGCAAGGATTCGCCTCGATACAATCGGGTAAATTCGTCAATGAGTATGCCTGTGGATACTCCGTCACATGCAATGTGATGCGTGTCCAACATTAAAATATGGTGTTGATCGTGAACTTTCCACAAAGCTACCCTGATGAGCGGACCGCTTCCAAGATCAAACTCACGAACAAATTGGCGCTTCTTTTCCTCCAACTCCTCGCCCTTGACCACGCTATACTCGATAGCGAAAGATTCATGGCGATCGGGAATGACTTGCACCGGAGTTCCGTCAACCGTTTGAATGGTAGCTCGCAGCATTTCGTGCCGGTCCACTAGAGCACAAAATGCGATTTCGACTTGCTCTTTGCTTACGCTGCCATCGATTTCGACGCAGGCCGGCATATTGTACCGCAACGCATTCGGCGCCATCACGTCCATGTAATATATTTGTTTCTGTCCCGCCGAGAGCTGATAATAAGATCGCTCCGGCGCGGTTGGCAAGCATATAAAGTCGTCTTTCTCCCCATTCATGATAAATCGGGCAAAGCCTTCGATCGTTGGATGCTTGAATGCTTCGGCGATAGGTAGGCGCACTCCCATTCGCTTATGGATTTTCCCAAGGAGATTTATGCCTTTAAGAGAATCGCCGCCCAGCTCGAAGAAATCATCGTGAATGCCAATCGGTTTTACACCAAAAAACTGCTCCCAAACGGAAACCAATTCTTCTTCCGAGGCGTTGCGCGATCCAACATAATCCGAGGACAAGTTGGGTCGGGAATCGTATGAGCGATCAGCCGAATCCGCGAGATCCGCATTTTCTTCGCCTGCTTGGCTCACCCACTGTTCAATCCGTGTCGTAAGAGAACCTGTCGATACGACGACCTGGTCCATCACCGCATGGTCAATAATGCGGAACATCGCCTCTATTCCCTCTTGATAGGTCATCGTATACTGGTCCAAGGTTGTCCGAATACCGGATGCTTTCCCTTTCTCGGAGGGCCAAGCATCCCAATCGATGCTAACCCAACGGTTAAGCATTTTTTGGTTGTGGCAGGACACAAAATGGTCTACGTAAGCGTTAGCAGCAGCGTATGCGCTGAATCCGATCCCTCCTAGAATGGAAGCAAGGGACGAGAAGATGATACAGAAGTCTAGCTTCTGGTTCTTGAAAATCTCCTCAAGAACCGTCAATCCCTTCACTTTAGAGTGAAACTGCGTTTCAAAGTGAGTCTTTTGAATCGAGCTAATTAATGCTAAGGAATCCCCTTCTGTGACGCCTGCCGAATAGATTACGCCATGGACCGGGCCATACAGACGCTCAAATTCCCCAATTTCTGCCTTTAGTAGGGTGGCATCGGCCACATCCGCTTGGATATAGTGTACATTCGCACCCAATGCTTCCAGTCGCTTCAACTTGTCAATCTTCCTACTAATGTGATCGTCCGGACCATGAGTGGATAACCAGCTACCCCATTCTCCCCGGCCCGGAATTTCGGTCCGCCCTGAAAGGACGAGATGCGTTGCGCCTATTCCCGCTAGGTGTTCGGCAACAGTGTAACCGATATTGCCTAATCCGCCTGAGATGTAGAAGGACTTATCTTTATATTGTTCTTGGCCTTCGGAGGGCAACGGCGTCAACTGATGAGCTTGGAAATCTTGTACCAATCTCTTTCTCTTGCGATAGGCTACCGTAGGCTCCAAGCGATTCAATTGGAACTCGTTGATCAGATCCCCTGCAAGGTCGCGAATCATCTCATTATCCTGCGGCTTCACAATATCGACATATTGGCAGGCGATGTTCGCATTCTCCTGCGGAATGACTTTACTAACCGCCGTCACCGTTGCTTTGGCAGGCACCATGGTCTCGGTTCCATCGATTTCAAATACGGAGTCGCCTACCGTCTGAATCCGGATTGCTCCCTGGATGCGGGATGCTCCAAGCGCTTTGGCCAAATTTACGAGACTGTATAACCCGCTGATTTGAATTTGTTCAAAATCCGCTTCATCCGTTAATCCCCAGAGATGAATGATATTTATGGAGTTAGCGGATTCCATGATGCGCACTAACCTTGCATTATGTTCTTCGATCTCAGGCTGCATCACAATCGTTTGGTTGCTTTTCTCCTGAAACGCCGACCCTTGGTAAATCGCGGTGACGTCGATTCCTTGAGAACGAAGCGACTCCACGATGGCCTCTCCTAGACCAAAACCGTCGCAGAACACATACCAAGGAATCTTTTCGGCTTGACGCAGTCCTCCTATGGGCTTCGCATATTTCCAGGAAGGTGTATAAAACCAATCGGTCAAGTTAACCTTGGTTGCTCTGCGTACAGGTTGCTGGCCGATTGCACCCTTCTTATATAGGTCCATTAACTTCCAGTATCGTTGTCTTTCAAACGGGTACGCGGGTAAATGCACCTTATACCGTTCCTGAGAACTATATAAGTTATCCCACCGAATTGATGCTCCATTGATCCAAAGCCAGCCCAAATTATTCAAGATATATTGAATGTCCGGAACCGAATTCACCTTAGGGCGAACAAGCGGTACAATCTGCCGGGCATGCTGTTCGGCAACAAACCTTCTAGTGAGGGCGCTAAGATCTTGCCCAGGACCTACTTCGACGAAAAGACAATTGGGGATCTTTGCCAATGTCTCAATCCCCTTTGCAAACCGAACGGTATCCTGCAGGTGACTGACCCAATAATTCGGATCCATAGCCTGATCGGGATTAATCCAACCACCTGTGATGCTTGAGATATATGCAACGCTCGGTTTGGATAACTTCACGCTTCGCATGTACTGATGAAACCTGTCAACGATCCCTTCTGTAAGTCTGCAATGACTTGCATGCGTTACTGGCAACCGTGTGCACAGCAATTTCATCGCTTTCATCTTTGACTCGTAAGCCGATATCGCTTCAACCGTTCCCGATACGATGCAAGACTGTCCATTAACGACCGCCAAGGATACTTCTTCAGTCAAGGACGCTAGCACCTGATCCTCCGGCAGTGGAACACTGAGCATGGCTCCTGCCGGCATCTCATGCATCAGCTTGCCGCGAAACACCGTGATTCCCAGCGCATCTTCAAGCGTGAATACTCCGGCAATGCATGCAGCCACGTATTCGCCGAAACTATATCCGATCATGGCATGCGGGTCCATTCCCCAATGAATCAACAGCTTGGTCAATGCATATTCGAAGCTGAAGATGAGCGGCTGAGCCAATGATGTATTCTCCAATCCTTGATCTTCCAATTGCTTGTTTTCCGCAGGATACAGTATCTCCTTGTAATCGGTACCCGTTATGTTTCGTAGGATCTGGAAGCATTGATCGAGCTCATCTCTGAACACCGCTTCGTTCTTATACAGTCCCAAACCCATATTGATGTACTGCGCCCCTTGTCCCGGGAACATGAACACAAGTTTGGCTTGTTCAACCTCAGAATGCATTCTTCTTGTCCTTTTCAACGGGTCAGCTTCTAAACAATCCAACGCTTCTTCACGGCTGCTGCATACAAATGACATCCGATATGGAAACTTTTTACGACCCGTTTGAAGCGTATAGGCCGCATCGTCTAAGTTGATTGCCGGGTTGTGCTCCAGATACGATTTAAAGTTAGATTTCATCTGATCTAACGCTACTTCGCTTCTCGCAGACAAGACGAAGAGCTTGGCGTTATCTGAAGTAGGCCGGACCGGAAGCGGTGGCGCTTCTTCCATGACGATATGAACATTAGTCCCTCCGATGCCGAGTGACGATACCCCCGCACGCCTAGGACCTTCGGAATTCCAATCCGTTAGCTCACTCACGACATAGAAGGGACTATTATCCAGATCAAGATAGGGATTCGGATTACTGTAGTGCAGGCTGGGCGGAATTTTTCCATGCTTCAGTGCCATAGAAGTCTTCACAAAACTCGCAATGCCCGCGGCACTGTCCAAATGGCCGATATTGGTCTTAACCGATCCAATCCCGCAATAGTTCCGTTGATCCGTCGCAAAAGCTAGACGAAGCGCTTCCACTTCAATTGGGTCCCCCAGGCGGGTAGCGGTGCCGTGTGTCTCGACGTAGTTCACCGATTCCGGCGATACCCCGGCATCTTCATACGCGGCTCTGATCACCTCAACTTGACCATCAACGCTTGGCGCAGAGAATCCCGCTTTCATTGCGCCGTCATTATTCATCGCTGACCCGCGAATAACGGCATAAATATGATCACGGTCGGCGACCGCGTCGGAAAGTTTTTTTAGGATTACGCAGCCCAGACCGTTCCCGAGTAATGTGCCGCTCGCCTGTTCGTCGAACGCTCTGCAATGCCCATCTGCCGAAGAAATACCGCCTTCTTGATGCAAATAACCTTTTTCTTGGGGAAGAGATACAGATGAGCTTCCCGCTAGCGCCATTTCGCAGCGTCCCTCAATAATATCCTTGCATGCAATGTGGATGGCAACAAGACTAGTAGAGCATGCCGTGAATACGGAAACACTCGGTCCCTTCAGGTTCAATTTATAAGATACGTTCGAGTTGAGGTAATCTTTATCATTGATTTGTCCTGCCTCGAAGCGAACATTATCATCCGTGTCAGCCATGTTTGACAAGTACTCCCAGAGCACATTAGATGAAGCTCCTGCGTATAGCCCGATGCGTCCCTCATAGTCATCCGGCGTATACCCTGCATTTTCGAATGCTTCCCAAGCGCACTCCATGAACAAACGGATCTGAGGATCCATTGTCTCCGCATCTCTAGCGGAATAACCGAAGAAGCCCGCATCGAAATATTCAGCATTTTCTAAGACCCCAGTGGCTCTTACATAATTTTCTTGATTTAAAAGCTCGGGTTCGATGCCATGCTCAGCAAGCTCATCTTTGGAGAAAAAGGTGATGGATTCCGCGCCGTTTTCGAGATTGGTCCAGAATTGCTCTATGTTATCGGCGCCAGGGAATCTTCCGGCCATCCCAATTACGGCAATCGCATGGTCTTTCTCCGCCCGATTGGTCTCGGATGAATTCACTTGTGGACCTCCTTTTCTTCGATATGATTGGCAAGCGCGGCAATTGTCGGAAATCTGAATAAGGTGACGACTGGAATATGGAGTCCCATTCGCTCTTGAATCATTCTATTCAACCGAATCATATCCATCGAAGTGCCACCCAAGTCAAAGAAGTTGCTTGAGCGGGAAACAGCATCGATTCCGAGCAGCTCCTTCCATAGCCCCGCCAAAACCTGCTCTGCGTTGCCCTGTTGATGTGTTTCTCTTCCTTCCATGTCCATGCCATCCTGCGCTACTTCCGCTTCAGAATTTCGTTCGGGGGCAAGTTTAGGAAGCAACAGCTTATCGACTTTTCCCACAGCATTCAATGGTATTCTGTCCATTTCCACAATGTGCTCTGGCACCATATACGCAGGGAGCTGTTCCGTAAGATGCTGTCGAGCGTCAGTTTCTCGATAGCCAGGTTTGACAACCACATATGCGCATATAACCAGGTCATCTTCTCTCATATCCGGTCTGGCAAGTACAACTGCATCGACAATACGGGGATGCGACAGCAGCGAAGCCTCGATCTCTCCCAGCTCGACTCGATACCCCCGGATTTTGACTTGCGAATCGCTTCTTCCAAGAAATTCGATAGCGCCGGTCCGCGACCATCTTGCCATATCCCCCGTTAGATACATCCTGTCGCCTGGAAGCAACGGATTATCAATAAATTTCTTGTCGGTCAATTCCTTTTGATTGATATAGCCCCTTGCCAAACCAACTCCAGAGATAACCAGTTCGCCGATGCCTCCGAACGGCACAAGTCGATGGGCCGGATTCATGATAAAGCACTTCATATTCTGAATAGGACCGCCAAGGGTTACCTTTTGCCGCCCGCAACGTTCCGATAAACAGTCAATGGCTGCCTCAGTCGGTCCATAATTGTTGTATACGGTATATCCCAACTGGAGCAACTCGTCTTTTAGGGAATCCTCCAATTCCTCACCGCCAGACAGAACGATCCCCAGACTATCCAACTTCGGTGCACCAGATAAGAGCTCTCGAATCATTCTCGGAACGAAGTTTAAGATGTGAATCCCGTGTCGTTGGACGAATTCACGAAAACGAATGTGATCAATCGTTAAGTATTCATCCGTAATATATAAGGTAGCTCCTACTGATAGCGGGGCGAAAATATCTTCTACGCTAGGGTCGCTCGTATAGTTGTAGGTTAATAAGGTACGGCTATTCTCATTTAACCCGGTAATCGTAACGAACCAATCGATCGTATTCACGGCGTTGCGATGCTCAAGCATGACGCCCTTCGGCTTACCGGTAGACCCGGATGTGAACATAATATAGGCAAGGTCACTGGAGGCCACTTTGACGTCCGCATGCAGGTTGTTATCGATGTTTTCCACGATCCGATCCACTTCGTACACTTCTGCTACATTGCTAGTTCGCAGGTTCTGTAAAGACTTCGAACCTGTCAACGTAGCAGTATTCGTAAGGACTAGCGAAGCCGCGCACTCCTCGAGCATCATGGTTGCCCTGTTCACCGGCGTATTGGGCCCAATAGGCAAATAAGCTCCGCCGCTTTTGAGAATGCCCAATATGCCGACAATCATCTCGATCGAACGTTTGATCATAATCGCTACGACCGTTTCATTGACAACGCCTTGCTTGCTCAAGAATTGTGCAACTTTATCGGCTCTGTCGTTTAGTTCGCGATAGGTCAGCGTTTCCTCATCATGCACTAACGCAATGCGATCGGGATTACACTGTACTTGTTCGAGCACAAGGCCGTGCAATGTCTTCCAGTGGGGCCAAGGTTTCTCTGTACGATTGTACTCATCCAATATTTTCGCACGTTCGGCTTCTAGCAAGATATCTATCTCGTCGATCGGCTGGTCGGACTGGAAGAGCGCGCTAGCAAGTAGCTGAACCACATGCTGTCCGATTGAAGATACTCCTGAATCTTCGTATCGTGTCGCGTCGAAATCGATCTTAAGCGATAAGTTGCCTTCCTCCCTTTGGATAGTAAAGGTCATATCCGAGTATGCGGACGAATGCCCGATACTGCGATGTATGCCATCCATTTGAACAATAACGCCAATATCAGGCGCTGGCCCGCTCTCGGGTGTCCAAGTTAGTTCCGGGTGGTCAAGCGCCTTCCTCACGGTTTGATTGACGGAAAGAACGAGCTCCCTGAAGCATACCTTGTCGTCAATCCTGCATGAGATCGGGAAAAAGCCTGGGACATGCTCATCTCCGCCAACTTGTTTGTATACGGGCGAACCAACGGCCACTTCAGGAACGCCGGCATATCGTTGAAGGACCGATAGAACACCTGCCATTATGACAATATGCATGCGCGTATCGGAATGGTTGCTGATCGATGCTACTTTGGATGACACGACTTCTGGCACCTCGAGCTCAATTATCTTACGAGAAGAGCCATCTACGCGAGATGGATCCACTCGATTGTCGTAAGGGAATTGTACACGCGGGAACTCTCTCTGCAAGCGTTTTTCCTTTTCCTTATTTTCGACAGAATTATTCATGGTCTAGTCTACCTCTTCCCGCTCGATCGCTTGGATTACGAAAAGTATATTTTCCTGTCATTCTCGCCTGAGCTAATATTCACCAAAATGACTTTGTTGCTGTTCGTTTTGGCTTTATGAATGACGCCAGCCAGTTGATATCCCGTTTCAAGAGCGACCAGCTTTTGTTCTGATTGATAGAATAGCGAAGCTGCCTGTTTGGCTTCCTCCGACGTGAACGTTTTGGCCTGGATTATATTCTGACTATGAAAATATGACACGGCAGGAGCAACGATCGTAGAACCTAAACCGCCGATATACTTGCCGTCATTCAGCAAGCCGTCCAATCCATACGTATGGATTAGCGGGTAGTAGCTCTGGCTGTCGATGGAATAGTGTCCCCATTTTCCTTCCGTCAGGATCGGGCAACTTGTGGCTTCGGCCGAGAAAATTTCCACTTCTTTTCCGCCGTCAAGTTTATCGGCAATAAAAACGGAGGCGGTGCCAAGAATATTGGCACCCCCTCCGCAACTTCCCACTACAATGTCGGGATAACGGTCAATTTGCTTTAATTGTTCCTTCGCTTCAAGTCCGATAATGGTCTGTGGAATGACGAAGTATCCATAGACGCTTCCAAAGATATAAGCCGAATTACTTAACGTTTTGGTATACGTGATGGCGGCATCCGCCGACAAGGTCAGCAAATCCTGATGTTCCTCGTCTAAAGGTACAACGATCGTCTTGGCACCTGCGTCCTCCATAATCTTGACTCTGTCGGGGCGCAAACGATTGCTTTCCTCGTCGATGAAGCATAATACTTCGATTCCAAAATGGTTCGCTGCCTTAGCCAACGCGGTGCCCCAGTTGCCTGTCGTTTCCGTTGTGATTGTCTTAATTCCGTCTCTCTTGCACATATAAGCGATTAGATAGGCACTGTTCGCTTTGTGGTTTCCCGAATGCGTTTTTCCTTCGTCTTTGATGTAAATTTCGCAATCGGTGCCGATCGCTTGTTCGAAAGCAACCGCCCGGAACAATGGTGTCGAACGGTACTGAGCGTATACATTCAACACTTCTTCCGGAATCGGAATATGCTTTTCCTTTGACAATTCAAGCTCGGCAAGAGAAGGCGGAATTAATTGAATAATTTCTTCCCTTGTTAAAGACTTTTTCGTAGATTGCTCAAGCAACTGATAATCGAAATAGGAATTGATGTTTAGATACGATGTAATCATTTATCAAAACTCCCTTGCTTTAATTTTGAAATTACTGTAAATAATCAGAAATATTTATGTGATATTAACACGCAATAAAATTTCACTTATCAACACGTCCAGACTTTATCTAAGCTATTACCTGATTTATAAAGATATAGCGCTAAGGGCACCATCTCCTTGGATGTCTCATTTCGTAAATATGAGACATCCAAATCACCAAGCCTAACTCGGTCAAGGTTATCGGAATCTTTAAAAATGTTAAACAAGAAAATTGCTCTCTCTTTATTTTCTATATTATATGAATTAATTTGTTTCAATGCCGATGTATCATCTATACAGTGATTTTCAATTATAAATTTCAATATATTTAAGTCCTCTACACTCTCTAACCTAATTAAACCGAGTCTTTTGGCCTTTCGAAAGCTCAACAAGCCGTGAACCGTACATGCTCCATCCTGTCTTCTACCAATGTCATGATATGCGGATGCCTCAGCCAACAATAAAGTATCTTCCCTCGAAACCGCCAAACGATTAGAAATTAATAAATTAATTAATAAAACTCGCTTTGAATGTAATACACCATGTATACCAAAAGGATTAACAAAAAGCTTTTCGTCAACTCTGCCACTATATTGTTGATAAATTTCATATAATTTCTTATTTTTTAATTCTTCCAATTCGGGTTCCAATTAGTCCCCTCCTCCTTAGTAATCGAGCACGAAACCGAGTCGACTCCATTTATAGTTGTATCATTAAACTGCTAACGCAATGAGGCCCGGTTCATAGTTAATTTCATTCCCGAATTCCTTAATCATTATATGCAGGAGGATGATGCTCACCCTTGATTAGATATACCAAAATTATCAATAATATAATTTGAAAACTCCTCAATAGTAATGGTTGATAAGTTATCTTCGCTTAAATATTCGTCAGAAAATTCAATATCTAATTGAAGTTCTAACTCTATAACTAGTTGTATGAATCGTAGGGAGTTGATGCCGTTTTCTAACAGCCCTTCGTTAAGTGGATGATTCTCTGGAACTTCTAATACTTTTCTGATAGCGTTTTCTACGATTGTAGTTACATTCATTGGACATAACCCGCTTTCCTAATATTGTATGGTAAAAAAGTTTAAATATTTAATTCACATTTATGAATTAAAATAAAACATTTAGTAAAGAAGGAAGTCTTCAAGATCAGAATATATCATCCCTCAAGCATTTCTTGTTGTTTTTTGATGATTAGATATTCTCACGCATAAATTTTCCTCCTTAAGATTAAAATCCTCAAAAATTCATTTTTTTACAGTTAGCTTTAGCAAGCGTCTTGTCCATAAATCCACTATGTCTTCTATTTTAATCCGTTCATCTATATTGAAGAGTGATTGGTTTTGGATAATTTCTCCCACCGATTTGGAGTGATCGACTTCTATTAAAAAATCGTAAACTTTTTTCGAAATAGATACGGTTTGACCAAAAAAATAACAAAAACTTATTTCATAAACATAATCCATTTGAACACCATCATTACTGGTCTTTTTTCTCTTATTAAGTGACACATACTGGGGTAAAACGGGAATTAACTTCATAACTGCCTCAGACTTTAATGGTCGTTTTCTGATAAGGAAGTTTCCAATGCATAAGTAATTTAATTGTGTCGTTAGGAAACAAACCACAGAATCGTTTATAGAATCTACGATTGGCTCATAGTTATTATTAAAGGAGGTGTTTAACAGAACAGGAACTCCCGTTTTCTTTTCAAATGAAGCAATTAAATTGTAGAACAGTCGATTAGTGGTTGAGGATACGGTTTGTACTCTTGCTGACCCATCCACATGTGTTACCGCACCTAATGATTTTTGTTTTTCTCTTCTTACCTTTAGAACCATATTCATAAAAGAAAACATATTCGCTCCATACTGTTCTGGGATCTCAAAATATTCCCGAGCAGATTCTTCTAAAATAGCAGGTGCGAACGGTCTATAATCCTCCCTCGTTTTAATCATTCTATTAATGATATTCTTATTCTCTGACGGTCTGGGATCTGCTAAAATACTTCTGTTACCTAAAGCTCTGGGACCAAATTCAGAACGACCCTGTACCCAACCAATTACATTCCCATCCGCAAGTAATTGGCTACATTCTTCTACAATGTTTTCGGGCTTTGAAATATCAATAAATTCTTTCCATAGTTGAAGTTCTTGCTCAATCTGTTTATCATCTCCAATATCTTCTCCTAGATAAACATCATTCAATCTGCTATAAGATACTTCAGGCTCTTCATTTAACAAAACATAATATGCTGCGCCTAGCGCATTGCCTGCGTCATGTGATGCTGGCTGAATATAAATATCGTCAAAAAGATTACTGTAAAGTATTTTACCAGTCATTGAACAATTGTGAGCGACCCCGCCAGCCATGGATAGATTATTATGACCTGTCAGTTCTTTATAATAATCTAGTATATGCATCACTATTATTTCCAAAGTTTCTTGCACTGCAGCGGCTAAATCCTTATGTGATTGCTCTATTGGTTCTCCTTTGAGTCTAGGACTGAGCATATAGAACAATACATCCAGCTTGTCGTGAGACAAAGTAAACGTTCCATTTTCACCTAATTTGTAAAGCTTTCTAAATATTTTTCTATATACACTTGGATCACCATAAGGTGCCAGACCCATTATCTTATATTCATCGCCTATGCTATATCCTAAAAATCTGACAACTTTCATATAAAAGAAACCAAGTGAGTCGGAAGATTCAATAGTTCGAATGATTTCCATTTTTCCATTTTCACCATTTAAAATTAATCCTGATATTCCATCCCCAGCACCATCAATCGATAAAACAAGTGATTTTTGAAATCCTGATGCTATAAAAGCACTATAAGCATGTGCAATATGGTGCGAAACAAAAATAAATTTCCTAGGATCCACTTTCTCCTGAAACTCCTCTTCCAATAAATCACATAAAGCAGAACGAATATTCGTAACCCTCCTGTCTCCTTGGTAATTATTATAAAGAAACTGGGTTCGGTATTTATTATCTTGAATATCCTCATTACCGAAAATGGCAATTCGGTCCACATCAGACATTCGAATGTTATTCATATTCAAACAAGCTTTTATAGCCAATAAAGGTGCTTTCGGAGAATGTTTAATTCTGTTTAATCTTTCTTCCTCAATAGCGGTCACGACTTTTCCGTTAATTATTAATACAGCCGCCGCATCACAATCTGTATCGTATGGAACTTCATTTGTCTGTTCAAATATTTTATTTAGGTTACCTGTTAAACCCAATATTATCATCTAACCGTCTCCTGACTAATTTTCATTTACTTATATATATTTATTCTTTTTCATGGCATTTTTCATAGCTTGTAAACTCCAGACTTGCATTTCAATAAATTTATATAAGCTCCCCTCCCCATTTAAATTCGAGTGGAATCCATAGTTGCTAATAACATGATTGATCTCCTCAATTGTGTATAATTTTCTTCTGGTTGGATGATTGTCAATTCGGCTATATGTGTGGAATGAATCTGTGTAAGTAAAGCTGATTGTTTTCGGATCAAAATCTCTAACTGGGATAACCATATGCGTTGAATATAAATCACCAACAACCCTCTGCTCGCCGATAGTAAAATATAAGGCATAATTTATTTCAGGTTTTCCGCCTTTTTTAACCAAGCTTCGAAACATGATATTTTCACAAATTTTCCTTTCCTTTAAGTAACGGATTCGATCGGACTCAGTAGTTAATCCTTTATGTTCTATTTTTATTGCTTGATCTTCTGGCAGAGAACATAAACTAGCTAACGGTCCATATTGTTCATCAAAATAATGATAGGCATTGAGGTCATTTACTTGTATTTCCATATGCATCCCTCCCAATTGAAACTCGCTTATTTGTATATTGAGCTATAGATTTAAGTTTGATTCGCAAAAAACATCAAAAAGCAATAGCGGTAAACTTGTTGCTTCTGAAGAGAATCAATTTCTTTCCTGTATCAAGTTTGATCGGTAATAAAAATAGAGGCTTTGCCAAGTATATTGGCTCCACCTCCTTAGCTTCCGACCACAACGTCGGGTATAACGATCAATTTGCTTTATTCATTCTTTCGCTTCTATTTCCCAGAGAGATCTGGTTCGGTCAGATATTAAAGTGACAAACTATATTGTTTACCATTTGATCAGGATCAATAGTTATTTGTTGCAATATATCAATATAATTTTCAGCAAATTTATGGATAGCGTCCTTTGAGTATTTGCTAGTACTATATTCTATTGATAATATTATCGACTCTAGCGATTCCTCAATGGCAAATTGAATATCGAATTGTACTTGTAGTTCCCTCCATGGACATAATTCAACTTCTAAATCTGCTAATTTCAATAGTTCTTTTCTATATTGATAAATAAAAACGGTATCGAATAGCGGATTACTTTGGTAGTTACCTTGAAGATTTAGTTTTGCTATCAACCAATCTAATTGGTAATTACGATTCGTGATTGCCTCCAACATTGTTTTCGAGACCTGATTTAATAACTCAGAAGCAGTATTAGTTGGATTAAGTTCAGTTCGAAATGGCATAGTATTCACAAAATTTCCAACTACCCTATCCAATCCATTTTCTCTACATGATAGCGGAACTCCGATTACGATATCTTTTTCTTTTGTGTATCCATGTAGTAATATTTTATATGCGGTGAGCATGATAGCATTTATTGTTGTTTTACTGTTTTGAGCAATTCCCCTGATTTTTGATACCAAAACTGGACTGAGTGATGTTTGTAGCACTTTACCTAGGTTGTCATCTTCATTATGAACTTCAATAATATCAGCTGGAAGGCTAACTTTTTTTGAATTTCTATTACTGATATGCTTAGTCCAATATGTCTCCGCTTTTAAAAAGGCTAATTTATTCCTTTCATCTTGCTGCCATACTGCGTAATCCTTATATTGGAGAGTTAATTCCTTTAACTCCTCTCCATTGTATAGATTATAAAATTCCTCCGCCAATATAGAGATTGAAGTACCATCTGTTATTATATGGTGCATATCCATTACCAGTATATAGCTTTCGTGATTTATTTCTATTAAACATGCTCGAATTAATGGAGGCTTTGTTACATCGAAAGGTCTAACAAAGTTCTTAATAATTTTATGAACTTCCTCTTCACTGGCACCAATACGCTCAATAGTTATTTCCATATTTTCTATAACTTTCTGAAGAAATTGGCCATCCACGTAATCAATATATGTTCTTAAAGAATCATGACGATTTACGATCTCTTGAATAGTTGAAACTAGTTTGTCAACGTCTAAATCCCCAGTAAAATGTAAATTAACAGGAACATTATAGCTAGTATCATTTTCGTTTATATTACTTAAAATAAACATACGACTTTGTTCAGCTGTTAATGGATACGCTTCTTTCTTTCTTACAGGTTCAACCATATAGTTTACATTTTGCTTTGATCTTTCAATTAATGAGGCTTGTTGCTCTATTGTAGAATAACGAAATAGATCAACAATTGGGATTTCAACATCATATGTTTCGGTAATATAATGGGACAACGTTATTAAGCTAAGGGAATGTCCACCAATTACAAAGAAATCTGTATTTATATTTATCTCATAGTCAATGGACATCGCTTTTTTCCATAAATCTATTAAGTTCTTTTGAATTTCATTTTGAGGTTCTATTGAAGATATCTCTTCTCGCTCCGATAACTCTATTTCACTCAATAACTTCCTATCGATTTTCCCATTAACATTAAGCGGAATATGATCCAATCTAATAAAATAATTGGGTATCATATAATAAGGAAGATAGTGTTGGCAATAGTTCATTAACTCCTCCGTAGTTAAATTGATATCACTACGAAAATATGCACACAATACATCTTCCTTACTATTTCCTTTCTTCTTCACTACAGCTGTTTCTAAAGATGGATTATAGCTTGCAATTACTCTTTCAACCTCTTCTAATTCAATTCTGTATCCCCTAACCTTAACCTGATGATCTATTCGACCAAATAATTCAATAGTGCCATCTGGCATCCATCTAGCTAAATCCCCTGTCTGATACATTTTATTATTGAAAAATGGATCATCTACAAATCTATCATCAGTTAATTTTTTATTTGTGTACCCTCTTGCGATTCCATCTCCGCCGATATACAACTCTCCAATAACCCCAACAGGTAGAGGTCTCTTCTTATGGTCTAGTATAAATATTTGGGTATTAGAAATTGGTTTCCCAATATGAATATTAGTTGAATCTGTTAGTTCCCCTACCGTAGACCATACGGTTGTTTCTGTTGGACCATACATATTAAAAATCCTTGCATTTGTCTTTTCTTTTAACTCCGTAAGTAAATTTAACGGGAATTGTTCACCCCCGATTAATACGATCTTCAAGTTATCCAGTACCTTACGGTTCATTTGTTTAATTAAAATCCCCATTCTAGAAGGTGTGGATTGAATTGAATCTACGCTATGATTTTCCATTAAAGAAACTGTTCTTTTGGGATCATTGATATCATTCTCGTTTGCCAAAATAACTTGCATCCCATTAGCTAACGGAATAAGAGTCTCCAATACAAAAATATCAAATGAAACAGTTGTCAAACATATTATCTTATTCCTTCTTTCAAACGGTATTTTCTCGTTTATTGCATATATTAGATTTGTAAGAGATCTATGCTCTATTTCAACTCCCTTAGGTTTACCGGTAGAACCTGAAGTGTAGATTAAATAGGCTAAGTCACCTGGATAATTATAAACTAAATCCAAACCATTTCCCTGGCTTGTCGATGAGTTACTTAACTCAGAAAGAGAAACTATTGTAATATTGTAAGAATCTTTTTGATCTGTAATTAGTAGAGTTGCCTTAGAATCTTCCAACATATATCTAATTCTTTCTTTTGGTGTATTATTATCAATTGGCAGATATGCTGCGCCGACTTTTAATAATGCAAGAATTAAAGGAATCAATTCAAGTGATCTATTCAAAAGCAAGGCTACAACATCACCTTTTGATATACCTTTTTCCTTCAAAGCAGCAGAGATTTTATTTACACTTTCAAGAATCTCTTTATAAGTGTAATATTCACTACCAAAATAAATTGCTTTGTCATTTAATCTAGATTTTGCATATTTTTCAATTAAAGAAACAATAGAATGGAATGGTTGCGAGATTCTCTTTTCAGAATTAAAGCCAAACAACAACTCATACCTTTCTTGTTCCGTTACAATCGCAATATCTTCCAGATTAATTTTAGAATTTGCTATAATTTGATCAATAATAGTCAAATAATGGCCCATCATCCGGGTGATTGTTTTCTCCTTAAAAAGAGTAGTATCATACTCAATTGAAAATAATAGTCCGTCCTTCTTCTCCTCAACCAATAAAGTTAGATCCAGTTTCGAGGTACTTTTATTAATATAAGTGTAATCCCCAAAAATATCTGATTTTTCAGATTCCAAACTCGATTCGTAACTAAACATTGCGTCGTATAAAGGATTTCTACTGAGATCTCGTTCTAATATTACTTTCTTAATCAATGATTCAATAGGATAGTCCTGGTATTCAAGCGCTCCAAGAAATAATTCTTTTACTTCAATTGCCAGCTCTTCAAATGTTTTAGTAGAATCGATAGTACATTTTAAAGGTACTACATTCATAAAGAGTCCTACAGTATCGTTAAATTCTGAGTTAATCCTCCCAGAAACTGGCGTTCCTACGATCAAATTGTTTTGTCCACTGTACTTTTGTAGTAATACATAAAATGCAGTTAATAATGTAATAAAAACAGTAGTATTAGTTTTTCTACTTAGAAAGTATAAATTACTTATGATTTCAGTATCACTAATCCAACAATCATACCTATCACCAATATTTTTTTTTATCGCAGGTCTTGGGAAATCTGTAGGGAGTTGAAGTACTGGTATATTTTCATTAAGAGTATCAATCCAGTACTTTTCGTGTTCTAAAAATCCCTGGTTTTTGTTTTTTTCTTGTTGCCATTTTATAAAATCGGAATACTGATATCTAGGCTCTGGTATACTTCTATTATAATAAAGTAATTCTAATTCCTTAATCATAATCTCAACACTCATACCGTCTGATATAATATGGTGGATATCGACTAGTAATATCGAATGATCTTCATCAGTAGATATTAAAGCTGCCCTAAATTGACAAGGCTTTTCTAACTCAAAAGGTTTTATAAACTCTAAATAAATGTCACGTAAGGGCTGAATCCTACTGTCGAATAACTCCAAGTTGAAACTCACTTTTGGAAAAACTTTTTGTATAATTTGTCCTTCATCATTCATGAAAGCCGTACGTAAAATGTCGTGTCTGGAAATCAATGAATTAAATGCGAATTCAATTCTATCTTGTGATACATTCTTTGACAATCGAACTATCCCCGACATGTTATTCACAGTACTGTCTACATACATTTGATGCAATATATACATTCGGTTTTGTGCAGATGATAATGGATAATGATCCAATGTATTTGTTTGTAGTTTATTAGAAGTATTAAGTGTTTTATCCTTTAATTTCTCCTTTATGATTTCTCCCTGCCCTTTAATCGTTGAAATATCAAACAAACTACTTAAAAGAATTGATACATTAAATCTCTTTAATATTTCTGATCTTAGTGACATTATTAACAATGAATGCCCCCCAAGATCAAAAAAATCCTCATCGACACCTATCATTTTTTCGGTATTAAATATTCGGCCCCATATTTTACTTAGCTCAATTTCATATTCACTACTTGGCTCAACTATTTGATTTGTTTTATTTTCTTGATGAAAATATGTTAATAATTGATTCTTATCAACTTTTCCTGATAGAGTTAAAGGAAACTTCTCTATATGAACATAGTGATTTGAAACCATGTATCTCGGTAATTTTCTAATTGCAATACTCTTCAAATCTATTGATTTGTCTTTTGAATGATAAAAAGTAATAATTTGTTTATCTTCAGTTACAATTGTTACAATATTTGTAGCATCACTAAATTTTAATAATACGGAATCAATTTCTGAAAGTTCTATGCGATGTCCACTTTTCTTGATTTGATTATCTATCCTCCCCAAATATTCTAGTTCTCCATTTGGAAGCCATCTACCGAGATCACCTGTTTTATATAATAAACCTCTATATCCAAAACTTTTTTTGACGAAAGCCTTTTTAGTATTATCTGGATCGTTGACATATCCAATCCCAAGACCAACACCAGATATATATATTTCTCCCTTTTGGCCTATAGGCATAAGTTTTTGATTTCCATCTAGAATGTAAACGTCCATATTATTAATCGGCTTACCAATTGGAATCTTGTTTAATTCGCTATCTTTTATCTGGTAAAAAACACAACCTATACTAGCTTCAGTAGGGCCGTATAAATTCGTAAATTTAATAGTTGGTAGTTCCTCCATAATTTTTCTTATAGGACTTATATTCGCTTCTTCACCACCTACAATGATATGGCGAATAGACTTCAATTGACTTTTCAAGTCTGCGCCAAACTGTAGATTATCTACAAACGTATTAAATACTGATGGCACGAAGTCTATTACGTTAACATCGTTCTCATCGATTATTTTTAATACATTATCTGGAAGAAACTCAAAGTCCGAAGGTAATATAACTGTTTTTCCTCCACAAATTAATGGCCAATAAAGCTGCCAAACAGCACTATCGTAGACATATCTAGTAGTTTGAAGTGTAACAGGCACTACTGTATTGCTTTCGAAGTATTCATTCATCCAATAAAATCTATTAGTTATCCCTTGATGAGGTATGATTACCCCTTTTGGTTTCCCAGTAGAACCGGATGTAAAAATACAATAAATAGGGTCATCCAATTGAACGTTAATACTAGGGTTATTAGGAATTATATTCAACTGATCAGTTAAAATTTTTATCAACTTTGTGGGTAACCCCAGTTGATCAGCCTCGACAATGCTAGTTAATGTCACTTTTACTTCACCGAGTTGTTTATAGATATCTGAAATTCGATTTTTAGGCCACTTAGTATCAATAGGAACAAATACTGCTCCAATTTTCATAACCGCAAATATTGCAATAACAAGTTCTAATGAGTGATCAATATATATCGGAACAAACTGACCATTTGTCACCCCATTTTTTATTAATATTCTGGAGAGATCATTAGCTTTACCATTCAATTCTTTGTATGTTAGTTCCATATTTTTGAATTTCACAGCTATATTATTTGGAGTCAAACTAGTTTGATCTTCAATAAGGTAATGTATTGGTTTAAAATCCTCATAACTAACAGTTTTTTTATTTAAATCAAGAATTGAACTCTCTTCAACTGCATCAATAATGGAAATATCACTAATTTTAGTGCTTACAAAATTACTGTTCACTAGTTCTTTTATGCAAGTCATAAAGTGAGTAGCTAAATTCTTAACTACCTCTTCTGAATATAGCGATGTATCGTATGTGAAGTTCACCTGAAATACATCATTCAATGTAATGGCCATACTTAAAGGATAATTGGTATGCTCATCTACCATATATCCTGTTATATCTAGAAATTCATTTTTTTTAATCATTGCTTTATTTATCGGGTAATTTTCCACAACAACGAGAGTATCAAATAAAGCATCTTTCGAATTAACATAATTGTTTAAATCAACTAAGGATGTATTCCTTTGTCGCGATAACTCTGTCACATTATTATTTACCGTTTGTAATTGATCGTTTACCATATCTTCACAACTAAACTTAAGTCTTAACGGCAGAGTATTGATATACAAACCAATACTTTCCATAATACCTGGAATACTTTCATTTCTTTGTGATAACGTAATACCGAACACAATATCATTGTGGTCTAAGTACTTTTGAAGTGTTATCCCCCAAGCCAAAAAAAATATGCTTGATTGTGAGACCCTCTGTTCACGTGCTTTATTTATTACTTGTTGGCTTAGTTCTCTAGTTCCAATTGTTTCGTATGTTCTAAAATCTTTTTCGTCTCTTTGTTTATCCCATGAACCATTAAGTAATGGATAAGATTCAATATCTAATAAATAATTTGACCAAAAAACATCATCAATAACTGAGGAATATTCGGTTTTGACAAATTCTCTAAATTTGGATTTAATGCGTATATTCGGTTCGTTTCCCATAAACATCGAAGAGTAGTGATTTAAAAACTCTTCTATTAATATTGCAGTACTCCAACCATCATAAATAATATGATGATTCGAAATAAGCAACGAATAGTTATTTTCGGTTAATTTTATTAATGTAATTCGAAATGGAACCTCAGTCAAATTAAATTTTTTCATCTTGTCATCAGAAATAATTTCTTTTAATCGTTTATCTTGATTTTCTTTGTTTTCACCAGATAAATCAAAAGTTATAAAATTCAACTGATGTTCTTTTAGAATAATCTGAATTGGTTCCTCGATCTTATCCCACCTAAAAAACGTCCTAAGCATTTCATTATTTTTTATTATAAGATTCCATGCATTAATGAATGTTTCCAAAAAGATTGATCCCTCTAACTTAATATGAAGCTGTACAAAATATTCGCTGGTGTCGGGTGACATAAGTTGTTGAAATAGCATTCCTTTTTGTATAGAAGTTAGTGGTAAAATATCTTCCACGTTATCTCGAGCAATCAAATTAGTACTCATCATCTTCTCCTCCAAATTAATTTTCCCAATGAAGGTAATAAAAATTATTGAAACTCTCACCTGACAAAAAACCTAATGAATAATAAGAAAGTTCTGATCGATTTCCTAAGGTAACAAAAAGCTGTATTGTGCTGATAATACATAAGGGCACCATCAAAGCCGCTGATATCCATAATTCTGGCCACATCAGAGATTTATGTTTGGCTCCCATTTAATTGCATCAGAGGCATATCAAACAAAAAACGAACATTCTTTTTCAAAAAAATTCATTTCCTCCCCATCTCTCTTGAACGTCAGTCATGCATAAATTTTTATGTCCCTTGTAACTTTCCTAGCTCAAATTTGAGTACTCTATCAGCAACGCCGTAATATTGATCGTCATGCGTAATCGCGATTACGCCCTTCCCTTTTGCTCTCAAATTAGGCAACAGCTCGGTGTAAAAGAACCTTCTGAATTCCGGATCTTGATCTGCAGCCCACTCGTCGAAGAACAAGAAAGGTCGATCGTCCAAATAACTCATGAACAAAGCTAGTCGTTTTCGTTGCCCCGCGGATAGGTCAATTGTACTGAACTCATTGTTCAGAACGGCAACCTTCTCTTCCAACCCCAGCAAGGTTAGATAACGGGCTACTTCAGAGTCGCGTCCCTTCGTATCAATCCCATATAGCTTCTCGAACAAGTGATAATCGCTAAACACCGGAGAGAACACCTCGCCAATATCTGCAGGATTCGCAACATGTCCGTCAATGTGAATGCTCCCAGCGGCAGGTTCGTACAAACCCGTCAACAGCTTACCGAATGTTGTTTTCCCGCTTCCGTTTCCGCCTGTGATGAATACGATTTGTCCTTTCGCGAAGCTGCAGCTGATGGGCCCGATCCCGAATGTGGAAGAATCGCCCCCATAATGAAAAGCTACATCGATCACATCGATCTTTTGTGCTTCCCTTCGATCAACTGCTGTAATCTCTTCCTTGGAGGGTGCAATACTCGATACTTCATGAAGGAGATCGTTTATCCGCTTCCAGCTAATCTTCATTTGGGTAGCTTGCGGAATGCAGTTAAGAATGCCATTAATGGGTCCTGTCATATACAGGAAAACAAAAACGAAACCCCTCAGGGTTTCGCTCAATATATCCTTGAATAGCATAGGCAGTAAGAAGGCGATGCTGCCGATCACGATTGTAAATAGAAGTTCTCCAAGGACAAACACGTTAGCAAAGGCGATATCGCCTTGTGCACGCTTCTGCCGGTAAGCATTGCTAATTTCGTTCATATCTTCTCGAAACTCCTTGCGTTTACGAGCCGACAAGCTTAGCTCCTTAAAACCGTAAATCAAATGATTGATAAACCGGAAGAATGCATTTTGCATATCTCTTGTTTCTTCCCATAGACGTTCCGCTTGTCGAGACACGATGGCATAAGCACCCACAGCCAGCCCGATTAATAGAACAGATATGAGAAGCCCTGGCAAGCTTAACGTACCGAGATATACAAGGCAACAAATCAATGTAACAAGGTTTGTAAGTCCTCCTATAACCACGTTGATGGAAGTGCTTACGACTTCCGTGTCATTATTCAAACTGGCCATGATCTTATCTCTACCGTACTTCTCGACAGTCTGATATCTTGCACGCAGAATCGTATCGATGATCTGCATTCTCTTGCGGTACACATTGTCGTTCGTGATGACGATCAATCGTTTCCTAAGCAGACGCTGACCCGCAACATACAATAGTAAGCCAATTCCGAAGTAATACATTAACCCCACGGCCCATTGATCGCCGTTCATTTGGACCAATTGCTGGTTGATGACAAAAATCAAGAAAGCATTGCCGAATCCGCTCATGACACTCATTAGAGCGATATTGACTAGCGAACTGTTATTCTGCTTTACGAAGAGAATGGAGCCTGCTAGATATAAATAATAAATCAGTGCCGTCGCCGATATAGCTATAATCGCTGATGGAATACTCAACGGTCCCCACACCAGCACAAACTTCCAAGGCATTCCGGAGAACATGACATCCGGAAGGAAATAGATCGCAATTAGCAAGCTTAGAACAAAAGCCGCTCCCGAGACAATGAATAGGATGCGCTTGAATGATAATCCAACAAAGCGTCGGATACCTCTAAGAATCTCTACCATCAACCTGGCTAACATCCATAACGATAATAGTCCGATACCAATAAAGAGAACCGTTACTGAAGATGACATCTTATCAATTTTTTTATAGAAATCGGAATTAAGGCTTGTTACTTCCTGATGCAACAGCATTCTCATCACATTATGGCCGATCAGATTCGTATAGTCTGAATTGGCATTCGCCATGACAACTACGGCAATCCCATCATTCGGCCGGAATCCAAAGTACGACGAGTAATTAGGGTTAGCCCCTAGATGCGACAATTCACCGCTACCGATTTGAAAGACGGACCACCCCATTGCATAGGAGCTCCCGTCCATGGACGGATAGACGGATCGATCCGGGACTTGCGATTTTGCGACCAGTTTCTTTAACCTCTCGGGTATATCTTCAACGATCCCAAGCTGTATTTGTAACCAGCGCACCATATCATTCTTCGTCGTAATTAGGTATCCTGCTGGCGTATTTCCTGTGTAGAGAGGAGCCGAGTAATCCCGATAACGATAGAAGGCTGGTTTGTAACCTTTCGCTAAATTCGGTACTTGGTCGTACTCGTCGTAAAAGACAGAACCGTTCAAAGCCAGTGGCTTGAGAATGTGCTCTCGGATATAATCCTGATAGGTTTGTCCAGATACGGTTTGTATGATATAGCCGAGTATGTCGTAATTAATGGTCGCATATTCGAATTGCTTCCCCGGTTTCTCGACAAGCTCGGTACCGACCAACCTCCTTACCGTTTCTTCCAAGGCGGTTGGCGAATCTTCCGTAGGGATATCTCCGATCGTGTTATATGGGATGCCCGATGTATGGTGCAATAGCTGACCAATGGTGATTGCCTCTCGCTCACCCTCGAATTCCATATGGAACCACGGAAGATAAGCTTCTACCGTATCGGTCAACTTTAATTTGCCTTCGTCCTCCAGATTCAAAATTCCAAGAGCGGTAAAGGCCTTCGTAGTCGAACCTAGCTCAAATCTCGTTTGATTGGTGACAGGCAGTTTCTTCTTTACATCCGCATATCCGAAGTTTCGATCGTAAGCTACCTGTCCTTCCTGCACAATGGAGACCGCAAGACCGGGAATACCTGATTCCTCCATAAGCTTTACAATATACCCATCGATTTCTTGAATGACCTTATCGTCTATTGCGCTCGCTCCCGCTGCGGAGGCTCCCCATATCTGAGCGCACCATAATAAGACGATGCCAATTACGATCTTGGCCTTATTTCTGTACATTGTTATACCTCGCTTACGACGACATGTATTTCGATAAAACAGCTCCGGACACTACCTTCTCCAAAACTTGCGTGTTACCTTCGATAATCTCCAATACTTTCGCTTCCCTGAACAATCGCTCTGCCTTGAAATCGGAATGAAGGCCATTGGCTCCATGAAGTTGAACAGCATCTGTACATACTTTCATTGCTACACGGGAGGAAAATATTTTGGCCATAGTGGTCATCATGATCCCTTCCGGATCACGACTGCCTCTCAATTCCCCCGCACGTATACAATAAGACCTTGCGGCCTCAACATCTATCGTTGCGTTCGAGATAATAGTTTGAACCGACTCAAACTCACATAATTTTTTACCGAATTGACTTCGGGTTCTCGTGTATTTCACCATTTCCTCAAGAGCAGCTTGAGCAATAGCGACCCCAGCCCAAGCAATGCTATAACGTCCATGGTCTAGTGCATGATTGACAACGTACGTAAACCCGCTTCCCACCTTCCCCAGCACATTGCCGGCGGGAACCTCAACATGATCTAGTTCGATTTCCGCTAGGTGCGTGGCTCTTCCCGCCAGCATGCCGGAAATTGGGGTCGAGCAAAGACCTTTAGATTCCCGCTCGACTAGAAATGCCGTGATGCTCTCGCTAGATTCGTCTTTTGCGATAGTAAGAAAGACATTTGCGATACCACCGAAAGAAATCCACTTCTTCCTGCCATTCAGGATATACCCATCTGCTGTTCGCCGGTATGTCGTTTGGATTCCTTTAGCGTCAGACCCCGTGTCGGGTTCAGATAGCGCGAATGCGCCCAGTACGCTACCTGCACTGATTAGCGGCAACCATTTATCCTTTTGATTCGCTGTTCCCCATCTGGATATCGATTCTCCGACAAGCGTGGAGTGAACTGTGATTAATGTACGAACAGCAGAACACGACTTCCCGATTATTTCGGTAAACTTGCCATAATTCACAGGAGAAAGCTCTAGGCCCCCATATTTGATAGGAAGATTGGCTGACAAATACTTCTTCTCCGCAAGTTTATCTATCATCTCTCTTGGAAGCATCTCGCTTCTGTCAAAGGAAGTTGCATATGGATCGATGTTATGTTTAACGAATTGCTCTGCTTCTTTAAGAAAATGCTCCTGATGATCGACCATAGCTACATCACCGTACGTTTTTGCTCAACGAAACGAAGGATGTTACGGACGGAACTAAAATTCGCGATGTCCAGGTCATCGCCTTCGACGGTGATCCCGAATTCGCGTTCTACGAATCCAACCATCTCCATTGCGAATAGAGAATTAACGAATCCCATCTGAAAAATATGGTCTTCATCGGTAAATGTTGCGTCATCATCAAAGACAACTAGATGTTTTCCGATAAACCCTCTAATTAATACTGCTGCTTCTGAATGTTCCATGGCCGTCACCTTTCTTTAACGATGATACGAATATACTCCGGATATTTTTGCACGACCGATAAATCATTCTCCAAAAGCAAAAGTTCCCCGTCTTCTCGTACATCGATTTCTTTAAAATTTGCAAAGCGGTAAGTGATATACATCATTTTATTGCGATCTGTCTTTCTGAAATCTGCCAGCATTTTCTTACCATCTTTTTTGGCTTGATCCATCATGAAAGATAGCAGAATGGTGCCTACCCCTCTTGACATAACCCTGCATGACATGAGCAGGAGCTTGAGGTGCCAGTGCGTATCTGTAATTTCCGCCAATACCAATCCGATCTTCCCGTATGTTCCGTATTTATCCGTCAATTCGCATAGGTACAGACGATGACTGTCGCTCTGTCTAAATCGATTTAACTCATCGTGATCATAAGTGACCCCCGTTGCGTTAAGCTGGTGTGTCCTGACCGTAAGCTCAGAAGCTCGGGCCAGATCCTCCTCCGTCGCAGGAGAGATTATAAATTCCATGTTCAGCTGAGATAAAAATTGCTCTTTCGGCCCGTTATACGTTTGTTCATCTTGTTTGCGTTGCATGTCATCCATATACATGGACCTTCTCCGAGCAGAATCTACAGTAATAAACTTGGGATTTAGCTCTGCAATATCCAAAAACGTTCTCTGATCGATAGTCTGCATGCAGAAAATATCCGGATGAACGCTCTTAACTTCATCCAACTCAAACATCTGATCGTCAATGAAGAGAATGGAGTCGAAGCCGATATTCAGTTCCCTTTGAATATTGCCGATCAGGATAGATTTAGCGTCCCATCCAATCTGCGGATATATGAACAAATGGTCTAAGCCCCGCTCTTTCAATGCCGTCATGGCGTGATTATAATCGTTCTTGCTGCAAACAGATTGTAGAATTCCCCGTTCGTCTAGCACGTGCAAAATCTCTTTCATTCCCGGCTTGAGCCGAACTTGTTCGGATTCCAGCAAAGTACCATCCCATAACGTCTCGTCAAGGTCCCATACCACGCACTTAATTTCTTTTGTCATACGTATAGAATCCTTGCCCTGATTTTTTGCCTAACAGCCCAGCATCAACCATTTTTCTAAGCAACGGGCAAGGCCGATATTTAGGATCGTTGTAGCTGTCATGTAATACTTCTAGGGATTTCAATATCGTATCCAACCCGATCAAATCCCCCGTAGCAAGTGGGCCCATCTCATGACCGAATCCAAGCCGGAAAATTTTGTCGACATCCTGCGGTCGCCCAACTCGATCATGGACGAGCCAGATGCTTTCATTAATGGTAAGCATTAGAACACGGTTCGTTACAAAACCCGGAAAATCATTAACCACAACCGGGACTTTATTCATCGACTTCAAGAACGCGGTGACCGTCTCGACTGTAGCCTCCGAAGTGTGATGCCCTTTAATGACCTCAACCAAGGTTTTCATCGGAACCGGGTTCATAAAATGCGTGCCTAATACGTTATCTGGCCTTTTCATTAGACCAGCAATTTTCGTTATTGATATGCAGCTGGTATTGACAGCAAACAACGTCTCTTCCTTGCAAACTTCCCTTAATTCCTCATACACTGCCTTCTTCACATTCCAGTCTTCCGTCACGTTCTCGATGATCAGATCGACATGACTTAACGCTTTATACTCCGTATGAAATTCAATTTTCTCATCGATTACATTCCAATCAAGACTTCGATATTTGGGACTCATCATCTTCATTAACGAGAACGTTTTTTTCATTTTTTCATCTGATTTGTCAAGTATCATTTCATCAATATCAACTATTACAACACGATAACCGTTACATGCAAGATCAAGGGCGACATCGCTCCCCATTACTCCAGCACCGACTACGCCGACCAGATTTATTTTCAAAGTAACCTCTCCTATTCCGAGATTGCCGTGAGTAATTTCATTTGTCATTTTTCCTGTAACCGCTTGCAATATATCTCTATATCCGTCCCTATCAATCCCTCAAGACTGACTAATTTACTTAACTTCTCCAAGATACCAGGCCAGATATGGCTTCCCATTCGATTCGTATAAAGTGTTTTTGCGACTACAGCTCGAACTTGAACCCACAAGTTTACGATTTCATCCATTGTACCGAGTATGGAAGGATCGTCAATCAGCTTCGCCATCCGAATCTTTTCCACTTTTTTGCAGTTAATTATCTTATTCAAGCCTTCTACCACTTTTGAATAGTAGGTAGCCGAAGAGTACTGTTCTTCCTGCAGATGTTTTACTGTATCTTCAAACTTCTGCAATTGTGCTAGCCCTCTCTTATCTACATCTCCCATCTGCGAGGAATAGAGGTCCGACAGATGCTTTACTACTTCTATCTTGCCGAACTCGCCCGATATCAACTCCTGCCCATCAAGCTCATAAATTTCATAGAATGTCAGATGACCTTCACTGATGAAATATTGTAAATACCCTCTGTACGCTTCTTGGAGATCATGATAGGAGAGCGATTGTTTCTCGTAAGAAAGGTTTTCTTTGTGCTTGTGTTCAATGACTTGGAATCGTTGCTCATTGTCGTCAAACCCGTAAACCAACAAAGTATGAGGCCAATGTTCCTTGAGATACGTGTCTAATCGTATAGGCTCATAGTAACAATCCACCCATAATATGACGGGCCTGCCTTTCGATATCGCTGACTTGATGTCAGCGGTCACATCTTCGGATCGATGCTTTGTCAACGCCCCTAAGTACAAGCTATCCACAAGCTCGGCAAAACTATGCCTTTGACGATAACGGCAACCAATTACCGCTTCGTTCGCCTTCTGACTTAACTCATATACGATGTTCTCGTTCAGAAAGAACGGAAGCTCATCCTTATGGAATGCCCTTATGATTGGAAAGAAGGAATTATAGAAACAATTATCAAAAAACAACTCATTATAGGGCTCAATTCCTTCTATTACGATTTGCATGTATAATAAGCCCCCCCAATAAACTGCATGCATTTAGACGGTTTCGATTCACTTGCCCGCCAGTGTCTCATTAACGTATCGAATGACTTGCTCTTTATGATCGTGGATAAAGAAATGTCCTCCTTTAAACTCCAGCAATTTACACTTCACGGATGTATGGATGTTCCACTCTCCGTAATCGCTAAAGTCGTTGCTCAAAGGATCGTTATCGCCGAATAATACAGATACTTGAACGTTAATTTTGTTTCTCTCCACGTATCGATACGTATTGGCTGCCTTGATATCGTTTCGTATTACCGGCAGGAATAAATTAGAAAGCTCCATGTTCTCGAACACCTCGCTGGAGGTTCCTCCAAGTTTCAAAATTTCCTTAATGAAAGATGGATCATCCAATTCATGGTCAATTCGATATTGCTCCTTCTTATGCGGGGCGGTTTGACCAGATAGGAAAATATGCTCCGGGAGGCGCTTGTTCTCATCGATTAATCGTTGAACCAGTTCATATGCAAGAATAGCCCCCAAGCTATGTCCGAAGAAGGCATAGGGGCGGTCCTGCTGCTCCAATCGCAAATGCACGTATAGGTCGTCTACCATACCGGCTACGGAATCAAGTAATGGTTCTTCATATCTCCTGCCTCTACCCGAAAATTCCACCATTCTTAGAGCAATATCCGAGTGTAACTGATTTTTCCAGCTTCCGTATACGATTGCCGAACTGCCCGCGTAAGGTAGGCATAATAACTCTAGCTTCTCCATCATAGATCCCCTAATCAGCATTCATCCGACTATTCGAACAGTTGATTCAAGTCTTCTTGAGACAGCTTGACCAAGTCAAAGTCGGAAGGCGTGTAATCTCGTTTTTCTTTCGCGCTGCAATGCGCGATGATTTCTTTCAGCTCTTTCAGGAAGGATGCTATCACCTGCTTTGTAGCATCCGGGTCACACACTTGCGGGTCGAATGTATACGCCACGCGCAATTGACCCCTTACAATCATGGCATCTATCGCGAGAAGACATGTCATCGGATTGCTCTCGCATGTATCCGGTCCCGCGTCTTCATGAGCCCACTCAAAATAGGAGCCTATCGTATTGTCAGCCTCTCCAAGGAAGTTAAAACGGATGTAATCTCTGCTGATAATCCTATCTGCATTCTCCAAGTATTGTATAATGCCGTAATCGAACCCCTTATTAGGGACGGAACGAATTTGTTCTTTAATCGACTTGACGTGATCTGATAAGCGAGAACACTCGCAGATTAGCTCTAAAGGATATAGACTCGTAAACCAGCCTACTGTTCGATCGATGGCTAAGGCTTTTCCGATCTCTTCTCTCCCGTGTCCTTCCACTTCGATCACAACGCGCTGATTCTCGGCATACGGTTCTAGCGCTCTAGCCAAGGCGGCGAAAATCAATTCCAACGACTGTGTGCCGTAAGCTTGATTAGCGCTCGTAAGGAGGGAATGCGTATCCTCCGCCGAAAGTAACGCGTGAAGCGTTTCAATCCCCGGGCCTTTCTCTTTCAATCCGGTCTCTGGAAGTCTAGTCGGTTTCTTGGTGGCCAAATTGCTCCAATAGTCTATAATACTTGACGGTATTGTGGGCTTATACTCGTACAACGCATTTACCCAATCCTGATAGGAATCGGATCTGCGAATATACGCTTGCGAACTCTCGCTTGCTTCATAAGATAAGATCATGTTCATATCCTCAAGAATAACCCGCCATGATAACCCGTCTACCGCTAGATGATGTGCAGTCAGTAGAAGCCGTTGTTCTCCATCTCCAAAATCATAAAGTCCAGCCTTAAATAATGGCCCTTCTGTAACATTAATGGATGATTTCAACTTTACTGCATAATCTTTAAATAAGTCCCACCTGACCTCAGCAGGATAAATCGAAAGATCAACACGATCTACCGAGACCATCCCAGGGTCTAAATCCTTGTACTTGAGCATGGATAATGCTTGATCATAGTACAAACGTAGCGAATCATGAGTTTCCATGATGCGTTGAACCGCATGTTCAAGTAGCTCTCTATCCATGACACCTAATACCCGAAGCAACACAGATTGATTATAATAATTCACATTCTTTAGACGGTTCGCGAAGAACCAGTTGATGATGGGAGATGATTGGAGCAATCCTTGGGCCGGCTTATGTTCCCTATCGCTTTGGTATATCTTTTCAAAAGCAATATCTCCTACAACGCTAGACATCAGAATATCCTTTGGCTTTAAGTAATAACGCCCATCCTCGTTAAACTTCGATGCGATCTGAATCGCCTTTATCGAGTCACCGCCCACGAAATAAAAGTTATCGTTCCATTCCAGCGCTTCGATGCCCAATACATCCCTCATGATCCGATGGAGCTTTTGCAACCCCTCATCCTTAGAGTGATTCGTTAATTCGGCGCTCTCCGAATTGGAATCTGGTACTGCCAACGCATCTCTGTCTATCTTACCGTTGATGGTTAGCGGCATTCTGTCCAGCACTACCATCGACTGGGGTATCATGAAACCTGGCAAATATTCGACAAGAAAGTTCTTCAGATCCAACCAAGTTATTTTCCGACTCCCAACAACGTACAGCACAAGGTATTTGTGGCCGTTCGAATTGCTGAATACTTTAACTGCCGCCTCTTTGACGACTTCATACATGCAAGCCCGGCTTTCAATTTCTCCAAGCTCGATGCGGTAACCGTTTAACTTGATTTGATGATCTGCTCTCCCGATATATTCCATTTCCCCATTCGGCAGCCAGCGGGCAAGGTCGCCAGTCCTGTACATGTTGCGGCCGGGGTCGGTCAAGCACGGAGTAAACTTGTCCGCGGTAAGTTCCGGTGCGTTAATGTAACCAGAGGCTACTCCATCTCCGGATATGTATATCTCGCCTACGGATCCAAAGGGGACAATACGCTTATCGGAATCGAGCAAAAGAATTTGAACGTTACTAATCGGTTTACCGATCAGAACGGATTCGTTGCATTGCAATTCATTAAATTTATAAATCATGCAGCCTACAACAGCTTCTGTCGGTCCATACTCGTTATAAATCGCTACTCTTCCGCCAGACGAATCTGTCATAGTCTTTGCAAGGGCTGTTTGGAACATCTCCCCGCCCACGACAAAAACGCGTACAGCTGTCTCGGCCAAAGAATAGTCTTGAATTAATGCCAGATGTGCCGGGGTTATCTTAACTATGCTCGCTCTTCTCTCTTCCAAGATTTGATGCAGCACGAAGCGCTCGGCATCCTGCCTGTAGATGATGACTTCATTGCCAGCGATTAGCGGCACAAGCATGGAGGTAATGGTCAAGTCAAACGCTAGGGAAGTATATAGTGCGAATTTATCGTCTCTATCGGTTATATAGGTTCTCGCCGCCCAAGATACATAATTCACCAGTCCCCGATGATGAACCATTACTCCTTTAGGTGTGCCTGTAGAGCCAGATGTGTATATGATATAGACGAGATCATCCGGGCTGTTCCCCGTCTCCAAATTCGTATCGTCCCCGCAGAACAAGTCATCGGATTCCAGATGAATGACATCACCCTTGAAGCCGATTTCCCCATCGATATGAACGTTCGTCAGAATGAGATTTGCCCCGCTGTTGTCTAGAATATACTGCATACGCTCCCTAGGATATTCGGGATCAAGAGGGAGATACACGCCGCCTGCTTTCATGACGGCCAGAACAGAAACCACCGTATTCATCGAATGTTCCGCGATCAATGCGACAACTTGCCCCCGTCGGATACCCCTGACTTGTAGGAACCGTGCCAGCTGGTTTGCTCTCGCATTCAATTCTCTATACGTCAAGGATTCATTGCCATGCGTGACCGCGATTCTATCAGGGGTTGCCAGTGCCTGTACTTCCACTAACTGATGGTATAACTGGTCTTTCGGATAATCTGCCTTCGTTGAATTATACTCATACAATAGCTTCCGTTTATCTGCTTCTGAGAGAATATCAATGCTGCGAAGAGACATATACGGGTTAGCGACGATACGTTCAATCAGTTCAATAAGTTGGTTGAATATTAAACGGATCTCTCTCTCCGTATATTCGCAATTCTTATAATCGATATCTAATCGTATCGTCCCGTCCTCGTACCAGTCCTTAATCAAGAAGTGCAACGCGTAGGGTTGCATCTCCGGGAAAAATTCCTCGTTCACGATCTCGACTTGTCCCATACTCGAAGGGAGCTTGGCATTGCTATAATTGACACAATATTGGAATAATTGATCGTAACCTCGGCGTCGAATTTGCAAATCCTCAACCAAGTAATTGTACGGATATCTCTGATGGAAATAACACTTGGTTAAATTCCGCTGAACCTCAACGAAGTAATCTATAATCTGCTTTTCTTCACCTATATGAACATGAATGGGCATTGTACTCGTATACATCCCGATGGTCTTCTTCTCCTTGCCACCGGAACGGTTCAGAACCGGAATGCCTATGATTACATTGTTTTGCTGTGTAATTCGCGACAGAAATAACGAAATTGCGCCCGTAAAGAACGTATTTAAAGTCAATTTATTCGCTTGTGCGAAATCCGCGATTCGACCGACGTATTCCTGTTTTATAAAGAATGTTAGCCGCTTGGCACTAAAATCTTCGGATGTTCTCATCAGCTGTTCTAGGTCTATGTTAGCGAACATTTCTCGCCAGAAACGCTTATCCTTCTGATACCGATCGGAATCAAAATATACCTTCTCAGTTTCAATATAATCGGTATAACAACCCGCGTTAAGCGTTACAGGTTCCGTATTCAATCCTGCAAGCTCGCTGTACTGCCGAAGAATCTGCTCAGTAAGCAGTTTAAAACTCCAGCCATCTGATATCATGTGATGCATATTAATAAAATAGCCTGTTTCTTGTTGATTAAAACGAATAATCACGAACCGATACATCCGTTCCCGATATATATCAAATGGTTTCTTTGATTCCTTCTCCACCCAGGTTTCAAAATCCATTTCTGGAGAAATGGATTTCGAAAAGTCTAGATAAGGGATATCTATATGAGAAAATTCTTCAACATACTGAAATGCTTGGCCTTCTTCTAGAAAGAAACGTGCACGCATTCCTCCCTGAGTCCTTATTATGTAATTGATTGCTTCTTTGAGCCAATCAATATTTAAATTTGTACGAAATCGAACTGTCCCGCCTAGATTGTTTATCGGTGTTCCAGGATTCATTTGGTCTATCAGCCAAACCCTCATTTGCGGCTGAGTTAACAGATGATTCATCATATTCACAATCTTAGAATCCTCCTTAGAATCGTATAATTCGCTCTTATTGACCGGTTCAGTACAATACATGCTTCGGCATATCTTTAAGGTGAGGCATTTGCAATATTATCGTCATCGCTTAGCGTATCGATAGATACATCAATGCCGGAATCAGTGACCCTAGTTCTACCAGAACAGGTGAAACGTGGCGTCCACCAAGCTTGCTGTAAATTTGGAATTGTAGCATTTATATAGTCTCTGTACATACCGTTCTAAGTTCATGCCAGTCAGATTTAGTTCTTCGACTATTTCACCGCATGTCATTTGGTATTTAATGGAATACTATCCCTCCGGCAGAGGATGAAAAAATAGAACAAAATATAAAATAGATAAGATTTTTCGCCTCAACGGAATTCTAGGTTGCGCCATAATGATAATCTAAGCGTTCGTTGGAACAAACATATCATGGCTCAAAGGCTCAATAACAACTCTAAGATTTTACGAGTAGATTTGATACTATAATTGGTAAACATTTAAGATTTCTCATCTCCCATAAGGAGGCTCACCTCTTCTCTTTAGCAGTGCTCAAACATGTTAGTTGTGTTGTCGCAAAAAAAAAACACCTCAAGGGTGCATGTCTCCAGATAATAGAATATGTGATGTGACGTCAGTGGGACAAACAGACATAGCTTCGCCCATTCATCCGGTGTAACCGCATTCAAAGTTACATATATATGTCCCCTGTTATTAATAACGTGCCGAAACAACGATTATCATAGTAAAACAGGTTGTTGTAATACCCAATTGTCATTCCAATCAATTTTATACGGTTTGTATTAAATTGTAAACCGATAATTTATAATACTTCATTATACTTATTTAATTTTCTCAGCATGATATCGTCGAATAATCCTTGAAGCATTTAAGCAATCCCATAAACCATAGGTCTAGTTGAATGCGTATCCTAGGAAAGTATTCTTTTCAGTCTTCGTGGCGATTGTTAATCATAACGATCAGTGGCTGGAGATAAGTTATCTCTAATTGGATTCCAATGTAGTTTCCCTCCTCCTTAGTGATCGAGTACGAAACCGAGTCGACTTCATTTATAGTTGTATCATTAAAATGCTAACGAAATGAGGCCCGGTTCAATAGTTAATTTCATTCCCAAATTCCTTAATCATTATATGCAGGAGGATGTTGCTCACCCTTGATTAGATATACCAAAATTATTAATAATATAATTTGAAAACTCTTCAATAGTAATGGTTGATAAGTTATCTTCACTTAAATATTCGTCAGAAAATTCAATATCTAATTGAAGTTCTAACTCTATAACTAGTTGTATGAATCGTAGGGAGTTGATGCCGTTTTCTAACAGCCCTTCGTTAAGTGGATGATTCTCTGGAACTTCTAAAACTTTTCTGATAGCATCTTCTACTATTGTAGTTATATTCATTGGCAAAACCTACTTTTCGATTAATATATTTATTGATACATAATTCGCATTTATGAATTTAAATAAAACATTTAGTAAAGAAGGAAGTTTTCATCTTCAAGGTATTTTTTGCAATAGGTATCTATAACCCAATTTAAAGTAGATGCAGTATTTTCATGTTCTTCTGGATTTATTGAATGGAAAGAAAATGTTCTGATTATTGACCAAAGAAAAAAGGCTTCAATAACATTAACATAATTATCTTGAAGTTGATGAATAGTACTATAGGTTGATATAAATACTTTTTGGTTTTCATGTGAAAGATGCATAAATATTTCAGCTATATCAAATAGATAAAATCCTAATCCACAATTTGAAAAATCAATAGGTCGAGGTTCATCTTTATAAAAAACATAGTTACTTTCGTGAAGATCAGAATGGATCATACCCCAAGTATTTCTTGTTATTTTTTGATTATTAATTTCGCAAGAAATTTTTTGAATAGTTTGTTCAAGACATATCTTAGCTTCTTCGGTGATAAGTGCATTTAAATTTTGGGATAGTTGTGTATAAGATGAGATTAAATTATCAGCATCGTATACTCGCACATTAGACTTATCTATAATATCCCAATTCTTTGATTGTTTGTGTAATGCAGCCACCAATTTAGCAAAGCTAATTGTTTCTTCTATAGTCGGTGGTCTATTAAGCAAATCACCTTCCACCCATTTATACAATGATACATATATTTTTTCGTCAGAATTGTCGATTGTTATTGTGGTAATGTGCTCTCCTTCCTTATTTCTTACAGGACCAGGAACGTTATAAGTTAAATCACTTTCCAGCGCCTCAAGCCATTTAAGTTCCGATTCAATAATCTCAACTAAGTTTTGATTAGCAGAAGAATATCTGATTTTTAATAGAAAATCATTTTCTTTTTCATTCATTATTGCTTTTATTCTATAGTTTAAATTTTCACTTTCACCTAAATATTGAATATCTTTACTTTGGATTAAATATCTCTCTAATGCATGCTTTACAATCATCATAGAATCGATATTTTCATGCATAAATTTTCCTCCTTAAGATTAAAATCCTCAAAACTTCAGTTTTTTATAGTTAACTTTAGCAAGCGTCTTGTCCATAAATCCACTATGTCTTCTATTTTAATCCGTTCATCTATATTGAAGAATGATTGGTTTTGGATAATTTCTCCCACCGATTTGGAGTGATCGACTTCTATTAAAAAATCGTAAACTTTTTTTGAAATAGATACGGTTTGACCAAAAAAATAACAAAAACTTATTTCATAAACATAATCCATTTTGAACGCCATCATTACTGGTCTTCTTTCTCTTATTAAGTGACACATACTAGGGTAAAACGGGGATTAACCTCATAACTCCCTCAGATTTTAATGGTCTTTTTCTGATAAGGTAGTTTCCAATGCATAAGTAATTTAATTGTGTCGTTAAGAAACAAACCACAGAATCGTTTATAGAATCTACGATAGGCTCATAGTTATTGTTAAAGGAGGTGTTTAACAGAACAGGAACTCCCGTTTTCTTTTCAAATGAAGCAATTAAATTGTTAAACAGTCGATTATTGGTTGAGGATACGGTTTGTACTCTTGCTGACCCATCCACATGTGTTACCGCGCCTAATGATTTTTGTTTTTCACTTCTTACCTTTAAAACCATATTCATAAAAGAAAACATATTCGCTTCATACTGTTCTGGGATCTCAAAATATTCTCGAGCAGATTCTTCTAAAATAGCAGGTGCGAACGGTCTATAATCCTCCCTCATTTTAATCATTTTACCGAAAATGGTAATTCGGTCCACATCAGACATTCGAATGTTATTCATATTCAAACAAGCTTTTATAGCCAATAAAGGTGCTTTCGGAATTTGTATTTCCATATACATCCCCAATTGAAACTCGCTTATTTGTATATTGAGCTATAGATCTAAGTTTGATTCACAAATCCGGTATAAAATCATATCAAAATGCAATAGCGGTAAAGACCGCATAAATTGCCCCTGGGATAACTATCACTTTTTTGTTCCCAAGAGTCGTCCAGTTTTGCCAGCGTGTCATAACACTCTCGTGCAAAGTAGGTAAATGCAGGGGGTACTTGTCGATTTTGTAGGCGATACAGCGAAATCTTCGCCATTTTCAACTTTGGAAAAATGGCGAAGCAAGTCGATATTTATTTCCCCCCTGAATTGCCCTGTCTTATATTAGTAGAACAAGCAGCAACAAATTAATAATATTATTTACCACAATCGCTTGTAATAAGCTTCAATTGCGATATGTTAACCTCTGGATTTGCCAAAACAACTTTTAGTACTTCGTGGTAGTAATGGGCATACTTTTTAACCAGTGCATCCGAATATTTTTTTCTATTGTACTCAATAGTCAATCGTATTGTTTTTGTCGCTTCAGATATAACAAATTGAATATCAAACTGAGTTTCAATTTGCTTCCACTGGAAAAGCGATATTGCTATATCCTTTTCCAAACCATGTATAACAGGTTCTTCTTGGTAAATGAATACGGTATCGAAGAGAGCGTTGCTTTCCGTGACACCCTGGATTCCTAGTTTCATAATTAACCAATCTAATTGGTATTCACGATTACCAATTGCTTGATATACTTTCGTCTTTACCTTATCCACTATGTCTTGGAATTGATTAATTGAGTGGATCGTCACTCTTATCGGCAATGTGTTCACAAAATTCCCAACGACATTATCCATATTTAACTGTGACCTTCCGTTTATCGGAACTCCGACTACAATATCCTCATTTCCAGAAAAGTGATATATAAGCATTTTATATATTGAGAGTAGTATTACATTTTTTGTTGTCTTTAGCTTCACTGCCAAATTGTTAATCTGTTTAGCTTCAGTTTCACTAAACCAAACATCTATTTTACAACCATCAATTTCTATATCTGGATTAGTGTAATCACTTGGAAGGGATTCGTTGGCTTTAATATTGGAAAGCTCCTGCAGCCAATACTTTTCCATACTATCGAATCGACCAGCCCCCTTTTCCTGATTCTGCCAAACTGCATAATCTTTGTACTCTATATCTAATGGAGGGAGTGGCTCTTCCCTGTACAATGCAGCGAATTCCTTCGCCATATTCATTATTGATAAAGCATCCGATATAATATGATGCATATCGAACATCAGTAAAAATTCTTCATTTTTACATTCGATTAATCCAACCCTTAACGGCAATTGGGACGATAAATCAAAGGGCCGGATAAATTGTTTAACTACAACCTCCAGGTTTTGTTGTTCAGAAACTGTTTCTTCTAAATCAACACAATAATTATCAATGATAACTTGTACAATATCGCCGTTCACATAATCAAATTTTGTTCGCAAAGATGAATGCCTTTCGACTAATGAATTTATTGCCTTGACTAATCTTTCTTTATTAAGCCTGCCCTTTATCCTAAGGAGAACAGGCATATTGTAACTTGTTGAGTTAGGCTCCAATTGATTAAGGACATACATCCTGCTTTGCTCTGCAGATAGAGGATAATATATTTTCTCTATTGATCTCTCAATCAAAGGTGCATTTCCAGTTATCGACAGTCCCTTTATAAAATGAGATTGCGCTTCGATGGTTGAACACCTGAACAATTCAATTATTGGAATATTTTGATTAAATGCAGCATTCAATCGTTCCGTAAGAAGCATTACATTGATGGAGTTACCTCCTATTTCGAAAAAATCATCGTGAATACTAATCTTTTCTACCTGTAATATCTCCTCCCAACATGATAGTATTTGTTGTTGAAGATCGTCTCTTGGCTCCTCGTATTTCGATTCCGTCACGTATATCTCATCAGGCATTGGCAATGCCCCGCGATCTATTTTTCCATTTGGAGTAGAGGGCAACGGATCTAACGCAACAAAACAAACTGGGACCATGTAATTCGGGAGAAAATCTCGCAAATAAGCTATTAATTCTTTCTTATTAATATTAGTCTCTCTTTCAATATAGGCAATGAGAAATAGTTGACCATTGGGATCATCTTTTGCAGATACTACACATCTACTTCCTTCGAAGTACATGCTAATTACATTTTCAATTTCCTCCAAATCTATACGATACCCTCTGATCTTTATCTGATGGTCGGTTCTGCCTAACAGTTCAATTTCCCCTGATGGTAACCATTTAGCCAAATCGCCTGTTTTATAAATTGTCCCGAAATTACTGTTTGTAAATTTCTCGGATGTTAATCTATCATGGTTAAAATATCCGCGCGCGAGCCCATCACCCCCGATATATAATTCACCGATCGCTCCAACTGGTTGAACTTTCATATTATGGTCTAAAATAAAGACTCTTGTATTGTATAATGGAGTACCAATGTTAACTGTATTGGTATGAGTCATTTCTTTCATCGTGGACCAAACCGTGGTTTCTGTCGGACCATACATGTTATAGACTCTACCATTGCTTAATGTCCGCAACCTATCCACTATTCCCATTTTTAATGTTTCTCCACCAATTAGAAAAGTCTCAACATCTCTTAAAAAGTCGCTATGACCGTTCTCAATTAATAACTGTTCTGCACGTGAAGGTGTCATTTGGACAATCGATATGTTATTATTCTTTATTAGTCCTAATATTTCTGAAGGTAAATATTGTTGCTCGCTACTTGCAATAACCACACTCATCCCTGTAAGCAACGGTAAGATTACTTCTATAACAAAAATGTCAAAAGAGATCGTTGTTAGAGCAAGTACTGTTTTTGACTCGTCCCATTCGAGACGGTTCTTGATACTATGATATAAATTTACGACTGAACGGTGCTCAACCATAACCCCTTTTGGGAGCCCTGTAGATCCAGAAGTGTAAATAAGATATGCCAAGTCCCTAGAGTGAATATTGTTACGGACTAATTTCTTTTGTTCTTCAATGTAATGAATATCCTCCAATACAATTATTTCACCCTCAAATGAAATATTACTTGGACACTCGCTGTCGACGATCAAGAGCTTAGAACCGCTGTCAGTCAACATGTGATTTATCCTATTTATAGGGTAGTTTGGATCGATTGGCAGATATGCGCCCCCAGCCTTCAGAATCCCTAACAAAATTACTACCATATCAATGGATCTCTTAACCATTAAGCCGATAATAGGATTCTCAGGCAATTCCATTGTTAATAATAAGTTTGCCAATTGATTAGATCGTTCATGTAACTCCCTATAAGAAATTTGCCGATCATTCATTATTAAAGCGACTCGATCCAGGAGACGAACAACCTGGTTTTCAAACAGTTTAGTGATGGTGCTCTCTTTATCATATTCATAGTGAGTTTGGTTAAAGTCCTCCTTTATTCGTTTTTCCTCAATGTCAGAAATTATCTTCATATTGCCAATTGACGAACAATGACCATTGGAGATACTCTCCAAAATAGTTAAGTACATTGACATCCAATTTACGATCGTTTTTTTCTTATACAAGCGAGTGCTATATTCAATACTGCATAACCATATGTTCCCTGACCGATTAACATTCAAAGACATATCAAATTTTGATGTTTTTGATTTTACTTCAATTGGGTTAATAGTAAGACCCTCGATTTTAATGCTATCAGTCATATTGAATGAAAAAGTAGTATCAAATATCGGATTCCTGTTGATATCACGCTTCACGTTAAGCAATTCTACAAGTACTTCTAAAGGTAATTTTTGATTATCAAAAATGTCTATGGTGTTCGTTTTAACATTGTGTAGTAGTTCACTGAAAGTTTTCTCTGAATTGATTTGGATTCTAATTGGTACTGTATTCACAAATAGACCTACAATATTTTCCAATTCCAAATTATCTCTACCAGAAACAGGCACACCAACAACAATGTCTTCGCATCCGCTATATTTATGGAGGAAAACATAATATGCACCTAGTAGTAACATGAATAAGGTCGTATTATTCTCCAAGGCTACTCCGCGTAATCGCTCCATTAACATACCAGGAATTTCAAACGTATAGCTGTCACCCGAGTAGTCATTATACATTGGCCGTACGGAATCTGAAGGCATGTCTAGTAGTGGAATTCCATCCTCAAACACCTTTTTCCAATATTGTTTAACCCCTTCATCATATATAATGTTTTGCTGCCACTCCGCGTAATCTTTATACGTCAAAGTTGGGGTATCCAGTTTTGCGTTATCTTGGTATAATTCCATGAATTCTTCTATTAATACGTTAACTGAAATGCCGTCAGCGATTATATGGTGCATATCAATCATCAGAAGATATTCATTATCTCCTATTTCTACCCCCCCCACTCTAATTAGGCCTGGTTTCTCAATCTGAAACGGCCGTATAAATTTACGCAACAATTTATATTGTCCAAGCTTAGTATGAGCAACAAACCGTTCTAGAGAAAAGTCAACATGTGAATACACTTTTTGTACAGGTTCATCCTGAATAATTTCAAATCCGGTTCTTAACATCTCATGCCGTTGGATCAATTTATTAAAAATATTCTCTACTTTATTAAGATCTATCCTCCCCCTAATATGTAATGCTCCAGTGATATTGTATGCCGTATGCACATTGGTTTTAGATAAGAAAAATATCCTTTTTTGGGCAGATGATAAAGGATAATACTCTATACCTTCTGCTGATTTGGGAATTGAATTAGCTGCTGTATCTAGATTACTCTCAATGTTGTTTTGGGATTCAGCCTCAATATACCAGGCTAACTTTCTAATTGTCGAATATTCGAAAATTTTATTTATGGGTACTCTTACGTTAAATCGTTTATGCATAATAGATACTAATGATATTACATTTAAAGAATGCCCTCCGAGTAAAAAGAAATCATCCTCTATCCCATTAGGTTGTATACCGAGGAGTTCAGCCCAAATCTCCATTAGAGCAATCTCCAAGGTTGTAGTTGCGGGAGAGTAAGATTCCGTTTGATCCAAACTATAGCCTTGAATTAACGAAAGTGCTTTTTTATCTACCTTACCATTCCTTGTTAATGGAATTTCGCTTACAACCGTGAACCTGGATGGCATCATGTAGTAAGGGACAATCTCGCTCAAATGTGAACGAATATCTTGAACTAGTAGAGTGCTGTTAAGTGTTAGATATGCTACAAGAATCTTATTACCCATGCTATCATTTTCTGCAGTAACCACGGTCGAACAAACTTTCCCATGTCTCACCAACGCATTCTCAACCTCTGACACTTCAATGCGAAAACCTCTAACTTTTACTTGCTCATCTGCTCTGCCAAGGCAAATAACTTCGTCGTTATCAGGCAGGACTAATCCAACGTCACCGGATCTATAGTATTTTTGTTCAATCCCCTGTATGGCTGCCGTAACAAATTTTTTACTGGTTAAGTCTTGCTGATTCAGATACCCCGCTGCTACTCCACCACCCCCAATGACAATTTCGCCTATTGCTCCAGGAGGCAGTCGTCTCATTTTATCGTCTACAATATAAAGATTTAGGGAAGGAATTGGTTTGCCAATACTCCTGCATCCAGTATTTATGTCTTCCTTAGAAAGTTCTTTATATGAAACATGTACTGTCGTTTCAGTAATGCCGTACATATTCACTAGTTTTATAGAAGGATAGACATTAATCCAGTCGATTAACATGGAGCTATTTAATGCCTCACCACCAAAAATAACATACTTTAATTCTATATTCTTATAGTCAATCTTACCTCTTAGAATTTCAGAAGATAGATGATAGAACGAAGACGGGACTTGATTTAATACTGTAACCTTTTGTTCCGCAATTAGTGTTGCGAATTGCTCATAATCCTTAGTAATCGAATTTGGAACAATTACGAGTTTCCCCCCAGTAATTAAGCACCCAAACATTTCCCATACGGAAAAGTCGAAACATATCGAATGAAACATTGTCCATACTTCTCTACTATTATTTAGCTGAAATAGAGAATTTATATTAGAGAGAAGACTTACTACATTCTTATGTGTTACTATTACTCCCTTAGGATTTCCCGTTGTTCCTGATGTGTAGATAATATAAGCAGGAATGTCATCATTGTTATTTCCATTGCGATGTGTTTCGCTTGAAACAGTTTGCAATTGATCCCACAGCTCTTCAATATTTATGCAATTATATTGACTTGTCTGAGGGAGTTGGGTATCACACATGACGGTATTAATATGGGCATCATTAATAATATGAAGTATTCTCTCAGTTGGGTACGATAGGTCAATCGGAACATAAGTGGCGCCCGCCTTCAATATACCTAAAATTACTACAATCATCTTCTCGGATCGATCGAGTAAAACCCCTATATTCTCACCGGGCAAAACCCCTTGTGAATGAACCAAAAAATTACATACTCTGTTAGAGTAATCCTGTAATTCGGCATAACTTAATGTGATTCCGTTAAACCATACGGCTACCTGATCCGCCCTTACTTTTACTTTTTCTTCTAGTAATTCATGAATTGTCATATTGTTTTGTACAGCTACAAAGTGAGCCGGTATAACGTTGCCTACATTATCGAACTTTATTTGATCGAACTTATTAACTCCTTTGATAATTTGACGACTTATATTCTGCAGTACGGACAAAAAACCATTCAAGTTCGTTGAACTGGTACTGTTGGTTAGTTTCAGTCTAATTCCAGCTGCAGTTTCAGCTACCAGCAAATGAATTTCTTCAGCTGCATAATTAATGATATCCTCAATATACGTTTGATCCGTTTCACTATTGAAAAAAAAGTTTTGAAAATTATAAAAGAAAGAAACCCCTTGATCACCTATGATCCTTTTTAGTTCCATAATAGAGACCATATCGTGATTATTAAGGGATTTCTTTTGTATTCTTAAGCATTGTAAGAACTCCACTACCTCGTTGCAAACCGACCCAAGGTCTATAACAACCGGAAGCACTCCGTAGAAACAACCAACTATCTCTTCCCCCCATCTGTGCCTCCCTGAAACGATTTCAAAAAACTGTAGATTCCTTTCTCTAAAATAAACACTTAATAAATATGCATATAATCCTTTAAAATAGAGAGGAACAGAAACTCCATTTTGCTTACAAAACTTTTTAATTGCGTTATATTCATCCAAAGACAAAACCAAAGCTTCCTCTTGTCCTTTGTTTATAGGGGGGAGGATATTGGCTTGTAGTTTCTCAGTCTGTTTGAGCCTTTCTTCCCAGAATTGTATCGTATCCTTTTTATTATATGATTCTATTACTTTTACTGTTGTTTTTAAGTACTCTTCTTTTGTTACCGATTTGATTTTCTTCGATTCGCCACGATAACATTCGAGAAGATTTTTAAAATAAATGCGAGCAGAAGCACCATCAAATATTAGATGATGTATATTTATTATTGCGATATAACACTGTGGACTTAATCGAATTAAATAATGTTGAACAAGTGGTAATTTGATTGAATGAGTTATTCTATCTGTGAATTGGACTACAATTGGCTTCAAATCTATTAATGATAACTTTTTAGAATTTACTGAATAATGAGAAATTTCTTCATAATAGAATCTATTCTTTATGTCTATTTCGTCTGATAACTTCAAATAATGAATCCCATTTTGTTCTACTAGCTCGCTTTTCAATATTGGATATATGTCTTCTAGTTGACTCAATGCATCACACCATTGGTCAATTTCAAGCTTTTCATGTATGATCTGATAGTATGTTAGACGATGATAGTTGTCTGCAGGATTCTTCAGACAGCTATAGAGTAATTCGTTTTGAATTGGAGTTAACGGCAGCAGACTTGCCTCTTTGAATAAGTTTTCTGATATCAGTTCCATTAATTCAGTCATTGATTTGTTTTGGTGTACAATTATCCTTTGAATAACTTCATCGAAAAATTTCACTATACCAATTGCCATTTCTTCAGTTATACAGCTTTTTTTATACATTATTTTAAGCGAAAACTTATTTTGTCCGTATTTAACAATTGCAGTGAGGTTATAATTTGTGGCCTCATCCATAGAAATTGATTCAATCTCTATTCCTTTAATGGATTGAAAAAACATATGATCAACAGGATAATTTTCGATGCCGATAACAGAATCAAAGATATCTTCCGAATTGACTTGATTTAAACACTTTTTAATATCAACTAGTGATGTTTGTTCAAATTCTGTCCTCTTATTTAGGTGAATTGATAGCCGCATGATAAACTGGTTAACTGTCTCATCACTTTCTGGTCTTATTCGTAATGGAAGTGTATTTATAAACAAACCAACAATATTCTCTATGCCCCGAACATTTGAATTTCTCCCTGATACAGTTGTACCGAAAATCACATCGTCTCTGCGTGAATAACGTTGCAACACCAAGCCCCAGGCTGTGTAAAAAATTGCGGCTTCAGAAACCCCAATCTTGGCAGCAGCCTCCTCTAGCGCTTTCTTACTTACTAAAAGATCTAAGCTAATATTCCCTTGCTCAGTAATTTCCGTCATTTCACTTTTTAAACGATTTTCTTGTGGGAATATGGAGTTATGAGTATAACTCTCCAAGTACTCACTCCAAAATTTATTCGAATCTACACTTTGGGATTGCACTACTTGCTTTACGTGATCTTTAAACTCTCCCTTCGAAAACAGGGACACTTGTTGATTGTGAAGCAGTTGTTGATAATAATAAAAAAATTCTTTTAATATGATTGCATTGCTCCACCCGTCATACAAAATATGATGATTGCTAATGATCATCTTGTATTGATTTAAACCCATTTTATATAGAGTAACACTGAATGGGATTTGTTTTAAATCCACCCTCTTCTGTAAATCACGATCAATATACAATCGTTTCTCTTCGTTCGTATAATCCACTAAATCGATTATCTTAATTCGCATATAGTAACTTTTAAGCATAATTTGTACAGGATGTTCTATTTTTTCCCATCTGAATACTGTTCGGAGCATCTCATTGGTTTCTACAACATGATTCCATGCAAGCTCACAAGTTTTATAATCAACTTCGCCATTAATATTTATAGTTAAATGTCCAAAATAATTATTATTTTCTTCGTTACTCAGGTAATGATATAACATTCCCTGCTGCATTGGTGAAAGCGGGAGAATATTTTGCACATTGCTCTGCGAGACAATAGACATTGTTAAACCTCCTGAGATAAAATTCTGCTAATCTTTTCATATATGGCATACAGTAAAAATTTATATACTCCTGAATGGCATTCGTTAGGTACTCATACTCCTCTGGATTTTTTGACACGAATGCAAAATTTCTGGCAATGGCCAATATGATGAAAGCATTCATTTGATAGAAGAAAAGTTCCGAATCAATTCTATTTGTTGAGTATTCCTCAAGTAAAGCCTTTCTTTCATCCAAGTCCAAATGCAAAAAAGTAGTAGCGATATCAAACTGATAGTACCCGAATCCGCAACAGCATGTTGTGTTGTTGCAAAAAAAACACACCTCAAGGGTGCATGTCTCCAAATAATAGAATATGTGATGTGACGTCAGTGGGAAAAACAGACACAGCTTCGCCCATTCATCCAGTGTAACCGCATTCAATTATATATATATGTCCCCTGTTATTAATAACGTGCCGAAACAACGATTATCATAGTAAAACAGGTTGTTGTAATGCCCAATTGTCATTCCAATACAATTTTATACGATTTGTATTATATTGTAAACCGGAAATTCATAATACCTTATTATACTTATTTAATTTTCTAAACATGACATCATCGAATAATCCTTGAAGCATTTAAGCAATCCGGCAAACCGTAGGTCTAGTTGAAGGTGTATCCAAGGAAAGTATTCTTTCCAGTCTTCGTGGCGATTTCGCGGATCATAACGATCAGTTGCTGGAGATAAGTTAACGCTAATTGAGCCAACAAGTTAATGAGTGAGGGCCACCAAGTTAATCGAATAGAGCCGCATAGTTAATGGGGAGAGCCACTTAACGGATTCTCTGGAAGAATGGAGCAATGTGTCGCTCGATGTAGCGCATAATCCATCAAGGGAGAGTACCTCCTGGATCATCACCACACTTCGCAATCAAACCTTCTTATCACTCCCCGAACTGAATGCCTCCATTCATGAGAAGCTATCGGATCTCAATCAGCGATCTCCATTTTATATCGCGTGTACGGTATATACGCTTCATCTTGTGACCATCTTGACGTACCACCAAACATGCTGGCACATAGAGACAGGTTACCAATATTTTAAGGAACTGCTTGGCTTCGACCAGTTAAGCTCGCGAAGACAGGACTTCATTTTACATTCTTAACCATGTTCACTACACCGCGCATAGCCTTGTTTTACAGTACTCACGACACGTCTGTCCTTTTTTCGAGATCATTTCTAGTTTTTACAAGAGTCAAGTTATTGAGTAATAGGTATTGCTTTTAAATCTGCCGGATTATCATGACAAATTAAATTTCACTTATTTTTGCTACCTTTACATTGCCGAATTATAGTATCTGATTTTAAAGAATAGCTTTTTATTGTTAATCTAATATAGTAGTGTAAATAATAAGAAGGAGGCGTAATACATGCACTGGTATGCACTATTTGTTGAAGCTGGTAAAGAAGAGTTGGTTCAAACATTAATTAACAAGTATATTGATGAGCCCACAGTACGCACTCTTGTTCCAAAACGAAAAATTTGCGAAAAAAGAAAAGGTAAATATTTTCATATTGATAAACCATTATTTCCTGGGTACGTATTGATACACACACAAATGAATACTACTATATATTATAAATTAAAAGAGATACCTAAATATTATAGGTTATTGAATATGTATAATAACAAAGAGACAAACAATCAGATAAATACAAGAGTTGTACATGATACTGAGCAAAAGCATCCAGAACCTACATACCTCTTTTCAGAAATCAGTGATAACGAAATGTCATTAGTATTACAACTTCTTGGAGATGAACAAGTAATTGATTATTCGAGAGTGTACTTTATAAATTCTAAAGTAATCGTCCAATCCGGTCCTTTAAAAGGAAAGGAGGGAATAATCAAAAAAGTAAATAAACACAAAAAAAGAGTTAAAATTCTCCTTAATTTTATGGGAAATGAGATAGCAATGGATGTTGGTATCGAATTGTTATCATCAAGAGAATATATTGATCCTACAGGTCCCTGAACCTGCAAAAATAATGTCACGTAACACCGTATATGAAGCTTGGATACCGCTTAACAACCTGCTCGCTCTAAGATCTAAAAAGGCAGTATTGGTTGTGCGAGTGGTTGTCCGTTGCCCTTCTTGAGTCACCCTTTGATAAATCGAGACGGCGTTAGATGGAGCTATATCTGCGATTCATCTAGAGAATAGCTCACAAAAGTGCATCAGTTTCTGCAAGAGAATGGTGCGTGTATGTTCAGGTGCAGTGCATACTGTAAACCTGTAGTTTGCAATAGACGACAGTGACAGATGCCACGCAAACTAGAACCCACATGGCTAAAGGCCTTGTTTTGTGAAGTTTGCGGCTAGGCAACTGATTTAAATAGTTGAAGGTTAACATCTTATGTGCATTCTTTGAAACGATATAAAAGTATGAGGACGGCGTACATGCACTGAAACAGCCGGCGTGTGCGATACAGTGAAGGATGTGGAACCGGAGATACTTAAAGGATTAAGAAAAAGCGGGGAAAGGGCTGGAGCTGGCGGCTATCGCAGAACGCCTGAAAATCAGACGAAAGATGTTAGCAAATACATGGTAGAACACGAGTTTGTGCAACACCCAAAAACCACAACTGAAGACCAACCTTAAGGTTGGTTCATACACGGTAGAAACGCTAGCGCCGAGAAGCTCGTTAATGCCATTAAAGCAGGCGTCACCCTGATGAACAGCTGGTTAACACATACGCCCTGATCCAGGAGTGACGCTCCATGTCATATCCGCACGGAATTTACTTCCAACATTTTTGTGATTGTGCTTATTGTCGTCGCCGTCCGAAGAACAATGAATGGCTGGCTCAACTGTCGACAAACCTAAAGCTTCCGGCTTACGAACGCGTCGTATCTATGGTAAGCAATGGAATAATGAAGCTTACTTCAAGTGAGCTAAGTCTTACTCCCCTCACAGTATTGGATCTTCAGTTTGGTCCAGCATTAATTTAAAAAAGTTGATTACCGCTGTACCCAGCTATATCAAAGAATATCTGCCGTTTTTAAGTTGTGAAAGTCGAGTTATATAACAATGGCTTAAATTTTTTCCCTAAATACTTGTAGACTGAAGACTCTGTATTATCCTATTAATGGTAGAAAAGTTTTCGAACAACAACTCTTCATCATTAAATGTCACTTCGAATCCCTCTTCTAGTTTCACAATTAATATGATTGATTTTAAAGAATTTAGCCCAATCGCTTCCAAATTCTCATCTGGCATTATATCATCACTAATTTCTAATATTTCCTGTAAATTACTCAATATTTTTAATCTCATAGCATGTTGATCCATTACAGTCTTCACCTGTCTTTTATGATTTTTCGTCACAGAAACAGCTTGTTGAAGAATTTATGGAACGATACATCATGGGTGGAACTCCATACCACCTTTTAAATAAGTCTGTAAACTGCGAATTGGATATATAACCAAGCTTTTTAGCAATTTCACCAATAGGATCATTGGATTGCGTCAATAGCTCTGCAGCCTTTATCATTCTAATACTTTGTAAATACTTCATAGGTGAAATTTTGAATACTTTTGAATATGTGTTGCAAAGATATGTAGGATGACATTGTATTATGTCTGACAATGCATGTAAACAAAGAGGCTGACTATAATTTTCACGAATATACCGATTGACTTTAATTAACCTACAATCAATTGCCCCAGAGAGATTTTTGCTCATAGAGTATCCATCCATCTATTAGTCTCATAATAATTCTCATGTTGTAGCAACATTACTATACACTAATTTACTAATCAAGCTGATAAAGCAGGCATTTGCCTTCTCCCTGCTCAGATCTCGTACAAAGATAGTCATAATACTCGCCTTTTAAGAGTAGTAGTTACATATATTTACATGTAATTACCCATTTTCACCAACTAAATCCAGATGTCACACTACTCATTGTTGCACTGGTTTGGTCATTTAGTCATCTATTTAGCAACTCCCTCATTAATAAACAGGTTCCTACCATTTGAACTTCAGGAACCTCATTTCATATTTCAGGGTAAAGTTACCATATTTGCTATGATAAAAAAAAATAACAAACCCGTCAAGTTGATTTGGCCAATGGTTGTTCCAAGGTAAGGCCAATCACTATATTTCAGGATATATCTGTGTTTCTTGTAAGCACATCATGTCCATAGAATAACGGCGTATATTTTGCGCGTACTGCCGGGAAATTCCTTCGCCATCACCTTCCCTAAATGCTTAGCCTACGCCATTTTGTATCATACCATATCGTTCATAATTCTTAAGGAACCCGTTGTCGATATGCTATGGTTTAAAATCCCCATATAATCTTCCCTTGGCTCTGAGTGAAGGTAAACATGACCCTCATCGTCCATATACTTATTCTATTGAAAAGACCTTCAGCATCGACTCGGTTCACGTATCGGAAAGTTATCCGTTCTTCAACAATGTAGAACTGATAAGCAATGGTGACACTACTCATTCCACATGACTTGAGTGTCGGTCGCTGTAATTTAAGCCGTAAGAAGAGAGGTGGCGGTAAACTTGTAGTGAATGTTTACCGAGCCATCCGCTTGAACTTCAATCTTATCAATAAAACCTATATACCATCTCAGGAGTCAGTTCGTCTAACTTCATGAACTGCTTGAGTTCCTTCTTCAATCGAACGATACTTTCCGCTGTACAACTGCTCTGAATTTAATATGAATTAAACTTCTTCATAATTACCCATATAAAACAGAACCCTTCCGTCATGTTGAAAGGGTTCTATAACCATCACATCTCATTTAAACTTTTCTCACCAATATCGCCACCGACTCTACATGCACTATTCCAATAAAGTTCTATTTAACATGATCCTCAAAAGAAATCTGAAATTCAGAGTAGTTTGAAGGATTGCTTTTTTCATATATTTTCAGAATAGCGGGTTCCCGGAAATCGATAGCATCTACGGAAAAATAGCTAGTCTTCATATCTCCTTTCACATTATTATCAATCTTATATGATTCAATTACTGTTCCGTCCTGTATCAATTCGGTAGCTAGCATCCTAGCCGTTCCACTCAGCACATAAGCAGTAAATGAAATAGAATCATAGTTGATCAAGCTCCTAACATCATCAATAGATGCCGTCTTATCGTACTGCATATATTGATTATATGAATGTGCTGTCACCAATCTGTACGGTGTGTTGATAAAAACATCCATGTATTCAAACGTACTATCCTTGCTGGTCGATGATAATAAGGGTAATTTAAAACTCTCACGAAATGCCTTATTAGTTTTTTTTCCGTCATTGATCGCCTCAATGATTTTATCATCTGTTAAATAATAGATATATTCGGTATTCGATGATTCTGCTTCGAGTTTCTTGTCAACCATTCCGTTTGCTGCATTTGATTCATATGTATTCTCTTCTTCTATAACATGTTCACTTGCTGGTAATTCTAGTGAATCTGAGTTACTACTCGCACTTCCCTTTTCAACCAAATCATATTTAGTTAATACATACAGCGCAACACTTACTCCTAAAGAAACAAATAATACAAAGAATAGAATTTTAGCCTTCATTAAATGTACGCCACCCTTTAGTTTAACTTATCGTAAAAAATGTACAATGCAATTTCCCTACCATGTTAATTTTTCGCAACAGTCCGAGCGGAACGGTGAATTTCGACATTCTATATGATACCCTCCTTCAACTAATTAAATTTAAGTATATACTACCATTATCGAGTAAAAATTTGTAATTATATTATCGAATTATGTCAAAAAGTAGCGTGCTCCCCCTTGTAGAGAGGCTCTTACAGTGCACAATAAAAAGCCCAGACCTGATTAGGCTAGGCTTTTCAAGACAATGGTTGTTATATTTCATTTACTTTTTTGAGCAGTACCGTCACATTTCATTTCTTACCATCAATACTATGCATTCCAAATGTGTCGTATGCGAGTAACGATTCTATTATCAGGGTTTCTGTTATATTAGCAAAAAAGCACAGGAATATGGCTTTTTCGTCATCGCATATATTGATTTATCTGCTGTTATCGCCGTTTAACATCAACGATCCATGGCCTTGTGACAGTGTCTATTATAGGAAACATCCCCAAGTACCAGGGATTCTATTGCAGCAAGTCCCTCATTCTCATTCTCATTCTCTTTTTCTTTTTCTTTTTCCTCGTCCCCTTACTTTTTATTCGATTCATTGGCGCCGAGGATTGACCGATCCAAAAATATGATATGGCGTTATCCCCTTTGCAAATAGGCTATCAATCAGTCCGACCAATTCTTCTGATGATAGATCTTTGCCGTTGCGTATCCAAAGGCGAAACATAGATATTAATGTTGATATGTAAAACTCAATGATATATGGTGCCAAAGCATCATCTGATGGAAAATCCACAATCAATCGCTCAAAGGGAATTTCCCTTTTCAGGCGTTCTATAAAATGTACAGAGCCATAGTCGCCCAAGAGGGCTTTCAGAATTGCAATGTCCTCTGCATTTTCCAAGCACTGAAGTGCATCTTGGAAAGTATGTGTGGAAAACTCTCTGCCTGCCATTTCCTCGTTAATGGACTTCAAGATACGTTCTTCAACATAGTCCAACAACTCATAGATATCCGTAAAGTATTGATAAAATGTACTGCGATTATATCCTGATTGCTTAGCAATCTCTTGAATGGATATTTTCTCGATGGGTTTTCGGCTGTATAAATCGCAGAATACATTAACAAATGTCTGCCTTGTTTTGTCCGTCATTTCAGGTTGCTTATGCATGATTTCCCTCCGTTTTCTATTCCATCCGTCTAACCCATCATACGACAGATATAAAAAATCTGATGGTTGATGACCGTATAGTGAATCCATACAATAACATTATACAACACGTTGTTGGATTATTAACGAGGATAAATTACATTTTTAGGAGGTAATATGAGAATTTTATTCTTCGGTAGAGGTGTCATATCGACCCAATATGCTTGGGCTTTTGAAAAGGCAGGGCACACAGTAGAGTTTTACGTAAGAAAAGGGAGAAAAGAAACCTTCGGAAGCCATATAGAGCTTGAAATGTGGGATGCGCGAAGAGGGAAACAGCTCATACAAGAAAGCTGGAACGTCAAACTGCATGAGGAGATTAACCCAAATTATGATCTCATTATTGTAAGTGTCAACACGGAACAACTTCCAAAAGCAGCACAATTACTATCGACCGTTGCTGGAAACACCCCTGTCCTCATATTCAATAACATTTGGCAAGATTTGAAATCATCGATCTCACCTTTGTCTATGAACAATGTTGTCTTTGGGTTCCCAGGAGCCGGCGGCGGCATTGCGGACAATAGGCTTAGAGGCGGCTTTTTGAAAATGCTATTTCTTGAAAAACCACGGGCAGGCACGGAACAATTAAACAACAAGGTCAAAGATCTATTTGAAAGTGCCCATTTTAAAATTAGTTGGATAAAGGATATGCAAAACTGGCTGTGGAATCACTTTGCCATGAATGCAGCTATGGAAACCGAGGTGTTGAGACGAGGAAGTTTTCCAGCACTCTTGAACCATCGTGACTCATTTGCCAATGTTGGGAAAAATATGAGAGAAATTGCACCTGTACTTAAAGCAAGAGGTGCTAAGATTGATATGATTTCCCTACTGCTGACTAAGATTCCGGCGCCACTTCTCAGTACGCTTTTTAACAAGGTTATTTTGGCAAAGGGCAGCATACCACGGCTTATCATCGAATACAACAACAGCAAACCAAATTTTGCGGTACTTGAAGTTGTGAGAGAAGCCAAAAAGTTAGGCATACCTTTACCACGCCTTATTACGGCAGTTGAAAACATTGAACAACATTAAAGCTATTGACAGCTGAAAAAATCGACAACTTGATATTGTTCAGACTAACATCAATCTACTTATGATTATATAAAACGATTCTCCCTCCGACGAACGGAAGGCTCATCCATTGCCCGCTAAAACACTATATCCTTACCAACATCGCCACCGACTCCACATGACTAGTGTGCTGTAACAAAATCAAAAAAAAAACGGCATCTCTGCCGTTTGTGTTTAAAGTGTTGATGCAGACAGCGGCGGCGGCTTCTCTGTTCGCGGCGGTTTTCATACGATGAAAAGACACACGCACAGTATGCCTGTTGATGCGGCTCATTTATAGCAATATTAGATGTGATTTTACCTATAAGCCTTTAACATTAAAAATAATTGATTATTAAAATGTACTTCATTCGTATATATTTTTGTAAATAAACCAATGCACTTGTCTATGATTTCCCCAGTGAACTTTTGGGACATGATGGCTTTATTCGAATAGATCCTTACTGTCTTCCAGTCATGAATAATTTGGTCCAATAACGGGTCAAGCGTATGTTTTGCATTGATATGATCAATGTTGTACTTATAGAGAGTATTTAACCTGTATTTCTCAGAACATTTTCTATAAATCGTACTGCTCAGTGTTTCTATAATCGTTTCATTTTTTATAATGAGCTCATAATTTTCTGCGAGCAACAGTATATTATTCAAACTTTCCGTTATTTCATTTTGATACCTGCACATATTTTCTACGAATGTATTTATGGTTGTGTCTGCTGACTTCTTATTGTTCAAGATCTCATGATTACCGGGGGGTACTAGCGCATATTCCCAAAAGTAGTCTGGCATCTTTACGTGTTCCGAAGTCATGCATGACCATTTAAATTCTGAAAATGGCAGAGAATATTGTCTGTATTCTGTAATATCATCAACCGTATATATTTCCTCGTTCGCAAGATTGAAGCCATAGACAAAAACAGGGTGCAGTCCATGTTTTTTGTTATAGTAAAAGTCTCTCCCGCGTTGATAAAATAAATCAATAAATATGGAAATCGGATGACCACTAGAAATAGAGTTTATGATCTCATCTTGTAACGTACCTAGTGCAGGGGATTTTTTACGAATAGAGATCCCCATATCCTCAAGGATTTGATCTCCCTCCTCAAGATTCAACACCTCTAACTTGAAATATCCTCTTGTTTGTATTTTTTGTTTATCAAATCTATAAATAGTAATGACATTATTCAAAATCGGCAACTCATCTTTTTTGAAATATCTGGCAAGTGTCAACAACAAATTGTATTCGCAATTAAAATAAGGAAAATTATGATGAGGAAACATTTTTGTCATGCCGTCGAAGGGCTGAAAGGTGTCCAGGGAAACAATTTCTTCCATACATATTTCTCCTATACTAGGACGTGTCTTGAAACCTACTGAAGTGCATCTTTTACCGCCTTTTCGCCCCCTGCTACGTCACTTTCCCTTGACGTGCCCCGGCACGCCTGCGGAAAACTTCCTGGCTTGGAACGAAAATTCAGCAAAATCTGCCGCCTTCAGAGTTTTCAGACACGACCTAAAATTATTGTCGATATTACAGCTCGATTACCTCTTAACAAGGTTCATCATACGGTATTGCCGCGTTCCAGCCTTCATCTCTTCATATTTCTTCGAGCCGGGCAATGCGATGAAATCATGAATATCTCCAATATTCGTGCTCGCTTTGGCGTTGCTCGCAATCCCTTGTGTGCCAGTACGCTGCTTCGCACTCTCATCACATGATAGAAGAACATTCGAAGTCACATCCTGATTGCGGATTACAGACAGGCCTGCTTCCTCTAACAGCCTGACGTTCTGTGCTACCCCATCTGCCTGCATCAGCTCCGTATACAGAAATACACCGCCAACTCTCATGATCCGGTACACCTCATCATAGAATCGTGATCGGTTCGGATAGGCATGTGCGGATTCTATATTTAACACCACATCGAAGCTCTCGTCTGCAAACGGTATATTCTCCGCATCGCCGACGAGATAAAATAATTCCCCTTCTCGGGATTTGGCATTGCAATAGGCAATATTCGCCGGGCAGATGTCGAGACCGACAGTAGACAACGGCTTGAAATATTTAGACAGAGCTGCTATATTCCCTCCCCTGCCGCATCCGATGTCGATCACCTGCCGCTCCCGAATCTCCGTCCTGCCCACTGTCTCAAGCAGCAGCTTGACTGAGTTTCTATTCCATGCATCGCCCGGCTCGATCACCGCATGTTGCTCACTCCCGTCCGGGACGTAACCATAATTTAAGAAGGTGGCGAATCGGCCTATACCGGACAGCGCAAGGGAGTGCGAAATCTCGCTATAATCCCGAATTTCAGCCTCTTTCCGGTTCCATTCGGAAGGGTGGGTAACCTGCTCACGCGGGTCGAGCATCGATACATAACGATCATCGATCGTATATACCGCATCGCAGCTGCAGCATTGCATCAACGCCTCCGACTGGACCAGCACACCCTTGCAGCTGGAGCATACCAACCTTGCATGCAGATGCTGTAGCATGGCTATCCCCCAGCCGATATATGCATTTGATTTAACGCGTACACATTAAAATAATCGGGGATATTCAAGTCTTCGTAGTAATCGATCAAGACATTGAAGCCGTTGGTTCGGAAGATGTTCTCAAGCCTGCTGATCTGTTCTCCGTCCAGTCCGTGTACCTCCATTACAATTTGCCTGATTTTACCCCAATCCTCTGGCTCTATGCCTTCCAGGACCTCAAATTCACTTTTTTCCACATCGATTTTGAGCAGATCAATGGCGTTCATATCGTAATAACGAATCATTTCAGAGATCGTAGTTAGCTTGCATCGATGGATTTGTTCATTCAGAAACTTCGGCGACATAAGTTGATCCACAAACCGGTTTAGCATGCGCGGGTCGTCGAAATGATCCCGGTAATGGTTGATTAACCCGTATCGGAGATCCTGATCGTGGTTCTCCCGGTATTTGATCTGTACAGAATCCGTGGACATCGTAGGAAAATAGGCAAACTCCGCTTCCTTAATCTCATTGGAAAGTCCGACGTTAACCGTTGTTACGCGAGGCAGCGAGTTCGTATTCATCTCCAAGAGCTTAAACGTCGGAGGCAGTGGCTCAAAGGCATATACCCTGCAGTTGCTCTTGCTACTGACATACAGGGTGAACATGCCGATATTTGCCCCGACGTCCATGACCGTGCCATGATCCGGAAGCGTAATCCCGTGCTTGAAATACATCTCCTTCTGGAAAATCTCGTTGTAGAGGAACTCGGTCTCGCCTTCGTTGTTTTGATAGATTTCGATCCCGTTGTGCAGCCGCTTCTTGGCAGTAGCCTCTGTCTGCGTCGAAAAGCTCTTGTACTCCATCCTGCTCATCCACTTCACCCTCTCAACCATTTGTTATTGGCATTTCTCTAACTGCTGGCGCTCTCATAGTGTCTGACGGCCAGCTTCCAGAACAGCCTAACCACTACAAGCGATATCACAGGAGCTACAAAAATCCATATCCCAAGGAAGAAGTCCAAGCGGTCGATCAAATAAACCGACGGCATGTTGGTAATAAACAAGATAGGCACGACATACAGTCCTATTCTTTGCAGCCATTTGGGGTATATGTACATTGGCATATTGTTAAAATCCCAACATTTGTCAATTATATCGAAGATCGAACCGGACTTCACCGTCCAGAAAGCAAGTATTTGCGGAAGCAGAAGCACCGAGTAGGTCACGATCGTGCTGCTCAAGATCACGCCGATATATCCGGCCACGTGGATGAAGCTTGGCTCGATGCCAAGCCGCCGCCAAGCCACTACGATCATCGTGATCCCGGCGATCAGGTTCGGAATCGGAAACGCGTAGTTAACGTTTCGGAATGAAATCATGAACTGCAGCGATAGCGGCTTCGTCATATACAAGTCCAGCGTTCCGTTGCGGATATGGCCGGAAAATCTATAAAAGTTATCCATAAACAATCCTGTATAGATTGCGATCATAATCGTATAGGTCCCGGTGAAGATCATCATCTGGTCAGGAGAAATTCCATTAATTTCGATCCCCAGCTGGAAAACGAAGATGACATAGATCAGCTTGGAAAACAGAAATACGGTCTCCATGATCAAACCGGAGTAGAAATTCGCTTTGTATTCCATATAACCGACCAAACTGTTCTTTGCGAAAATAAAAAACATACGTACGTGCTTCCGAATCTCACTCAAGCGGATACTCACAGACCTAACCTCCAACGGCTACATATTTCTTCATCCCGGAATCCCAAGCCAACTTGGAAATGACCAAAAGCACCGTTACCCAAACCGCCTGCAAGAGGAGCCCGCTCACGATCTCATGAACCGCCAAGCTCCCGAGGATGATCTTAACCGGGAAGAATACGACATACTGGAACGGTAAATAGCTGGAGATTGTGGCAAACGTATCTCCGAAAATATTAAGCGGAAAGATGGCGCCGCTGAGCAGATAGACGCCTTGGTTGAACGCGATATACACGCCCCAAACCTCAGTAATGATGAACGCGAGCGCACTAATCGAATAAAACAGCAGGAAGTTGATGAGCATTCCGAACAAAATACTAACCAGGAACATAACAATCTGCCCCACTCTAAGCTGAAACCCCCAAATTTGAATAAACACGGTCATCAGTATGACGAATAAGACAAGGACGACCCCGGTCTGAACCGTTTTCTCACCGAAGAAATTGCATATCCGATAGCTGAAATAATGAATGGGCTGAGCGATAAATTTGCTTAGTCCGCCCGTCTTGATGTCATTCGCGATCTCCCCTTCGAAGCCGGCAGAAACCAGCTTGGAGACGACGCCGGACAACACGGAATAAATGATGATCTGTGAATACGTATAGCCGTTAATAATCTCTTGCGGCGAACTGCGGAACACAGCTGTCCAGAGGAAGCATTGGACGAGTATGATAAAGCCGCCGCTGATAATGCCCATCAGGAAATCGGTCCGGTACTCCATCGCGTTCTGAAGCGCAAGGATGTACGTCCTTTTATACTTCTGCAAGGCTTTCATGTCTGACCCCATCTTTCTGATATAAGCTTTCGATGCCTCGCTCGACAGGTATATCTTCAACTGTGAAATCGAGGATCGGGAACCGGTCCAGTATCATTTTGGAAAGCCGCTGGAGGTCATGCTTATCAATTTCCATGACGGCATTCATGCCGTCATGTTGAGTAATCGTGCCATAGTCGCTTAGCGCTTGCCTCGGCACTTCATCCGTAAATTGCAGCTTGATAATCTTTTTGGCATGCAACAGCTCGTTCACACGCCGAAGATCGCCGTCGTATACGATCCTCCCCTGATTGATGATGATCGCTCGTTTGCATAGATCCTCAATATCCGCCATGTAGTGGCTTGTCAGAATGACTGTTGCCTTCGTCTGCTCGTTATAATACTTCAGAAACTCCCGAATGCGCTTCTGCGAGATCAGATCGAGTCCGATTGTAGGCTCATCCAGGAAAATCACCTTGGGCCGATGAATGAGCGACGCAATAAGTTCCATCTTCATCCGTTCCCCCAGCGAGAGTCTCCGCACCTGAATATTAAGCAGGTCTTTAACGTCAAGCATCTCCGTAAGCTCATCCAGAACAAGGTTGTAGGGTTTATCCTCGACCTCATAGATGCATTTGTTCAGGTACAACGATTCGTTCGCCGGTAAATCCCACCACAACTGTGATTTCTGCCCCATCACGATCGAGAACTGCATCTTGAATTCTTTTTTTCGTTCCCAAGGGACATAGCCCAATACCGTCGCTTGCCCGCTTGTCGGATACAAGATGCCGGACAGCATCTTAAGCGTAGTTGTTTTGCCGGAACCGTTCGGGCCTAAAAATCCGACCATCTCACCCTGCTCGATTACAAGGGATATTTCGCTAACCGCTTCTTTGATCAGTGATTTCCGCCTCACTAAATTTTTGAGCGATTTTTTGAGCCCCAGCTCTTTCTCGTAATACTTGAAGCTTTTGGATAACCCCTCCATCTGGATAATACTCACTTACGCACCTCATTTATGTGAATTTAGAATCGTTATACACCGTGCAAATGCAAGACACTGCACTTGGAACATGCCGGTGTCAGTCTTTCGTCCATCATTTCCCTTATCCTTCTGTAGGTCATGCTATGCCATAATTCCTGTACAGACGTATCATGTAATTTGCCGATCTCGAACTCCTTGAAGAATTTGCATGCGATAATCGTTCCATCGGGCGTAATGTCCATCCGGTTCGAGAGAGCCAGGCACTTCTTGTTCATCGTGCCTTTACCCCTCACCTCTTTGCCGAGCACGAAATCTTCAATCTGGTCTTGATCCAGATTCGGCTGGTAGCGTAAACGCATTTTCCAGACCCGATTATTCACCCGGTCCAACTCGCTCATCAAAGCAGGGATACGCTCCGGATCGAGCTTGTAGTTAAAGGCGTGCCAGCTTCGTTCGCCCTTGTGCTCGCTCGCCGGAAGGAAGTCGAACTTCTGGTCAAAGTAATTGTCCATTCCCTGCGTGCATTCCTCCGAGATGTACCACGGGAAGCAGACCATGACCATATCTACACCGACGCCCTCCAGAAAGTCCAGCAGATCGTAAAGCTTGTCAGTCATACCATCGTTAACGACGGTATGGATCGTAATTTTGCCCTTGAACCTTTTTTCCTTGCGCAGCTCGACCAGCTTCCGGATCGCATCTATCGCCTTGTTGAATACCCCTTTGCCGCGAAGCGCATCATTCTCTTCTTCGAATCCATCAAGCGCAATGAGCAGTTCCAGGTTGTCGGAGATTCTCAGCAAGGCGTCCAGCTTTCGCTCGATCAGCACCGCGTTCGTGCAGATCGTCGTCTCACGAGGATGGGCTTCAAGCAAATCGGCCAAACGGTCGAAATGGCTGTATACAAGCGGCTCGCCGCCCCAGATATAGAGTCTCGACTTGGCCGGTTCCGTCTCGAGGATTAGCTTCTCCAGCAACCCGTAGTCGAGCTGTTCGCGTTGCTGCTCCGGTGTCATGAAGTGATGGTAGCCGGTGTCGTTCCATTGATAGCAATGTTTACAGCGCAAGTTGCATTGGTTCGTCAGTTTAATCCCGACCGACTCTGGCAACGGTGTCGCGTAACCCGCTATTTTCTCCATGTTCCGCTTGGTTTCCACCGTATTCTTGATCGTACGTTTCAATATTTGCAGATCCTTTGCGGAATGCTTAATCTCAGATTTCGGATTCATATCAACACACCCTTCTTAAACGTAATAGGCCATTCACATGAATCAGTAGATATAATACCTTGAACAAGCCGTACAAATCGGAAGCATATTTTTTTTCATATACGCGCGATACTCTTTGTAATTGTCACTGCGCCAGATATCCAGCAAATTCTCTTCGTTCACGTTGCCGAAGGTCAAATCATAGAAGGCATGGCAGGGCGAAACGTCGCCCCTTGCCGTAATCTCCGCATAAGTCCATGGAAGGGAGCAGCGTTTTCGTTTATCCGCCATCTGATGGAATTGTCCCGAGAAATAGTTGTGCAAATTCACTTCATCTATCGTCTTCGGATAGGTAATCACATCGATACTGTTTTTCAAGCAATAATCTTTAACATTAATAAGCTGTCTCGTCAATTCGGGAATATCGATCTGGCTGAATGAACTGATGTCTTTCCAGACCATCCCCTTGGCATACGGAGCTTCATGCACACCGAATTCCTCACGAAGAACCTCCACATATTGGGCATGCTGCTCTTCGGTGGCATAGAGCTGCACTTCCATGCTGATATGGTCCAACATTGACAAGTCGATATGCTTAAAGAAAAATTCCTCGACGTACATATAGGTCAAGGGCGTAATGATAAAGGATACACCCATTTTCGGAAATTGCTTGCCTTTGCTTTGCCGGAGCTCATAAAGCTTCTCGATTCCTTTGATTACTTTCTTGAATACGCCTTTGCCCCTCTGCCTGTCGTTGATTTCCTCAGGGCCGTCGAGCGACACCCAGATCTTATTAGGCGGAGTCTCGACTAACATCTCGGCATGCTTCTCAAGCAGTGTGCCATTCGTGGGGAAGTCCGCTATGCTTCCATAATGATTGATCATGGCGAGAATATCGCTCAGCCAAGGGTACATCAGCGGCTCGCCGCCGAAGAAATCGTAATACGGCTTGCCGGGGCTGCATTCGATGATGATCTTTTTGATCAGCTCCGGGTCCAGCTGCGCTAATGTTTTTTTGCTTTTGTAGGGCCCTTCGAGTCCCCATTCATAACACATTTTACATCGCAAATTGCACTCCTCTAGCAACTGCAAGACGATCCATCTCGGATAGCTTACCGTATCCTTGGCAACACTCAATTGATTTAAGCTCATCGCATAACCCCTTCTGCCATTGATATCTTAGCTCTTCGTTAACGCAACCCTTGAACAATAGTGATCCACATAATTCGTCCGTTCACCGGGTCTGTTCTTGATCGCTTGATGCATCTCCTTAAGGATATCTACAGAAAAATCCATCTCTCGCCACTTCTCGTAGCGTATTCCGAACCCAAGCGACTCCCATAATTCCAGATTGCTAAGCTCATGACTGCCGAACGGCTCCAGAAGAATAAGAGGGGTTTCGGAGGCAAGCGAGTCGATCAATGTGCCCGCTCCCGGCTTGGCTACGATAGCCATCGCATCAGAAGCGACGTCAAATAACCAATGATGATCAGCCTCAGCGGTATATGAATTCGTATCTTCTCCTGCTATTTCAATGTATGGCGGAAATTCGTGCAGACCGTTCGCGCTCTTCACCCAAGAACACCATTCCGGATCGTTCATCCAATATCGGTGCTCGGGATCGGGCTTCGCTTCCTTCCAGTCGTAAGCTACAATATCAAGCCCATAGTTATGACTCGAAAGCTCTGGAATTGTATTTTGATAAGTGCCCATCCCCCAGCCGCCACCATGAACAACAAGCCGCCGCTTCCTTGATTCGAAAGGCAGTGTCGTACCAGGAAGAACCGGGATTTCGTATCGAATCGCCATCTTATCGGTGTCATAGAGACAAGCATTGTAATAATGCTCGTCATACCGGGGATGAAACTTCTTCAGGCTCTTCCAGGACGGAGCCAGATCTGAATCGACGTAGAGCAGGTCTACATGAATTGGATTCGGCAACATCTTCTCCCTATACAAATCCAGAATATAGATCCAGTGTCCGGATAGCGATATGAATTCGTAGCGTTCTTCCGCTTTCCACGTCTCCAGCAATAGCTCAACCTGGGCATAATCTATACTATTGCGGATATCCATCGGCATTCGGGCCGAAATATTGGCAAGTGCGAAATTATTGTGGTAAGCCGTCCTGCTATCTGCAATATGCTCCCTCTTGTCGTGCTCCAAATAGCTTTCGAACACGAGCGCTTCCGTCGCGATATCCCTTTTCCCGAACTCGCTTGCAGCTAACAGGCCGGGAATATAGAACCCCAGACCGAAACCCGAGCATAGAATCGTTACTTTACGCTTCCCCATAAACTCTCTTCCTCCATCCATGGTTTCAAGCACTTCGGAATGCATCAGGGGGCGATCTTGAAGGATAACGACAACAGAACCTCCTTAAGTTTCGCGGACAATCGTTCGTTATCCCCTGTCCCCTCGATCAGCGAATAATACAATCTGCCCTTCACTTGCTTATTCCGGATCCCCTTGCACTCGCTGACGACCTTGTTAATAAAGAGTGTATTCGCGCTTAACGGTAGCATGCCAAACCCTTGATCAGGCTTATATAGAACACCCTCGCGGTCCAGCGATTCCAGCAATTGATCGAATGATACATCCCCTGCAAACTGTAAGGTGGCATGTGTCATACTCCCGGCCGCACCGTGCTTCTCGAGATACCGGTCAACGTAATGCTTGATCAGACTCATCGATCTTCTTGCATTGACCTCAACAATCGGAACGATGCGTCCGTCTCTTAGCAACATCGAATCAACGCATACGTCGCCGTGATAACCCGACTGATAAAGCTCGCGGGCTACCAGCTTCATTACATCAAAGTACTCCGCTTCGTGCAGCGTATGAAGCAGCCTGTCATCGGCTGTATAGGAGCCTTGGTAAGCGAATTTGTGATTGACCAATTGCTGCACAGAGACATGCCGGTACGTACCGTCCGGATCGATGTGGAATTGGCAAGAGAAATCCAGCTCTTTGAGGAGGAACGGCTCAATAATAAAACGAACCGTTCTTCCCTTTCTACACTGACCGGCGAGATAAGAGGTGACCCGTTGCAGAATCGCTTCCGACTCGATTAGCAAATTCCCCTTCCCGGATACCCCAAACTCATCTTTGATCAGAAAGGGGCCTTGTTTCAGCAGAGCCAAGCCGGTTGACAGCAGCTCTTCGTAGGAATAGACCGTCTGGCTGTCACACTGAAGCCCAAGGCGACGGTTCAATTCGGTTGAATACAGCTTAGAATTAACCGTCTGAACCGTTTCGACAGCTGGACAATCCTGTTCCAGCCCGAAACGCGCAGCAACACGGTCCACTCCCGGAATGACCGCAAAGGGCGACAACCGGGCGCCGTTTAGCCAATCTGGATCTATGTCACCCACTTGATCAGTTGAGGTGAGCAGGTCGAATATATTGGCGGTTCTGCCTGCGCCTCCTCCATCAGGACTCTCAAGATCGGTTGAATTGGACAGAAATTTGAATCCGATCTCATGCAAATATGCTTTATGAGAAGCGTTCATTCGATATCGGGTAATGAGCCTATCCTGCGCCCCGCAAAAAGGGAAGAGCAGCTCATCCATGGCCATCACGACATTCTCCATTTCAGGATCGTGAACCGACGGCAGTTTGGCCTGATTAGGGTCGCGCCAGAAGCGTTCCGCGTCAAACATCCCGATAATGAGCTCGGACTTGCCTCTATCGTTCATACAGATGCCGTCTTCTGCAGCTCCGAGATATAATTGCAGAAGATTGTAACCGATTCCATGCAATCGAAGTCGAATTGTTCAAAATCGATTTCAATGCCGAAGTGCTCCTCCACCTTCAATAAGAAAGTAATTAGCTGTAAAGAGTCCATTCCCCCGTCTTCCATGATGCTGGAATGCCCGTTCAAGCTGTTTTCCAGCTGGGCGTCATCCTTGACTTCGCTTATCATCGCTATGATCTGTTCTTGCATAAGTACCTCCCGTTTAATGGATATATTGAGCCTGGTAATAATGGATCGTTCTAGTGAGTGCATTATGCAAACTGATCGCCGGTTCCAAGTCCATGATGGTGGCTTCCGGCAGATTCTTCAAATTAACTGGCTGTTCATACGTAAGGTTGTTGAACGGTGCGTTGCTCCCAAACGAAACAGGTATGGTTCTAGGCATGAATCACAAGATGTCGGGTCAAATACTAGGAGAGATTCTTGAGGTGAGTGGATTCGCTGTGGTTGTGCCGGAAAAAAAGAGCTTGAAGCAATGCGGATCGTTGAAAGACAAGACGGCAATAGGCCATCATCAAACGGAATCTTTAGGACAAAAGTAACGGTTTGGCTTACTCAATACGCTGTATCGCAACGATTATAAGCTAGGCATCACTCCCTCCACAAATATGCCCCGATCACCACCGGCTTCGGGCTAAGGCTTCTATTCGGGTGCAAGAAGAGATATCCACAACTAACATCATCTGCTCCTTCAACATTACTGAATGCCTACCTTCTTCAGCCATCGTTCAAGGAATATGGATTCTTCATTTTCTATACTCGTAATCAGCGTTTGAAAACTTTCGGAAATACTCGTATCCCTTGTCAAATTATATTTCATCGCTACATTCACAAGTATCTTTGCCTTAAGTTCAATGGCTGTGAATTCATCTATATGCTCTTGATTTAATTGAATGAAATGCCGATTATCGTACAAGTACTTGAGTCTTAGCGTCATTAACTTCTTATGATCATAAAGTAAATGAAAGGGTCTTATATCAAGCATAGCCTTCTGTTCCGATGTCTCTTTCGCATAATTTAATAGAGTTGTGTATATTTGCATGCCGAAGTCAAGATTATGCCTGTCGCCCCCATAGTTGAACATCTCCCAATACTCCGGCGTTTTCTTAGTGAAATAATTTCTTATAGAATTCACTAAGGTATCTGCACTGAATTTATCCTGATATTGATCATTGAATGTATACAGATAAACCATTTCTCTAAGATAATCATGATTGGTTGTTAGATGATTCGTGTCGAACGCAAGCTTGAAATCAGTAAATGATATCTCAGCCTGACTATACACGCCGTTCTTAAAGAAATCGGAAACATACAATATCTCTCTATCCAAATCATATCCGTAAACAAATATGTCATGATGCAATTGAAGTTTATTGTAGCGATCGCTTAGGGGCACGTAGAAATAATTGACCATGGTGTGGACATAGCTATTCGCATTAATATTTTCTATAATAAAATGAATAACCGAGTCCCATTTCGTTGTTACCGTATCTCTATGTATCTTTTGAGTAGTAATCCATTTGCACGAATCCGAAGGCCGCAGCTCATAAGTCACAGGGAAATAAAAATCTCCCCAATGATGTTTATAATCTTTGTTAATAAATAATTGGATATAATTGCTGAATATCCATGGATGAGCGCACTCGTAATGGGTAAGTATGGACAAGAGATGAGCATGTTGCGTATAGGTTGTAATCATCGGATAACTGACCGGCAATATTTTTCTGCCTAACGTTTGAGTTGAATTCTTCAACCTTTCGTTCACCCCTGGTTATTTGGTTAATTGGCTTAAGGATTCCGAATCAGTATATCTCATTTAGCAATAAGCGCTTCGTACTTGCCCTGTCCAGTTTTCCTGTTTTTGTTTTTGGAATGTTATCGATAATCCTCCATTGTCTAGGCACTTTATACGATGACAAATGCAAGTTGCAATGTCGTGCCAGTGCATCTATATCAACCAGGCATTCATTAAAAACTTTCAGAAATGCGATGGGCACTTCGCCTAACAGATCATCGTGTACACCAACAACCATGACCTCCTCCACTTCTTTCAAACCGTATAAAAATTCCTCGATTTCTTCCGGATAGATATTGATACCGCCGGATATAATGATATTCTTCTTTCGGCCTGTGAGTATAAGACACCCTGATTCATTCCAATATCCCAAATCTCCTGTCTTTAACCAACCCTCAACAATGGTAGCGTTCGTTAACTCCGGGTTTTTGTAATAACCGAGCATCACATTCGGGCCCTTGACCCAAATTTCTCCGATAGCTGCTCCTTCAACCTCATTCTCTTCTCCGTCAACAAGACGAATAGAAACGTCATTGATGGGTGTTCCACAGGATAAGCAGCGCTCTCCCCGTTCCATCATGCTCACCCGCGGAGAAGCTTCGGTCAATCCATAGGTTTGAATAATGTCCGCGTGAGGAAAGACAGTCTGAAGATGGTCACCTAATTTCGCGGGAATCGCCGCACCGCTAATCACAATAAATTCAATTGCATCAAAGGCACTCCAGTTCTTTGTCTGATGAAAATCGGAAACAAAGTGCATCAATTGCGTAGGCACCGCTGAGAATGCCGTGACCGCCTTATTCTGAAACAATTTAAACGCTGTGCGCGGCAGCAATGGCAAGCTGATAAGTTTAATTCGGGTTCCATATAACATGCAAGAAATCAATTGCGTGACAATCGTAGAACTGAAATGAACGGGCATCGTTACAAGAAACGAATCTTGATCCGTATACCCCACCTTTCCGCCATGTGCCAACGCATTCGTTAATACATTCCAATGGGATAACATAACGATTTTAGATTTTCCGGTTGTGCCCGATGTAGGAAGGAGAATCGCACATGGATTGGGATCGGACTGATTGGTTAACGAGATCGATTCGAACGAAGGCATTGGTTCTTGCGATAAATCCTGAGCGGTAACCCAAGGAATGTCGCAATTTAAATGAGCAGGCTGTGCAGATTTGCTGATAACCAATTTAGCGTCACTGGCATTTAAAATATTTTCAATTTCAGTATTGGATGCCGAGTAAGGAACCGGTACTAACACATAACCGCAGAATTGAATACCAAGCGCCGCAAAAATGAACAAGGGCTCATTATTTGTGTATAATGCAAGATGACTTCCGGGCTCAAGCTTAAAATTCTTATGGATATATAAAGCAATCAAGTAAGCTTCTGTCATCATCTCTGCGTAAGTCCACTGCTGCTTTAGATCTTCAAGGATAATATGATCTTGGCGATTAGAGGCCTCCAGAAATAGACGCTGAATGATCGTCATCATAGCGTTTTCTCAGTCAAATAATTAAGGATTAATCCAGCCGTGGAGAACTTCTCAAATAACAGATCTTCATCAGGGACCGAGATGTTAAACTTCGATTCTACTAAAACAATAAGCTTGACGAAGCCTACTGAATCGATCCCTTGGTCCAATAAACGGGTATCGTGGTCTTCCGGATACTCGATGTCCAGCTCAGCAAAAATTTCATCTCTCAAGATAGATTCTATCGATTTAGACATCATGTTTCCCCCGTTAGATAATCTTTAGAAAAAGGCTGATTAAAGAGGATAATATACGTGATAAGCAAGTGAGAGTAATTGTGAAGAAGAATAAGTTCATAAATATAGACAAGGTGAATTTGCACTGAAAGAGTTGTTTATAGAGTTGTATGCAGAGATGCTGCAATTCATGTTGGAGGCGGAGTATGACAAGATGCAGGACACAAAAAGCTTGACGCGAAGAGTACAACGACGGAAATAATTGAGGGTTACCATCGTCAACATCGCAAAGCCTAAAGAAAAAAGCATTTTCCCAAGCAATGAAGCGTTGCTGAAAATGCTCTACAAAACTACGATGAATGTCACTGGTTAATGGACAAGGCGTTTACAAAACTGGAGCTAAGTACCAACCTCTCCATTTTCTTCCTGGATGGGATCGAACTATATTGCATAAAGTTTTGCTTGGAGAGCGTTCACACTAGTAGATTTACAGCACCAAGCGATTGATATATTAAATATAATTACATATATGCCAATTGTCAACAGTTTTGAAAAAGGCCCGTATGCCCTCTGAAATTCCATTCGTCATTAGCTGTTTCTCTCATTTGTAATTGTTTCAAATGTGTATGGTAAAGGGACATGATTTCTCACCTGCTGACTAAGATTCCACCGCCACTTCTCGGTACACTTTTTAACAAGGTTATTTTTACAAAGGGCAGCCTACCACGACTTTTCATGAAATACAACAATAGCCCGAACTTTAGAAGCTTCGGGCTAGTTAGCTATTTAAACAGGTACATGGGTCCAGGACACTACTCCCTAACCAACATCGCCACCGACTCCACATGTACCGTATGCGGGAACATATCCACCGGCGTTACCTCCACTGTACGATAACCGCCATCCTCCAGCACTCTTAAATCACGTGCCAGCGTACTCGGATTACAACTCACGTACACCACGCGTTCCGGCTTCATTTCTAGGATGGTATCGAGCAGACGCGGGTCGCAACCTTTGCGCGGTGGGTCGACGACGATAACGTCGGCTTCGATGCCTTGTTCTTTCCAACGCGGGATGACGTCCTCGGAGGCACCCACTTCGAACTTCACGTTCTTCATCTCGTTAAGCATCGCATTGCTGCGAGCATCCTCAATGGCTTCGGGCACAATCTCTACACCATACACCTGATCCGCATGTTGTGCCAAGAAAAGAGAGATCGTTCCGATGCCGCAATAGGCATCAATAACCGTTTCTTTGCCACTCAGTCCAGCGTATTCTACTGTTTTTCCATACAGTACTTCGGTCTGCACCGGATTGACCTGGTAGAACGAACGCGGAGAAATTGCAAATTGCACATCCCCGATATAATCATAGATCACATCCCGGCCCCACAGAACACGGGTCTCATCACCGAAAATAACGTTCGTCTGCTTTTTGTTCACGTTCTGGCAGATGCTCGCCACTTGCGGAATCGCTTCACGGATACTGCCAATCCACTCATCTTTGTGTTGAATATCCCGGCCATTCGTCACCAGAACGAGCATCATCTCGCCTGTACGGAACGCCTTTTTCACCACGACATGACGCAACAGGCCGCGGCCAGTTTCTTCGTTGTACGCACTGATGCCGAGGTGGCTGCCGATCTCCTTCACCTTCGCCACAACTTCGTCATTATGCTCGTGCTGAATAAGACAGGTTTCCATGTCGATGATTCGGTGACTTCCTTTGGCATAAAAACCACCCACCAAACCACCTTCGGTTACACCAATCGGCACCTGTGCCTTATTCCGGTAACGCCACGGCTCGTCCATGCCCATCGTTGGCAAGACACGAATCGCGTGTTCTGTATCTTCTTCGTTCATGACACCTTCAAGCCGCAGACGAATGCGATTACTCTCGTTGGCTTGCACAGTTTGTTCATCTATTTGTTCAACGAATGGAGATTGTTCCGCATGGGTTGCCTCAGTCTCATCCTCCACCAAAACATTCAACTTCCCGATCCGTTGCAAATTATCGATCACAAGCTGACGTTTCCACGCCAGTTGACCAGCGTAGCTCATATGCTGGATCTGGCATCCGCCGCATTGATCGTAGATCGGACATGGCGCAGATACACGATCAGAACTGGCTTTGACAATCTCAAGCAACTTGGCGTACCCGTATTGCTTCTTCGTTTTCATCACACGCACGCGCACAGTTTCTCCCGGAAGGGCCCCCTGCACAAACAGTGTGTATCCATCCGCACGGCCTACACCCTCACCGTCATGATTCATGCCAATGATCTCAATGACGGTTTCTTCATTTTTGCTAACAGGCAATCCTTCGATTGGTGCGGATTCACGTGTTCTGCCTTTGGAGCGCGCACCAGAAAGAGATGCATCGCGTGGCCGCACCTCTTTACCTGACTGACTTGTAGATGGACGAGTTGATTGACTTGATTGATTTGGCTGACGGGAAGCTGAAGCCTTCCCTTTTCCTTGAGGAGCAGCCGAATTCCGGCGGTTTTTTCCACGACCGCTGCGGTTCGTATTAGACAATGTATGTTCACTTCTTTCTTATATAGTACACCGCCTGCAATAACGGTGAGTTAAATTTGAGTTAATAAAAGAATTTCCTTCTTCACGCCAAAAATAACGTTCCAAAATTCTAACGAACCTCGGAGACGTTATTTTGGTGTAAAAACTTAACGGTGGAACAGTTGCAGATGATGCTTTAGATTCGTAAACGTCGCAGGCAACGTGCCGCCCAGCTCACCGTCCAGATTTAGTTGGACGTAACCTGGTGAATTGACTTCCATGTGATCCGTCTGGAAATGCACGACTTTTTTGTCGTTCAGATGCTCTCCGCGCAGCGCCAAAGTAACAAGGCGAATCATGTCTGCCAGGTTACACTTGCGCACACCAATGACATCGAATAACCCATCATCAATGGTCGCCCCCGGAGCCAGCTTCTCGAAGCCGCCGACGGAGTTCGTATTAGCAATGAGGAACAGCATGAATTCATCATGAATTTCTTCCTGACCATTCGCACGAATGATTAATTCCTGCGGGGACAGGCTTGCCATTTTCTCAATCCCCTTCATGTAATAGGCCAGTTGCCCGATCATCGTTTTCAAACGACTCGGCACTTCATAGGTCAGCTCGGTTAACGATCCACCACCGGCGATGTTGATAAAATACCTATCGTTCGCCTTCCCGAGATCCAGGGGACGTGTCTGCTGCTGAATGACCAGATCCACATAATCTTCCCATTGTCTTGGAATGCCGAGTGCACGAGCAAAATCATTGGTCGTCCCCAGAGGAAACACACCCAGCGGAGGGCGATTGTCCCGCTCAGCCATACCATTAATGACCTCATACAACGTACCGTCTCCGCCAGCAGCGATAATCATATCGTATCCGCGTTCAATCGCCAGTTCCGCTTCCCGGGTCGCATCGCCTTCCCCCGTTGTTGCGTGACAAGAAGCTTCAATACCGCCTTGGTCCAAACGCTGCAAAATATCAGCCAGTCGTTTCTTCATTTCTTCCCGGCCTGAAGTCGGATTATATATTAATCGAGCTCTTTTCATCTGATACGCCACCTATTCCACATTATCCATGAGTCCAATAACCTCATCTTCTTACGCTGCATCAGTCCACCAAGGGGCATCATTTAACTTAACACAACCATGAACTTTCGTTAATCCTGCCCAAACACTATATATAACTATGCCGGAGGAATGACGTCCCATTCCAAAAGCTATTGCTTCTATCATATCATCAATTGTAAAGATGTCCTAGCCTATTCCGGCCGTGATTTTTGCATAGATCCTAACACCCAAAGTCCCATACCCTAATAAACAAGTCAAAGTCATCTTGAAACTGATTTTTCCATCTTCTTTTGCAAAAAACTACTGATCTTCCATTCTGCCCGCTTGCACAGGAATTAATCTCCGTACTTTCTGCTGTCCACAACTAATTATATTATGACAAAAATATACAGCAAATTTACAAATCTCAATATAAAAATATAACCCGAATCAATATTTTTCCAGTACCATGGATATACAGAACGCATCCATACATAACTGGCCTCACTCTACTACGTTTACAAAGGAGAATTGCACAATGCAAAAAACCAAAAAACTCGTACTGATGCTAATGGTTACCCTCCTCGCCTATTTACCGATAGGCAGCGTTGCGGAAGCAGCCGTCATTAATCATGACCAGGTTGTCGGTTTTCAAGAAGTCACACCCGTAACAGCCACGCAAATCACAGCCAAACGTTTTCAACCTTTTCTGAAGGTTTACCATGGATGCGTGCCTTTCCCAGCCGTTGATGCACAAGGCAACACCAGCGCAGGCTTGGCAACGTCCGGATCACACAATGGCGGATGTAGCTCCAACCTGGGTCAGGTCTACTCCCGTTCCGCTTGGCATAATGGCGTGTGGGCAATCATGTACGCATGGTACTTCCCTAAAGATAACCCATCTCCGGGATTTGGACATCGGCATGACTGGGAAGGCATCGTCGTATGGGTAGACAACCCGGCGGTTGCCAATCCGAAAGTGCTCTCCGTCGCCTATTCCGGTCACGGCCAGTTCACGAACGTAGCTCCAAGCTCAAACAATATGCAGGGCGATCATCCGAAAATCTCCTATAATAGTACTTGGCCGCTCAACCACGAGCTGGGGGTAACCAATGTGGTCGGAGGAACTCAGCCGCTAATCGGTTGGGATGATCTGACTCCAGCTGCGCGTAATGCCCTGAATACAACGGACTTTGGCAGTGCCAATGTACCATTTAACGATAACAACTTCACGAACAATCTGAATAAAGCTTGGTTTAGATAATGGGTTGGATAAAAAAACAAATCCCCTTCATGGCTGGATAAGCCGTTTGGAGGGGATTTATCTATATAATATGCCGCTCATGCTGCTTCATATCGTACTCATATCTGAAACGGAAGCTTCAATAAACAAGAGATCATATGTCGCCTGAACCCCTCTTGCTGCCCCGACACTAATCCTATCTTCATACACCTTGTACATCTGGGTAAACAGAGTTCGAAGACTAACCTCGGGTACTTGAACCGCTTCCGAAGCGCTGGCCCCCATGCCTTTTACCGAGTGCAGAAAATCTCTTGCAGAAGCATATCTCTCGATATGAACCAAACGATTCTCCGAATAACTCGTAAAACCTGATCTCTCCAGCATGACTCTCCACTCTTCAGCCGAATGAAACGACAGTCCATGTCGCTGCGGTTGCATTCCGCAGGCTAGATATACCTCATGAAATGCCTCATGCATCTCCCGAAAAGTGTCCGTCCCAAAAGTTGTGAACAGAAGCCTGCCTCTTGGACGAAGTATACGTTTCAAGCCGGTCAAGGTTCGTTGAGGATCACGCAACCATTGAAAACAAGCATTGGAAACGATGATATCGACCGAGCATGAAGGGACTTCATGAACCCACTTTTCAATATCAGCCTGCATAAAACGAATTCCTTTTGCGGTCTCCTCTCCACTTTCAGCATGCGGTACAGACAAGCATCGCCGGGATGCCAGACGAACCATTTCGGGTGCAATGTCCAAGGCCGTAATACTGGCATCAGGCCAATCACGGGCAATCATTCGAGTCAAAACACCTGTACCGCAGCCTATTTCAAGAAAATTCAGTGAATGGCTGAGCGTATTGTTCTTGCCATGTGCAACAATCTCTGCGAGCAGAGTAGCCATCTTTCGCTGAACGTGGGCATGTGCGTCATAAGAGGATGCATTACGATTGAATCGTCGCTGAACATTATTGCTACTGTCGAAGCTCGTTCCGATTTCATCCCAACTCCTGCTCATGCTCATGCCACCACCTCCTCCACTCCTTCTCAATTCTGACTTCATTACCTAGAAAAGCTGCATGTCCCCTATCGTTCAGCGTCACTAACCTGGCTCGCGGTAACCGATCCATCAGTTCCACCCCTGCATCATATAGACAGATTCTGTCCTCATACCCGTGGAATAACAGGACTGGACAATCGATTCGCGCCAGATCGGGCAAATGATCCTCATAACGTAAAATATGAAGCCCTGCCAGCAGCGCCTCTGGTGTCCAATAGCCAACAGGAGGCAGGCGGTCAGCATACCCCGTTTCCCACTCCCGTACCGTAAACATCATTTTTCGAAAACGACTCTCCACGTCTTGCCGATCCTTGACTATGTCTCGCATCATCTGCCTGACGTACGCATCGTGCACACCAAGGTTGGATTTCTTCTTTTCCCGGACAAAACGTGCCGTTGCACTAAATAACACCAGCCCATCGGCATAACCTTTGGCTGCCAGTCCAAGAGCAAGTACCGCTCCCAAAGACCAGCCCGAGATGAGTAGCGGAGCGGAAGGCACGTTCTCTCCGCAAGCTCCCTTCAGCACGTGGAACAGTTCTGGCATGCCGATATCACCATGAGCGGCGCCCCCATCCAATCGATTAGACCGAACTGCCCGAGATAACCGCTTGGCGGTCGTTTCCACGAAGTCCAGCATATCTGCGGAAGCACTCATAGTACTGTAATCCAGGGAGAGATGTTGATAATCAGGCAATCGCTGACGCAATGTGTCAAACACAGCATCTGTCATACTCCAGCCAGTTAACCATAAAATCGTCCCTTTTTCCTTTTGCTTTACTTGTCCCAAGTATTCCTTCCGTATGTTCATGATGTGAGCAACCCAAGCTGATCCCCAACTTTCTTAATGAGAACAATCGCCTGCCTCAACTCATCAAATGTATGTGCCGATGATACAGAAAAACGAATTCGCGCTGTGCCGACTGGCACCGTTGGGGGCCTAATGGCTATCCCTGCAATGCCGGCCGCTTCCAGAGCTTCGCTGAAACGAAGTGCACGTTCATTGTCACCAACCATAATCGGCACAATTGGCGAATCTCCTTCCCCTACATGGAATCCTGCATTCGTCAATGCGTAACGAAACATTTCACTGGTCGAACGGAGATGATTACGGCGCCAATGCTCCGTCTGTACCAAATGTAATGCCGTCATAATTCCTGCCAAAAGCGAAGGCGGCAGCGCCGTAGAATAGATAAGAGGTCTGACTTTATTCATAAGATATCGTATTAATACGTTGTTACCAGATACATAAGCTCCATATATACCGAAGGCTTTGCTGAATGTCCCGATATGCACATCTACATGGCGATGCAGTCCCAACTCATGACACAGCCCTTCTCCCTTTTCCCCGTAGACACCTCCACTATGTGCCTCATCCACCATCAGCATAGCGTCATATCGCCGTTTGAGTTTCACCAGTTCATGCAACCGTGCCCGATCCCCATCCATGGAAAACAGTGCATCCGTGACAATCAGCTTGCGCCTTTTATCCCGATGTTTGTGCAATAGAGCCTCCAGATGCTCCAGATCGTTATGCCGATATCTGGCATGCTCCGCACGGCTTAACAAAGCACCATCAACGATGCTGGCATGATTGTACTGATCGCTAAAAATCACATCTCCTCGCCCCATAAGTGCTGCAATGACACCTGAATTCGCCATATAGCCATTTGCAAAAACAAGAGAGGCTTCAGCCTGCTGCCAAGACGCCAGCGCTACTTCTAGACGGCCGTATACTGACCGATTGCCCGTGACAAAACGAGAAGCACCTGAGCCTGCACCTTCAACCTGAAGCGTTTCACAAATGGCTTGAATAATATCAGGATGCCCGGCAAGCCCCAGATAGTTATTGGAAGCCAGATCAAGTAAGTTATTCCCTCCTCTTACAATATGACCAGGACGTTCAGGAGACGTAGCACTATCACGTAAATGGCGTTGATTCGAGGCCTGAGTCAGTTTCTCAAGCTCATTTTCCATCCAGTTCATATCTGTCGGCACCACCCTGCAAAGCATTGAGTTCAATCTCAAACCCCAAATCCTCAATCATCTGATGATCATTCGTAATATCCTGACCTGCTGTCGTCAAGTAATCCCCCACAAAGATCGAATTGGCCGCATACAGCGCCAAAGGCTGCAATGAACGCAAACTAATTTCACGACCTCCTGCCACGCGAATTTCTTTGGATGGACAAATCAATCGAAATAAAGCCAGCACCTTAAGTGCTCTCATCGATGTTGTACGTGAAGCCCCTTCCATAGGTGTACCGGGGATTGCGTTTAAAAAGTTAACCGGAATCGAATCTGCATCAAGCTCTCGCAGTGCAAAAGCCATCCCTACAATGTCTTGATGACTCTCGCCCATGCCGATAATAACACCGGAGCAAGGAGACATGCCGGAAGTTCTGGCCTTCTCTACAGTTTCAACCCGCTGGTCATACGTATGTGTTGTAGTGATGGACGGATAGTTGTCTCGGCTTGTATTCAGGTTGTGGTTGTAACGATGCACCCCCGCTTCAGCCAAACGTTCGGCCTGCCCTTCCTTTAAGATGCCAAGGCAAGCACAGATTTTAAGTGGTAGCGTTGCACGGATTTCTTTTACAGCGTCGATAACCTGCTCCAGCTCGTGATTTGTCGGTCCTTTGCCTGATGCAACGATACAATATGTACCCGCTTGGCGAGCCATTGCTTCCTGTGCACCTGCCAGCAGTGTTTCCTTATCCAGCAGACTGTATTTCGGAATAGATGCGCTGGATCGGATGGATTGAGAACAGTACCCGCAATCTTCCGGACACAACCCGCTCTTGGCGTTGATAATCATATTCAGCTTTACTTTATTGCCATAAAAGTGTCGTCTCACAAGATAAGCCGCATGCAGGAGTGACAGTACCTCATCATTATCAGCATCCAGAACAGCGATCCCTTCCTCTACTGTCAGGCATTCGCCTTTCAAAGATTTTCTAGCAAGGGATACCCAGTCTGTATCTTTAGGAGCTATGCTCATATTCATCGATATTCCTCCATTTTCCGAATGGTCAAAGCATCTCTGACGGGAGAAAGGTTGATCGTTGCCTGAACCGCATGGATTAACCTCTTGGAATCAATCTCTCCTGCAAGCTCGGGAAAATGTCCCAGACAAGGAATGCCGCTGTATTGTTCAATGATTCTCCCGTTTGTCTCCACGCTTGGGTCGAGGCACAACTCACCTGAGAGACCGTCATTCAGAATGAAACCTAGAATTGAAATTCCGCGGCGTTCTAAGTATTCCATCGTAAGCAACGTATGATTGATCGTACCCAGCCCTGATCTTGCAACGATTAATACCGAAGTCTGAAGCTCAGCTATCAGATCAGCCGTCGAGGCGTCCTCTGTTATTGGAACGGCTACACCACCTGCGCCTTCAATAAACACGGAATCATATCGATTACGTATCGATTCCCCGGCACTGAGAATATCCTGTAACGTAATGTTCAATCCCGCCTGTTTTGCAGCAAGCATGGGTGCAAGTGGAGCCTCAAATGTGAACGAGGCAATATCCTCCGCGTAGGAATCCATCCCCGTGTATTTCAGCAAAAGCTCTGCATCTGTTGTGCCGTCACCCGGAAGTCCACCCGTCTGGACCGGTTTCCAAACGCCGACATTTCCCCCTTCCGCACGAAGCGCAGCAACAAGCGCACCTGCAATTACCGTTTTGCCTACACCCGTATCGGTACCTGTTACGAATAACCCTTGTTTTCCATTCATCTCACACGTCCACCCTCAGTGACATCGATAATGGCTTTCATCAGAATATCGGTCATTGCATCCAGTTCTGCATCGGTGCTGGCAAGCGGAGGCATGAACACCACGACATGGCCTAAGGGTCTCGTCAGCATCCCCAGTTCCCGGGCACGCCCGGTTACACGAACGCCGATGCGTTCTGCCCATTCATACGCTTGCCGGGTGGATTTGTCCTTCACCAGTTCAATGCCCACCATCAGTCCCTTTTGCCGGATCTCTCCGACATGCGGAGCATCCTGAATGGCACGAAGTTTGTGCTCAACCAACAGTGCTTTCCTCCTTACAGCATCTAACATACGGTGATCTTCAAATCGTTTCAGGCTTGCCAGCGCGACTGCACACCCAAGCGGATTACCTGTAAACGAATGACCGTGGAAAAAAGTTTTCTGCTCTTCATAATCCGCGTAAAAAGCACGATACACCTCTTCGGTTGCCAGCGTGGCCGCTACAGGCAAATAACCGCCAGTCAGCCCCTTCCCAACTACCATCAGGTCAGGGGACACCTCTTCATGATCACAAGCAAACATCATACCTGTCCTCCCAAAGCCTGTAGCCACCTCATCGGCGATAAACAATACGTCATATTCCCGGCATAATGTCGCCATCTCGCGCAGACAGCCTTCGGGCATAACGATGATGCCACTTGCTCCTTGAACAATCGGCTCGACAATCATTGCCGCAATTTCATGTGCACTCGTTTCAAGAATCTTGCGCAGCTCAGACAGGGTAGCTTCCTTTGCTCCATGTGCACCACGCTCATGTCGATAAGCATATGGATAGGGTACGACATAAGACGGAAACAGCATCGGTCGAAATACGTCATGATACAACGGGATGGCACCTACGCTCACTGCGCCAATGGTGTCCCCATGATAAGCCTGATTCATGGTGATGAATTTGGTTTTGGAGGTTTTCCCGAGATTCATCCAATATTGAAAAGCCATCTTGACTGCAATTTCCACCCCGGTTGCGCCTGCATCAGAATAAAATACTTTCGTCAATCCTTGAGGTGTAATCTCTACAAGTTTCTCGGCCAGCTCAATTGCAGGGATATTAGCCATGCCAAGCAGTGTGGAATGTGCTACTCGTCCCAATTGTGCAGTGATGGCCTCATTCAGTTCCGGCACATTGTGCCCATGCACATTAAGCCAAACCGAAGAAAAACCATCGTAGTAAGCCCTCCCCTGTACGTCATACAACATAACTCCTTCGCCTCGTTCAATAATTAGGGGATCAGACTGGTTGTAATCCTTCATCTGAGTAAAAGGATGCCAGACATGAGCCTGGTCTATGGCTACAAGCCGTTCATATGGTGTCATCGTACAGCTCCTTTCCATCAAAATCATCTAACTAATTTAATTGTTAACCAAATTAATTTTTATGGTTAACAATTAAGACATGCACATCTTATCAAACAAATTCTCCGCTGTAAAGAGAGTTTTACATTCTCCATGCGGCCTATTTTTACTCCACATTCAACACTTCTGATCATTTCGATTAGATTCGAGATACCGTTTGCAGAGCGAAATAAAGTCCGAAATAAAACAAAAAAAACGGCATCTCTGCCGTTTTTTTATCATGAATACATTTTAAATAGAATCCCACTTTGATGCTATTTAACTTTGAACAGCCCTGTTGCACTGCACTAACAAAAACTGAATCTGGCGCTCCAGCCACTGCCCAAGCAGCGGATGAGGCAACAACGTTTCCCCACTATATGCATATTCCAACTCTTTAAGCCGACCTGGAATTACATGCTGGGTAAAATAACCGGCACTCAAAAACAGCGGTGCTACGATTACGCGACTGCCGCGCTCTTCGCTCCAGTATTTTGCCTTATCAAATACACTTTCCGGATTAAGCAATGCATAGTCTGTATGAGCAACGCCACTGATCTGCTGCACCCGTTCCGCGAGCGAAGAAATGCCTGCTTCCCAGCGCTGGCGGAATCCATCGTGAATACTGCCATGTCCGACAAGCAAAATCGTTTCCTGCTCAGGCTGCTGTGATAACGACCGAACCTTGTCCCATACCATCACCGCAATATCAGGATCATTATCCACCGGATAGCCAAAATGAACCCGCGCCTTCACCTCAAATGGTTCGAGATCGGTTTCACGCTCAGGTGCATCTTTCGCCCCAATTGCATATTCAATCTCATCCACATGGGTGCTGCCGGAGGAAACAAATAGCGGTACAACCAACAGATCCGTTACACCTTGCGCCTCCAGTCGGTTAATACCGTCCTGAATTAAACGCCCATCCACCAATTCCAGAAATCCGGCTTCAACAGGTAACGGATCAGGCAGATTCAACCGGGAAATCGCGTCATCGACGGATTCTACCCAGGTTTTCTCCTGAGAACCGTGACTAATGATGAGTACACCCGGCTTCTTCATGACTTAGCGCCCCAGGCGTTCCAGCGTCATTTTATAACCGTCATTCCCGTAATTCAGACAACGTTTAACACGCGAAATCGTAGCCGTGCTCGCGCCCGTCTCTGCTTCAATCTGGTTGTACGTGTTGCCTTTGCCAAGCATACGTGCTACTTCCAGCCGCTGGGACATGGATTGAATCTCGTTCACGGTGCAGAGGTCATCAAAAAAGACATAACACTCTTCAATATCCTTAAGTGTCAGGATCGCCTCAAATAGTTGTTCAATGCTTTTATCATTTAGCTTTTTCAGCTGCATTTTATCATCATCCCCTAGCGGTTACTGTGTACATCCATTGTACCTAGCCTGAGTTGGTATTTCAAGCGTTAACGATTTCACGCACTACAGAACAAAAACACATGTTACCGCTTACAAAACATACTATTGTCCTCCAGAGGCGGACAACGAGCATAAAAACTGCGATAATTGCCCCTTTAGGGGTGCTCATTTCCGATTATTAATCTAGGATTTCAAACCTGCTAATTGTTACAAATTTGTGTCCAAAATTCATTTTTCTTCCTGAAAACCATCTTACAAACTCTGGCATGATTTGCGCCCATTTCCGCAAATATCCCGTTTTCCGTGATACCCGCCTACGCCGCCTCTCCGCGAATGACATACAGTATATCAAAAGGGAGTTCCACCCCGCTTGTATACCATGATTTTCACAGGATTGATTTCTCGGTGGAACGCAATTCCGAAAAATCTAATATAGAAGGAACGTGATCGTTCATGCCACAGCATTACTATCATCGCCCGCCAGGAACACGGCAACGTCCGGCTCCTCAAGGCCATCAGCAGGCTCGCACCTCAGCCTACGCCCCGTATGGAAATGTGCCGCGCTCTCTAAATGAAGCTCAGATCCAGCCGATGTACCCTGGGGTTAATCCGACTTACCCGGGCTTCGCCGAGGTTGAAGCTTCCGGTCTTGTACCCTATGGGCAGGGCGCACCCAGCGGAGGGCTTTATGGAAGCGACGTCGTGCCCGTTGCTCCAGTCGTTCCGACTCAAACCCCTGCCTCTTCAGGCAGCTCAGGCTTTTCTCTCGCCAACCTAGGTGAATTAAAAGGCATGATTGACCGCTTCGGCGGCATTGACGGTATTATGAACGGCGTGGCCAAAATGCAAAAGGTCGTTGGCGGTATTCAGCAGATGGCCCCGATGATGAAACTGGTGATGGGCATTCTGCCTTTTGGAAAAAATAAAAACAGTAGCAGCGAAGCCGACGCTGACTTCGAAGAATACTCGAAGCCGCGCCCGCGCAAACGCCGCAAAAAAACGACGGGCACACAGCGGAAACGCACCAGTTCCCCGGCTCGCCGAAAAACCGCAGCATCCAAACCGCGTCCCAAAAGACGCAAAAGTTAACTCTATTCAGGCACTCCCTTCACGAAGGCGGGTGCCTTAACCCTTTTCCTTTTGAATAACGAATACCAAGAACTTATGTTCTTATCCTGGAAAATGAGGTATACTAGAGATTACATATAAGGAGGCAGACCATGGAACTGTTCAAAGATAAATATACACCTGCTCTCATTGATCGAACTGCCAATCAATTGCGGCAGTTTTATCCAGAGTTACAAACACAGCAATTTCGCGAACTGGTTTTCGCTGAAGGCTGGGAAGTTCTGGAGTTCAAAGCAAGGATTCGCCGAATTACGGAATCTTTGACCCAGGTTCTGCCCGCCGATTACGAACAAGCCTTACATATCCTTGAACAGGCAGCTCCACAATTGCGCGGGGTTGAGTACCTTTTTGTGCCTGATTTCATTGAAGTGAACGGACTTGCCCATGAAAACTACGAGTTATCGATGAAATATCTTAAGGTATTCACACCTTATTCAAGTTCTGAATTTGCGGTGCGCCCGTTCATCCAGCGTTATCCGCTTAAGACGTTGAAACAGTTGATGGAATGGACAGAAAGCAGTGATGAGCATATTCGCAGGCTTGCCAGCGAAGGCAGCCGCCCTCGTTTGCCATGGGGAGCCAAGCTTGGGGATTTGATCGTTGATCCTACACCAACGCTTCCGATCCTGCATGCGCTCAGGCAGGATGAGTCCCTCTATGTACGAAAAAGTGTAGCGAATCATCTGAACGATATTTCCAAGGATCACCCTGATCTTGTTCTGGACTTAGCTCAAGCATGGTACGGTCAGAACGCGCATACCGACTGGATTATCCGCCACGCAAGTCGTTCACTGCTGAAGAAAGGGCACCCTGTTGCACTGAGCCTGTTCGGCTATCACAAGCAGGAGGCTGTTCATATTGAAAACCTGAAGCTGGATCGGGATCAGATTGCCACGGGTGAGGATCTTCATTTTTCATTCGATGTGGTTAATACGAGCGGCGAACCGCAGATGCTGAGGCTTGAATATGAGATTGGTTATATGAAGGCTAACGGCAAACAGGCACCCAAACGTTTTAAGTGCTCGGACAAAATGTATGCAAACGGTCGCAGTACCGTCCATACCAAACAATCATTCAAACTCATTACGACACGTAAATATCACGCGGGACTGCATATGCTCACGATCGTTGTGAATGGGCAAGATACGGAAACCGTTTCTTTTGTGCTTAAGGTGGACTGAACATCGAAATGTGAACTTCATTTTAGTTATGCACAAGTCTCTATGAGCAAATCACTTATGCACATGTGGATAGAAGCGTAGTCAGATAATAGCCGTCAGGCAACAAACAACCTTGGGGGCAACGTATATCGTTTGCCACAAGGTTCACCTGACGGCCTTTTTTTCTCTCTTTATTCATCAAGTAGTTATCCTGTTTATTTAAACCAGCCGCGCTTCACAAACCAGGCCACCATACAGCCTCCCAGGACAAACATCAGTAACAGTACCGCGCCGTACCCATACCTCCACTTAAGCTCCGGCATATGGGCGAAGTTCATGCCGTAAATCCCTGCAATTAGAGTGAGTGGCATAAATACCGTCGTAATGACCGTCAGTGTTTTCATAATCTGATTCATCCGATTCGAATTCAACGAAATATAGCTATCGCGCAAGTCTGCCGTCATCTCCCGATCAGCTTCTATCATATCTGTCAGTTTGAGCAGGTGGTCATAAATATCGGTGAAATATGCCGTATGTTCCCCTGTTCGCTGTACATGTTGCGAGTTAACGACCCGGTAAAGAAGATCCCGCATGGGGACAACAGTGCGTCTAAGCTTCAGGAGTCGACTGCGCAGGTCAAACACCTGATTCATCAATTCTTCTACTGACTCCTGACCACCCCGATTTTCCAGTTCAGCCAGCTCATCCTCAATAGCAAACAGTGATGGAAAATAATGATCGACCAGTTTGTCCATTACTGTATATGCTGCCGCCACCGGCCCTCTTGCCCAAATTGTACGCTCATGCGCGTGTTTCAGCAGTCTGTCCCAGGCTTCGTCCACTTCTTCCAATCTTCCATGATGGAATGACACCAGAAAGTTCTGTCCCAGAAACAGGTCCACCTCTTCTGCCTCAAGCGTGGCTGGATTCAGTGCATGCAACACAAGAAACTGCAGATTCTCATAGTAATCCAGCTTGGGACGTTGCAATACATGCAGACAGTCTTCAATGGCGAGTGGGTGAAAATGAAAATATGTATCCAGCAGCCGACTTTCTTCTTCGGTAGGCTGGTTGAAATCTGCCCATACCCAGGCATAATCGTGTAAATCCAGCTGTTCAAGCGGCATGTTTACCGTGACTTGATGATCCCGTGTAATCGCAAGTGTACGAATCATGGATTAGACCACGTCCTTGTCTCTTATCGAAGTTCTGATTTCATTGTACAACCTGGACAACAAAAAAAGCCAACCCTGTTGGCTTCTCTCATTTCCCCTATCCACAGTTCCCTGTATCCACAGGAAGGTTTCTTTTGGTTTATCATTCCACGGATGGCTATCCACATATCCAGCCTGTCCACATCTTCGTGCACAGGCATTTATTCAACTCATTGTATATTTATCCACATATCCCGATATTCACATCGTTATGAACAGGTTCGTCCTTCACTTACTGTATCCGATCGGGCGGATACTCGACTCTTCTGTTGATAACTATTTAGAAAATAATCCAGTACAACAGACCTGCAAGTGCTCCGGTAATTGGAATCGTAATAAACCACGTAATGATGATACGTCCAGCCAGTCCCCATTTTACAGCGGAGAAACGTTTCGCTGAACCTACACCCAGAATCGCCGATGTAATTGCGTGTGTCGTACTTACCGGAAGGTGCAGCAGTGTTGCTGAGAAAATAACGGAGGCAGCAGATAAGTCGGCCGCAAAGCCGTTAATTGGTTCGATTTTGAAAATTTTAGTCCCCATCGTTTTGATGATTTTCCAACCACCCACCGATGTCCCCAGGGCCATAGCTGTTGCTGCTGAAATTTTAACCCATAGTGGTACTTCAAGATGATCCTGTACCTTGGCCGCGACGAGTGCAAATGTAATAATCCCCATCGCCTTCTGTGCATCATTGGTACCATGCGTGAATGCCTGCAGGGCAGCCGTGAAGATCTGTACCGTACGGAAGCCTTTATTCACATTGTGTGGACTGCGTTTGGCAAACACATATTTAAGAATCATCATGACAATATAACCAATGGCAAAAGCAATCAGAGGTGACAACAGCAAACCTCCGACGATATCAATAAATCCAGTCCATTTCACTTTGTCCGAGCCTGCTCCAACGAGCACTGCACCCGCGAGCGCTCCGATCAACGCATGTGAAGAAGATGAAGGAATTCCAAACCACCAGGTAACCAAATTCCAGATGATCGCGGCAATCAAGGTGACGATGACAACCTCGATCCCGTTATCGAGCTTGGTGGGGTCCGTCACGCTCCCCCCAATCGTCTTCGCAACACCTGTAAACATCATCGCACCTACAAAGTTCATCACGGCCGCCAAAATAATGGCGCGGCGCGGCGTCAGTGCACGTGTGGATACCGATGTTGCAATGGCATTAGCCGTGTCGTGAAAACCGTTGATGAAGTCAAACGCCAGTGCAAGGAAGACGACTATACCTAATACCCAAATCGTTGTTTCCATTATTCTCTGGCTCCTTAAGAATTACGCATGATGATGGATTCAAGAACGTTCGCAACATGCTCGCAAGCATCCGTTGTTGTCTCAAGACGTTCGTAAATCTCTTTGCGCTTGATCAATTCAATCGGATCGGATACAGTAGCGAATAGATTCTTGATGCAGTTACGCAATACTTCGTCGCCTTGGTTTTCCAAATCATTCAGACGAATCGTATATTCACGAATCGCCAGCAATTTTTTCTGGGATAACAAATGAATCGCCTTCTGAATTTCGTAAGCCGATTCGCGCAAAATCTCTGCAAATTGAATGATATATTCGTCTGGTTCCACCAAATTGTACATATAGAAACGGGAAGCAGTTGCTTCAATTCCGTCCAATACGTCATCAAGAGTTGTTGTCAGTTCCATAATATCATCGCGTTCGATCGGCGTGATAAATGTTTTGTTGAGTTCTGTAATGATCGTGTGCACGTAGTCATCACATTGTGACTCGTACTTTTTCATTTCATTAGCAAAAAGAGTTACATCCTGAAGGTTGGAAACATGCTGGGAGAAATAATCTGCCGCTTGAACAACCGTATCTGCCATATTCTCCAGTGTTTCAAAAAATATGTCCTTCTTCTTCTTAATCTTCATAGCTCTATCCCCTCTTCGAGAAATTGCGCCGATAACCGATGAAACATGAAATGACAACCTTTGATATCTTATCATATTTGTTTCATGGTTTGTACAAAAGCTGCGATCCTTTTTTATATTCTTCTCATATTAACCTGAAATGAATCTTAAATATTTGGAATTATGGCAAAATCAGACTCATATTTTACACTGCGTTTACAAAACTCCACAAAAGTCGACGCGTGACCCAAAACAATTTTCATAAAAATCGCTATGATACGACAACACATCGTCACCCATTTTAGCCCTATTCATCGCTTTCTTTCATTTCAGTATTTCAAACGTGATTCATTACGTTGTTCCGACATTTGTATTTGGCCTATTATTGCTCCGTCAGCTTCACATGATCTGCAAACTGCGGATGGTTCGGCACAATGTTAATGAAGGTTTTCCCTGGTACGAGATTCACTTCACGCCCATCTTTGACGAAACGAATAATATCTCCCGCTTTTCTCACCCATTGCCCACGAATCATCTTGCCCTTCTGAAACAGCATCGCCTCTCCGCCATCATCCACGTTCACGGATAACCTGCCTACATCGTCGAGCACCTTATGGTCTGCCCCAGCAACAATGATATTGGCTGCACCAAGCTGATTACCGTTATCTTTATCCTGATCTGGCTTCCCGTTCACCGTTCTCATATATCGTCCGCTAACTTCATCATAATCATACGTAACTTTGTAACTATTCAATAAATAATGGAGTTCAAACTGCTTCACGCTCTCCCCAGTGGAGGTAGCTCCTGCCTCGTCATACTTGTACACAGGAGATTGGAATTCATGGCTGTACCCTTTCTTGTCCGTACCTTCTCTAAGCTTGTCCACAGATGTATATAGATTGTGAGGCGCTTTGCGTTCTTTGGAACGCCAGAAGTACGGCCCGCCATTCGAAATTTCGTCCATGTGCTGTTTCCGCTGTTTTTGCAAAATGGAATAGGCCTCCGGGCTGCCTCCGGCATGAATAAGCACCCCGTCATAACTTTCGCCAAGCTCAATCAGGTATGGACGAATGCTGCGTATTGGGCCGACGGTTTCTGCTCCACCTTCACTCTGAAAAATAGCAATGAAACGTGTAATGCCGCCTTCGGCAAGCACTTCAATGATAATATCCGCGGCGCTGAGTCCCGATTGGGGACGGGCGGCAGGTGCATTGTTGATCATGACCGCCAGAGGCCGCAAAGTTGGAGCTTTCTCCACAGCAAGTCCTGTAAAAGGTGCGATGAAGGCAGAACCAGCGGGTTCCTCCACCGGTTTCTCTTCCTGAATCGGTTCGGGCACAGGCTTCGGCTGAGGAATCTGGGCAGCCTCCTTATTCTGGCAAGCAGCAAGACTAACGGCAAGGAGACAGATCGATGCAGCTGATAAAGCTTTGTTCCAAGAAAAAAACTTCAATATAGGACCTCCTGAACGATTTGGCTGACTTTCTTCTACTCGTCATGTGATATTCCTCTCATGCAGGCAACCATCTCACGTATTTCTTTCCATTTAATCACAACGTTTCCGTTTTGTCTGCGTCTTCCAAGCCTTGTCCTGTCTCAAAAGTTATCTTTGAACCATGAAATAAGCAAATAAATATGTCCTAAATGTGAACTTCTCAAACCTTACTTAAAATTTGAACTAGATTGTGATTTTAATCACAAACAAAACACCTTTTCGAATATACAATAAAGACATCAAAGGTGATCACTTAGAAAAACAAAAACAACACACACACTAGATTAAATAAAAGGAGTGGTTTATATGTTCAGCTTCAACCAATGGCTTAGAGAAAACAAAGTGGCAATGTGGATTTTAACAGTACTTCGGGTGTACATCGGTTATGACTGGATGACTCACGGATGGAGCAAATTGACTGGCGGATTCCAAGCTGGCGGGTTCCTCACAGGAGCACTTGAAAAAGCAACAGGCGATCATCCAGCCGTTCAAGCTTGGTGGGCAACGTTCCTTGAAAAGTTCGCCATTCCGAATGCCGGATTGTTCGACTTCGTGATCCCGCTCGGTGAATTCCTGGTAGGTTTGGGACTCATTCTTGGATGCTTCACAACACTGGCAGCTCTGATGGCGATGGTCATGAACTTCGCGTTCCTCTTCTCGGGTACAGTAAGCACGAATGCTCAACTGGTAGTGATGGAAATCTTCATCGTCGTAGCTGGTGCAAACGCTGGTAAAATCGGTCTGGATCACTGGGTACTGCCTTACCTTCGCGGGTTGTTCAAAAAGGACAGAACTATTCAGCCAACAGACACGCCAACCATTACACCAACGAAGAGAACAGCTTAAACGCTAAAATAATAAGAAATTCGGCCCTGCTCCCTCCCCTTGGAGCAGGGCTTTTTATTGCATGATTTTCATTCGTTTGTTCAGAACCTGACTAACTATGCTGATCGGCTCTTATTACCAATCATTCTTCCATCTTCAACCATTGTGCATTCAAGTCTCTACACTTGCTCACCAGTAGAATCCCATATTATGATGGTTATAAAGTCTAACAAACCAAAGGAGTATCCCTATGCCGACGCAGCGCCGTCTCGAAACCGACGCCGATTTTCAGGAAGCCATGACCTTAAAACATAAAATCCGGGTATTCAAAGATAACCACCAGATCGACTCCGGAGGTATCATCATTCGTTTTGACGAGAAAACCGTTGTTGTTCAATCCAGTGTCAGTGAACTGGCCTATCACTCACGTACCGAATGTGAGTTGTTCGAACTTCGCAAATAATCCTAAACAGTTCGTATACAGAAGGTACCTCACTATATAACAACGCTATACTGCTCTCTGAACACCAAAACCAAAAAAAGGTTCCATGCAGTCAATCAACTGACCGCAGGAACCTTTTTGCTTATTTATATTCATAGTACTGTATTCTTCATTTCGCCATCTGGATCAATCTTTTCTGTTCTCATCTGCTTCCAGTTATAAGCCGTCGCCAAACTGCCAGCAATTCAGACTTAACGTGCCGCAGGCATACGACTGAAATAATCGCTTCGCTGTGCGAGACATATCTGCTGTGCCCATTGCGTAGAACAATGGCGCCAGATGTTCCATGCCATAAGACGGAACGGCAGTCCGAGAATGAGGGGCTTTTTTGTCATACAAAAACAATTCTCTGGTATTCCATTGCTCTAAACGCTCAGCGAGCCAGTCATCGAACTCTGCGGCCCAATCCTGCGGCTCATCATCCTGTGCCAGCATTCTCAGGTTATGCACTGTTCCACCACTGCCGATGATCAGCACGTTATCATGTCTGAGCTGCTCCAGCATACGCCCGATATCATACTGCTCTTGCGGGGAACGGAGCGAGTCGACCGATACCGCAATCACGGGTATGCTCGCTTCAGGGTACATATGAAGCAGCGGCACCCATACGCCATGATCCAGTCCACGCTCACGAACAGGTCGATGTGGCAAGTTGCTACGGGAGAATAACGCACAAATCTCGCTCGCAACATCGGTCTGCCCGACTGCAGGGTATTGTATGTTATACAACGCTGAAGGGTATCCGTAAAAATCATGCAAGGTCTGATGGGACTCATCCATCGTCACCGAAGGCTCGGGACAGTCCCAGTGTGCGGTGAATACAACGATGGCCTTTGGAGCCGGCAGCCTGTCTCCAAGCTCGTTCAAAAATTGAGTGTAATCACTGCTCTCCAACGCCAGCGTAGGAGAACCATGCGCAATGAATAGTGCAGGTAATGTCATCGCTGCCAACCTCCAGACACGGATAGGATGCTTACCTTTCTATTTTACCCCGAAGCAAGCGCTTTTCCAAGTTAATACCCGTGACTTTTGAATGATGACGTAAGGCTTATCGCTTAGATCATCCAGTGTTGCCAGTTCTCTTCAATCTTCTGACGCTCTCCGAGCCATTCTCTCGTACGTGTGATCAGTTGTTCACGCTCCTTACCAGATGAAAAGGTATGATTGCCCTGGAAAATGATTTCCTTGTCGCAGCGCCCTTCCTGGCGCATCCAGAACACTTTTTGATACAAGAATGCATAATCCACAGGAATGACTTCATCCGAAGTACCGTGCACAACCAGCACATCTCCACCGAATTTCACAGCTTCCTGGAATGGCTGATGCTCTGCCAAAGAGTCAAAGAATTTAGGCGTAAATTTATAACCAAGATAATCGGCAGCCCCTGTTCTCACACCCTCGTCATACACATCCCTACCCGTAATCTTCACGATATCGTTGAACGGATAACCGACAGCGGACCACATGACGAGATTTTTAACCCGTTTGTCACGTACAGCAGTCAACAGCGCAACAGCTCCACCCAAGCTATGTCCGATCAGAGTCACACGTGTAGGGTCGACATCACTGCAGTTCACAGCATAATCCAGCACAGAACGAGTCTGCAGTATCATGGATTCTAATCCTTCTGCTCCGTACTCCCCGCTGCTCTCTCCGCAACCAATATAATCGAAACGCAGCACCAGATATCCGTCTTCCGCGAGTTCACGAGCTGTCTTCACAAACAATCGGTCCACTCCAATTCGACTCCCCACAAAGCCGTGGCATATGACAGCCAGAGGCACACGTTGCTGACGTGTCTCCTCTTTAATATCTTTTACAACCGGATAGTGAATGGTCGCAGTTAACTCCTCTTCCCCGTGACGAATGCTGATCTGACGTTCCATACCGATTTCCCCTTTCCATGATGACCTTGCGCCTAATTCCTTGTTGTATATTCAACGTATTTTCATTAATTATGTTTAATCCGATAAGTTTAGTGAGTATTAAGAAGATATTAGTATATTATCATTCCCTCACCCGCAAGTCAACGCGAGAAATGACCCCATTATTTTATGCACAACTGTTCTCTTTTCGTACGCCTTATCTCGCAAAAAAAGAGCCAAGCTGCATTCAGCCGGGCTCCAAATATTCCTGATCAATTCCTGTATCCTTGCGTTATATCTGCACGATCCTACTCATAGCTCCTGCGAAACATCGCATGAGTCTCAATACGTCCGTTCCATTCATGCTGCTGACCTGCTCCCTCATTGTCCCAGAAGCTTCTGCCCTGCCAGTTATCATCATTCAGCTCTTCGCCGAACTCTGTATCCTCCACGGTATCTTCCATCGGCACCACTTCATCCACGATACCACGGGAATTACTGTTAAGCAGCATCTTTCGTGTCAGATCTGATTGTTTATCCATGCTAACCACACTCCTATCCACCATTTCAGTTTGGAAATGCTACTATTGTGATGGATTGGGCAGCTCTTTATTCATGGTTCACAGAATCGTTGCTTCTTCCAACCAAGCTATGTATATTCACCCCTTCACAGGGGAAAATAAAACCAAAATCACAGGTATGCCTGTCCAGGAGACCTGTTACCGAAAGGAATGAACTCATGGCACATCTACTCGGATGGATTCAGCATCATGGAAAACTGGTGCTCTTATGCACCTGTGTTGTGTTAGCCTGTATCGGGCTATGGGTGAATCACAAGCAGTTGTTTTATAAGGAATGACTTTGCGAAAAGAGAACCCTTCCCGTATACTAAAATATCGTCAGGGTCTTCATGGAATGGAAGATCAGAACGTGTGAGACAGGGGGAGCAAGCATTGGGGATTTCCTATAAAAAGCTGAAAGAAATACAAAATCGGCAAATCACAGAGATGAGCCGTATGACACCAGACAACATAAAATTGTATAACCAGATCAGCACCATCGCAAGGCAAGCGCCAGCAGACGAGAAAACACAGGAAGAATGGATTCTCGCTGCGGGAAAAGCCATCGTACAAGCACAGAAAGATAACAAATCTGCACGCGAGTTGTACGGCTCTGATCTGCAACAGGATATTTATACCCAACTTGGATTAAGCCAGTCAGATACATATGCGCAATCAGGGGCAAGCACAGGGAAAGATTCAATCAGGGAAAACCGTAGCGGAAGTGTCCATCCCGAAAAAAATCAGGGTTATCGGAAACAACATTCCCAATCTGCTGGAGGTTCTAAAAAGAACATCAAGGCCAGCATCGCTCAGTCTGCCGACCACTCGGATACACCAGAGCCTGTGAAACGGACGCCAAAATGGTATGTGATGATTGCCTGGGCAGCCATATCCGTTGTCCTGTTCATTCAGGGCTGTGCAGGACTATTCTTCAGCTTAACAGACGGCGATACGGAGGCGTTCGAGCATATCAGCCTATTCTCTCTCATCATTGCCGCCGTAGGGGGGATTGCGCTCGTGGAGATGTTGCGCCGATTAGCGGAACGCCCGGATGACCAAGGAGCAGACAAACATGTCATGCCAAAAATTAACGTTCGGGGCATCATCATTTATATTGTTGTCGTTGTGCTTGTTCTCTTTGTCGGTTATCCACTTCGGGATAAACTTCCTGTGTTCTACATGGCTCCGTGGGTTAGCGCCGTCATTGGTATGGTTGGTCTAGTTTTAATCAGGCCTCTCTTTGGCCAAAAAAAGCAGGCATGACCGCAGGATGCACTTTTGAATGTGCTTGTTTCCATATCGTTTTGGGAGAACCCATGATCTCCAGCAAGATCGTGGTTCACACAGATACTCTTTTACTTTATGAGCAATTTCGTCTAAGAGACCGTCAGGTCTCTTTTTTTATTGCAGATTCGTATTTTATTTGTGACGGGGGTGAAGGTTCTGCTCCAGTCTGAGCTGATTGCGTAGTTTGATGCCTTTGCCTGGCGTTTCCCCGAATTCACGCTTGAACATACGAATAAAATAATTCACTTCCATGCCTACATTCTCCGCAGCTTCCTTCACACTAGCCTCAGGATGTTCATTAAGCCAATCCAGTCCCTTTTGTAAACGCCAGCGCTGCATGTACTGATGTCCAGTCACCCCATAATGCTGATGGAATAAACGATTCAAATGCTGCACAGAGTATCCTACCGCCTCTGCTATATGTTTAAATAACAGATCGTCCTGATAATGAGCCTGCATCAAGACGATTGCCCGGTTGAGTCCCTCCAGACCAGCTTCCGAATTCCCATGTACATGTGAACCTGAACCGCTGCTCTCTCGCGCTGGACTGCCTGTCCTGACAGACAGTTGCCCAGTATTTCCCTGCCTCTCTGAAGAAACGGAACCGGCTGGGGCTATAGCCTGAGCGATCTCCAGAATAAGTTGGTAGATCAAAGTGGACATTTGCCACATCGACACCCCGCCCTGATCCAACACCTTCCACAGTTCCGTCATCTGTGACCAAATCAGATCAAACCCGGTTAATGTACAAGGTTTCCCGCACATGATGCCTGTCGCCCGAAGTACTGAATTCGCTGATTCGCCGCCGATTCCTATAAACCCCAGCTCTCCACCCGTTCTTGTATGTGCGATATACTCATGAGCAATGCCCGGTTCCAAAGCAAACAGCTGCCCTGTGCCCATTACGATCGTTCCTCTGCCAGAAATATTAAACTGTCCTCCACCATCACGTGCCAAAAATAACTGATACACCGGAAATCCCCCCGGTCGATGCAGTCCTTTCTCTTCCTGTGTGCCCACACCGTACAAATAAAGCGGCATCCGGGCATCTGGTTGCCCCGTCAAACGAAAAGGTAACATTGCATCCTTCCTTTCGGCTCATGAGCTAGTCCGCTCTATGACTTCTATTATCCATGGTTTGATCCAAGACCAGCAATGGCCTTAGGAACCTATTTGAGCATATCTAAATATGGAAAAATAAGGACATTGGTCATACAGAGAGCAATTCCCCTTGCTTGGCATTAACGGCTGCAAAGAAAAACTCCCTTTCCAAGGATGGAAAGGGAGTTGAAGCATTACCATTCTATCGACTAACTCTGTGCCGTCTGTAAAGGTCGAAGCTGACTGTCCTTTATTCGTTCGGGATAGATGACTTGAAATCACATTCATTTATTTACTGCGGAGGAGTTGATTGTGTAGCTGCTGGAGCTTTTTCGAGCTTAAATGCTTCAGATGGATTAGAGATCGTACTTCTGTTGGTTGTTGTATTAGACGCAACTGACAGAATATATACGGTGTACTCTTCTCCCTCCACAAGACTAGCCCCTGAAGTATCTCTAGCATTGGTATTCAAAGTAACTTCAACCGCTTTTGGATCTCCTACTGAATAGTTACTGCTGGAAGCAGCTGTAGCCGGATCAACAGTTCCTCTTCCCTTCACAATATACAATTGATATGAGGAGATGCCAGTTTCACTAGATGGTTTGATGAAGGTCAACTTGTAGATTGCTTCAGTTACAGTACTTGATTTTTGTAGACCAGTAATAACGGCTGCTTGAACAGATTGTACTATGTTACTAATACTAAATTCGTCGGAAGCAACGGAAAGACTTGATGAACGAGTAGCACTGTCGGATACAGACATAATAAACACTCTATACTTTTTCCCGATCTCGATAGATTTATTATTAATATCCCGGTATCCATCGCTCAATGCGAACGTAGTGCCTGCACTACTTTTATCCAAATCATTATAATAATTAATGTTCATCGCTGTATTTAGCGTAAAACCAGGTACCTGATCTGCTGGGACAATAAACAGACGATATTTGGCAATGCCTGTTTCATTCGATGCTTTGGCAAAATTTACAGTTACATCAGAAGCGTTACCCGCTTGTTGTCCCTGATTTTTAACCGCTACACTTACACTGCCCACTGCTGTTACAGGAGAAGCACTACCTAATTTAACCACAGGCGATGCTGAAGACAGCGCGCTGGATTGAGATGAATTATTATTCACCGCCAGGACGAATACCCGATAATCAACATTATCGCCAATAAGGCTGCCGTCCGTTGCTCTAGCATCACTTGCTAATGTGAAAGCCTGATTACTCCCACTTTTACTTCTATACGTGTAGAAGCCGTTATTCAATGCAGCATTCAGATTAAAGCTTCCAACAGCCGTATTTTTCACAACAAACACACGATAATGATTCACATTGTTCTCATCTGTTGACCGGTTGAATGTTACACGCAGATCACTGCCATTCCCATTATCCGCGACATCGGTTGCACTCACACTGGTCGGTGCGATAACCGTTGCATTTGGTGTTAGCGTAATTTGAGCCGAAGATGAGGAAAGTGCGTTCTGACTCCAGTTCCCGTTACTATTTACGGACAGAACAAATACACGATAAGCGTTGTAGTTCGTAATTCTATAGCCATTGGTATCAACCGAGTTACTCGAAAGTGTTACGGTCAGATTACCACCTGTTTTATTCACTTGTGTATAATTGTTCGACGCATTCGCAGCATTCAGGTTGAAACTTCCTACGTTATTGGCAGGTACGACGAATACTCGATAGTGAGAAACATTGGACTCATCGCTTGCTTTGCTAAACGACACACGCAGGTCAGATCCATTTCCGTTATCCGCAATATCTGTAACAGACAGGTTCGTTGCCACACCTGCATTGCTATTGGAGGTCAATCTCAAGACATTTGAAGAAGCTGACAACGCATGGGTGTAGTTGTTCTGCTGATTGCCTGCTGCCATGACAAAGATGCGATAATCCTGCAGGTTTGTGATGTTATAACCACTGGTATCCCGCATATTTGATGGCAATGTAACCACGAGGTTATTACCTGTTTTGTTCACGGTGTAATATAAACTGGAAGACAGATTACTTGCTGTAGGCAAGTTAAAGCTGCTGGCTACCGAGTTGCGTACAACAAACACACGGTAATTCGTTATCTTCGACTCATCCGATACACGGTTAAAGCTTACCTGAATATCGCGTCCATCACCATAATCCGAGATGTCTCTCACTTGTGTAATGACCGGAGCCGGAGTTGTGTTCAAGGACAACGTCAGGGAAGAAGAAGCCGCAGACAACTTGTTATCTGTTGCTGTATTCGCACTTACAGACATAATATAAACAACGTACGCCGTTCCATTTTTGATCAACTCGCCCGAAGTATCCCGCGTCGAAGAGTTCAGTGTGCTTTTGACCGTGCTGGAATTCCCTTTATTGATAGTCGTGGAATTTGTGCTGGATACCTTGCTCGCAGCAGCCTGGTTAAATGAGGATGCGTCCTTCGCTTTCACAACAAATGCACGGTAATTCGTAATATTCGAATTGGTGCTTGGCTGTGTGAAGTTGATCTCCAGATCCCTTCCGTCTCCGTTATCACTAACATCAGCAATACGCAGTCCCGTCACAGCTTGAACAGAAGGCTTCACCTGGTTCAGCTTCAGAACCTGTGAAGACCAACCTAAATAGTTTTGGTAGTTATTGTTGCTGTTGCCTACAGTCAGTACATACAATCGGTAGGTTTCATTGCTATTCAGCAGATCACCGTTGACGTCGCGTGTCTGAGCATTAAGTGTCAGCTTCGGGTTGGTGCCATTTGGTGTTATTGAAGTGTAGTTCGCAGGAGATACGGCCGAAGCAACGGATTCTTTAAAGCTGTTGGTATCCCCACTTTTGACCAGCATTACCCTGTAAGCTGACACTGTTCTTTCTGACTTTGCACGTGTGAAGCTTACTGTCAGGTCACGGCCATCTCCGTTACCGCCAGATACTGATCCGTAAATATTCCAAGCGGAAAACTGTGTATCATCAACCGGCGTTTCAGGTGTATATGTGGTTTTAACATCCACACGCTGACTGCGTGAGTTCCAGAATACTTTTTCCCCAAAAGCTTCGCTCACAAAACGAATGGGCACCATGGTACTGCCCTTAATCGTACTCGCAGGAACATCCATCACATTCAATTGACCATTGATATATGCAGCCTTGGAACCAAGTGTTAATGTCACTTCTTGATCCCCACGGGTTGCTGTAATGGTTTTCGTTCTATTGTTGAACTGCACTTCCGCGTCAATTCCTTCAAAGATCGAACGGAGTGGAACGAGTACACGTCCAGCCTTCATCACAGGGGCTTGAACCGCTGGCACCTCTGTACCGTTAATATAAATGCTGATTCTTGCGGCTGCATCCATCACCGATGTTGGCAGTGCAGACATAAGCATGGCTGATACAGCCAGTGCTGACATCACTTTTTTGACTTGATTTCCTCCCGCTTTCCTCATAAACCTATCCCCATTCTCCTATAATTGGTACACTCTTATAGTTAGCTGTTCATTTCAGTAATTCCTGTATTTACCTATGCACAACTAAGACGTTCCGAATCGTTAAAAGGTTTCCGGTTCCCCCAAAATTATTTTCGCAGAAACTTTGGCCTTGCATCCACCTGCAAAGGTTAAAATTAACAGAAGATTTTGTCACCATTCCGAAACCACTTCTTGTGCCAATTGCTTTAATCTGTGGGTAATAGTGAGTCAAGTCTATTTCTGGGTTATATATTTAATGTTTAACAGGATATGCCCTCACTTTTACATGAGGTACCTTGACTTCATCCTTATCTATCCATTCCAGAATTACAGGAGGTTTATATCTATGGCGTCATCTTTGTATTCTTATAAAAAGAAAGGTATGCGCACGCTACTTACGGCCACGGCTATTGCTTTATTGTTACAAACGGCTGTTTCCCCAGTCTCTGGCATCGCTTCTGCTGCACCTGCTGCGAATACCAAAGTAACATCAGCCAATTCGACCGCAATCTACAAATCCTTTCAGAACATGCTTTACAAAAAAAATGGCCTGCCCGCGGCAGACCGTTACCTGGAGTCTAAAATCAGCCAGGTGACCCCAAATCATGCAACTCTGATGGTGCTCCAATTGGAAAATGCCCGCTTCAAAGCGCTAACGGCCATAACGGATCGCATGCTTGTGCCCAATGTTCAGGATCAGATGCAGAAAATATACAAGTGGAATGACAGCTTCACCCAGCTGATGTCACGCACCAAAGACACGAGTCTTCGTTCACTTTTGCAGCAGGCCAGAGACAGTGGTTATCGTCTTACGGTGATCGAGGGTTCTCTCTATCCAATCATGAATTATGCCGCTTTTGAAAAATATACTTCTTATGTAAATCAAGATATCAAACAGTACATCCGCATCATGGCAGTCGAAACGAGCAATATCGCCTCTGAAGATGGGGGCCTCATGATCGGATATCAGGATATGCTGAACCGTGCGCTGAATCAGGAGCGGTTCCTGAATGACTTCCCTAAGTCTAACCGGAAAAACCAGGTACAGATGTTGATGAATGAATACACCTTGTACACCTTTTACGGGCTCGATAATACCCCCCTGTTCGATTATGACACCAACATAATGGAAGCAAATGCTCAAAAAGGTTACAAAGCTGTTTTACAGCGTAACTCAACCGAGGACAGTGCTTTTTTGAAAAAACTGAATGCGTTCATGGATGTCGTCGCTGAATCCAAGTTTGAAAAAACGGAGGCTGTCGACAAATGGCTGGAACAGAACGTATCTAGGGATGAATATCTGCCGCAGTACGGTGAATAAAAGTTTTAGATAAATCTAACGGTGACAATCAGCTGATTGCCTGGATAAGTTGGAGGGTGAGCAAGGGAGTTTGCGTTGGATTTAGGTTAAAAAAAATTCTAACGATCATCACGGACCTTATTTGGCCAGTTTAGAGGTATGCAGCAATGTAACGATCACCAGAGACGCTATTTCATCTACATTGAGAAAAAACAATGATTGCTCGTCTGAAATGGGGAAATAACGTTTCTCCCGATCGTTAGATTTTTAAATGAGTTGAAATCGACCAAATAGCGTCATCTGAGATCGTTAGCCTGTTCAGCTTATAGTGCTCCACCGCCGCTTTATCAAAAAAGACGAACCCACCGCCCTCGGCGTTGCTTCGTCTTTTTTGGCGTATCTGTTGTTAACCGGCTGAATATAGTTGTTACTGATTCACGATACAGGTGGTATCCCTCACTGTTACATACGTAAGCATCCATCACTCAAGCGTTGGCTCCTTCCGAGTGAGAAGCTCGAATGCATTCCAGCCATCTATTGGACTGAGATCTCTTTGACCATATGGTAATACTCATGTCCACCGATGAGAATCACTTCGTCTTGAACATAGCCTTGCCGTTCATAGAGCTGCATGGCGCGGCCATTGTCCTGCTCCACGATCAGGGCAACCTGCGTGTGTCCGAGTTCTCTTCCCTGCTGCTCAAACGCAGCCATCAGTGCACGGCCGATGCCCTGCCCCTGAAATGGCTCACTTACCGAAAGAGTATCGAGATAATACTCTCCTGGACGGGTTTCTTTTACCAGAGCATATTTCTCATCCCCATCACGTCCGGGACGATTCAGCAGCGGCTGATCCAGACGATCCACATCATCACCGGCATACGCTACCAACATGCCAGCAATCTGGCCCTCCTGCTCCATCACAGTGATATTCTGATAACTGATCCGGTTATTTTCCTGTGTAACAAACTCACGTAAGATGTCCATTGCCCGCTTATGGTCTGCCTCCCCCGCAAGTGCATAGGCAATATCTCCAATCGCCTGCACCAGCAGCGGAATGATCTGATCCACATCTTCCTTCCGTGCAGGTCGGATCTGAAGCACTGACTTCTTTTGCTCTGACACTATAGTAGGTTTCACTTGTAAAAAGACACCTCTCTCTACATCTCTATCTTCGTTTCTATCTCTGTTTCTCACCCGATTAACATCTTTCTTAATTAGATTAACATGTTAAACAGATTCAGGTTTTTGTTCAGCTCGGTGTAGGCGATACCTTTGCGGTTCATCCGTTCGATGAGCGGCTTGTAGTCTTCTTTGTACATGAGCTCGATGCCGACCAGGGCAGGGCCATTTTCCTTGTCATGTTTTTTCGTATATTCAAATCTGGCAATATCATCATTCGGACCGAGCACTTCCTCCAGAAACTCACGCAGCGCCCCCGCACGCTGCGGGAAATTCACCATGAAATAATATTTCAGACCTTCGTAGATCAGAGAACGCTCTTTGATCTCCTGCATCCGGTCGATATCATTATTACCGCCGCTGATGACACAGACCACCGTCTTGCCCGCGATCTGTTCCCGGTATTGCTCCAGTGCAGCTACAGCCAGCGAGCCTGCAGGCTCCACCACGATAGCATTTTCGTTGTATAACTCCAAAATCGTTGTGCAGGCTTTGCCTTCTGGCACCTTCACGATGTCATCCAGAATGTTGCTGCAGATATCATAAGTCAGATCACCGACCCGTTTCACCGCTGCGCCATCCACAAATTTATCGATATCATCCAGTGTAACCACTTGTTTGCGGAACATCGCTTCACTCATGGAAGCTGCTCCAAGCGGCTCTACGCCGATAATTTGTGTCTCAGGACTCACGGTTTTCATGTAGGTTCCTACCCCAGCCGCCAATCCGCCGCCGCCAATCGTGACAAATACATAGTCTGCATTCTCATCAAGGCTTTCCATGATCTCCATTGCAACCGTACCGTTACCTGCAATAATCTTAGGCGAATCAAACGGATGGATAAAGGTCATGCCCTGTTCGTCACATGCCCGCATCGCTTCAGCATACGCATCATCATACGTATCACCGATCAGGACAACTTCTACATTATTACCGCCAAAACGACGCACTTGCTTCACCTTCTGGTTCGGTGTTGTGCTTGGCATAAAGATTTTGCCGTGAATGCCCAGTGCATTACAGCTAAAAGCCACACCCTGAGCATGGTTGCCGGCACTCGCACAGACGATGCCTTTCTCCATTTCGGCAGGGGTTAGATTGCGTATCATGTTGTAAGCGCCACGAATTTTAAATGAACGCACTACCTGAAGGTCTTCCCGTTTCAGATACACATTACAGTTATATTTAGCCGAAAGTACAGCATCCCGCTGTAGCGGCGTTCTGACAATCACTTCACGCAGCACATGATGTGCGCGCACGATATCTTCCATGCCTACATGGACGTTTCTAGAACCTTCGTTTCCGGCTCCCGTTCCTGCTGCTTCTTGATTCTCTGGTTTCATCTGTCTCCACACTCCGCTTATATGGTCTAACAATGTCATCCATTGCTTTTTCTTTTTATTGTATCACTTTTGCTCTGTCATTGCGCCCGACACCGGGAGGAACAATCTTCTACTCGCTATGACGACAGTACTTACAAACACTTCTCATTTTCTCATTTCCCACTTTCTCATCCCTTACTCCTACTCCGCATCGCGTATCATTCGCATGATCTCATTGATGATCACTTCAGGATCTGTAAACATCACCATATGACCCGAACGCGCTGCTTCTACCCACCTCGCATTGGCTAGCTTACTCACCGTCTGACGGTGAGCTTCAACGATGGCAGGTCTGATTTTACGTTCTCCCTTGCCCGGCAAGGTACCCGAAATAATGCTAACTTCCAGCTCTCCCAGCTTGGGAGGCTGCTCCTGTAGTCCCTTTAAATCTTGCAAAAAATTTTTTCCCTCCGCAGCCATCGTCCGAGCAGCTTGTATCGTAAAGTCCTCCCGGCGGTGATCTGCTGCAACATCAGCAGGCTGACTAAGAAACTCTTTGATGCCAAGAAACCGATACAGGCCCAGACGGGCCAGAGCAGGAATAAGTGCCCCATTTATCGCAAAACCGATCTTCGCCATGCGGGAAAAATATAAATTACAATGCTCATCCGACGGATCCACTAGAATAATACCCCGCAGACGAGACAAATTAGCAGCCGCCACAGCACGAACAATGGGCCCTCCCCAGCTATGTCCCACCAGAATAATGGGCCCCGGCCTCAGTTCCGCTAGCAATTCATTCAGGTCTTCCGCAATTCGGACGAGGGTGCGTGGTGAAGGATCGACATCACTTCGTCCAGCTCCTGCCCTGTCGTATACCACGGTACGCGCATACTCCGCAATGACTGGTGCAACAAGTCCCCATGCAGATCTGGAGACGCCCATCCCCGATTCAAAAACGACAGTCACTTCTCCAGCGCCCTTCGACATGTAATGTAACTTGCGGCCATCCCGGGTCTGAATATATGCACTTGAACCTAACGTATGTAATCCAGCATCATGACTCATTGCTTCACCTTCCCTCCCCACGGATTCACAGCACCCGTCTCTCATCACGCTTCTAAATGAAAATGATTATCAATTACTAATTATACCTTTTTCCCTGCAAAAAAAGAACACCCGATCCATCGTCGGATCGGGTATCCCTCTCAGCCCTGCAACAGCTGAACGTACAATATAACGTTTACGGCCTCGCGCCCTTTTCCTCGCGCATAGTCTAATTCAATTCCCATGAATGATCTTTCAGCGTATACCTGCACGATCTTATCCACGAATGCCGTGATCCTTGTTATTCATCTGATCCAGCAGCTGATTCATCGCTTCCTCGGTCATCGCGCCACCGCTAAAGGCCACAAGGGCACGTAGCGGCATATATTTCATCATAGCGTTCATCATATCCGCATGATCATTGTCACCGGAATCATCTCCGCCGCCGAAACCACTCGCTTCCTGGAATTGCTTCAATACCTGCTCCAACAATTTTTTATTCGCCGGGTCTTGCTGAATATCGCCAAGGGTACTATTGCGTGTATATGTTGGAATGAACGTGGCAGTAGACTCTACGCTTACCCGAGTCTGCATACGAATATCCCGCGAAGAGCTGCCGAGCTGAATTTCGAACTCCCCCGTCTCGACATGCCAGTCTTTCATATCCACGTTGTAATACGCGAACGAACGCTTATTCAGCGTGAAATGAACTATTTTGGATTCGCCAGCCTCCAGTGCTACCTTCGCAAAAGCTTTCAGCTCCCGATCCGGACGAATCACCGTGCTCTCGACATCCCTGACGTACAGCTGCACAATCTCTTTCCCTGCACGTTCTCCCGTGTTGGTGACACGTACTTGCACCTGCACCTCGTCCAGATCAGTTAGTGCTGTGTGATCTACTTGCAAATCGCTGTACTCAAACGTGGTATAACTCAAGCCGTAGCCAAACGGGAATAGCGGCTCCAGCTCTTTTTTATCATAATAACGGTAACCGACGAAGATCCCCTCACGGTAATCCACACGATCTGCCTCACCGGGGAAGTTCAGATAGGACGGATTGTGGCTAAGCTTAGCCGGGAAGGTCTCCGCCAGTTTACCGGACGGGTTCACTTCACCGTAGAGCAGATCGGCAATTGCGCCTCCCACAGCCTGTCCGCCAAGATAAGCTTCAAGTACAGCTTGAACCTGCGGCAGCCAAGGCATCTCCACTGGAGAACCGTTGCTTAACACCACCACCACACGGGATTGCACCTTGGCAACCTCTTCAATCAGTCGAATGTGGTTGTCCGGCAGACGCAGATGGGCACGGTCATACCCTTCGGATTCGTATCGATCCGGCAATCCAACAAATACGACAGCGGTATCTGCCGCTCGTGCAGCCTGAACAGCCTCCTGCAACAGTGTCTCATCCACATCATCCTCTTCAATCCGGTACCCTGGTGCATACGAGATGGTCACTCCATCGCCTGCCACCTGAGTCATCTCGTCCACGATATCATCGACCCTGGTCGGATTAATGTGGGAGCTTCCCCCTCCCTGAAAGCGAGGTTTACGCGCAAAAGCACCTACGATGGCTATACTGCCTTTACGCTTTAGCGGAAGCAGCCCGGCTTCATTTTTCAACAAAACCATACTCTCGGATGCGACTTTACGTGCAAGCTGATGATGTTCTTCTTTATCGTACGAAGCACCTTCTTTCTTATGATCAACCGCTTTGAAAATTAAGGTCAGCAAACGCTCTACCGCAAGATCCAGCTTGTCCATGGGCAACGCTCCGCTCTCTACAGCATCGATCACCTTACGTTCTCCAATACCGCCACTCGCTGGCATCTCCAGCTCCAGTCCAGCGGCTAGCGCATCTGCCCGCTCATTCACAGCGCCCCAGTCCGAGACAACCAGACCTTCATGGCCCCACTCATCCTTCAAAATGTCGGTCAGCAACCACTCATTTTCACCCGCATACGTGCCGTTCACTTTATTATAAGAACACATAACTGTCCACGGTTGCGCGTCCTTCACTGCTCCTTCGAAGCTGGCCAGATAAATCTCGCGCAGCGTCCGTTCGTCTACCACTGCATCAATCGACATACGGCGCTCTTCCTGATTATTCACTGCAAAGTGTTTGAGCGAAGTACCCACGCCCTGGCTCTGCACACCCTGAATATGAGCGGTAGCCATCTGAGTCGATAACAGCGGGTCTTCTGAAAAATATTCAAAGTTCCGTCCGCCCAAAGGAGAACGTTTAATATTCACACCCGGCCCAAGCAACACAGCTACATCCTCAGCTTGACATTCTTCGCCCAAAGCCACGCCCACCTGGCGCGCCAGCTCGGTATCCCACGAACTCGCCAGCCCTGCGGCAGACGGGAAACAGGTTGCAGGCACACTTGAGGTCAGACCAAGATGATCAGCACTGCTATCCTGCTTACGCAATCCGTGAGGGCCATCCGTTACCATAATGGACGGAATGCCGAGACGCTCCACCCCTTTCAGATGCCAAAAGTCGAGCCCTGAGCACATTCCCGCTTTTTCTTCCAGTGTCATCTGCTGTACCAAATCTTTGATGTTACGTTCCACATTAATCCCTCCGGTTCATGATATTCGTATAGTGTAGAAGCTATATAACAAGCATACTGCGCGAACTCTCCTCATTTCAAATCTTTACCCGGTTCGTCACGTTTACACAACAGGTAAGTTCGTTTTTCCTGAGGCTTATAAGTTGAATTAAAGATTTTACACTATGCACTCCGATGACAGAATAACCTTCAATCGCTGTTATCCCCAGATTTTTTGATTCCCTTTTCCAAAGGGGAAAATCCGGTGATAAGCGTATGCTTCCGATGTAGCTTTCTTGCAGAAAGCTTTTAGGCGAACGCTTCGCTTTTCCAGTTTTTTTCTGTCCTCTCCGTTAACGTGTAAAGAATAGTTCAACTTAAATAGGATATAAAAAGCGAAAAAACAGCCCGATCTCCCGGATCAGGCTGCCTGCGAACTTCTTATATATGTCGATATGTGCTAGATCTCGTAATGCAATACATCCACAAGTACTGCACCGGTATTACAACTGTGATTTATACCATGCAGCCGCAGCTTCGGCCTCGGTACGTGTCAGTTGATGGCCCTGACGTTCCCAGTGCATATGCACATCGGCACCTGCTCCGCTCAATAACGTAGCCAGTTCCTCCGTTTCACGTCTCGGCACGATGGGATCATTCTCCCCTGCACCGATGAAGACGGGCAATCCTTTCAGATCAGGCAGTGTCAATCCGCGCAGAGGCACCATCGGATGGTGCAGGATCGCTCCCTTGAATACGTCTGCGTGGTGGAATATCAAACTTGCGGCAATGTTGGCGCCATTGGAATAACCCAGCGCATATACGTTCGAACGATCGAATCCATATTCCACCGCAGCGGCATCGATAAAGGCTCCCAGTTCCGCTGTCCGGGCAATCAGATCCTCTTCATCAAAGACACCTTCCGCAAGACGGCGGAAGAAACGTGGCATCCCATTCTCGGACACGTTACCTCGCACTCCAAGAATCGCCGCCCCCGGAGCAATCATCTCCGCCAGTCCGATCAGATCATTCTCCGTTCCCCCTGTACCGTGGAGCAACAGTATTGCCCGTGCATCTGGCCGCGCACCTGCTTTGTAGATATGTTTCATGGTCGCTGTACTCATGATTTAGACTCTCCTTTCCATTCCCGTACTTGAATTGGTGGCAGCAATTGTTCAATCTGCGCACGCTGTGGTTCGTACCACTCAGGCAGCATCAATTTCTCACCCATCGTCTCTTGCGGTTCATCCCGTGCAAAGCCCGGAGGGTCTGTAGCAATCTCAAACAAAATACCGCCTGGTTCCCGGAAATATACCGCATTGAAGTACTGACGGTCAATCACTGGTGTTGGATGATACCCCGTTTGATCCAGGTCCTGCTGAATTTGTTCATGCTCCGTGTAATCTTTGGCACGCCATGCAATGTGATGTACCGTTCCTGCACCACCGATACCGCGCTGGATACCTGTCGATTGAATATCGATGATCTGTCCCAGATCACCGCTCGCCCGCAGGCGGATCAGGCCATTCTCTTCGCCAACCTGTTCCAGGCCAAGCTTGCTGACAAGCACATCCATCGTTTTCTCAGGCACGTGACTGTACAGTACCGCACCGCCAAATCCTTTGATGGCATGCTCCGGTGTTACCCCGTTAAATGCCCACTGGCTTGGCTGACCGCCTTCCCGCTCAACCAGTTCAAGGAGCAAGCCCCCTTTATCGAAGAAACGAATATAGTGTTCACCGAATCTGGTTTTATTTTCATATGGAATATCGAAGGAAGCAAGACGTTCTTTCCAGAAGGACAAGCTGCCCACCGGTACGGCATAGACAGTAACCCCGGTCTGACCTGAGCCAATCACACCTCTTCTTGCATTCTTTTGCGGGAAAAAGGTGATGATCGTACCTGGCGCGCCTTGCTCATTGCCGTAGTACAAGTGATACACATCCGGTGCATCAAAGTTGATCGTTTTTTTCACTAGTCTGAGTCCCAGTACACCTGCGTAGAAGTCTACATTTTTCTGTGCGTCGTCGACAAAAGCGGTAATGTGATGAATGCCTGAAGTTCTGAACATAATCTCCACTCCCTTAGTTTTCGTTTATTATTCATTATCTTGGTTGTTGTACGGTTGTTTTATTTACTGCACATGAGGATCTAAATAACCTTTACTTTCGTTATTTATCTTTAAATTAAGATTCTTTAAATTCATATTAATCTATCTACGAACAATATGCAAGTATTTATTTCAAAATTAAGATATTACTGCGGTGAACGTTAATTATACTCGTTGTTTTTGTCAAAACGTATCGCTCTGAACTGCTTTTCACATAAAAAAACAGGTATCCGCACCGAAGTACGGGAACCTGTCTTTTTATAAATACAAATGAACTATTTCAAGCTAGGCACCTCAAGCTATGTCCATTTCCATGACCATAACGATTCCAGCGTACTGGTACGTGTATCTCACCCAAACAAAGCCTGCTTCTGGCTCTGATTCTTCTTACACCAATTTTAGTTTCTTCGGTGGATTTACCAGATCCTTATGCTCGTATTCATCCTTGATATCCCCGACAATCTCTTCGAGAATATCCTCCATCGTCACCATGCCGATCGTTGCGCCTGCTTCGTTTTTGACAGAAGCGATATGCACACGGCTATGTTGCATTTGAACGAGCACATCCTTGATCGGTGAACGCTCCGAGAAGCTCGGCATTGGATGCGTGAACGTGTTCATGCTGAACGTTCTGCCCGCAGCTACACTCGTTAACGTCTGTTTGGTATTAATAAACCCGACAAAATGGTTTGCATCCCCGTTTGCAATGACAGGATATCTCGTATACTCATGCTGATTCAGCACTTCAATAATTTGATCCAGCGGCATTTCTTTATTCAATGTAACAATTTTATTCCGGGGAATCATGATCTCTTGAAGCAAACGCTCATCAAAGGCAAAGATGTTTTTGAGATAGTCCAGCTCGGTTTGATTAATCTCACCACTCTCATAACTTTGCGCCATGATCAGCTTTAGTTCCTCTTCGGAGTGAACCGTATCATGCCCGGCAGGTTTGATGCCGAAAATGCCAAGTAATAAACGTGCTGCACCATTCAGCGCATAAATGAACGGATTCATGATTTTACCGAACCAGTAGAGCGGCGGTGCAAGCAACAACGTCATTTTTTCAGCAAACTGAATGGCAAGTGTTTTGGGTGCAAGCTCACCGATTACGACATGCAGGAAAGTGATAAATGCCAATGCAATACCGTAAGAGAGTACGGTGGACAGTGCAGCAGGCACTTCCAGACTTTCGAACAACGGATGCAACATCTTCTCTACGGTCGGTTCACCCAAGGCACCCAGTACGAGTGCCGTAATCGTAATACCCAGTTGACATGCAGACAGATAATAATCCAGGTTATGTGCCACTTTTTTGGCGACCACAGCTTTTTGGTTGCCTTCCGAAATCAACTGATCAATACGGGACATCCGTACTTTCAGAATAGCGAATTCGGCTCCTACGAAAAACGCGGTCAATCCGATAAATACAGCTACTAAAAATAAGTTTAAGGCTATTATTCCGTCCAATGATTTCCCTCAGGTGAGGGATTCACCTCCATTAAGTTTTGAAATGTTAAGCCAGATCGCTAGCAGGCTCTTCAACCTCAGTGCCGTTTACACGTTCAAGCAGCACCTGCTTGATGTGATAGTTCTCGGCATCCACTACCGTCCAGACATAGTCGCCGTGTTCAACGGTATCTCCTTTTTCCACACCGACACCCTTCTGGTATTGAATCCATCCGGCAACGGTATCCATCTCTTCATTACCATCAAATATAATTCCGAATTGACGTTCCAGTTCATCCAGAAGTACACGACCACTAATCAGATATTGATTGTCCCCGGTTTCCTGAATGTCCGCTACTTCATCGGCATCGAACTCATCCCGGATCTCGCCGACCAGCTCTTCAAGGATATCCTCCATCGTAATGATTCCCGAAGTACCGCCGTACTCATCCACGACGACAGCCATATGAACACGTTCCTGCTGCATTTTGATCATCGCATCCTGAATGGAGGTTACTTCCGACACAAATGGAATCTCACGCACAAATTCACTCAATTGATGTGCCCGGGTCGCAACCATGTCCGGCAAAATCTTCTTCACATTCACGACACCGATAATGCGGTCTTTGTCTCCATCCTCAATGACGGGATATCTGGAGTAGTTATGCTCATCCAAAATAGGAATAATATCGTCATACGTCATATCTTGATTCAGTGTAATCAGCTCGGTACGTGGAACCATGATGTCTTTGGCATCACGTTCGTCGAACACAAAAACATTTTCCAAATAGGAAAGCTTGGTCTGATTACTCTCATCGCCTTCATAGCTCTGGTTCATAATGATCTTAATCTCGTCCTCGGAATAGGCTTGATCATGTCCGGCAGGCTTCACACCGAATCCACGCAGAATTACACGCGATGCACCATTGAGTGCCCAGATGAACGGATACATGATTTTACCAAACCAGTACAGCGGCGGCGAGAGTAACAAGGTTAATTTTTCAGAAAATTGAATCGCCAACGTTTTCGGTGCCATCTCACCAACAACGACATGCAAAAACGTAACGAGTATAAAAGCTATCGCATAAGAAGCAATCGCCGAGGCCGAGGCAGGTACATCAAAATAGCTGAACACCGGATACAATAATCTCTCCACCGTCGGTTTCCCCAATGCCCCGAGTCCGAGGGCCGTAACGGTAATCCCCAGCTGACAAGCAGACAGATAATAATCGAGATCCGAGACGACCTTTTTGGCAAGCACTGCCTTCTTATTGCCTTCGGCAACCAGTTGATCTACCCTTGATGTACGAATCTTCACAACAGCAAACTCCGACGCAACGAAAAATGCAGTCAGTACAATCAAGATGATAAGTAATGCGATATTTAATATGGTAATTATGTCCAAAGACTTCCCCGATTGTCAGGGATTCACCTCCAAAGATAGTTACAGCGTAATGCGGTAACGTTCATGCCGTTAACCTTTCATGCGCTGTTTAATGTCTGTTGCCAGAGAGCAATTGTCGTATAAAAAATATATAAAAAATCAGTTCATGATCACTTCTGTATAAGTCGCATAATGACCTTGTAAATCTAAAACAGGAATCCAAGATGAAGTCAATAACGCGCGTGACGTTTAGAAACGACTTCAATCAAAACGGGTTACCCCTCATGCTGTCCATTGTTCCTTGATCAACTCCACCTAGATTCGCCATTTGGACAATTTACAATATCGCCTACCCAATAGATATCCACCTCCCAACGTATCGATTCCTGTTTCCGAAAAGTATATCATGTTTTGATCCAAACCATCCAGTTGCACGTTATGGTTTGGCACAAGCTTACAGTCTATTGTTCGCAGAGTAGTCTATATGTATGTTATCCTCTGGCATTTTAACCAGCGTGATCCTGAGAAAACGGTGCGTTTCCGAGGATAGATGTGTAAGGAATGTAACTGTCTTTTTTACACATGATATATCTAATACGCACAAAAAGCCCGCAGGATGCAAATACCTTCTGGTACCCCTCCTACGGGCTGGCTTAATTAGTGCAAATGTGCTCTGTTCCTGATCCATTTAACAAAGTTGATTTGAATTCGACTTCACTTCTCTTAAACTGAGCAACTTATTGCTTGAATGCTTCACTTTTAATTGTTACACCAAAGCTTTGGCTGCAATGTCGGTCCGTTGATGTTTGCCTTCAAAATGAATACGCTCTGCCTGAGCATAAGCTTTGACTCTTGCTTCCGCGATGTCTGCGCCTAGGCCAACAACACCGAGAATACGCCCTCCGTTCGTTACCCAGTCCCCAGCTTCATTACGCGCAGTTCCTGCGTGGAACACAACCGCTTCTTCGACTTGATCCAGTCCTTCGATCACAATACCTTTGGCGTACGGGCCTGGATATCCACCGGAAGCAAGCACAACACAGACAGCAGCTTCTTCGCTCCATTCAATCTCCAAATCAGCCAGCTTCCCGTGGACGGTTGCCCAGAAAATGTCGAGCAGGTCCGTTTTCAGACGTGGCAACACCACTTGTGTCTCTGGATCTCCAAAACGAGCGTTGAACTCAATCGTTTTGGGTTTGCCATCCGGGGAGATCATCAAACCTGCAAACAATACCCCGCGGAATGGGCGTCCTTCAGACACCATCGCTTGGGCTGTTGGCTTGATAATCGTTTCCACCGCCTCTTCAATAATGGAGGCCGGGATGTGCGGAAGCGGAGAGTATGTACCCATGCCACCCGTATTTGGCCCCTGATCATTGTCGAACACAGGTTTATGATCCTGCGCAGCAGCCATTGGACGAACCGTCTCACCATCGACAAAGGCCAGAATCGACATTTCCTGTCCGGCCAGGAATTCTTCGATAATTACTTTGGCTCCAGCTTCACCAAACACCTTATCGACCATAATGCTGCGAAGTGCCTGATTCGCCTCGTCACGAGAGTGTGCAACAGTAACCCCTTTACCTGCAGCAAGTCCATCCGCTTTAATGACAACAGGGATCGCTTGCTCATTCAGATATGCCTGAGCCTGCTCGTAGTTGTCGAACTTCTCATATGCAGCGGTAGGGATGTTGTATTTGTGCAGCAGGTCTTTCATGAACGTTTTACTGCCTTCGATCTCCGCCGCATTACGGCGCGGACCGAAGACCGGAAGACCTGTCGAATCAAATGCATCTACAATACCGTCTGCCAGTGGATCATCCGGTCCAATAACGACGAGGTCTACTTTCAACTCAACAGCCAGTGCTTTGAGTTTATCGAATTCATGCACCGCAATCGGATGACACTCTGCCAGCTGTGCAATGCCCGCATTCCCTGGTGCGCAATGGATCTTGCCTGCCTTTGGACTCTTCGCCAGTGCCCAGATAATTGCATGTTCGCGGCCGCCGCCGCCGACTACCAAAATATCCATTCTTCTGTCCCCTCCACACTTTACTGGATTGTGATGTTCATACACTTCAAAAATATTATTTGATCTATTTCCTGAAAAAAGGAGTGCCCCATACGTCATCAACATGACAGGTGACACTCCTTTATAACACTTGCCACTTTTTGATGAAGAGTATTTTAATACTTCTGTTTTTACTTTAACTCTTCAACCTGCTTATTACTCGTCCTAGTGTTTAAAATGACGTACGCCCGTGAATACCATTGCGATGCCGTATTCATTGGCTACCTTGATGGACTCTTCGTCTTTGATTGAGCCGCCTGGCTGAATGACTGCTGTAATGCCAGCTTTTGCCGCCAGCTCAAGTGTATCCCCCATCGGGAAGAAGGCATCCGAAGCGAGAACCGCACCTTTTGCCTGCTCACCGGCTTGTTCAATTGCAATTTTAGCAGCACCGACACGGTTCATTTGCCCCGCACCTACACCTACCGTCATATCGTTCGCGGCAAGTACGATCGCGTTGGACTTCACATGTTTAACGACTTTCCAGCCAAACAATAGCTGCTTCAGCTCTTCCTCAGAAGGTGCACGATCGGTAACCACGTTAAGCTCACTCGCTTCAATGGAGTGTACGTCGGATTGTTGCACGATCATGCCGCCGTCAATCGACGTAACCACGAATTGGCTTTCGCGGTTGCGAGCTGCACTCAGCTCACCTGTTTTGAGCAAACGGATGTTTTTCTTTTTCGTCAGAATATCCAGAGCTTCTTGGGTAAAATCAGGTGCAAGTACGATTTCCAGGAAAATCTCGCTCAGCTTGTTTGCCGTATCGCTGTCGATAATGCGGTTTGCGGCCACAATGCCACCGAAAATCGATGTTGGGTCAGCAGCATACGCTTTGCTGTAGGCTTCATAGATACTTTCGCCAATACCTACACCGCAAGGATTCATATGTTTCACGGCAACCACTGCTGGCTCTTCAAATTCTTTGACAATCTGCAGTGCTGCGTTGGCATCGTTGATATTGTTGTAGGACAGTTCTTTACCGTGCAGTTGCTCGGCTGTAGTCAATGTATCCTGAGCAGCCAGCGGTTTGCGGTAGAATGCCGCTTGTTGGTGTGGATTTTCGCCGTAGCGCAGATCCTGGAGTTTTTCGTAAGTAACCGTCAGACGCTCTGGTAGTGGATCGCCATTAACGTTGGACAGATAATCGGAGATGAGTGCATCGTAAGCCGCCGTGTGGCGAAACACTTTTGCCGCAAGCCGTTTGCGTGTTTCCAGCGTCGTATCCCCGCCGCTGCGAACTTCCTCCAGCACTTGACTGTAGTCGGCCGCATCAACAACAACGCTAACAAAAGCATGGTTTTTAGCTGCTGAACGCAACATCGTTGGCCCACCAATATCGATGTTCTCAATCGCATCTTCATAGGCTACATCCGGTTTGGCGATGGTTTCCTGGAAAGGATACAGGTTTACAACGACCAGATCAATATAACCGAGACCAAGCTCCTGCATTTGGCGTGTGTGCTCTTCATTATCACGAACAGCGAGCAAACCGCTGTGAACTGCCGGATGCAATGTTTTGACACGTCCGTCCATAATTTCCGGGAATCCGGTTACGTCCGAAATTCCGATAACAGGTACGCCTTCCTTCGACAGCAGGCTGCTTGTACCTCCTGTCGAAATAATCTCCACACCCATTTGCGACAGCTCGCGGCAAAAGTCCACGATGCCTGTTTTATCCGATACGCTGACCAGCGCTCTTTTGATACTCACAATATGCTCCTCCTTTATTATCCCATAAGCTTCGCGTTTCCTGACGAAACACAGCTGATTTATTTCCCGAGAAATATCACAAAATGCGTATCAATATTCGACTTCTGTTATATAAGTTGAACCAGGGTATTTACACCGGACACTACGATGACAGAACAACCTTTCAATCGCTGTTATCCCCAGATTTTTGATTCCCTTTTTTCAAGGGGAAAATCGGTGATAAGCCTATGCTTCCGATGCAGCTTTCTTTCAGAAAGCTTTCAGGCGAGCGCTTCGCTTTTCCAGGTTTTCTCTGTCCTCTCCGTTAACGTGTAAAAAGGGGCAACTTACATCAAACCGGTTTGTTAACGGTGACGTGACGTCCGTTTAACTGGACCAGACCTCGCGCGAACCAGGATACTACTTCAGGATATAGCTGCTGTTCGGCTGCATGAATGGCTTTGCTGATCATTTCTGCTGTATCCCCTGGTTGAACAGGCACAGGGTGCTGGGCAATGATTGGCCCTGTATCCATGCCTCCGTCCACAAAATGAACGGTTACACCTGTCACTTTCACACCATAATCAAGTGCTTGTCCAATCGCATCTTTGCCCGCAAAGGCCGGCAGGAGCGATGGGTGAATATTAATCAGTCGACCCGCATAACGATCCACCATCACTGAGGTTAGCAGTCTCATATAACCTGCCAGCACAACCAGATCGATCTGTTTGGATTCAAGTACTTCGATAATTTCGGCCTCGTACGCTTCGCGCGAAGCATAATTTTTAGGTGTAAACAGATGACATTCCACCCCTGCATCATGTGCTCGCTGCACAACGCGTGCAGCAGGTTTATCACAGACGAGTAATTCCACTGATGCACCCAAATCGCCATTCCGTGCTGCATCAACCAGAGACTGAAAGTTGCTTCCTGTCCCTGAGGCAAACACAGCAATACGGTAGTTCGTCATTAAACATCCGCTCCCATGAAGGTTACTCGCGCATCCCCTTCAGTTACACGGCCAATGATGTACGCTTCTTCACCGGAAGCTTTTAATTGCTCCAGTGCTTTTGTTGCATCCGCTTCGTTCACAACCAAGACAAGTCCGATCCCCATGTTAAACGTCGTAAACATATCACGGTTTGATACATCGCCTTTTTGCTGTAAAAGATTAAAGATTGGCAGGATAGGCCATGAACCATAATCGATATCTACGTTTACGTTGCTCGGCAGCATACGTGGGATATTTTCGATAAATCCACCGCCCGTAATATGGGCCATCCCTTTAACGTTGACACTCTCCAGCAAGGACAGTAATGGTTTTACATAAATTTTCGTTGGCTCCAGCAAGGAATCGCCCAGTTTGCCACCCAGCTCCGTCACTTCGGAGTGTAGATCCAGGCCAGCTTCTTCAAGCAACAATCTGCGAACCAGAGAGAAACCGTTGCTGTGCACACCGCTGGAAGCAAGACCGATGACGGTATCTCCAGGTGCGATGGTAGTGCCGTTGATGATCTTTGCTTTGTCCACGATACCTACAGTAAACCCTGCGATATCATACTCACCTTCACTGTACATGCCCGGCATTTCAGCCGTTTCACCGCCGATTAACGCACAGCCGGATTGATGACAGCCTTCTGCGATACCCGCAACGATCGCTTCAATCTTCTCCGGGATGACCTTATCGCAAGCGAGGTAGTCCAGGAAGAAAAGCGGCTCTGCTCCTTGTACTACGATATCGTTGACACACATCGCTACTGCATCGATGCCAATCGTGTCGTGACGATCCATCGCAAACGCAATTTTCAGCTTGGTTCCCACGCCATCTGTACCTGAAACCAGCACCGGCTCATCATATTTATCCTTGTTCAATCCGAACAAGGCGCCGAATCCACCCAGATCGGTCATGACTTCTGGACGGAAGGTACGCTTTACGTGTTTTTTCATCCGTTCAACCGCTTCGTTCCCTGCCGCGATATCCACACCGGCCTTTTTATATGCTTCGGACACAACCCTCACACCCTTCGTATCTTATATAAATTGAGTTATATAAACTTTTGTGTAAATGAAAAATCTAACTCATTTATCATTGCTCATCTCTAACAGATGATTCTGTACCAATTCAAAACCAGCTACACCCATTGTAATGTACTGACTGTACTCCTCTGGTGGAACCATTCGAATGAATTCGTCACCGTTGTACACCCCACCGGCGCACTGGAATACTTGCAGTTCTTTTTTCGCCGGAGTCAGCGGGATGTTACCGATGATTCTCCATGTGCCATCTTTCAGCAGCTTAGGTGACGTGAAGATCACGTTGCTCTTACGTTTACCATAACAATAGACAAGGAATTCGCCGTCTTCCAAACTTACAGTTTCGTCACGCTGAATGCTCATCACGCCGAATGAAAATGCCTTTTTGAAGCGGTCTCTCAGTGCACATATCACCTGACACACGGCAAACCGTCCATCATGCATTGGAATCAGAAAAACATCGCCCTCATTATAGCTTTTTCTTCCCATAAGTCCTGCCTCCTAACAACTGCAGCCAAATTTCTCCTCGCCGTCAAAGTCGAGGCGGGTTGGATAGTCATTATCGAAGCATGCCAGACATAGTCCGCCCTTATAGTCATCCTGATTGTCACCTTGAATGGATGCAATCAGTCCATCCGGGCTGAGGAAAGCCAGAGAGTCTGCATTGATCTCACGGCAAATCTCTTCAACGGACAGAGCAGATGCGATAAGCTCGCGGCTATCCGGTGTATCAATGCCATAGAAGCACGGGTTCTTGAACGGCGGCGAAGTAATCCGCACATGCACTTCCGTTGCCCCTGCGTCACGCAGCATATTCACAATCCGGCGGGACGTTGTCCCACGTACGATTGAGTCATCGATCATGACTACACGTTTACCTTCCACGACACGCCGCACGGCGCTGAGCTTCATCTTCACGCCCTGCTCACGCAGTTCCTGGCTTGGCTGGATAAACGTACGTCCGGTATATTTATTTTTGATCATGCCCATCTCATATGGAATACCTGTCTGTTCAGCGTATCCAATCGCCGCCGAGATGCTGGAATCTGGTACCCCCGTAACCAAGTCCGCATCCACAAACGCCTCAATGGCCATCCGACTACCCATGCGTTTACGAGCAGCATGCTGATTTGCACCGTTCATATCACTATCAGGTCGAGCAAAATAAATATATTCCATCGCACAGAGCGCCTTGCGGTGTTTATGATTATCAAAACGATCTTCATGTAATCCGTCTGCATCCAGTACAAGCAGTTCCCCTGGCTCTATATCACGGATCAACTCTGCGCCGATCGTTTCAAGTGCACAAGTTTCAGACGCAAACAGGTACGCGTCCCCAAGCTTACCCATCGTCAGTGGACGAAGTCCATGCGGGTCAGAAGCAACCAACAACTTATCATTCGTCATGATCAGAAACGCATATCCGCCGACGATACGCTGGAATGCGTCTTTTGCAGCTTCTACAAGACCTTTCGAAGAACGCGCGATCAAGTGAGCAATAACTTCAGTGTCACTCGTCGTCTGGAAAATAGATCCGCTCTGCTCCAGCTCACGCCGGATCGTTGGTGCATTCACGATGTTGCCGTTCGTTGCAACCGCTAGGTCACCATCCCGATATTTGAATACGAGCGGCTGTGCATTGGTCAGTTTGCTATCTCCACTTGTCGAATAACGCACATGTCCTATGCTGATATCACCTGTCAGTGTCTGCATTAGGTCTTTGGTGAAGACCTCTTTCACGAGTCCCATACCGCGGTGATAGTTAAATTGTGTGCCGTCGCTTACACACATACCCGCACTTTCTTCCCCGCGATGCTGCAAAGCATGCAGACCGTAATAGGAAAGGGAAGCCGCATCAGGGTGCCTATACACCCCGAATACGCCACATTCTTCCTTTAATTTGTCGAGTCCTTCTTTGCCGGACCCTTCGTTATAATAATCACCTGTCCACAACGGTTCCGTCATCAGTTCATGAGACATGGAATCGCATCCTCCCAGACCTTAGCCAAACCTCCTACAGGTTCGTTCACGGCTGATGTTCCGTTCAATTCAATCGTCAGGTTACTTCCTTCAACACGTCCGATCACAGCTGCTGGAACTCCGCGTTCACGTACAAAAGCTTCCAGCTTACTCGCTTGCTCTGGAGAAGCCGACAGCAGAATACGGGATTGGCTCTCACTGAACAGAGCATGGTCCGCACGCAAAGCAGTCTCTACATTTACTTGCGCACCCACGTTACCACTGATGCAGGACTCTGCCAGTGCAACGGCCAGACCACCTTCAGACAAGTCATGCGCGGAGCGAACAAGTCCGGATTGGATGGCTTCCAGCACGGTGCCGAGCAATGCCTTCTCCGTGTTCAGGTCAAGCTCTGGCGGACGACCTTCCGTCACGCCGTGTACGGCGTATTGCAGCTCGCTGCCGCCGAGTTCCGCTTTGGTTTCACCGAGGAGCATGATGACATCTCCTTCGGATTTGAATGCTTGTGTCGTGATATGATCCGTATCATGCACGAGACCTACCATACCGACCACTGGCGTTGGATAGATGGAGCCTTTGGCGTTTTCATTGTACAAACTCACGTTACCACCGATGACCGGCGTATCCAGCACACGGCAAGCTTCCGCCATACCGTCCACAGCTTTTTCCATCTGCCAGAAAATATCCGGTTTCTCCGGGTTACCGAAGTTCAGGTTGTCCGTGATCGCCAGCGGTTCTGCACCGGAACATACGATATTACGCGCTGCTTCACTCACCGCAATACGTCCACCCACCTCAGGATCAAGGTACACGTAACGACCGTTACAGTCCGTCGTCATCGCAAGACCTTTGCGCGTTCCGCGAATTGTCACCACCGCTGCATCCGAACCTGGACGAACGGCTGTGCTTGTACGTACCATGTAGTCGTATTGATCGTAAACCCATTTTTTGCTCGCCACCGTTGGAGAAGCCAGCACTTGTTTCAATGCACCGCCGAGATCCGACACTTCGTCATAACGAAGCGTGTCGATGGAAGCACTTTGCTCATAATACGCAGGTACCGTAGATGGCTTGTCATATACAGGGCACTCGTCAACCAAAGCCGTAACAGGCATATCACCGACAACTTCACCGTGGTGGATCAGTTTCAGACGACCATCGTCTGTAACTTTACCAACTTTGGCACAGATGACACCCCACCGCTCAAAGATTTCTAACGCCTGCGCCTCATCCTTCGGCTCAACGACAAACAACATCCGCTCCTGAGACTCAGATAACATCATCTCGTAAGGTGTCATGCCTTCTTCACGCTGTGGCACCTGATCCAGATACAACTCCAGACCGTTCCCCGCTTTACTTGCCATCTCCGCACTGGAGCATGTCAGACCTGCTGCACCCATGTCCTGAATACCGAGCACGATGCCCGTGTCGATCAATTCCAGACAGGATTCCATAACCAGCTTCTCCATGAACGGGTCACCGACCTGAACGGCAGTACGCTGGGACTCGGATTCTTCGGTCAACTCAACGGAAGCAAACGTTGCACCGTGGATACCGTCACGACCAGTTGGTGGGCCAACGTAATAAACCGGGTTACCTACACCTTTGGCCACACCGCGCTGGATTTTGTCATGATCAATCAGACCCACGCACATCGCATTAACGAGCGGATTACCTTCATAACTCTCATCAAACATCACTTCACCTGCGACGGTTGGAATCCCGATACAGTTACCGTATCCCGCAATACCCGCTACCACATGCTCGAACAAATATTTTACGCGCTCGCTCTCCAGCTTACCGAAACGAAGGGAGTTCAGCAGCGCTACCGGTCTTGCACCCATGGAGAAAATATCACGGATAATGCCGCCCACACCTGTTGCCGCACCTTGATAAGGTTCTACCGCGGAAGGGTGGTTATGGCTTTCAATTTTGAAAACAACGGCCTGGTTGTCACCGATATCCACGATTCCGGCACCTTCACCTGGTCCCATCAGGACACGCGGACCACTTGTCGGGAAACGACGCAAGAGCGGCTTGGAGTTTTTGTATGCGCAGTGCTCAGACCACATCACGCTGAATACACCAATCTCCGTGTAGTTTGGCTTGCGGCCCATGAACTCACAGATCAACTCGTACTCGCTGTCAGACACGCCCATCTGTGCGTAAAGTTTATGTTCTGCGACCTGTTCTGCTGTTGGCTCCTTAGCGGATAGCTGCTGCGTCATGCCGATCCCTCCATGCTTTCAAAATTGATGTAAACATCCGTTTGCCGTCTTCCGAGCCAAACAGTGAGTCCACTGCACGCTCTGGATGCGGCATCATGCCGACGACGTTACCCGCCTCGTTGCAAACCCCTGCGATATCACCCAGGGAACCATTCGGGTTGTTGCCATATGTGAATACAATCTGATTGTTTGCTTGCAAACTTGCCAGTGTTTCTTCGTCACAGTAATAGTTGCCTTCACCGTGAGCGATCGGAATGACAATCTCTTCGCCTGGTGCATAGTCACGTGTGAAAGGTGTGTCTGCGTTAGCCACTTTCAATACCGTGTCATGGCAACGGAATTTCAGAGACGTGTTGCGGATCAATGCTCCCGGGAGCAGACCCGCTTCCGTCAGGATCTGGAATCCGTTACAGATGCCCAGTACATATTTGCCTTGCTCTGCGGCTTTCGCCACTTCGTTCATTACCGGTGCGAAACGGGAAATTGCTCCGCAACGCAGGTAGTCTCCGTATGAGAAACCACCCGGAACCAGAATGCAATCATACGCGGACAAGTCCGTCGCCGTATGCCATACATAATCAACCTCTTGTCCAATCGCATCTTCTACTGCTTTGTAACAGTCGATGTCGCAGTTGGAGCCAGGGAACACAAGAACTGCAAATTTCATGAGATTAACCCTCCAATTCGTAGCGGTAATCTTCAACAACGGTGTTGGCGAGCAGCTTCTCACACATCACTTTCAATCGTTTCTCCGCTTCCACACGATCCGTTGTATCCAAGTTCAGTTCCATGACTTTACCGATTCGTACACTTTCCACTTCGTTGAATCCCATGGAATGCAGGGCTCCTTGAACAGCTACGCCTTGCGGGTCGAGTACGCTTTGTTTAATAGTGACATATACGGTTGCTTTGATCATGATCTGTATGTTCCTCCTCAGTAATGAACGGGATAAATGCTTTATGCTGTTAAAAAAAGTGCGGTGGCCTCGGGTGATCGCTTCGGTGTGGATGGTTCCTCCGGCCGCTTGTTGTTCCCAGGTTTTCTGATTCGTTTTGGCCCGCGCCGCGGTCAAAACCCGGGAACAAAGGCGGTCGCTTCGCTCCTTCGTGAACCATTCCACTCCTACGCTTAATCCTGCGGCAATTTTTTTAAAGGCCTAAACCCTTTACGTTGCTCGACGGGTAGTAAAAGCTGTGGCCTCGGGTGATCGCTTCGGTGTGGATGGTTCCTCCGGCCGCTTGTTGTTCCCAGGTTTTCTGATTCGTTTTGGCCCGCGCCGCGGTCAAAACCTGGGAACAAAGGCGGTCGCTTCGCTCCTTCGTGAACCATTCCACTCCTACGCTTAATCCTGCGGCAATTTTTTTAAAGGCCTAAACCTTTTACGTTGTACGGCGGGTAGTAAAAGCCAACCATTTCACGGAAAAGGAGCGGGTTTCCGAGTTATTAGTCTTTCAGTTGTATCTTTTCAGGCTTCATACTTAGTGAACCCTGCACCTTAATTGCCTCATCCACCAGTTTGAACACTGGCGGAGGGAAAGATTTGAGCTGGAGAAGCGAAGCGTTCGCCTTTGCAACCGGAATGTGTCCTTTTGAAAAAAGGATTAAAATCTAAACATTCCGGGGGCAACAGCGATCGAAAGCCAAACTTTCCCGGAGCCGCACGCTCAAACGTTACCTTTTATTATTTCGTTAAACGCTTATAAATATCGACGTATCTTGCCGTTGTCGCTTCCACAACCTCTTGCGGAAGCGGGTCAGGCTTGCTGTTCTTGTCCCAATCCGTGCCTGCCAGATAGGTTCGGACAGGTTCTTTATCCATGCTGTCGATCTCAATGTCGAGAGCATAGTTTTCTTTTGCCCAGAAGCGAGAGGCATCCGGGGTGAAGATTTCATCAATCAGGATTACCTTGCCGTCCACGATGCCAAACTCGAATTTGCAGTCTGCCAGAATGATACCGCGTTGATCACAGTAATCACGAGCAAACTCATAGAGCCGCAAGCTTTTCTCTTGAAGTTCGATAGCAAGGGCGTCTCCGACAAGCTCTTTCATACGCTCCATCGGAATGTCCTCGTCATGACCAACATCATTTTTGGCAGCCGGTGTGAAGATTGGCACTTCAAGCTTGGCATTTTTGCGCAGGCCTTCCGGCAGTTTGATTCCATTCACTTCTCCGGTTGTCTCGTACTGTCTCCATCCACCGCCAGTAATGTATCCTCGCACTACACATTCGATGTCGATGCGCTCTGCTTTGCGTGTAACCATGATGCGGTTTTTGAGCAATTCAGGTTCTGTGACCAGATCACCCAGCTGATTCACATCGGTATGAACCACGTGATTGTCCATCATGCTGCCTGTCAGTTCAAACCAGAAGCTGCTGAGTTGATTCAGCACGTTGCCTTTCTCTGGAACTGCCGGGTCTAGCACATAATCAAATGCCGAGATCCGATCTGTCACTACAATTAGAAAATGCTCACCCAGATCGTACAACTCGCGTACTTTTCCTTTGTATAACAGAGGTGCTTTAACAAGATCTGCCGCCGTGGACAGTGCCATGGGGTCACCTTCTTTCAGGAGATGTAAGGCTAAGAACGAATCCTGATGCTGCACAGACTCCACTCCGATGACAGAACAATCTTCCGATCGCTGTTATCTCCAGATTTTTCCGATCCACTTTTCAAAAGTGAAAATCCGGGGATAAAGGCACAGACTATGCTTCCGATGCAGCTTTCTTTCAGAAAGCTTGTAGCTCCGCTTCTTCAGCTTATTTCCGTCCTCTTCGTTCTCTGCTGAGCCCATCATTCGTTTCTTTAGCCTTATTAAGGGCATATATTAATCGGTTAATCGTTCAATCCGAGTTTTTTGAAAATCGTGTCCACGTGTTTCAGGTGCCAGGATGGGTTAAATGCATCTGCAATTTCCTCTTCGCTCAGCACGGCTGTAATTTCCGGTGTAGACTTCACGATGTCCTGGAATTGGCGCTGTTCTTCCCACGCTTGCATTGCACGCGGTTGAACGGTATCGTATGCTTGCTCACGGCTGAAGCCTTTGTCAATCAACTTCGTCATAACGCGGCCGGAGAATGGTACGCCGAAGGTACGTTCCATGTTGCGTTTCATATTTTCCGGGAACACAGTCAGGTTCTTCACAATGTTACCGAAACGGTTCAACATGTAGTTCAGCAGCATCGTTGCATCTGGCAGAATGACACGTTCTACGGAAGAGTGCGAGATGTCGCGCTCATGCCACAATGTTACGTTCTCGTATGCAGATACCATGTGTCCGCGGATAACACGGGACAGACCGGAGATGTTTTCACTGCCGATCGGGTTCCGCTTGTGCGGCATGGCGGAAGATCCTTTTTGACCTTTGGCAAACGCTTCTTCCACTTCACGGAATTCACTCTTTTGTAGTGCACGTACTTCGGTAGCAAACTTGTCCAGGGACGTTGCGATCAGCGCCAGCGTAGCCATGTACTCCGCATGACGGTCACGTTGCAACGTTTGTGTAGATATTGGCGCAGGTTTCGTGCCCAGCTTTTTGCAGACAAACTCTTCAACAAATGGATCGATGTTGGCATACGTTCCAACGGCACCGGAGATTTTCCCGAACTGTACGCCATCCGCTGCATGGCGGAACCGCTCCAGGTTACGCTTCATCTCTTCATGCCACAACGCCATTTTCAATCCGAAAGTTGTGGGCTCTGCATGTACACCATGCGTACGTCCCATCATTGGCGTATGCTGGTATGTCAGTGCTTTTTCACGCAAAATTTCGATGAAATTAATAATGTCCTTTTCCAGAATCTCGTTTGCTTGACGCAGTACATAACCCAGTGCCGTATCCACCACGTCCGTGGAAGTCAGGCCGTAATGAACCCATTTCCGCTCTGCACCCAGGCTCTCGGATACTGTACGTGTGAACGCAATAACGTCATGGCGCGTTTCCTTTTCAATCTCATAGATACGGTCAATGTCAAAAGAAGCGTTCTGGCGAAGCAAAGCTGCTTCTTCCTTCGGGATCACTCCAAGCTCAGCCCATGCCTCGCATGCACAAATTTCAACTTCCAGCCACGATTGGAATTTGTTCTCTTCCGTCCAGATGGCTCTCATTTCGGGTCTGCTATAACGTTCAATCATGAATTTGTATGCCTCCATAGATTAGTTTGTTCGATCCATTGCAATCCTTCTCGGGCATCCTGACAGAGCAGGTTCACATGCCCCATCTTCCGTCCTGTCTTCGCTTCGCTCTTGCCATATATATGAAGCTTAGGGATGACACCCAGTTCCATCGCCTCTTCATCAGGTTGCCCTGTTCTTGCGATGATTCCTTCCAGATGCTCACCAAGCACATTGACCATAACGACGGGACTTAACAGCGTTGTATCCCCCAGCGGTAATCCGCAGATGGCACGAATATGCTGCTCAAACTGTGATGTAGCGCAAGCCTCCATTGTGTAGTGACCGGAATTATGCGGCCTTGGGGCCAGCTCGTTCACATACAATCTGCCGTCAGCGGCTACAAACAGTTCCACCGCAAGCAATCCGACAGCTTTCAGGGATTCGGCAACTGCAGCGGCCAGTTTCTGTGCTTCAAGTTGAATGTCTGTAGCCACTCGCGCAGGTACAATCGAAGCATGCAAAATGTTGTTCACATGGATGTTCTCCGCAGGCGGGAACGTTTTGATCTCTCCGCTCGTGCTGCGAGCAACAACGACCGAAATCTCGCATTCGAACTTGATAAATTGTTCAAGTACCAGCTCTGCACCTGTCGATGCAAGCTCTTCATACGCCCCTTCGGCCTCCGATGCCGCGCGAATCACTCGCTGACCTTTGCCGTCATATCCGCCAGTCACCGTTTTCAGCACACATGGAACACCTAATTCACTCACTGCAGCGTTCATCGTATCCAAACTGGTAATCTCGCGGTATGGAGCAACCCTTACTCCAGCCGCTTCAATCGCACGTTTCTCACGCAAGCGATGCTGGGTCGTGTATAAAAGGGAACTTCCTTGCGGCACGGACGACTCACGCTCAAGTAAAGCCGCCACTTCTGCATTCACATTCTCGAATTCATACGTGATCACATCGCATTGCCGCGCGAGTTCTCTTGCTGCCTGTACATCATCGTATCCAGCTTCAATCTGCTTCGCAATCTGACCACAAGGTGAATCCGGTGTTGGATCAAGAGTCACGAATCGATACCCCATCGCCGTTCCGGCTAGCGTCATCATCCGTCCGAGCTGTCCGCCGCCAAGAATACCGATTGTTGTATGTCCAGGTAATAAGACAGGCTGTCCTTGCCCTGTTCCCATATCCTGTCTAGTTGCATCGTTACTCATAGCTCATCACTGCTTTCCAGTACTTCTTGTTTAATTCGTTCTCTGCGGGCTTCGGAGCGGCGCTGCACCTCTGGGTCAAATGCGCCAATGATCTGTGCCGCGAGCAAACCTGCATTTGTCGCACCCGCTTTGCCAATCGCAACCGTTGCTACCGGGATGCCGCCAGGCATCTGCACAATGGACAGCAAGGAATCGAGACCGTTCAATGCTTTGGATTGAACCGGAACACCGATGACGGGAAGCATCGTTTTGGATGCTACCATACCTGGAAGATGAGCCGCTCCGCCTGCACCAGCGATAATGACCTTGAATCCGCGGTCAATCGCCTGTTCTGCATATTCAAACATCAAATCCGGTGTACGATGCGCGGAGACGACCTTTTTTTCATAACCAATCTCAAGCTCGTCCAGCACCTCGCACGCATGTTTCATCGTTTCCCAATCAGACTTACTGCCCATAATTACAGCAACTTGCACCGACATGAATACATCCCACTCCCATCTGAGCATTTTAAAAAACGAAAAAGTCCGCTACCCGCGAAAATATTACATTTTCTCCGGACACCGGACTACAAGAAATACGTATCCCTCATTTGGGCATGCCAAAAGGGGCTTGCTGTCCGCATTCATGCATGCGACTCTCAGCCGTATCTCCTCGTAGTCCGGAAATTTACGGTTTCCGGGTAGATACTTCCGGGCCCTATTCCCGGCGTTATACGAGCAAATATCTATTCACCATATCTTCGTTTACCATGTTCCACAAACATACAACTTTCGTTCCTACTCGACCTTATTTTAACCTAGTCGACACATCTAACATTCTAACAATCCCCTACAGCGTATGTCAACTTAAAGACGAACATTTAACATATTGACAAATCTAATGTTCGGGAATAAGTGCGGTGTTATACAATAAACTTCCAAATTCGTTTGAAATAGCCCATCCTGTTGCTTCGAAATAAAATAAAGAAAGCCGGTTACTCTTCAATTTCTCGAAGACAACCGGCTTGTTCACACGGGAACGGAGTACAAGTACACCCTCCCTCTTATTTCAAAATCATTTTACAATCAATACAGGAATTTGAGCATGCTGTACTACATTGTGGCTGACACTACCCAGCACGAATTCACGGATTCCGCCCAAACCTCGGGAACCAATGATAATGATATCCGAGCCGTTTTCTTTGGCATAGTCCAGCAACACTTCAGCTGCAGCCCCTTGGATCAGATCTACATTTGCCGTAACACCGGCAGCTTGAATTCGCTCTTTGGCTTCATCCGTCGTTTGCACAGCCAGATTGTAGTAATCGTTGTTGAGTGAAGGCGGAAGTGGTGCAAGCCCCTCCCCGATAAATACACGCGGAAAATCAAATGCATGAATGACATCGAGCACAGCCCCCGGCGATGCCTTGGCAAACTCGATGGCACGATCCAGTGCTTTATTTGAAGCTTTTGACCCATCATAAGCTACTAAGATTTTGGAAAATAACATGTAAATCCCGTCCCTTCCTTATATATGTAGAATCCGAAGCAAGCCTCGGTCTGACATCTAAATCCCTTACAGAGCCTGGAACCATGTAACTTCTTAAACCCTCACAGGTTAAAACGAACCACTTAATAAGAAAAAAATGACATAATAAATCCATTCATCCCTACACAATTATTGCAAAAAATAACCATACATCACTGCATTCAGAAATACGAGCAACGGAATGCCAATTGTAAAACTGGGATGTTTCGTTTTGTGTCTTTTCCGATACATCGCAATCCAGACGCCTAGCGCACCGCCGATAAAGGCTAGCAAAAATAACGTTCGCTCAGGCGTGCGATCCCGCCGCTGCTGTGCACGTTTCTTGTCATCTGACATGACCAGATATGCGACAACATTAATAAAGATAAACCATACGATAAGTCCGGTATGCATATGCGTTTAGCGGTCCCCCTGTCCCGGGACATCTCCCTGTCTCCATTATAATCCCAAGGCAGGCAGATGATCAACGCGGGCAGAGAACCGCACTATTTTTTACACAACGTTAAATCTACGATTCCTGTTTCGGAATCCCGTTCAGGCTCGGCACCCTTTTGGCTGATTTCTCCGGGGTCACTGCGATATTCTCTTCCCGAATGCTGTCCTTATTCTGTTGGTTATTGCGTTTTTCCGGTTTGTTATGCGGCATCTCAGGCTCACCTCCTCCGCTTACGTTGCCTGAAAACGAATCATCTTATACGAAGGAGGCCCCTGTATTTTAGGCTTTCAGGCTTGTGTATAGTTGTTCCGGTGGCTGTTTAGAAAATGATATAACGCTCCGTACAGGTTGGCATCATTTCCAAACGTACAGGCTGTGATCTGCGGGCTCGCCTTATGCAATGGGTTAACTCGCTTCAGTTCATCTATTGCCCACTTGATTCGCTCCAGCACAACAGGCTGTGCACTGATTCCTCCTCCAACGGCAAACACTTCAGGGTCGAGAATGTATTGCAGATTCATAATCTGAACCGCAATCTGTGTGCAAAAGGTGTCAAATACACCGCACGCCTCCGCATCTTGCTGATTAATAAATTCAAACACGGCCTCACCATCGGCAGGGTCATCCAGCCCTTTTAACTCACCAATTTGTCTAACCATCTCTACAGCCGAGCTCTCCAGTCCGAAATAGGCCGCTTCCTTCGTTACCGGATCAATCCGGCTCATCACATAACTAACCTCTCCAGCTGACAAGTTTTTGCCACGCTGCAGCTTACCATCCATGATGATTCCTCCCGCGATGCCGCTGCCCAGCACCATAACGACGGAATCCTTGGTATCTTTGACACTGCCGAGCCATAGTTCAGCAAGCGCTGCACACTTCCCATCATTTTCAATGGATACGTGGATAGCATATCTGTCTTCAAGAAGCTTGGCTAAATTGACCTCATGCAAAAATGGAAAAGAACCGCCGTGGTACACCATTCCTGTTGCCACATCGATTGTTCCTGGACAGCTCAGAGCAATGCCTTGAATCTGTGACATGTCTTGTGCATCCACGATAGCATAAAGAGCATCCTGCAATTCCTGCAAGCCACTCCGCCCAACGCCACGTTTTCCCTTCGACAACAGCTCTCCGCTTTCGCTCATGATTCCGTATTTAATAAAAGTCCCACCAATATCAATAACTAGATACATTCTGTCAGCCTCCTGCTCTGTAAATCCTTCATCACCATCTTAATTGAAATATAGAGCGTTTCCATTTATATTTATGGTATTCATTTGAGATTAATGGTATTAAATTATGATCTTGAGGGAGATGGAGCGTTCAGTGCCAACGATAAGCGAAACCAAACTTCAATGGATCTTACAAACGTTATATGAGACTACCCGGGTTCCCGCGTTCTACCTTATGCGGAGTTTCGATCGTCACCCTTCTTTTAGCCCGGAAATAGTAAACCATCTTCTCTCCATCCCTATTCATCTGAAAATCCAGATCATAAATTACAATAAACAAATGGATACGATGATCCTGATGCCAGTCTCCACTCCTGAAGGGCAAGGTGTGCTTGTTCTTTGGCCCAGCGCACAGCCATATGTTGAGCATGTTCCGTTTGCATGGGATCAACAACGGGATACAACCACATTCATTGAACCCAATGATCTCCATCAACTGCTGAGTGTAGCAATTATGGCCCACTATCTTTTACATCATGAAGTTTTGGATCGAAATCAAGTACTTGAGGACAACAAGCATGTCATACATATAAATAATCATACGGAAGGTGTACTTGAACTGTCTCTTCTGGAACAGAGAGAGCGGAGATTGTTTCACAAATCCTACCTTTCTGAGAAAAAGGTATTTGATCAGGTTCGTCTGGGGAACAAACATAAGATGCTTTTGTACCTGAAACAGCATATGGATTTGAACGGGGTCTACGGCACTTTATCCAAACAGGATAGTTTACGGAGCAAAAAGAATTTGATTATCGCAGCCATTACACTCGGAACCCGTGCTGCAATTGATGGCGGATTGTATTCGGAGTCAGCGCTTACGCTTAGCGACACCTATATCCAACACATTGAAAAGCTGTCCCGGATTGATTCGATTCATCCCATTCTGCATAAGATCCTTGGTGATTTTACCGAACGTGTAGAAAAAGTCCATCGGGCTCATTTTTCCAAAGACATTCTGTTATGTCAGGAATATATATTCAATCACTTATACGATGATTTAAGTCTGTCTATCCTGTCCACACATCTGCAAATAAGCCCCTCCTATCTTTCCCGTAAATTCAAGGAAGAGACTGGAGAGGCGCTTCGCATTTTTATACAAAGGCAACGGATTGAAGAAGCCAAAAATCTTATCGTTTTCTCAGACTATCGACTGAGTGAGATTTATACGTTGCTAAACTTTCACGATCAGAGTTACTTCATCAAAGTGTTTCGAAAACATACAGGTTTTACTCCGAAAGATTATCGTAATCGATTTGTGGTCAAGCCTTCTTGAACATAAAACCAGGTTTATAGGCTTATCTCATTTCATCTCATATCAATTTCAACTCACATAAGGCAACCTGGAATACGGTCAACCCATTTAAAAAGTCGGAGAGTGTTTAAGCTTTGATTCTCTCATATTCTGTGATCTTTGCTACATTCCTATTTACCTTGTTTCTCCATGGCCGCCTTCAGCAAATCTCCTAGGTTGGAGCCGATGGATTCCTGCTTCGCGTATTGCTTCACCAGCTTTTGTTGCTCGCGTTTGTTCACATGCTGCTTGTCTTTATCCAGCGTTTCGGTGATTCCGCATGGCAGACACTGTACATACAGTCCAGCTTTGCCTTCCTTAATCTCCATCTTTTTATGACACTGCGCGCAACGACGGTTCGACAACCGTTTCTCATTGGATCGGCGATAACCACAGTCCTCTGTAGGACATACGAGGAACTTGCCGCGTTTCCCCTTTTTCTCTAACAACTTGGCATTACAGTCCGGACAGTGGCTGTTGGTTACATTATGTGGCTTGTACTCGGCTTTACTGCTTTTTACGGTGGATACAAGTTCCTTCGCCATAGAGCGAATACCATCCAGGAACGGGCCTGGTTTACCCTGACCACGTGCTATGCGCTCCAGTTCAGCCTCCCAACGAGCTGTCAGTTCCGGTGTTCGCAGTTGCGGGGCAGCAAGCTCAATCAGCTGTTTGCCTTTTCCCGTTGGATGCAGACTGTTCCCTTGACGATCAATCGTATCCGAGCTGACCAGTTTCTCAATGATATCTGCGCGTGTCGCAGGTGTGCCCAGTCCGTGCTTCTCCATCTGGGAAAGCAATGCTGCTTCCGTATACCTCTTCGGCGGCATCGTACGTCCACTCTTGATGTGGCAGCGCTGAAGTGTCACCGTCTGCCCCTGTTGCAAGTCTGGCAACAAGGCACGCTCATGGTCACCTGCATCATCCGAACGCTCATCATCATCATCCGTGTAATCACCCCCGTACACTTCACGCCAGCCACTGTCCTTGACCGTTGTGCCCTTCACATGGAAGGAATCCTTACCTACCTGCACCGTAACAGCAACCGAATCATACTTGGCTGATGGATAGAACAGACTGATGAAACGGCGAACAATCAGATCGTATAACTTACGTTCCTCAGGGCTGAGTTGATTTAAGAGCACCGTCTGCTCGGTTGGAATAATGGCATGGTGATCGGTAACCTTGCTATCATCAACAATCCGTTTGGTGACATTCAGGTTTTTGCGCAGTAAAGGACGTGCGAGTGACGCATAAGGGCCAACAGCTACACTCTCGAGCCGCTCTTTTAACGTTCCCGTCATATCGGAAGTCAGATAACGGCTATCTGTCCGCGGATAGGTAACAAGCTTATGCTGCTCGTACAGACGCTGGAGTACGTTAGAGGTCTGCTTAGCGGAAAAACCGTGTTTACGGTTCGCATCCCGTTGCAGTTCCGTAAGGTCATAGGCCAGTGGATGCGGCTCGACTTTCTCACTTTTTTTCACCTGGGCAATCGAGCCTTTCCGCCCTTCCACTCGTGCTTTCAATTGCTGCATATCCTGTTTGTCGAAAATTCTTGAATCCCCGCCAGATGCGCGCCATACAGCCTGAAAATCCCCAAAATCTGCGGTTAACGTCTCATATTCCTGCGAACGGAAACCGTTAATTTCATTTTCCCGATCCATGATCATACCCAAGGTTGGGGTCTGCACACGTCCAGCCGACAATTGAGCATTGAACCGTACGGTTAACGCACGTGTCACATTAAGACCAATCATCCAGTCTGCTTCTGCACGGCAGCGTGCGGATTCATAGAGACGGTCGAATTGACTTCCCGGCTTCAGCGAGGCAAATCCATCCTTGATCGCTTTATCCGTTTGGGATGAAATCCACAGTCGTTTGAACGGCTTTTTCCACTGCGCCATCTGCATAATCCATCTGGCAAGCAGTTCTCCTTCACGGGCCGCATCGGTTGCAATAACCAGCTCACCCACATCCTGACGTTTCATCAGTTGCTGTACGGCTTTATACTGGTGATTCGTTTCTCGGAGCACCTTCAGCTTGGTTCGCTCTGGCAAAATCGGCAGATCCTCCAGATTCCACGTTGCGTACTTTTTGTCATAATCCTCGGGTTCAGCCAAACCCACCAAATGTCCCAAGGCCCACGTTACAATGTATTTCGGACCTTCCATATAACTTTTATGTTTATCACGCGCGCCCATCACCCTTGCAATCTCCCGGGCAACAGATGGCTTCTCTGCGAGTACCAATGTCTTCACTTCGTATCTCTTCCTTTCTTCCCAAACGCTAATGATCAGGATAACAATCTGTCTTACTTGTTTTTCTTGTTTTTCTTGTTTTTCTTCTCTTCCTATCTTTCCATCTTTATATTATATCATCTCAATCAGAATCATGTTTCCGACAACGTATATTCCGTCGCTGTTTTAAATGCATCCCTTATGAAAGCAATAAGCAATATAGCCGCCTCACCGCCAACACAATATGTAAGATATATGTAACATATTTTTGTGAAATTTAATTTCTATCAAGCTGTACACATTTTTCATTTTAAAGAAAAATGGAGTAAATACTTGATTTCCCTATATAAAAATGATTTGTATACGTTTTTTTGAATTGATTCAATCTTTGTCACATTACTTAACACCAATGTAAGATGTGCAAAAGCATTTATACAAAGATTGCTAACACACATCATCTTAGACACAGGAAGGGAGCGTGGATGCATGACTTATCATGGATCTGTATTGAAAAAAGGCGGGGCCTTATTACTCGCGGGAACCGTGGTTGCCGCAACGTGGGGAGGAACTGCTGTACCTTCGGCTTTCGCCGCCGCCGCAACTCCTCCAAGCCAAACCTCTACCGCCACTGCCCTTGCAGGGAAAGCGCCGGTCAGTGCCGCAACCTTCGTGCAGTCCATGGAAGAAGCCGCTACACTTGCAGGTGTACCTTTCACCATGGACAAGCTCTCCGGTGCGACGATATCACGCAAAGATGCTGCACTTGCCTTGCAGCAATGGCTCGAGCTGGACACTGCTCCGGCATCCTTCAAGGATGTGCCGAAGCAGTCCGAGTATGCCAGTGCCGTCGGTGCCCTGAATGCCGCCGGACTAATGAAAGGCTATACAGACTCTCTTTTCCTGCCGAACGCTGTACTTACAGCGAGCGACGTCTCTATTTTGAAAGATCGTATCTATACCTACATAAAACCGTTTGTGCTCGAAGAAGCCACAATTATGGATATGCAGACGGCCATGGCACAAGGTAAACTGACATCCAAAGAGCTGGTACAACATTATCTGGATCGTATCGCCAAATACGATGACCAGGGTGTCAGCATCAATGCTGTCCTGAATCTGAACCCGGATGCGCTTAAAATTGCGGAACAATTGGATGAAGAGCGTGCGGCTCAAGGACCTCGCGGCCCGCTTCATGGTATTCCGATTCTGGTGAAGGATAACTTTGATACCAAAGACATGCCCACCACAGCTGGCTGTATCTGCCTGAAGGACTCCATTCCGGCTCATGATGCAGAGCAAGTGAAAAAGCTGAAAGCAGCGGGGGCCATTATTTTGGGCAAAACCAACCTGCATGAGTTTGCTTTTGGCATCACAACATCGAGCTCACTGGGAGGACAAACGCTGAACCCGTACGCCCTTGATCATTATCCAGGCGGATCGAGTGGTGGAACAGGTGCAGCCATTGCCGCGAACTTCGCTGCAGCAGGTATGGGTACCGATACAGGCGGCTCCATCCGTATCCCGTCCAGCTTTAACAGCCTTGTAGGTATTCGTCCAACCATTGGCCTCTCCAGTCGGGAAGGCATCATCCCACTCGCACTGACACAAGACGTTGGTGGTCCGATGGCACGTACCGTAAGTGATGCGGCGATCATGCTCGACGCTACGGTTGGTTATGACAAAAAGGATGTTGCCACTGCTTACGCGGTAGGTAAAATTCCTTCCAGTTACACCGATTTCCTGGATGTGAACGGACTGAAGGGCGCAAGGATCGGTGTAGCTCCTGAACTCATCCCAAGCACCAAAGCGGAGGAAAAAGCGGTAGCTGACGTCATCAACGCTGCTGTTGAGGAGCTCAAATCCCTTGGGGCAACTGCTGTACCGATCTCCATTCCAAACTTTGAGGAAATCAATAAATATCCTAGCCTCAGCGGCTATGAATTCAAATTTCAACTAAATGACTATTTGGGTACTCTAGGTGAGAACGCACCATATCATAGCCTGTCCGAAATTATCGCATCCGGTCAGTTTGATAAAACCCAAGAACAAGCCATGAAAGCACGGGATGCTCGGGACACGCTGGATACATCAGAATACAAAGATATCGTCCTGAAACGTACTCAAGTTACTCGTGACTCCTTGCTGAAAGTGATGGCAGACAATCATCTCGATGCAATCATCTATCCAACATCAACACAAGCTGCTGGCGTGATCGGTAAAGGTCAAACCTCTGGTGCCAACAATCGTCTAAGCCCGTTCTCCGGCTTCCCGTCCATTACCGTACCGGCTGGCTTCACAACGGACGGCTTGCCTGTAGGCATGGAGTTCCTGGGCCGCGCCTTTGACGAAGGTACACTGATCAAGCTGGCTTACAGCTACGAACAAGGTACACACCATCGCCAAGCACCAAAGTTAACACCGTAACGTTTGAATGACTGATGATATATGAGCAAGAGCACTCATACTTCTGTTGCTGATAACAAATTGGATAATAAGTCCTCATAATTCAAGTCAAGTTCTTATCCATCAAAACAAGTTCTTATAAATTAATCCTTCCCCTTTATTGAACAGTCTTCATTAAACGTGCACCCCATTCACGATTCTGTGAATCGGGGTGTTTTTCGATCTATATTTCGAATTGCCCAGATCTTGATTTGTCGTCTACAATATGTAAGATGAAGTTTACCACTTGTACATCGTTTGAACCACATAATCACAGGAGGTCTTTGATGAACTATTCAAGATGGCATATACTGCTTATTGCCGTGCTCAGTTTCTCCCTTTTGACCACATCGACGGTTAGTGCTGCCACGACTACTAATGCCAAGAAATATAAGTGGGCCAAGCCCGCTGTAGAATTTATGGCCTCTCACGGTGTCATGCAAAGCTACGAACAGGAAGCAGATCGTTTAAACCGTACGGTGTCCAAAGCCGAGTTAACCCAGATGATACATACTTTATTCAAGGAGTTTCGTGTTGAACCCGACAAACAAATCGAAATTCCAGGCGTACCAGAAGGAAGTACCTATTATTCTATTTTTAGAGATGTATACGGCAGCATTCCGAGTAATCCCTCGGGTATGATCTCAGCGGCAGATCAGATTAATTATCAGAACTATACATTCACTTATCTACCCACGAAAGAATTGTCTCGCTGGGATTTGTTAATGGCTCTGAATGCACTATTCCCTGAAACAGGAAATCATTTAGACGAATTGAATGATAAAAAAGCATTACTTAATATGAAATCATTTAAAGATATTCCGATAAAGAGTTTCTCTTCTTCTGAAGACTATGAAAAATGGGATTTAGCTCATCAACTATTATCTGCGCAATTTGGTTTAATTCAACAAAAAAAACAGAAGCCATACATTGGATCTGAGCTTGACTATGTAAAAATCCGTGCTTTACTCAATTTCTCCGAAGCAGGTATCATGAAACCCGATTCCAAAGGGAAATTTTATCCGAATCAAAAAGTAACGTTAGCGGAAACCACAGTTATTCTGCAACGCATATATTCGTTTTACGGGGGGAAAGGTTACAAACATCAGCCAACCATAGATGAACTGATCCCAAGAGAGTTAACGCGTGAGTACGTTTATGGAAACTCTTCTCTTGGCAGTCTTATATCAGATAATGTGGCACTTGTTAGTATGGATAACATTTCTACCGCCTATCTGGCAATTAGCGCAACAGAACCCGTTGATCTGAAAGTCATTGTGAACGGTGAGAGTATAACCTACCCATATGAACGTTTAAACGTACTTGATGCACCCATTATGATCGCATTTGATGGTGCAGATTATGCAGAGGTTTACCCCATTTTACGCAGGACAGGCAAACCTATTATAGATCAGGGGGAAATTGAAGGGCCTGATTTTTTTGAAAAGTTAGATTTGTTTTTTTACTTCTCGGGTAAATGGACTGACTTTAGTGTGTTCAATACGTTATGGGAAGATGAAGGTGATGGAGGCTTTGAATAGTAACTCTGAAAATAATAGTTTGGAAATGAAATAGCAAATAGAAGGTAGAGCTCAGATTATTGAGCTCTACCCTTTTCCTCGATAGCTATGAAAACTGAGCTGAATTTTAATTTATCAAACAAATTGGTAATTACATTTTCGCCCTATCCGGCACACCCCATCGAACAACCAGACCCGAGTACGTTAGCCCGCCTCCAAAACCAAATAGTGCAACGTTCTGCCCATGTTTCAGCTTCCCTTCATCCACCGCAATCTGCAATGCAAGTGGAATAGAGGCCGCAGAAGTATTCCCCCGATACTCCATACTTGTTAATGTACGTTCGAGCGGAATCGGTCCGCGTTCACACATCGCTTCAATCATGCGCATGTTGGCACTGTGCGGAACAAACCAATCGATCTGCTCAGGTAACATTTCGGCTCTCGTAATAAGCTCAGCTAATTGTTCCGGAACCATGCGGACTGCCCATTTGTAAACCTCTCTTCCGTTCTGCACCAGATTTCCTTCGGCATTCAATGACTTACCATCCATCTCTGTAGAAAGTCCACTTTTGTATAAGTGCATGCCACCTTCCCCTTGTGTCCCAGAAATGACAGACTTAAAGTCACCCTGGTCAGAAGCACGTTCTACCAGAAACGCGCCTGCCCCATCTCCAAACAACACGCATGTTGTGCGATCTGTATAATCCGTTATTTTAGATAACGTCTCAGCCCCGATGACGAGTACCTTACGATACATCCCACTGGTCACCAGACTATCTGCCAGCTGCATACCGTATGTGAAACCGGCACAAGCCGCGTTCAGATCAAGCACTCCTGTATGGGGAATGCCCAGGTTTGCCTGGACTCGTGAAGCCGAACTTGGGAAAGCATACTCAGGTGTACTTGTTGCAAAAAGAATCATATCTACATCGGTGATATTCACCTCGTAACGACGCACCATATCCTCCACAGCTTTTGTGGCCAAGTCTGATACAAATTCATGTTCTCCTGCAATACGGCGCTCTCTCATGCCAGTTCGCTGTACGATCCACTCATCACTTGTATCGACCATTGTTTCCAAATCTGCATTGCTTAGTATCCGATCAGGTACATACGTACCCATTGCTGTTATTGCTGCTTTAGATTGATGATTCATAGCTGAGATCACCTCACATGTTTTTTTATTATTATAGCACTAAGTCTTAGTACTTGGTACTAATTTTTATATTTATATTTTCTACTCTCCACCATTCCCCATTTTCCAAACTCCTTATAAATTGTTATCATTCAGTCCTTCTATAAAGAAATACATCCGTTAAGTCAAAAAACAGGCTGCCGACTCATCGACAACCTGTTTCTAGCTGATTTTTAAGGATTAATCAATTTCACTTCCGGAAAACGACTGTCACGCCCTTTTATCAACGTTCCGCCTCCTTTTTGTTTCAGATACATATCAAAGAAATCCAGCATATATGCGTTGATGATTGAATTTGCTCGCTCGGGCGGTAACTTTCCTGTAATACCAAGCATGCTAAACATAGGAGAAAAGAACTGTACGTCGGCAAAATTTAAATGCTCGGTTTTCTCGATATAAAGGACTTCTCCTCCCGCAGCAATCGTTTCACGCATTCGTTCAAGCTCCCGCTGTTTGTCTTTCATGACTTGGTTAACCCACTCCCTTGTATCTCCCATCTGATGAAGTTCTGCATCTGTATAATTTCGGTTATCTATTACCCTTTTTAACTTCTCGTACCCGCTCTCCGAGTTTATGAATAAAATCGGCTTTTTAAGTCCCTCTCTGTCACCCAATCGATAAAGTCCTCCATCCAGATCTATTCCAGCAAGGATTCGCGGATCATAGGAAACATCATAGGCGGTCGCTCCACCAATAGAATGACCAAAAACACCGACATGGCTAAGATCAATCCTGCCTTGAAGCTGACTCGGTATGTGCCCAGATTGAATTTGCTCCAATTGGTCCAACACAAACAATACATCGTCGGTTAATATTTTTCCCAACTTGTTGCGATTTCGGCTTTCCGTAGCATAATCATGATCTGGTGAAAACAACTTGCTGGCAGTATCGGTCGTTATTCTCCCATCTGGAAATTCAGTGGCAAATGTATTGTAGGTGTGGTCAATGGCTGCCACAATATATCCATGACTTGCAAGGTTTTCAGCCTGAGATGTGTGGAGAAACCTTGATGAGCCGAAGCCGGGACTGGCAAGGATCAGCGGGTATGAAGTCTGTGAAGAAGAGACCAGAGCCGCTGTATAAGAATGACTGGAGACATACTTCAGATGGTGAAACACAAATCCCGGAAGGCCATAATTCTCTGCCATATAAGGCAATATCCCACTGTCGGGTATAAATGGTGCGTACTTCCCGGTACTTTCCTCCGCTGGATACCATACCTGAACCATTAACTCTCTTTTCCCATTTTCAGCATCTCTAAAAATCTCATCACGGTCTGAATCGACGAAATGAAACACTTGCGTACCTGTCTTTAACGGACCGGTGGGTACTGGAAGATCAAAGACAGGGAACACATAGTTGAAACCAACCGTTGCAATTAACCCTAGTACGATACTAAAAGGCGCCAGCATCCTGCGGATGCGTGAAGCTGTTCGCGTGTTTGTCTGTGCCCTAATCGAAGTTATTAGTGAAAGCACCAGCGTCAAGACTGGAATTACATACAAAAAGAACATCTGAATCCTGTAACCTTCGACAATAAGATGTGCCAATAATAAAGTGGAAGCTAGACCGCTCGTACAAAGTAAACATAATCTTCGGATACGTTGATTCGAAATGAACAGAAAAGCCACCATGCAAGCACATGACAAAAACAACAGCAGCTCGAAAACTCTCAATTTCAATCCCCCTAAAATGAACCTCATCGATTGATAAGATCAATATACAGCTATAACAAAGCTGTTACCTATCGATCTGGATGACAACACCCTTACAAAATTGAAAGGCTGTTGCGTGTTTGTATAGCTTCTGCATTAGACTAACATTAGTGAGTAGCACTACCTTTAGTCATGAACTGAATTCATTCATAGATAAAAAAACAGCCCAATCATTTGAGCTGTTCCTAATTTTTTTAAATTCGCTTAAAAAAATAAAAACCACCACCGAATTACATCGGCAGTGGTTCTTTGCTTTGCTTGGCGGCGTCCTACTCTCCCAGGACCCTGCGGTCCAAGTACCATCGGCGCTAGAGGGCTTAACGGTCGTGTTCGGGATGGGTACGTGTGGAA
>NZ_JBNDJR010000010.1:0-302849 GCF_050435065.1 Paenibacillus sp. 4624
AAAACCAAAACCAAAACCAAAACCAAAACCAAAACCAAAACCAAAACCAAAACCAAAACCAAAACCAAAACCAAAACCAAAACCAAAACCAAAACTCCTCAGTTTAAACTGTTTTCTACATATTTCCGGTGTTTCGTTATGATGTGTTAAGCTGAGAATGAGCTAGGTCAGATTCAGAATTTTTGGAGCACACTACCACCTTAAGGAGGATTACATATGGAATCACGCGAGATATTAGATGGGGAGCTTGAGCAGATTTTAAAATGGGAGAAGGAACAGAAGGATTTGTTCATATGGGACAAGATTGGGCGGTTGCCATTTGCCATGTTGGATAAAGTGATGCCGAAGGCGATCAAACAGAAGATAGGCGACGCCCTGAACGAAGTGGGCCAGTATCTACAGACGGGTGGCAAGTTTCTTGTTCAGAAGAAAAAAGTAGCCAAGCTCCTGCGAGAGGAAGCCGAGCGCTCGGGTTACCCCATAACAACGGATTATATCTACCAATTAGAGCAGGATACGGATATGGAGAACACTGCCCAAATTCAGAGTGTGGAAAAACTACCGCTTGAGGTGCTGGACCGTGTGGCGGATAGCATCACCGAAAGTCGAAGCAAATTTGCTGCGGCACAAGGAGCCGCGACAGGATTTGGAGGCATCGTAACGATCGCAGCGGACATTCCACTGGTAATGGGACTTTCATTAAAAGTACTTCAAGAGATGGCGCTGTGTTACGGGTATGATCCCGATGATCCGCTGGAGCGTATCTTTATCGTGAAGTGTCTGCAATTCTCTTCCGCCGATATTGTGGGCAAGAAAGCCATCATTGATGAGCTGGCTGACTACGATAATCCAGACAAGCAAGTTGAAGTGGTGTCTCAGATGCAAGGATGGCGTGAAGTGTTTAACTCGTACAGTGAGTCTTTTGGCTGGAAAAAGTTATTCCAGTTAATACCCGTTGCGGGGATGATCTTCGGCTCCGTCAGCAACAAAAATACAATTCAGGACGTCGCTGAGGCAGGTAAAATGCTGTACAAAAAACGGCTGATTTTGCAACGCTTGAAATAGACAAATCCGCCTCAGGCTGTTAGTTGTAGGTTGAGATTACTCTAGATGACTAGGGAAGCGAGTCTTAAGATAGGACGATATGATGAAAAAAGGCTCCTGCCGATCTGGATGAATTCAGATACGGACGGGAACCTTTTTATTTGTGTTTGATAAGCAGGAGCGGAAGCGAATTTTTGGAAATTTAACGATCTCGAGAGAAACTATTTCATCACTCTTACATTACCCCATATCAAAACCAGGATGTAGCCGAAAGAACTTACTCCTCACTACCGTTTTCCTGTGCCCAACGATTGAGCAACTTGTCAGATGGCAGCAGGAACGTAAAGATACCAATGAGCGGCAAAAAGCTGCATATTTGCATGACGGGTGAAACGCCGAAGACGTCGATCCAGTTCCCGAGCACGAGTGCCCCAAGACCGCCCATCCCAAAGGCAAGACCAGTAATCAGACCGGAAACCGTTCCGATTTTGCCCGGAATGAGCATTTGAGCGTATACCACAGTAACGGAGAAGCTGGATAACATGATAAAGCCAATAATCGTCAGCAGTACGCCCGTCCAGAACAAATTGGCGTAAGGTAACAACAGCGCGAGCGGTGCAGCTCCGGCCATGGATAGAAAGATCATGTTACGTTTACCGAATCGGTCTGCGAGCGGGCCGCCAAAGAAGGTACCCAGTGCACCGGCAGCCAGGAAGAGAAAAATATAAATTTGCGCGTCTTCCGTAGATAAAGCAAATGTATCTTTCAGATTAAAGGCGTAAAAGCTGCCGATCGAAGCTACGTACCACGAACGGACAAATACGAGCAGAATCAGGATCGTAATCGCGGCAGCAATCTTTTGACGCAATGCTGGATTGGGAGCGCGACGGGCAGCCGCTTGTTTACGCAAATAGGAACCGGATTGCAACATCTGACCATACCAACGTGCGACGTAGAGCTGTACGGCAATTCCCATTGCGGCAATACCCGTAAAGCCAATGGCACCAAACAGCCCAAACGGGATGAAAATCCAGCGTGTAAGCAGCGGTGCAAGGGATTGTCCAGCATTACCGCCTACCTGAAAAATAGACTGTGCCAGTCCGCGGCGCTGGCCCGCGGCCATGTGGGATACCCGAGAGCCTTCCGGATGGAAAGCCGCGGAGCCGAGTCCAACAAAAATGACGGAGATGAGCACCATCACATAACTGTCCGCAAAGGCGAGCAGCAACATGCCCGTAAATGTGAAACCCATCCCGATCGGCAGGATCGACGGAGTAGGTTTTTTATCAGCAAACCAGCCGACAACAGGCTGCATAATCGATGAGGTAAAGTTGATCGCAAAAGCGATCCAGCCAATCTGAGTGTACGTTAGATGCATGGAGTCTTTTAAGATAGGAAATATTGCCGGAATGACAGACTGGATGGAATCGTTGAACAGATGCACCAGACTGATGGCAATAAGTATCCGGTATACGGTGCTTTGAGCATCCAATCCGGGTGGGGCTTTCGAACGCGCTGCGGCGTCCTTGGCTAATGTGGTTTGTGTAGACATGTTCAGTTCTCCTTTGGTCGCGGTCACGAGGGATCAGCGCCTAATGTTAGATTATATGCAATTAAGCATATTGTTACATAATAGGATAGATTGCAAGAAGCGACAAGGGGAACAAAGAAGGAAGTTACAACAACAGAATGGCTTGAATGGGTGGTCGGCTAGGGCGTGTCTGAAAACGCTGAAGGAAGCAGATTTTGCTGAATTTTCGTTCCAAGCAAGGAAGTTTTCTGCAGGCGTGCCGGGGCACGTCAAGGGAAAGTGACGCAGGAGGGGGCGAAAAGGCAGTAAAAGATGCACTTCAGTAGGTTTCAAGACACGTCCTAGGTCTCCTGTGTAAGGAGGTGATGCCTGTGGAGATAAAAGATGTACTGACGCTGATGATCAGTTTTGCAGGGTTTACAGTAACCTTGATTAGACTGATTGTAACGATCGTCATTGCATTGAATAATCAAAACAAAAAGAAATAGACCGCCCCGACTAAGGTAATGGTCTATTTCAGTTACCGGTTACAGCCACCGCCCTTGAAGCGGCTGTTGTAAAAGAGTGAGGATGTTGATGCATCCTTACTCTTTTTTATAATCCTTATTGATTACAGTTTATCACAACATTCCCAAAACTCCACATGTACCATACTGACATTTTATCCGTTTCGTACTCATTCCTTCAAGGCTGAAGGTTAAAATCATTGCCAATAAGTCGGGATTCATCGTTTCAAACCGTGAAATCAGGACTGTTTCAGCCTTGAAGAGTCCCGCTAATAATAGTATCTACAGACTCAAATTAACGATTATCAATCGTCTCCGGATTCATGTCATGGTTCATCATGCGGTGTTCAGCCATTTGCTCGTATTTCGTTCCAGGTTTGCCGTAGTTGGTGTACGGGTCGATGGAGATGCCGCCGCGCGGAGTGAATTTGCCCCAGACTTCAATGAAGCGCGGGTCCATCAGCTTGATCAAATCGTTCATAATAATATTCACACAGTCTTCGTGGAAATCGCCATGGTTGCGGAAGCTGAACAGGTATAGTTTGAGCGATTTGCTCTCAACCATTTTGATATCGGGAATATAGCTGATATAGATCGTCGCAAAGTCCGGTTGACCCGTAATCGGGCACAGACTGGTGAATTCCGGGCAGTTGAATTTTACAAAATAATCACGGTACGGATGCTTGTTATCAAAGCTCTCCAGAATACCAGGATCATACTCAAACGTATATTTCACATTCTGGTTGCCCAGCAATGTTACATCTTGCATCTCGTCAGGTTGTCTCATTAAAATAAACTCCTCGTATTCAATTGAAGCCGTAGGCCTCGTATTATAATCTCGTATATAGTTAAACCCCGCGTTTATTCCCCCATACCAGCGTATGAAGCTGCGGAAGCACGCGCACGTTGTTCAGATCGTCCGAGGCACTTACCTGATCAATCAGCCATTCGTAACGCTCCAGCAACGAAGCCGCAAGATCCGGCGTATCCGCCGAAGAAACATCGGGGTTCCCCGTTTGTAAAAATAAAGCTGTGCCCGGATACCGTGCATGCACACGGCGGGCATAGTCCAGGTCTGTCTGATCGAAGATCACGATCTTCAGACTATGGCTTCGATCGGCCGGGCCAGCAGCCAGACGGCTGATCACATCGTCCAGAACAGCCCAGTCGGTGTCCATGCCTGAGCTGGGTGGCTTGGGCGAGACGGTGACTTCGTCAATGTCCGCCAGCCATGACTGCCAGCGTGAGCCCTGCGTCTCAACCGCGGTGCGGACGCCGTGCTCACGCAGCAGGGCAACCAGCCCGCCCAGCGAAGCGAGCAGGGCGGGGTTGCCGCCGGAGAGGGTTACATGGGAGAAACGCGTGCCGCCCAGGCGGCGCAGTTCATCCCATACCGCCTCCGGCGTCAGCATGCGAATCTGGTCCTTGCCACTGCCGTCCCAGGTAAAGGCCGAGTCGCACCAGGAGCAGCGATAATCGCAGCCCGCGGTGCGCACAAACATCGTTTTTTGCCCGATGACCATGCCTTCGCCTTGAACCGTCGGACCAAAAACCTCCATAACAGGGATCCGTGCTTCCTTACTCATCGATCATCCACTCCCGTCTTGCTTCAGCATAACTGGTCGGAGTCTCGAAGAGTCGCACGAATTCCATGCGGGCTCCGTCTGTGAGCCCGGCATAAGGCTCCGTTTGTAGAGCATGTTCCATCTGCTCGAATAGCCAGACCACCATATTTTCAGCCGTCGTATTCATGAGAGGCAATGTTTCATTCAAATATTGATGATCCAGGTAACCTTCAATCCGGCTTTTCCAGATGTCCTTGATATGTCCAAAATCAACCGTCAGCCCGGTTTCACCCGGATAACCGCTGATGCCAAAAACCACTTTATACGTATGCCCGTGCAGATTTTTGCACTTGCCTTCATAGCAGTGCAGATGATGTGCTGCATCAAAAGTAAATTCTTTGCTGACCAGCACACGTTTGCGGTGATATCTCAGCTGTGTGGGTAGAATATCCTGATCAATTCGCTGCAAGCGTTCAACGATGCGAAACGTTCCGGGTTCTCTCATCATGCATCCACTCCAGTGGAATGTGCAGTAGTACAAGTGGCTGCACGTTCCTCTGCATAACGATCCAATCCGGCTTTGCGTAGCTTGCAAGCCGGGCATTCACCGCACCCGTCACCGATGACGCCGTTATAACAAGTCAGAGTACGTTCGCGCACATAATCGAAAGCACCCAGTTCATCGGCCATCTTCCATGTTGCAGCTTTGTCCAGCCACATCAATGGCGTATGAATAACAAATGGGTAGTCCATCGACAGATTAAGAGTTACATTCATCGACTTTACAAATGAATCCCGGCAATCGGGATACCCGCTGAAGTCTGTCTCGCAAACACCTGTTACCAAGTGGCGAGCGCCTTTTTGTTTTGCCAAAATGGCGGCAAAGCTGAGGAACAGTAAGTTCCTTCCGTCAACAAATGTGCTGGGTAGTTCGCCTTCTTCATGCGCAATTTCCACATCGGAACGTGTGAGAGCGTTTGGTGCGAGCTGGTTAAGCAAGCTCATATCCAGTACGGTTTGCTGCACACCCAAATCTTTGGCAATCGCTGCTGCACACTCAATCTCCAGCTTATGGCGCTGCCCGTAATCAAACGTAACCGCTTCAACTTCGGCAAATTGTTTTTTTGCCCAGAACAGACACGTTGTGCTGTCCTGGCCGCCGCTGAATACAACGACCGCTTTTTCTTTGTTCAACATAAAAAAACCTCTCCATCTTCTTGAGATCACCCCTGCATATAAGCAAGAAATGTCGGAAGAACAGAGAAGTTCATGAACTGGCATCCATCAAAAAACACACCTTCTTAATAACCGCTTTAAAAAAAGCTGCTATAAGCAAGTGTCCTTAGTTTTTTACGCACACCGCGTCAGCCCGTATCCTTTTACAACTTAAGCTTTAAGCCTAAAGCATGTAAAAGCTACGTTTAATCACGGAAATCAGTACGCAAGACTGTAGCGACCATACACAGGTCAAGTCTTGTAGAGGGAGTTCGCGAACCTCTCCCATGCCATAGGCATGGATTTTCTTCTTTAATTGTCCGGGTTCAGTATACCATATCATTTACCGGATCGGCACATTTTTTAAAATCCATATTTACTTAATAATGACGTTACCAAAAGGAATGACTTCTTTTAATATACGTTTGAATAAACCTTCGTCATTGATGTCCTGTTGCAGTCTGTAGTTTTCCCGTCCCGCTTGAAAAAGCACCGGGCCTTGTCCTGTCATTTTCCAATGATAGTTCATATGCTGGCTGGCCAGGTTGTTTCCGTATACGGTTAATTCCAGATGAGCATTCTCGGGGTAGGCGATGACGCTCCCAGCATCTACATAAAGCGGGGCAGTGGGATGCAGTTCTTGCTGACATACCTGACCTTGTGTGAGCAATCCAATGGTTCCTTTGCCTGCAAACTTCATCTTCACTGCATCCCGGGTAATCAGCATATTTTTGATCTTTTGAATTTTGGTCTGCATGGTGACACCATCAGAATAGAAGAACAAATGGCGAAAATCATAAAGCAGATCACTGTGTTCTGTAAGCTGCACTTCTTTCATAGTGAATCCCGGAGGAAGGGCAGCTACAAATTGACATGGGCCGGTAATTTCTGATTTAATCAGCTTTTTTTTGCGATACATACCCGAAATATTCATGAATTTATCTTGTCTGCTGTTGCTGGGCCCGCGAAAAGCAACGATTTGCTGCGGATGCAGAATATGGAGGCGGTCATCCTGGATCAGTGAAAATGTAACCACTTGTCCGGCTCCGCCAGCTTCAGCATGGTTCAGATGTATATGCATGCAGTAACTCCTGTTCTTTTATAGTCGGCCAGATCGGCGACGCATTCCCCAGCGCATCACGCGAATCAGAAGGAAGTAACCCAATATGAGAGCAACAATGGTGATCACCATGGTTTGAATTCGCTGTGCGGTGGCTGTTCTGGCATCCTGTTCAGTTTGAAGTTTGCTGACCATTTCGGTCAGCTTCTGGTTCTGAGCCAGGAGTTGATCATTTTGTGCTTTGAATGCTTCCACATTCGCCTGGGCTTGTCCGAGCTGGGCGGAGGTTTGGTTTAGTTGCTCCAGTGTTTGCTTGTAACTCTCCTGTAATGCGTTCACTTCCCCGGGTAGTTCCGACACACGCTCCCAACCGTTATAAATATCCGAGAATATATTCGCACTCGCTGCATTTGCAGTAGAACCGAGTATGACTGTAAATAGAATGCATGTGGAGACAAACACCCGAATGAAATATCCCTGAATGGATTTTGGCATGAATGACACCTCTCTCTTCGGTAAGATCGATTCAGAGCTGATTTCGTCGTCATTTGTTGAATCCTCGCTCTTTCATTATACGTCAAAAACCTGGTGTTGGGTTCAAGAGGATTACGTTTTATTACCCGAATGTCTCGCGAAGAATTGGTAAAAGCAAATGTTTTAATTTAAAAATCAGCGGGTAATACAAGAATAGCAGTACCCCGGACAGAGCAAACACAAAGATTTACTCCCGTTCCGGGTATATCCTGTTCACAAATATGCAATGTAATGCTTAAAATTAATATATTTCGATTTTGAATAAGATCGCAAATAATGAAGGAGTAGAATAATATGTACGTATCAAACCAGAGCACGTCAACGAAAACGATCATGATTACTTTAAATGGTGAGCCAGTCGGACGCAAACTGATTATTGACAGTGTAACTTATGCACCGGTTGCTGAAACGGATAATGCGCAGTATATGCACAAAATGGAGCATAATCATCCAGCTGTTTAAGTTGGGACTTGTCATAGAGAAAGGTGTGAAAAGCTTGGCTATTAGCCAAGCTTTTTCGTCGTTTATTGTCGCTTCTAGGCGGATCAAGGGGAATAAAACTAATATAATGGAAAAAAGTAATGGGAACATATGTTCCGTGACAATATAGTGTCCATTCACCCTGCTAACTTAGAAGATAATACACATAAATCGGGGGAGAGACTACCAGTGAACTCAGTCTTTGAAGTATCTTATTCGTGGAATAAAGAGGCCATACCGACAGGGGGAGCCGATCCCGTATATATGATGGTAGAGTGGCGTTACGGAGCCCCTGCCAAAAGACTTAGGAAAATAGCACCCAAAATTATGTCGAGAGATTTAGAGCTTTTGCTCAAACCGGAATTTGGTGTCCAGCTTAAAGGCATCTATGGATGCCGATCCAAAGAAACGGATATTGGCTGGGTACTGCGACTTGGCGATGTACTCAAGGGAGAAAGCAAACAGATTCTGCTGGAATTTGCCGTAGGACCGCATCTCTCAGGAAAAGCAGCGATATGTTCTGCCTATTGGAGTACTCGGAAGTTAAAGCAAAGTCAGCGTGTGCTTCTACGTCGGGAGCAACTCTATATTCAGTATACAAGTCACCTGGGGATGCTAAGGCAGCCTGAAGACCCGAAAGTAGAGAAAACGATTAAATTGAATGAAACCGTACCATTACTCAAGCAGGCTCTACGTGCTTACGAACGAGGCCGCATCGAGGAAGGGAGCGAGATGCTGCGCCGTCATGCCGATGCACTGCTTATCGAAGCTGCACGCAAACAGGACATGGATTATTTTACAGAAGCCGAGATTGTCGAGAAGCTTCGTTATCATTATGGAATCACGTTTACAACAGGTCACCATAATCCTCAAAGAGCAATGTTAGGTGAATGATAACGTAATCAAGTGGTAACCGTACAGAGAGAACCAGTTTACATAAGTTTTGAAGGTGAAGTTAAACAACAAGTCGAATGTATATATCCATACTATATCGGTTGAGGATGGAGCTGTATCACACTATTTGAAACAACATCATGGAGGGCCTGGCCAAATGACAGACCGACTAATCCGATTAATGCGCATTATCACGCTGGTACAAGCCAAGCCAGGTATTCTGGCTCGGGAGCTTGCGGAGCGGTGCGAGACAACGGAAAGGACGATATACCGTGACATGGAGGCCCTCAGTGCAATGCATATTCCGATTGCCAATATGGGACACGGAAGAGGGTACATGTTTATCAGCCATTTTGCCATGTATCCGCTTAATTGGTCTGACGAGGAAGCTCAGGCTTTCATACAGCTTGCAGACGTTATGGAAGATATTCGTCCGCTGCTAAAGCCTGCCTTTGAGAGTGCCTACGAAAAAGTGGTAGCTTCAAGTCAGAAGAATAAAACCGAGCGAGTGGAATGGGCTGAGCAGATCAGAGGAATGTTCAAAGAGGGAGGAATCGTCTGGCAAAACAATGACGGAGATGAACCGAGTGATTCGCTCCTTTTGTTGCTTCAAGCAGGGATTTCACAAAACAGCATGGAAGGGAAGTATCAGTCTCAGGGAGAAATGGAGATGATTCGCTTTGATCCATATTGCCTGATTCCTCGGGAATATCAATTTGATCTGTTAGCTTATTGCCATCTCTCCGAGAGCATGAGAACGTTTCAGGTTAACCGGTTGCACGATTTACGAATCATTCCACGTACCTTCCGCAAAAATGATTATTTAATCCAGTCTTATTTCCGTACTGCCTGGATTTCGAGAGGAAGTACAGAAGAGACCGTGGTTAAAATCCGATTTTCTTCCCTAGTTGTGGACCGCGTGATGCAGGAACGCTTTTTTGTACGCCCCGTTCTGACCAGAGAACCTGAAGGTACCCTATTGTTTGAAACTGTAGTGAGTGATGCTGAGGGGTTTTTCGTGTGGATATCCAGATACGGACCAGAGGCTGAAATCCTGGAACCGGAACATTGTCGTACGCTGATGCAAGAACATTTGGAGCGCTGGCGGCAAGTGTACAATTCAAAATAAACTTCAGATTACAGGTTTAACGTCTGGAAGTCGTCTTACTCCTTGGCTTTAAAGAGATTGGCAAGATTGCCAAACGGTGATTCCTTTTCCTCATCATCCACAGTACTGGAGTAAACCACTTTGGAAGCAACGCCTTCATCATCCGCTGCGCAGTTACTTTCCAGTTTGAACTTGTCGAACTGGTGCATAAACACTTTAGCAGTATTAATGGCATCATCCAAAGCACGGTGCTGTGTACCGTCAAACTCAATTCCGCAAAGTTCAAGAGCCTGGGCAAGCCCGAGTTGCCGGAACTTTCCTTCTTTGTGCATGGCCCGCGACCATTGCTGCTGTAAATCATTATGATTAGTAATCCAGGCCACGTCCAGCTGATGTGTTCGGCAATGGGAGATGAGTTTGTTACGGTCATCTGGTCCCCAAGAGCACATATAATAAGGCTCATTGCCCATCCAATCGATGAACTGACTCAGTGCTGCCGGGAAAAGCGGGGCTGCATCGATGTCCTTCTGTGTGATTCCTGTGAACTGAACGGTGTCGGTGGACAAGACGGATTTGTTAGATGGACGAACATACGTATGAAAGGTGTCGGTGACTGTAAGACCTGTATCCGGGTTCTGGCTCACTTTGACGGCACCGATATCAATAATTTCAGAGGAGTAGCGTGTATTGCGGCTTACTGTAAATTCAAGATCATATATAATATAGGGCATAAGATAAACTCCTTTATGAAGGATACAAATTTCCATTCATGGATCTGTATGTTAGATCCGTGAAATGTTAATCTCTATTCTACAGTGAACCTGGGGCCGTGTCAGCCATTGTTATGAATTTTGCCTGAAGGATCTTGGCATAATGGTTTCGAGTGACCCATTCGTTTAATTGTATTTATTGACAAGTTCGTGTAAATGTTCTAATGTGATCAAAAATGAAAAATAGCGTTTATCGAGGACATAATTACGTAGGCTCGCTTCAACAGAGAGGGAATGGATTGCTGTAACATTCCTGTTGCTGCTGCGCAATTCCTACCTCGTTAGCTGCAAAGGGGAATGTCTGTCTCATAACAGGCTGCAACCTTTGCCGGAAGGGTCCGTTACGCCCCAAAGGACTGTATGTTAGCAGCAAGAGACATGAAACGACTGAATACAGTTAAATAAGGGTGGTACCACGACGCATTCGTCCCTGACGAATGCGTCTTTTTGCTGTTCAAGACTTCATGTGCGTAGTGCTTACCCATCTGATAAACAAGGAGTGTATTCAAGATGCGTCAAAGTGAATTGCTTGTTCCAACATTACGTGAAGCACCAGCGGAAGCTGATGCAACAGGGCACCGCCTGCTACTGCGCTCGGGTATGATTCGTCAAGTGGCCGCGGGAATATACAGTTATTTACCACTCGGGCGACGTGTGCTTCTGAACGTCGAGCAAATCGTCCGGGAAGAGATGGATCGTGCCGGGTGCCAGGAAGTACTGTTGCCAATTATGCAACCAGCAGAGTTGTGGGAAGAATCCGGCAGATACACGCAATATGGTCCAGAGTTAATGCGTCTGAAGGACCGGCACATGAGAGAGTTTGCGCTTGGACCGACTCATGAGGAGGTCGTTACAGCATTAGCTCGTGACGAAGTCAACTCTTACCGTAAGCTGCCCTTTACCTTGTATCAGATCGGAACCAAGTTCCGGGATGAGCGCCGTCCGCGTTTTGGCTTGTTGCGTGGCCGAGAATTTATCATGAAGGATGCCTATTCATTTGCATCGGATTGGGAGGAACTGGATCGAACCTATCAGGTAATGAATACAGCATATTGCCGTATTCTGGAACGCTGTGGTTTGGATTTCCTTCGGGTTGAGGCAGATGCGGGAACTATTGGTGGACAAGGCGAAACACATGAGTTCATGGCTTTGGCTGATGTAGGAGAGGATACCATTGTGACGTGTAAAACATGTGGTTATGCTGCAAATCTGGAGAAGGCGGCGTTTCAATCCGCAGCACCTGCTATCCTTACGAATAAACCAAAAGCTAATGAGCACACAGAAGTGTTACGGGTTGAGACACCAGGTGTTCGTACGATCGCAGAATTATGCTCTTTCCTTGGCAAGAATGCAGAAGAGATGGTCAAAACATTGCTTTATCTGGCGGATGGTCAGCTTGTCGCTGCAATTGTCCGTGGAGATCATGAACTCAACGATATTGCCTTGAAACAGGTGCTTGGCGCAGAGGAACTGGAGCTGGCTGACGATGCAACTATCGCCGCGCATTCTAATCTCACCGTCGGTTATCTTGGACCTGTGGGGCTTGGACTGCGTATGGTGGTAGACGCTGATGTGGCCACCATGAAACATGCAGTGACCGGAGCAAATGAGGCTGGCATGCATCTATCAGGTGTTCGTCCAGGCGTGGATTTTCCGCTGGATCAAGTTGAGCGTATCCGCTTTGCCGCTGAAGGGGATTGTTGCGTATCATGTGGCGAACCACTTGTGTTCACCAAAGGTATTGAAGTAGGGCATATATTCAAGCTGGGTACAAAGTACAGCGATGCCATGGGAGCTTCTTTCCTGGATCGTAATGGCCGCCAATGTGCACCTGTAATGGGATGTTACGGTATCGGGGTATCTCGTTTAATGGCAGCTATTGCTGAACAGTACGCGACGGAAGAGGGTATCCAGTGGCCTGTATCTGTAGCGCCTTATGATGTGCATCTCATCCCGGTAAGCTGGAAAGACGAGCATCAACAGAAGCTAACGCTTGAGTTGGAGCAACAGCTAATGGATTGTGGATTTCGTGTGCTCGTCGATGATCGGGATGAACGCCCGGGTGTAAAATTCAAGGATGCCGAGTTAATCGGACTGCCTGTACACATTGTTGTAGGCAGAGGAGCAGCCGAAGCACAAGTGGAACTGGGTGCCCATATGCTTGCTGTTTCAGGCGAAACGAAACGAATCAGTATGAAGGCACAGGAAGCTGTGAATTACGTGAAGGAGCAAATTCGCCGAGATTAAGCGAGGGTGTAGCATAAGAAGCGAAGAAAACACAGTAGTTTATGATAGATAAAATTTGCCTATATAATAGGACTGAATATTATGTCGATCTTTATTTTTAGCTGAATAAGCCAGAGGTTCCTTGGAAAACGGGACTCTAGAAGTAGAAAGAAAGTCTAATTACAGAAAATAATCATACCAAGTGACTACAGCTGGAAAATAAAGATTAGGTTAATTTCGCTTTTGCTCATAAAGCTGCGGTAAGCTTGGCTAATCGCAGTGATACGGGTATAAGTGTGCAAAACTAACGTAAGCGTGATTGTACTTCAACCATGCTGTAAATCGCATAAGTACGGATGTTACAGGCAAATATGTTCTAGTTCAGCAGGGGGTAGACATCGACTTTGAAGTCGAAAGTGGCATGCAAGGGATTTATTTTTGAAAAAGAAAACGAAAAGGAGTCCTTAGCCTGTGATCTGGGCAAGGGCTCCCTTTTGTCGTTTATTTGAAATGGCTGCAGATTAAGAGGCAGCAGGCAATTTCAGTGTTTGACCTGGATAAATCCAGTGTGGTTTTTTAATTTTGTTGAGTTTTTGCAGGGTCTGCCATGTTGTACCGTATTGTTTGGAGATCGAGTACAGAGACTCGCCTGATTTTACAATATGCAATTTAGCAGGGGCTGGAGCTGGTTTCCCTGGTGCTGGTTTGACCGGTTTCTCCGGTTGAGGCTTGGTTGGTGTTGGTGCTGGCACAGGGGCCGGAGCCTCAGTACCCGGTGCTTCTGGTTCTACAGCAGCTTTCTTGCCTTCGCTGATACGGCCGTCGGTTTTAATATCGACTGCGCCGAGCTTTTGCATGTAGTTGATCAACGCCTCATCCAGTGCACCGTACATACCGGTTGTTGGATACTTGGCGAACATCGTGTACTCATCACCGCCGACTGCTGTGAAGTCATTGGTTGCAAGTGTGTAGGTCGCTGCTGGATCAAGAGCTTTATCGCCGACCATTACGGAATGAACACGGCTGCCTTTTGCAGCAGCGGCATCGATTTTGAATGTGATCCCAGATACTTGCGGGAATCCACCGCTTGGTTCCGGGTAGGAGCCTACACCGTTCTCCAGGGCTGCGAGTACATCAGAGCCTTTTACATTAAGGGTCACAACTTGGTTGCCAAAGGGAAGAACGGTAATGACATCGCCTTTAGTTACGATGCCTTTTTCGATAGAAGAACGAATGCCTCCGCCGTTAGTCAATGCGATATCGGCTTTGCTGACATCACGGATTGCATCAGCCAGCAGGTCACCCAGATTGGTCTCGCCAGTGCGTACTTGCTCACGTTTGCCGTCGAGCAGAACGGCAGTATTTGCTACTTCTTCTTTCAGAATCGGTTCTTGTTTTTTCTGAATGGAACTTACGAGCGCGGCAACGTTCTCGTTTGGTTTAATGTCTTTGGCCCCGGTTTCATCCATTAATGTTGCTGTTTTCTTCGAAACTTTGCCGCCGTCTACCCACAGGTCAATGACACCTACATAATTCGTATATTCACCTGCACTTGCAATCAAAGTTCCATGATCAGATACAAGTCCGTTTTTCAATACGGTATGGCTATGTCCATCGATGAACACATCAATGCCTGGCACCTCTTTAACGACTTTGAAGCTTGTATCGGTACTGGAAACATCTTGTCCAAGGTGTCCAAGAACAACGACAACATCGACTTTGCTACGAATTTCATTCACGAGAACTTTAGCTTCGGCAGAAGGGTCTGTGATTTGCAGACCTTCTACGTTTTTCGGGTTCGTTTTGTACATGGTTTCTGGTGTAGTCAAGGCGATAATCCCGATCTTCACACCATCAACTTCTTTGATAAGGTAAGGTTCGAAGATACGAGTTCCGTCTTTTTTCTTTACGTTTGCACTGAGCATAGGGAATTTCATCATCTTCGCCAGCTCCATCAGACGTTCCGAGCCATAGTTAAATTCATGGTTACCAGGTACCATCGCCTGATAGCCTATTTCGTTCATGACCTGGGCAATGCTCTCGCCTCTGACAAGCGTAGCAAATGTGGTACCGTGTACCGCATCGCCTGCATCCAGCAAGAGGGTGTTTGGATTTTCGCTGCGATATTTGTCAACGATGCCTGCGACTTTTGCAAATCCCATAGCAGGTGACTGTTCAACTGCACGGGCATGCATGTCATTGGTATGTAGGATAGTGATGTGCTTACCTGTGCCTGGAGCAGAATCCGTTGCTGCCGCCGCAATGCCTACACTGCCAAACAGTAAACAAACCGTTAGCAGAAGTGAAACAACGTTTTTCCAGTTTTTCATGAATCCGAAACCTCCCAAAATAGTAATCTATTAGAGCGTTTATACAGCTCATGTAGTATTTTAACAGACTATGATGAGTAAATCTCGTGATTTGCGTAAAAATAAGTAACCTGAAAGTTACATCTGATTTTGCCTGTAAAGCAGGTTCAACACTACACTTAAAAGAACATATGTTCTTAAATGCTGTAAAAAAAATGCTGCGCTTCACGCGGCAGTCCGGTACGTAAGCAAAATTTCTCAAGAGATTCATCCGGTTCCGGTGTGATTCCGGCCGTCAATAGTTGAATGGCAAAAAGATTGGCTTGTCTCTCCAGTTTGCCTGGAGCGAAATAGGAATGCTCCTCCAGGAAGAAACGATTAATTCCTTTGTGCAGTCTGTCATGCCCCAATTCATGCGCGCATACAAAGCGCTGCCATTCGGGGGGCAAGTCGTTGTGTATCACAATAAATCTGCGACGAAGTTTGCGGAAATACAGCCCTTTCGTGGATTTGCCCAGATTCGTAAAACGAATCTGTATTCCTACAGCACGGGCAATGCTGAACGGACAGTTGGTTCGGTGTTTGCGAATCAGCTCGGTTACGATGTCATCCATATGATCTCACCTGCAGTTTCAATAAGTTTGAACTCGTGTCCTGTTCTCATGGGCGTTGATCCGATTCGCCTGACTTTTTCCGTTTATTCATCTGTTTGGCTTCCCAGAACAAACCGGTCAGCACGTCTTTGATCCGTTTCTTGTCCTCTTCATCCAGCGGAATACCGTCGAACATCAAATCGTCGTCATCCTCCAGCATCTTTTTAAAGTCCCGGCGATCCTTGTAAGTTGCCCATTCCGGCACTTCCTGATGGTTTGCCTCAAGTCCTGTTTCAATATAACCTGCCTGTTTCATCATGTCTGAGTAAGGTACGGCGAGTGCGTTGGCAATCTTTCGGATGGTTGCTGGTTTAGGCACCCCGCGTACACCATTTTCAATCCGTGAAATCTGTGAATTGCTTATTCCAGCCGCTTCAGCGAGCTGATTGATGCTGAATCCCTGTTGCTCTCGCAACTGTTTCATATAAGGACCAAAAGCGTGCTCCACAACTCATGCATCTCCTTCGACTCGTCATAAGTGTTTGTGATTATAAAGAAGTCCGTTCGTTCTGCTCATGTGACGTTCTGCAAACTTGCCCGTTCCGGATGCGGATCATTCTTTCGATCGCTGTTATCCCCGGATTTTCTGTCATGTTCTCCTTTAAAGGGAGAAATCCGGTGATAAAGGCGAACGCTCCGCTTCTCCAGAATTGATTCCGCCTCCTGCACTACGTCTGTGCGCCTGCTAACGTGGAGTCATTCCCAGAGCCATGGACTTCTTTATAAAAAACAAATGACTTATACGAGTTCAGTAATTATCTGTACTATATCGTATATATACCATTAGGTAAAGAGATATGAAACAATTATGCCAAAAGGTATAGAAAATGAGAGCGAAGGTTTTATTTTATCGTCTAAATGACCCGAAATGAAGGTTTACTCCATTCTCCAGAAAGTGGTATCCTCTAATAGAAATACGAACAAAATGCGAACATGGTGTAAACAGGAACTCGTTTCCAAAAGGCAACGTAAGAAAAAAATCAAAAAACGTTACGTTTTGAAGAATCGGAACAACTCTATATGAGAGACTGTCTTCGCTAGAAGATGGGGATGAGGATTAGTCTAAGTATCAGTATGGGTTGTCAAAATGGAATGAAATATAGAGGGAATCAACTTGAGGAGGAGAATGACTATGGCAACGATGGCAAATATGGAATTGATGTTACCGGAATTGGATCGTCGTAAAACGCAGGCAGCTGTGGAGGCTGTATTGGAGAAGTATCGGATTTATAAAACGATTGCTTTTGAAGAACGTGAGGTGCAAGTGACCGCAAGTTATACGGAACGTTTGCATGGAGCTACCAATGTCACGGGGGATTCTACCGCAAGAACAGCGATCTATAATGTGGATGTCCAGCGTGCGCGTCAGGCTTACTGCGATACCATCGATCATATCGTATCTCGGCTTAGCGAGAAGGAACGAGTATTGGTACAGGAGCGATATATGAAGGACGATGATGTTTTTGATTATAAAATATACAACCATGTTTTTGATCCGCCTGTGAGCAAGGATACCTACACCAAGATTCGCACCCGTGCTTTTTACAAATTGGCGCTGGCTTTGTCCGACCGTGGGCTGATGAATATGGAACCACTGTCATGCACAAGAAAAGAACGGAAGAAGCTTGGCTGAGTATTAGGCAAAAAGTTGAAGCTTTCATATCCACGAAGGATTGGTTACAATGGTTTGGACAAAATCACTGACGGAGCATCTGAGGGGGAGTGTCCATGCCGGAAGAGGCTGGAATGCAGGAAATGGTGACGCTTAAAACCATTGCGGAAACGTTAAATACCTCCAATGACCTTAGTCTGATGCTGGATACGGTTGTTGGCAAATTACTTGAGCTAACCGGACTCACGGCGGGATGGCTTTTTCTTATCGATGAACGCGGAGAGTATGCCTGTGTATCAGACTATAACTTGCCGCCAGCTTTAATTCGAAACGATAAAGAGCCCATGCGGATGGGAACGTGCTGGTGTATCAACCGTTTTAGGGATGGAGGGCTGCAACATGCGATCAATATCATTAACTGCAAACGTCTTGAAGATGCTGTGGAGTTTAAGTGGGGAGATACGCAGGATATTACACACCACGCGACAGTTCCACTGCGTTCGGGTGATCGAATGTTGGGACTGCTCAATGTAGCAGCGCCAGGCAAAGAGGTTTTCAGCGATAGTGAACTCGCACTTTTGCAGGCGGTAGCCTATCAGATTGGCAGTGCAATGGAGCGAATGCGATTTTATCGTGCAGAGCAGCGACGGGCAGAACTCTATGCCCGGCTCGGGGACTTCGGCACAGCATTAAGTCTTGCTGTCAATGAATGCAGTGAGCCGAATGCATTGCCGGATACTGTTGCAAGGCTGCTTGGCAAGCATTTTGATTGGTCGTTCGCTGCGCTTGTACAACAAACGAATAGCACATTTCATATACAGGCAATGTATGCACATGGTGAGGTATGGACGGACTCGGCAGATCCCCTTTCCTTGGAAGGGACACGCCTCATGGATCGGATCGTGGATCACTATCGTGCAGCCATCCTATCCGCGGATGAACTTGCTGAAATATTCGGCCAATTCAGCCTTGAATTTCAATGGGGTGAATTTGCTTCGGGGGTGGGTGTACCTCTCCCATATCATGCGCCAGAGGAACCGGGAGTGTTGATCATCGGTACTGAATCACGATCCCTGGATCTGATTCGGGCAGACAGGGAAGTCCTTGAGGCTCTGGCAGAGCATATCATTGCTTCACGGGAGAGCCTGAAGCTGGCAGATCATCGGCGCGAACTGGCGAGGCTTGAAGAGCGGAATCGGCTTGCTCGGGATTTGCATGATTCGGTGAATCAAATTTTGTTCTCCCTATCGTTGACGGCGAAAGGTGCAGAGAGTATGCTCTCCGGTACGGAGCCGATGCATCCGGCAGCAGAAGTGATGAGAGATATACGAGCCTTGTCTCAGGAAGCACTCAAGGAGATGCGAGCATTGATTATGCAGCTTCGTCCATCAGGTTTGGAGGCCGGATTAGTCAGCGCGCTTCAGGAGTATGGGGCAAAACAGGGGCTTCAAGTTATCGCTGATCGTAAGGGGATGCGCTCCATACCGCGTAATATCGAAGAAGGTTTGTGGCGTATTGGTCAGGAGGCTTTGAACAATATTCGGAAGCACGCAGGGGTGTCTTCGGCATGCGTACAGCTTGAATTCAGTGAACGTGAAGCGAAACTCACCATCTCGGATCAGGGGAAGGGCGGTGCCAAGCGGCGGAAGCCATCATCGGAAAATTCACTCGGATTGTCGATTATGAGAGAGCGCGCACAATCACTCGGAGGCAAACTAAATATAAGGAGTTCTTCGCGTAAAGGGACAACCGTGACAGCAGTTATACCACTTCCGTATGAAGCGGAATAGAGTCAGGAGGCAGGCAATGATGCCGATTACAATTCTACTTGCCGACGATCATGTCATGGTCAGACGGGGACTACATGTTTTTCTGAAAACGCAGGAAGATATGAAGGTTATCGGTGAAGCATCGAACGGGCAGGAAGCCTTGGAGCAAGCACAGGAGCTGGAGCCGGATGTTATTCTGATGGATCTTCATATGCCTGTCATGGACGGCATCGAAACAGCCAGGCGTTTGCGTAGTCTGCTGCCACATACGCGGATTATCGTGCTAACTTCGTTCTCGGATCAGGATCATGTCGTTCCTGCGGTTCGTGCAGGTGTGAAGGGGTATCTGCTTAAAGATATCGAGCCTGAGGATTTAGCCGCTGCGATCCGTAATGTGCATTCCGGTCAGGTCGAATTACATCCAGCGGCTGCAAGTCAATTGATGCATGTCATGGCGTCGATGGATATGCTGTCAGATGCACCGCAAGAGGAAGGGAATACCTCAGGAAAAAAATATTTACAACGTTCGAATCAGACGGATCAACAAACGAGCGAACCAAGCCAATCGAGTAAAACGAGTCAGTTAAATGAACCAAGTCCTTCAAGTCGTTCATGGAGTTCTAGTCAATCGCGTTCTCCGTCCGATGAAGGTCTAAATATACTTACTCGCCGTGAACGCGAAGTGCTGGGGCTGATCGCTCAAGGGCTGAGCAACAAAGAGATTGCCGTACGGCTCGTGATTTCGGAGAAAACAGTCAAAACACATGTCAGTCATCTACTGGATAAACTAGGGGTTGCAGACCGTACTCAGGCAGCACTGCATGCTGTTCGAAATGGCTGGGAACTGTGATGAATTACAGGCTACCACTGGAGTCGCCAAATTCAGACAAAATTCAGACTAAAGTCGTATGAACTCAACCCAAAGGTTGAGTTTTTTTGTGCTGAAGTTAAGTCCATTAGCTGACGAATGCCGAGCTACATCAAGGTAAAATAAGGATAACCAAAGCCGAGAGACAAGAGCAGGTAAGAAGATACTAACAGCGATCAGGAGAGTGAATGTAATGAATATTGTGATATTGGCAGGCAGCAACCGGAGAAATGCAACAAGCACACGTCTGGGTGAATATGCCGCAGAGATCATTCAAAGACAAGGACACGAAGCGAGCTTATTTAATCTGTATGAAAAACCACTTCCGTTCTATGCCCCAGATGAAAAGCAAGATACCGACGAGAACCTGGTAACATTGAATACCGCGATGCTTGCAGCGGATGCCATCATTCTTTCTACACCGGAGTATCACGGTAGCATAAGCGGTGTGCTTAAAAATGCGCTTGATCATCTGAGTCAGGCCCATTTCAGTGGTAAATCGGTTTTATCGATCAGCTCTGCTGGAGGAGCAGTTGGGGTAAGCTCGCTTACCCAAATGCAAACCATGGTACGTAATCTGCATGGTATTAATGCTCCGGAATGGATTTCCATTGGTGGTGCACAGCGCAGACGATTTGAAGCGACGTTTGATGGCTACGAGGAATACGAAGGAAGTCAGGATATTGAGGAACGGGTGCAGCGTGTACTGGGCTCTTTTCTGAATCTGGCTCAGACGTTAACGGCGGCAAGGAGTGCACTGTAGAGTAATCCAAGGCTGACAAGTGGGGCATCATTTCAGTCTAATAAATTCATCATCTTAACGAAATAGAAGGAGGGGACACAGCGTGATTAAAGGTTTATATGAAACACATCTGAATGTTGCAGATCTTCAAAGATCACATCATTTTTACGAGAAGGTACTGGGCTTACCTCTTGCTAATGCACAGCCGGAACACGGATACTTATTTTACTGGATTGGCGGCGAGCGCCATGCCATGCTGGGGCTGTGGGAGAAGGAACCTGCACAGGTGCAACGTCAGCACTTTGCTTTTCACGTATCTTTGGAAGATATGAAACATGCCGTTGAATACCTGGAAAACAAGGGCATCCCCACCCGTAATTTTCAGGATGATGATATTGGGGAATTATATGTCTTTGCCTGGATGCCTGCGGTTGCGGTCTATTTTGCTGACCCGGATGGTCACTCGTTAGAATTCATCGCTGTGCTGCCAGACGAAGCGAAGCCTGAGCTTGGCTTGGTGCCGTGGAGTGAATGGGAGAGGCTGCATGGGAGAAGTATATGATCATTGAACAAGTATTGTTTCATACCGTAAAGCTGGAGGAACTGCACCATTTCTATGGAGTTAGGCTGGGCATGAAGGTATCCGAGATTAATCCTGTAGAGGAGGCCTTCACTGTGAAGGCTGGAAGCACCAAAATGATATTCAAGCAGTGGAACTCTGCAACCGAAACAGAGAAAAAGGGCATTGAACCGTTTTATCATTTTGCCTGGATGATTCCGAGGAATCAGTTTCAGCAAGCGAAGCAGTGGGCAGCGTCACGGGTAACGCTAAGCACAGATGGAGAGCGGGATCAGACTTACTCAACCAATTGGGATTCACATTCGTTATATTTTGAAGACCCGGCCGGAAATATCGTGGAGTTGATCGCTCATCATAAGGAAAATAACGAGCAAGAGGGTGCATTTTCGGTGGAAAATATTTTGAAGGTGTGTGAGATCGGGCTGGTTTCGGAGGATGTGCCAGCCACAGTGCACGAATTGGAGAAAGTGGGATTACCCCGCTGGGGCGAAGGCAGTGATACGTTTTCTCCTGTAGGTGATCGAAACGGTTTGTTTATTGTGGTGAGGAAAGAACGAGTATGGTTTTTCTCTAATCAAAAGGCTCAGATTTTCCCGCTAGAAGCAACGATACATCAAGTGGGTACGCTTCGATTCGAGGGGGATTATAGCCATTCATCAGGATATTTTGCTACTGGACTGACAGGTTGAAAGTTCTTAGATCAGATATAGGGGAAAAGGGGAATAAGTATCTGAACTCCATCATGTTATAGAAGTAAACGCTTTATTTTATGGAGATCAGGAGTAGTCCGGCTTGTAGCGAGGCTTCCGTAACTTGAAGGGGGATGACACACTTGGATCGACGTTTGTTGGAAGAGGGACTAGCGACTATTGCGTCCAGTCGGGAACGCACAGGTGACCTATGGCATGCCCATTATGGGGCAGGGGCTATTGCGGCTTACTTTTGGGTGAGGGAAAATCGCCTCACAGCCCTCGCCGCTGGCAGTGTTACCGCCGAAGCGAAAGCGATGCTTCGCCAGCATGGGACACATATCAGTCATACCGCTTCACCAAGTGAGCGCATGCCGTTAGAAGAAGCCGAAGCGCGTATTGCAGACGCGCTGGAGCACACGATTGGCGAGTTGCACTGGGTAGGACACCAAGTGATCTATGGTGCGATTAGCCTCAAAGCCCTTCGTGAACTGGAAGGATGGGGCACCGTAGAAGAGATTGAGCAGATTGCTCAATTAATCGAGTCGTTTGAACGTACGATTCCAGGGAGATCCTGGGTGAATACAACAGTAAAAGAGATTCGCCATATGCAGCTGGACGATAATGACGATTTCCCTGAGATACTGCATCCGATTCAGTTGTCTCAGTTCATTCTGGAGGAACTTGGTGCGTTTCGTACAATTTATCAAGCGGAAGCCCATCATGATCTGATTGGACATATGCTTACCTACGGTCATGCGCTGAACATGCTTTATGAGCTGGGTTATCAGGCTCTATTCTATAAAGGCGTTCCGCCTTTTCTCAAAATGGTCAAGGCCTTGCGCCTGAGCCGTGATATCGATCTGACGCCGGAGGCAGCCACGCTGCAATCTCCTGTGGACGTGCTACCACTAGCACAAGCTGAGCGTTCACGCGCTCTGCCACATGAATTGGAATACTGGTTGAAGGATCGGCGCTGCCGTGACTGGTATGGCGGGCATATATTTAAATTTCCGTTCAGCTTCTATCACCATGCCAAACATGAGGAGCCTGAGCCTGGAATTTGGGAAAATTTCCGTTATATTATCGCGTGAACATGGATCAGTGTGAATATGCCATAATTGGAATCGATATATATGGATTAAACCGGCATCCTTGAATAACGAACAACTTAAAAAGATTAGCTTAGAAAAGCACTTGCCCAAGCGGCAGGTGCTTTTTCGGTAGAGCCGCACTATTTCTCATAAAACCGACGACAGATCGGCGTAATTCATCCGCAATACCGTCTACGTGAGGGAGAAAAGAAGGTAAGATGATAGTATCGGATCAGAAGCAAGGGAAGCAATGTGCCGTGCAGTTTGTAGCGTGTAGCGCACAAAGTCTAAACGATGTGCAAGAGACGGAAAAGTAGCTCACGCAGAAAAAGATCAGGCCAGCAAAATGCTGGTTTTTTTCATTTCGGTGATTGCGCCCTTGCCCTGATCGGGTATTGAAGAATATCAAAAAACAGGAGGATACATGATATGAAAACAGTATTGTATGTACCACTCGATGATCGTCCGGCGAATCTGGATGACGTCATTGTCCAAGGGAAAGCAGCCGGTCTTCACATCGTTACACCCAGCCTGAAAGATATCAAGAACCGTTTGGATACGAAGAAGACGACCGACGGCACAACGCTGCTGGGCACTTCGACGCCCGTTTACGGGAATCCGTCCAACATTTATGATTTCATTGTCAAACATGCAGCGAAGGCAGATGGTTTCATTATTTCAACGGATATGCTTGCTTATGGCGGATTAATCGGCAGTCGTCAGCTTCGCGAAAACGGCGGGGGAACGTATCCGTCATATGACGAGCAAACCACTCATTTGCTGGATGTCATTCGAATAATTAAAACGAAGTACCCTCGCAAACCGCTGTTTGTGATGGATACGATTATGCGGCTTGCAACCACTTCATTTGCAGATGGTTTGGCACTGGATGCCTATAATGAATCTCGCTCTCTGATGCAGCAACCACGCCAGACCTTCACGGAGTTTGAAGATATTATTCAAGGATATAACGTTTCTCCAGATGGAGTAGAGTATGGGGAGACCACTTATTTTGATAAACCGAAATACTATAATACAAGACAGCACAAGTTCAAAACCAATCGTTACATTCTGGATCAACTGGCTCGTACGGGTTATATTGATTTCCTTGCCGTTGGTGTGGATGATGCGAATACCCAAGGGGTTCAGATCAACGAGATCAAGTATGTCGAAGCACGGATTAACGAATGGCTTGGCGGCACGGATGGACAGAACCCGGATCGTGCGATTATTTTGCCGGATGCCGACGGTCTGGGACATGCTCTAGTCGCTCGAATGGCGAACCAGTTATTCAGGGGCGGAGCGAAAACGAAATATGGTGTGAAGTATTACGGGCCACACGGCTCGACGATCATCAATACCTACGAATATATGGATGTACATCAAAATGTGGTGCATCACGTCGATATTGTCGGTGGTGTTATGATTGAGGATGGGGCAGATTCTACGTTGGATATGGAGATCATTGCTATTACGGCGCTTGACCAGGCACAGGCGGCAGTGGAGCGTTTGGCAACGAATGGGGAACAGGGGTTGCCTTCGATCCTGATTGATTTTGTGGGTAAAGGGCCTGCGAATGTCGATGTGGCTGAAGCGTTGCTGAATAGTCCATATACCGGACGCGTACTTGGATACAGTGCCTGGAATACACCGGGGAACAAAATTGGTCTTGCGGTTGGCATGGCACAATCGAGATTTGCACTGATCACGACTGAAAAGCATGAATATAAGCTGCGGGATGCCATGAATGCACACGGCTCGCTGTTGTTCAAACGTTTCCTGAAGGACTACAGCTACAAAGCGGTAGCCATTGCCGATGTTCGTACCTATTCGCGTGCGCATGCACTGTATACCAATGTAGCAACACTGGCGGATCAGAATATGCTGCTGTTTAACTCGGAAGAGGATTACGCTCATCTGCAAAGCTTGCTGCGTGACCTTATGCAGACACACACCGCTGAACTGGCAAGCAAACCGGCTTTCGGGCAAGGCAACCCGGCCATTCGCCGAATCTGTGACGGGCAACTGACGTATGCAACTTATCATGGTGAATTGTTGGAATACAACAATCCGGATTTCATTTGGGGACGTGCGTTTGAAATTACGCTGAGCCCGCAAGCAAGGCTGAACTAAAATCATGTTTTAGAATGACAGAAGAAATGGACTGCAATTCAAGTTGAGAACAAATAGAGCGAGCTACTCATAAACGGTAGCTCGCTTTCTGATTCTCAATGCCAAGCAGCTATAATGACGAACATCATAGCTACAACAAAAGAAAGTATGAGAAATGATTTATAACTGTGACGCTTATGTGCGATCCATACCCCATAAGAAGACATGAGAGACGAGATAAAGAAAAATAGGTAGAATAACCTTCCTTCTGGAGAAAATAGAAAAGCAATGCTTGTAAAGTTCCAAAATCCAGAAAGAACAGGGATCGAATATACGGGGACAATGGCTGCAAGTGCGAATAACAGCGTTTGTGTCCAAAGAAAGTACTTATTTATCCATTTCAATAGAAGAATGGATAAGAGAAATAATAGCAAAGTTACTGTGAAAAAAGAGGGGGCGGTCCACATGAGAAGTTGTCCCCAACCACTCATTTTTTCATCATAAAGTAGAAATAAACCCAAGGTATACGCAACTAGGCCTGCCAAATAACTTGAGATGAACACCCAGATGTAAAATAGATCAGATTTTTTCATTTAATCGCCTCCACTCTAATAGAACACGATCACTTTATTAATGGTATATTTTTAACATTTAATTGTCTATCTTTAGAGAAAAAAGTCACATAAGAAGTGTCGTCTTTTTACCGCCCAACTTCCTCCCTTATTCGCGCACAAGTCAACCCAATCACCATCCGCGGTAGGGTAAAAAGGCTGTAAGATAGTATTATCGGATCCATTGCCGAGGGACACACCGAAAGCACATACGCTAATGTACAGACCAGTCAATAGGGCTGGTCTTTTTGATGCGGTGAAGTTGTCCCTGCATTTTGATCCGGTTTCTACACGGAGTGTGGGAAAAAGGGGGAATCCCGAACTGCCACATGGTTGCTGTAACATGCGGGCAGCATTCACTTTTACGGCGGAAGGGGGCGAAATGAATGTGTCTATTCGACATGAAATGAACAGTGAAACGAGCAATAAAATGAACAATGAGCAAAGCCACGAAATTAGCAATGGTGTATCAGAGATCAGGATATCAGAGATCAGACTAAGTACACGTATCAAAAAGACGTTAAAGCAGAAGCTTGCAACTCTCATACCTGCTTGGGAAGGCCGCGTGCAGGATATTCCTGCTTCGGGTGAAGTGCTGTCTGGCCCATGTGCAGTGATTGCTTTTGCTGAAGAAGTGCCCAAGTCAACCTGGGCAGGATACAGGAGAATCATCAAGATTTCACCGTATGCCCGATCGGAAGACGGGGGTGCAGAGCAGGTGGAGGCCTGGTCAGCAGAGTTAATCGCAGGCTTGCATCAGGTTCGGCTGGAAGATGAGCAAGGTGAAGCTTTTACCTGCCTCTATCTGGGTTCAACGGACAGTGACCGTGTTGATAGTGGATCGGGTATGGTTACGCGTAGTTTACGTTTTGGTGTATACGTTCCTGAACCGCAAGGCGCCGCCGGGAATAACCCTGTCACGGGTGATCCTTGGCTTGTTGCTTTGCAGCTATGGACAGCGAACAAGCTGGGATCGAATTGGTCTGTGTATGCCAATAGTTGGCCAGGTGGGTATAGGATGCCGTCTGTACTGTGGCGTTTAAGCGGGTACAGTACCGCAGTGGCCGGAACATCGGCGCTTGAAGTACGCAAACAGTGGATCGGGCATGTTCTCACCGATGATACAGGTCTGACAGATCAGGCGGCAAGCCACCTGGTCCAGCAATTGGCACTTCAATCGCGGATTCCAATGACTCCATTGGATAACGAGGAAGCTGGAGCTAACGCGATGGGCGAGAGTCATACACGGTATGTGACAGTAGATGAGGTAACAGCAGATTTGCAAGCCGATGCGTATCTGAATGGACAGATTCGTCTGACATTAACACAGCGTATCCGTCGTCCGGTTACAAGTGCACCGCTTATGCGTGAGATCCACCATAACAAAGGAATAGAGTAAAAGTAAGTCCCAGAGAAGCTATCACTAACGGGTAGTTTCAGATCGTTTTATATCGTAGCTTTTGTAGACTGATTAGTATCAGAAAGACTGCTTCAAAAGTAGATATTTCATCGATTATAGGATTAAAAATTAATAGGTGAGACGAGATCATTTGAACTTTGTTAAACCAACGAGGTGAGAAATACATGGCAAGCTTTATGAAAAAAAAGTCACCAGTTTCCCCGCAGTATACGCGGGCTGAACTGATGAATCATTCGGAAGCCCTCTTTGCCGTGAAGGCAGAGGTGCTGGCTGGTGCGCTGCACGAAGCGGCGCAACAGACGTTTTCCATTGAAGAAGCACAGGCAAGAATCAACCAATTTTTGAAAGCGAAGGTGAATGAATAATGGCAGGTGGAACTTGGGAACAAACAAATCGTCCGGTCCTTCCGGGTTTGTATATGAATTTTCAGGCGGCAGCGTCTTCAGCAATTCAGGCAGGCAGTCGTGGAACGGTCGTTGTGCCGGTCAAGGCTAACTGGGGTCCGGTGGGCACGTTTGTGGAAGTAAGCAGTGAAACGGCAATTGAACGTACATTTGCGGCCGATGCAATGGATAACGGTACGGCTTATACATCTTTGAAACTGGCTTTGCTCGGCGGACCGAAGAAACTGCTCGCTTATCGGGTGGCAAGTTCTGCAGCGAAAGCAGCCACGCTGACGTTGAAGGACGGCGGTGGTGCTGATGTGCTCCAGATTGATGCAAAATATCCGGGCGACCGTGCGAATGGCTTCTATGTAACGATTCAGCCGGGTGTGATCGACAATACGAAGTTTGAAGTGCGCCTGTTTGAAGGCAACCGCATGCTGTATGCTCTCTTGACGGCAGATGTTACAGCGGCAGCCCTTGCCAAAGAGATCAATGCCGATGAGCAAAATCTATGGATCACGGCTCAGGCGATTGGAGAAGGGACTGGGGAGGTTGCGAACGTATCGGGTGCGGCTTTCAAAGGTGGTGTAAGCGGCAATGATGCACTGACGAATGCAGAGTACATTGCTTTGCAGGGCGCGCTGGAAGGAGAGCAGTTTGATGTGCTTGCCCTGGATCATGCGGCGGATGCAGCGTTGCTTGCGAGCTTTGCGGCATGGGTCAAACGGGTACGCAGTGAAGGCAAGCCAGTCATGGCCGTATTCGGTGGCTCTACGGCAGATGATACGTCTGCTTCGGCAGCTCAGAAGGCTGCAGCACGCTCTCTTACGCTGAACCATGAAGGTGTGATTAATGTGGGCACGGGCGTGCGTTTGGGCGATGCTTTCTATAGCTCCGCACAGACCTCTGCTTATGTTGCGGGTCTTATCGCCGGACAACGTCTGAACGAATCCACGACATATGCGGCAGCACCGTTCGATGATGTTACACGCCGCTGGACACGCGCCGAACAGGAGCAGGCTGTACAGAATGGCGTATTTATTTTCTTCCACGATGGACGACGGGTTAAAGCTCTTCGTGGCGTGAATACTCTGGTTACCCCTGCTGCCGGACAAAATAATGCGTGGAAAAAAATCCGGTCGATCCGGGTCATGGATGTGATTAATACAGATTTGCAGCGCTCCGCAGAAGATACGTATATCGGCAAAGTGAACAATACCGAAGAAGGTCGTCAGGCACTGATTGGTGCGATGAAGGCCTATTTGGCGTTGCTTGCACAGAGTAATGTTATCGAAGCCGAAGGGTATGATGTTGTTCTCGACCCGGCGTATTACGGTGATGTTCCTGTGCTGAAACCGGAGGCAGATCAGGTATTCCTGCAATGGAATGTGAAGCTGACGGATGTGATGGAGCAGTTGTTTGGTACGTTTTACGTGCAATAAGGTAAAAGGCTTGATAACAGGCTAACAGGCTAGTAGATAGTTTTGTAAAAAAGTAGAAGGACATGTTGAGTGGTTGGTTTACACGAATAACGGAGAGGACAGCGAAATTCTAGGGATACAGTGATTCGGAGGATTTCTGATGGCGTCGTTATGATATGTGAACAATAACCACTCAACCATAATAAGGAGGAAATATACATGTTGGATGCATCAAGAGTGATTCTCGGTACCCACGGTCAATTGCATATGGATGGTGTGTGGCAGACCAATATTAACAAGCTGGAGGCCAGCGTAGAGATTGAGAAACGTGAGCTGAATCTGGTCGGCAACGAGTGGAAGGTTCACAAAAACGGTGCTAAAAAAGGTACAGGTACGATGACAGGTTACAAGGTTACGTCCGATATGATCAAGCGCGGCTTTACCAAATTTCAAATTATCTCCAAGCTGGATGATCCCGAGTCGTACGGACATGAAAGTGTACTGTTGAAAGGTTGCATGGTAGATAAAATTCAGCTGGCGAACTGGACGGCAGGTGAGGAAGTGCCGGAAGAAACGGGCTTTACCTTTGAAGGGTTCGAATTGCTGAATCCGATTGTAGCGAACTGATTTTTATGAAAGGTTATTGAACTTGTTCACAATAAGCAAGGACACTGAAGCAGACCGAGAACCCCTCGGTCTTTTTGTGTCTTGAGATGATTATGAAATACACACGGAAGCACATCGAATTCAGAGAATACATGAGAAAAAGGAGATTTTAACCGATGAGTATGAATGAAAATTTGTCCGAAGAGCAGATTTTAGATCAGTTGTTTGAAGCGGCAGAACGTCTGCCAGAAGAAAATGTGCGTATCCAGCGTCTGGATCTGCTGCTCACCTTGCGCGGATTGACGTCTTCCAAAGTAGACCAGATTCGCGAGCGCTGTACGATCCGCAAAACGACAAAAGGCCGCACCGAGGAAAAGGTGGATACCGAAACGTTTAACGCCCTGCTGATCTCCGAGGCCACGGTGAAAATGAGTGTCCGCGGACTGGAGCTGTCCGGCTGGGGAGACAATCGCATCACAGGACGTATGAAGCTGTCGGGTGGAGAGCAGGCGGTGCGCCGTATGTTGCTGGCTGGTGAACTGGATGCGGTTGGGGATAAAGTGCTTGAACTGTCCGGCTTCGGCGTGGAGATTGAAGACCTAAAAAACTGATTCACTCCGGCGGGATGACCACGTTCCTATATCACATGTGGGTGCGTCATCATCTCCGTCCCGGAGAGTTCTGGTCTTTGCCACGCGGGGAGCGCTCGTTGTTGCTTGCGTTCTCGGAAGAAGAGATGGCGGCAATATCTGCTCAAATGAATCGTTAATTGAAAAGGTCAGGAGGTGAAACAAATGGCAGAAATGATTATCGGGTTATCCCAATCGAACACACAAATGAAAACGACGCTTCGTTACCTCGATCAGATTCAACGTTCTACAGATCGCTTGAACCGGGTTCGGTATCAAGGGCTGATCAAAGTGAATGATGAGCTGAGAACCACCGGACGCAGACTGGAAAGCATCTATAGTACAGCTGTCCGTTTGAGCCGCTTGCGGATCACACCGAGAATTGGATTGGACGATCAAGCTACTCCGGTGCTCAATGGTCTGATGAATAAAATGAAGAGCATTCCCTCTAATTTGTTGAATGCTACAGCAAGTGTGAAGCTCAAAGTCAGCCATCAAATCTCAGGCGTATCCGTTAATGTAAATTCGCAGTCACTGATTGATGCTTTGAATAGGAATACACTATCGATCTATATGCTTAGTAACAAACTGAATTCCCTTAATCTTGCAGCAGGAGGAAAAGAGGAGAAACCGAAAACTTTTTTGCAGAAGATGAAAGGCATGTTTGATCGGGGAAAATCAATCTCATCTGGTGTGGGGAAAGTTTTTGATGCTAGAAATAGTGGGAAGAAGCTATGGAAAGAAATCACAACACCCGCCACACCGGGTAATAAATTCAAAAAGGCGTTCAAGATTACAAAACGTGGGGCAAAGTTTGTGAATGACTTCTCGTCCGCAGGGTCTGATCTAATCGGTGGATTCGATGGATTATGGGGCGATGTAAAAGGTCTCTTTGGCGGAGGAGGCAGTGGAAGTGGAGGTGGGGCAGGAGGCAGTGGTGGGGCTGGCATCATAAGCAAGCTTGGTGGCAATCTCGTTAAAGGAGCGGGGAAATTGTTTGCACCACTCCGTATGTATAACAATATTCAAGAACTTGCAAGCGCCCCACCTGAGGATCGTGCTCGTGCGTTAGGTTCGGTTGCTGGTAATACAGTAGGAACAGCTATTGGTACCGTGCTTGGTAGTGTGATTCCAATTCCGGTGATTGGGAACATGCTGGGCGGTTCAATAGGCGGTTGGCTTGGTGAAAAGGCAGGTGGATGGCTGGGTGACAAGGTAGGTGGATTTCTAAAAGACAACGCGGAGGGCATCTCAAAAGTAGCGAAATTTGCTTCTGAGGGAGCGAGTTACTTGGCGGATAAAACGACAGATTTTTTCAGTGGGGTTGCAGGTTTTTTTGGTATCGGCTCTAAAAAAGAAGAGCAGACTGCCCCAGTAGCAGCGGACATAACGTCATCCTCAACACCTGCAGCACCGCAGACGCCACCCCCTCCACCGGCAGCACCTCAAATGCCGCCAGCGTACAGACCGGCAGTTCTCTCAATCACTGGGCCCGAAGCTTATATGAACAATCGATTGGGCTCACCGACGGCTGCGGGTCTTATGGGAACAAGCGTGATGCAATCCCAAGCGATGGCCACGAATAACGCAGGTCAACCCAATGAGAAAGCTTCGCCGCTCACCGTGCGTATTTCCGAAGAACAGATGAGCAGTTTGGCAGGTTACCTTAAGGATTTTAAAACGGAAACGACCAACCAGATTTCGGTGAATGTTGCACCAGGCACAGTGCAAGTGACCGTTTGGGAGAACGCGATTGATTACGACGCTGTGACTCAACAAGTGGGGCAACGGATCTCGAACGAGCTCCGCCGGGCGATGCAAAATCGCAAAACGATTATGGCCTAAGCAGAAAGGAGGCCGCAGATATGTCTGTACTTCAAGATGAAGTTGGTCCTAATAAAATGTCGTTCACGTTGAAGGACGGCAGTACTTCGTTTGTATTCCCGGTGAACCCGGAAGAAGTCAACATTTCCAGATCCAAGGGGTACGAAACGATTAATATGCTGGAGCATGGCGAGTTTGATTTTGCACAAGGGGAGAAGGTGAAGGAGATCACCTTCTCTTCTTTTTTTCCCAAAGTATATGACCCGTCCTATTGCATGGACAAGAAGGATTTTCCAGACCCACGCGTGGCGCTGAATGTGCTGAACACCTTTCTCATCTCCAAACAACCGATGCGTTTCATCATCTCGGGGACCGGAGTGAATGTACCAGTATTTCTGATTTCACTCAATTCGAGTTTTCGCGGCGGGGAGCCGGGAGATATTTATTTCGACTTGACCCTGCGAACCTGGCGAGATTCCAAAGTGGGGAAAGTGGGTTCAGGCACTTCTGGTAGCAAGTCTGGTTCACGTACCGATCTGAAAAAAAGCAGCAAGACGTATACCGTCAAAGCCGGGGATTCCCTGTCCAAAATAGCCAAGCTTGAGCTCGGAAATAGTTCCAAATGGAACGAGATTTACAACCTCAACAAGAAAATCATCGGCAGTGATCCGAATCGGATCAAGCCCGGGCAAAAGCTGGTGATGCCATGACCTACAAGGTTATTGTCGATGACAAATATGATATCACCAAGCTTGTCGAAACGATTACGCTGAAGGACTCGCTTGATCAGATTGCCTATCAAGCGAACATCCGGCTGGCCGTGTCTGCTTCTTCAGGTCTGCCTTCGATTTCACCAGGCATGGCGGTGCGGATCAGTGGGGTTCCTTTTGGCGAAAAATCAGTGGTCTACCTGCTCCATCCAGCGGTCATCTGGGAAGCGGAAAGCTCGAACAGCGGCACCAAGCGTTTGTCCCTCACGGTCTACGACCGAATGATTTATCTTGAGAAATCGGAGGACGAATTCCTGTTTCCCAAGGATCAGACGGCAGTGCAACGGCTTAAAGCGTACGCTAAGGAATGGAAAATTCCCTTGGCTACGTTGCCAGAGATCAAGACGAAGCTGGGTAAGGCGGTGTATCGGTCACAGACGATTTTTTCGATGATATTTGCCGATCTGAAAGAAACGGCCAAGTCCGGGGGAGACATGTATCATCCGCGGATGACGCCTGGCGGGTTGCAGTTGTTCAAGGTAGGTAGCAACACGAAGGTACACGCGCTGGATCGGATAATCGATCTGACGCAGATGCGTACACTCGAAGGCGCGGTCACGAAAGTAAAGGTGATGGCAGCGTCTGAGTCCGGCGGTAGCGGTAAAGAGGTGCCTTCCAAAGTGTTAGCGATTGAGCAGAGTGATACAGAGCAGTTAGGTACATTACAGAAACTGGTCGAAGACGATCAGGTAAAAACCGCGGCCGCCGCAAAAAAACTGGCAAAAAGCAAACTGACAGGTATTCAAGAGACGTTTACGATCTCGGCTCCGGATATCAATACGATTCGCGCAGGAGATGCGGTCACGTTGAAAGGTCTAAAGCTGATCGTCATGTCGGTGAGCCGGGATCTGTCAGCCGGGCCGGGCACGATGACGCTGGAGCTGGGCACGGCGGAGCTGGTGAAAAGGAGGTTTTACCTTGAATAAAGAAGATCCGTACGGGCAGTTTGCCAATGTGATGCGGGGAGCGATGAGCACACATTCCCGTCAGGCCGTGAGCGGTTTGGGCGCGGTGCTTGGTACGATCACGGCGTCCGGTGTGAAGCTGGACGATTTCAAGCACGAAGTGCAGGATTATCTCGTGGCTGAGCTACCGGGCACGCTAGGGTTGCCGGAGCGCGAGACAGCTGGCGCGATTTCCGGGATATCTGATGTGGCGGGCGGCGGTACGACGGGCACGGGACGGTTTCTTTTGCAAAAAGGGGAAGTGGAAGAAGCAGTCTGGTCTTTGGGCAAAGGGTTGAAAGCCGGGGATCGCGTGCTGGCGATGCGGGTGAATGGCGGGAACGATATTGTGGTGCTGTGTAAGGTGGTGAGTGCGAATGCCTAGTTTGTTTCCGGGTATGGTCTGGGGAGATGAAGAGGATCTGTCCGGGGTGGCCTCGGAAGAGGTGCGTTTTGGACGAAGCTGGCGCTATGACTATGAGGCTGGTGATTTTGTGCTGACCCCCAGCGGCAAGGTGGCCACGGCAGATACGCATGAAGCTTGGGTACAGTGGTGTATCAAGGCGGTGAAAACTCCGCGGTACAGACATGTAATCTATTCTCGGGACTACGGTTCGGAACTGGAGGATCTGGTCGGTCAGGGGGATAGCCGCGGTGTGACGGAAAGTGAGATTGCCCGGATGGTGACGGAAACGCTGCTCGCCGATCCACGTACCGATACGGTCGATCAGTTTACATTTGATTGGGACCGGGAGCAGTGCGGGTTTACGTGCCGGGTGATGAGTGTGCAGGATGAGATGTTTATTCTGGAAAGTGAGGTGATCTGACGGGATGGCTGAAATTCCGCGTTATTTGGAAGACCAGACGGAGGAACAGATTATGCAGCGTATGCTGGATCGTCTGCCCGCGGATCTGGATAAGTCGGAAGGGTCGTTTTTGTGGGATGCGGAGGCTCCGGTAGCCTTTATGCTGTCCGAGGCGGCGCTTTGGGCGCAGGAGCTGCTGCGGCGCGGATTCGCCAGTACGGCGGCGAGCCGTGATCCGAATTTTCGTTCGGAGGAACTGGATTTGCGCGCGGGTGAACATGGCATTACACGCCGGGCGGCGGTGGCGGCACAGGGCACCGTGAAATTCACGGGTGAGCCGGGGAAAGTCAAAGTCGTGCCAGCAGGTACGGTTGTAGCTACTCTCGCAGATGAGGTATCCGGTGAAGCGTCGCTGGAATATGAAACGGTGGGCCGTGTGGAGCTGGATGAGGATGGTCTCGGAAGTGTAGGTGTACGTGCGCTTGTTGCCGGAAAAGAGAGCAATGTACCCGCAGGCACGTTAACCGTGCTGTCTACACCGGTAAGCGGAGTGACGTCTGTGGTAAACACGGACGTCATCAAGGGCGGTGCGGACATCGAGGCAGATACCGCGCTACTGGAGCGCTTTTATGCCAAAGTCCGCAACCAGGGAACCAGCGGCAACAAGGCACAGTATGTGCAATGGGCCAGCGAAGTGCCGGGCGTCGGGGCAACGCGGGTAATCCCGCTATGGCAGGGGCCGGGTACCGTCGGGCTGTATCTGCTGGATACGGACAAGCGAGCTGCAGGATCTGATCTGGTGGATGCGGTGCAAAAGTACGTTGATCCCACGCAGGATGGACAAGGCGAAGGCGTTGCTCCGGCTGGCCCTGTGGTGACGGTGATGCCGGCAGAGGAAGTACCGATGAACATTCAGGTGAAGCTGACGCTGGCAAGTGATGCCACGCTGGCGGATGTCCGGGCATTAATCGAACGCGGAGTGACCGCGTATTTGAAGCAGCTTGCCTTTGCCGATCCACTCGTACGTTACACTCGCATTGCTGCGATTCTGCTGGACATCCCGCCGATTATCGACTATTCGGAGCTGACCGTGAACGGTGTAAGCGACCAGAATATCGAGATGACCACCAGCCAAGTGGCCGTGCTGGGGACGGTGGATGTGCATGAGTAGTGTGGGACTGACGAGTGAGAAAGGCCGGGAGCTGTTCTCCTTTTTGCCCCAATATTATGAGACTTCGCGTGTGATGCAGGCCGATATGCAGGCCAAAGGTGTGGAGATGGATCTGCTGTATCAGGCTCTGGACGAGACATTGGAGCAGTTTTTTGTCCGTACAGCGACGTGGGGACTGGATTTCTGGGAGCGGGAGCTTGGCATTGAGACAGATCGTCTCAAACCTGTGGAGCAACGGCGTGCTGTGGTGGAGTCGAAGCTGCGCGGGGCAGGCAAGTTTTCTGGAAGACAAGTTGCAAACGTTGCTGAGGCATATGCCGGGGGCAAGGTGGATGTCACGTTCCAGCCGGAAGCATGGAGTTTTACGGTGAGTTTTGTAGACACGATGGGCATTCCGCCCAATATCGATGATCTGAAACGAGCCATTGATGAACTGAAACCAGCGCATATGGCAGTAGAATATAAATACCGTTATCTGGTCTGGGACGACCTGGACAAGAAGCAGAAAACTTGGGATGAACTTGATGCCGCGTCCCTGACGTGGAATGAACTGGAGGTGTGGGCGTAATGCCACAGGAAACCGATCGATTGAAGCTACCTCTTCCACTAGGAAATGAAACTGTGAGTCGGGAGAGCATTAATGCAATTTTTGAAAAGATTGACGCAGGCGTTGCCACACAAGCGGATTTGGACGCACTTCGTGAAGCAGTGAGCAAGATGGATATCCCCGATGCGTCCTTGACGCAAAAAGGGAAGGTGCAGTTATCGAACAAGATGGATGGCACATCCGAGACGGTGGCGGCGACGGAGAAGGCGGTTAGGGATGCGAAGGTTGCGGCGGAGACGAGTGCAAAGAATGCGAGTTTACCAAAGTCAGGAGGCTCATTAGTAGGTGATGCGGGGGTGTTAAATCTTGTTGGATCAACTCATGTTTACCAAGGTTTTTTGCCAGCAGGGACAAATGCAGGGAGAAAGGGCTACATTGGGTTCGGTACTCCCGGTGGGATTGATTTCTCAATTGCGAATGAATATGGCGGAGAACTGATTTTTAGAGATAAGAATGGCACTACAACTCTTTCAGATTTAAAGTCATCTGTCAGTAGCGGAAAAGCAAGTATTGCTGCCGCCATTACTGGCAAAGGTATTCCAACGGCAGCGGATGCTTCATTCCTCATGATGTCCAATAACATAAGCTCACTTAGAACTAGTATAAAATTTAAAAGTGCTACAGTTTCTGCTTCAGGAGGGAGCATCTCATCTTTATCTTTTAAGCCCTTATTCTTATTAGTGCAAAGTTCATCATATCGTGAAGTGGGCGGTATGATTGGAAGTGTTAGATCCAATGGTAATATTTTAGCTTGGTTAGACGAAAGTAATACTTTAAAGAGGAGCGCTTTCGTGGGTGCAATTGCTGGTACTAGCTCTCCGGAATCGTCAAATTTCGATTTTTCATATGTTGAGTTTGGAGAAAGAAGTGTAAATTTCGGAGTTCAATACTATGCTCGATCTAACCAAAATTCTTTAGAATGTTTTGTCTTTGGTCTGTAGTTTTAATCATTAAAGGAGGTGAACCATGACCACAACCCAAATTACCAACTCCATCGCGGCAACACTATCACATCATCTCCCTAATATCCCCATCCAGCCTGCAACAGGAGCAATAGCTCCAGAAAGCCAAGGGCTAACTTATCGCTTACTTGCTGCCAAACTCACTCGTGAGCGCAGTGATCGATTCGTGCAATCTCACATCTACGAGATTCGGTGGCTGGATGGGAGTAACATTCCGGAAGACTTGCCGGACAAGCTCTTTGAAGCACTGGAGACGATTGAAGTGGAAGGTACTCCCTATCGAGCAACGGAGCTGCGATGGAAGGCTTGGGGAGAGACACCCAAACTGTGGGTGTATTACACGATGCGAACCACCAAAGTGTCGGAGTCCTCCGGTCCAATGAAGCAGCTGGAACAACGACCGACTGCTTTGAAATCATCATAGCAAGATGAACTTATTTTAGGGGGACTTATTATGAAAGGAATAGGAGGCGCGCTCGCGATGTTTACCAAGAAAGAAACAAATCGAGAGAAACATGAAGAAACAGAACAGCAACATAACGATGCACAATATAAGAAAGAACAGTTTGCCGACGCCCGGCAGTTTAGCCGGTTGGAAAAAGATATTTTGGCAGCCGTTCTATCGGAAGAGAAAACGTACACCGTGCTAGAGGCACAGCAACAGATCCAACAATTTATGAATGAGGAGGCACAATAATGGCTGGAGGAACATGGACAACTCAAAATAAGGTACGCCCCGGCGTATATATGAACTTTGCATCAGAGGGTACTTTGCCCGGTACAGTGGGAGAGCGGGGAACGGTGGCTTTGGCACTTCCGCTGTCTTGGGGACAAGCAGGTACAATCTTGTCGGTACAGGCAGGTGAAGATGTGCAATCGAAACTCGGTTATGACTGGACAGCACCACAACTGCTGCTGATTCGTGAAGCGTTGAAACGTGCACAGACCCTACTTTTATATCGTCTTAATGCAGGAACGAAAGCCAAAGCCACATTGGACACCCTTACAGTAACTGCTCAGCATGGCGGTGTAAGAGGGAACGATCTGGCCATTGTCATTTCCGCAAATATGAACGAGCCGGAACAATTTGATGTATCTACTTTGCTCGCTGGCAAAGAAGTGCACAAACAGACGGTGTCCAACATCGGTCAACTACAATCCAATGCATTTATCACCTTCACTGGCGAAGGCACGCTTACGAATACGGCTGCTCTTCCGCTAACAGGTGGTAATGATGGTACATCTACCAACCAGGAGCATGCCGATTTCCTGAGCAAACTGGAAGTACTTGATTTCAATACGGTTGGCCTGATCTCGGATGATGCAACACTGAAGTCTGTTTACACCGCATATATCAAGCGTCTGCGCGATATTGAGGGTAAGAAGGTACAACTGGTGCTTTCCAACTATCCAGCCGCGGATCATGAAGGTGTCATTAGTGTGAAAAATGGAGTTGTGCTTGCGGACGGTACCGCCCTTACACCGAAACAAACGGTAGCTTGGACTGCCGGTGCAACAGCAGGGGCTAACCTGAACGAATCTCTAACCTTCCGTGCGTATGACGATGCTGTGGATGTAAATGGACGGTTGACACACACCGAGACAGAGGCGGCACTGCGGAGCGGCGAGTTTGTATTTACAGCGAGCAGCAACCGTGCGCTGGTTGAGCAGGATGTGAACACATTCCGTTCCGTAACCCCGGATAAAGCACGTCATTTTGCCAAAAACCGTGTGGTGCGTGTTCTGGATGGTATCGCTAACGACATGAAACGTATTTTCGAATCCTACTATATCGGCAAAGTAAACAACAACGAGGACGGACGCAGCCTGTTCCGCTCCCAATGTGTTACCTATCTGAAGCAGCTTCAGGATATTGGAGCGATTCAGAATTTTGACTCCAAAACGGATATTACCGTGCTACCGGGCAGTGAAACCGACAGTATTTTGATTGAAGTGCAGGTACAACCTGTGGATTCCGTTGAAAAAGTATACATGAAAGTGAAGGTGGTTTAAGATGGCATTTTTGAAAGCAAGCGACACGATTTCCGGCCAAGAGGGCCGTGCATATGCAACCATTAACGGACAGACGGAAGAAATGTTCTACGTGAAGACACTGGAAGCAACGGTGGAGAAGCAAAAAGCAGAGGTTAAAACATTGGGTCGCCGCGGCGTGCAGCACAAAGCAACAGGCTGGTCCGGTTCAGGTTCCATGACGATTTTCTATACAACTTCCCGTTTCCGCGAGCTGATGCTTCAGTACATGCAAAATGGCGTGGATACCTACTTCGACATTGAAGTGACCAACGAAGACCCATCGTCCACCATTGGTAAACAGACTGTGACCCTCAAAGGTGTTAACCTGGACAGTGTAATCATGGCATCCCTGGATACCGAAGCCGAGGCGCTGGAGGAAGAAGTGAGCTTTACGTTTGAAGATGTGGATATGCCTGTATCCTTTAATCTTCCGAAATAAGTGATACATGTGTTTAGCGCGTAAACCAAGATAAACAATAAATAGTCGAGCATCGGTTTTGTAAAAGAAACCAGTTCAACTTGCCTGTGTTACGGGCTATTTGATGTGTCCAAGTTTTTCAGGCAGTCGCTCTGAACATACCGAGCTTTGCTTGTAAATAACCCAGTATAAATGCTCTTCGCCGCTCTATGCGGCGGGGAGCCCTAACTTAAGAGGAGGAACTAAACATGAGTGGATTGAGTATGTTTTTTGCACAAAACGCGGTAGCAGATACAACGGAGGAATTTATCGTCTCATCTCGCTTCAAAGATGACAAAGGTGCACCGGTAGCATGGAAATTGCGCAGCATGACCGAGGACGAGAACCAGGAATGCCGCAAGGCAGCTACCCGCAAAATCAAGGGCAAGAATGGTGTCTACACTCCTGACATTGATGCCAATGATTACATGGCTCGTCTGATGACGGCAAGCGTGGTATACCCGGATTTGAAAAACACCGAATTGCAGCGCTCCTACGGCGTAATGGGTGCAGAGTCACTTTTGCGAAAAATGCTGTTGCCTGGGGAATTTGCTTCACTCGGTGAACAGGTACAGAAGCTGAATGGCTTTAATCAGGACATGAACGAACTGGTGGATGACGTAAAAAACTAATCAAAGAGGGCGATTCCGAAGCCAATCTGGCTTATTACGCTCTCCATGAATTAAAGATTTTGCCGCATGAGCTAATGGCCTTCTCCATGCGAGAACGGGCAGCGATCTATGCGATGATCCAGGTTAGGGTGGAGGAAGAGAAGAAAGAGCGGGCGAGAAGCCGCACGCGGAAGAAATAATGAAGGAAGGAGGGGAATGAATGTCGGGCACAAGCATAACGGTAATCAATCCTCCGACGATTAATAATCTGATCAATAATTTGAATCTGGTCCAATTGAAAACGACAGAAATTATCAATAATTTCAACCAGATGAATCAAATTAACTTGAATCAGTTTAATCAAACCAATATTGCCAATCACTTTAATCAAGTGAATCAGCAGATGAATGTAACCATTAACTTGATGGAAAAGTTGGAGGATACAGCTGATGATACAACGGATAAACTCGGAGATAACTTAAGTAAGCTCTCCAAGTGGCTGCAAATGATAAAGTCGGCTGGAACCATCGTGTTAAAAGCGGCGGCTGAAGAAGAAGACTTTAAATATCGTTATATGGTTGCTGCTCAAGATCCGGTAGTTGGTGAAGGGATTTATCATAAATTCCGAGATCAGGCTTCTAAAAAAGGCCAAGATGTGAATGATTCGCTTAAGGCTTCCCTTGGTTATTTGCCAATGGCACAGAATGCAGGACAAGTAGAGCAGTTAAATGACCTTGCCGAACGTTTAAGTATGTTGTCACCAGATGGCAAAAGTCTGTCTGATGCTTCTGGAGCAATCCTTAGTGCAATGAATGGAGAAAACAAGGACTTGTCGAGTCAGTTCGGTATCTCCGAGAGTGCATTGAGTGGTGCAGGTTTGGAAGGATTTATTCAAACGAAAGATTTGGATGGCTTTATCCAGGGCCTGCAATTGGTTCTTGAAATGCAAGGGTATACTCAAGAAGCATTTGATACGATGCTGGATTCTCCATTGCAAAAATGGACCGCTCTTGTGAACCAGTTCAATAGCATCCTGGCTGAGGTCGGTACAAAAGCGTTGGAGGTACTTTCTCCAGTACTTGATCGACTGAACGAAGCGATGAGCTCAGGACAGTTCAGCAGTTTTATTGAATGGATTAGTGGAGCATTTGCGATCATCGCTCAGGTCATCGCCTTTATTGTGGATGGATTCATAAATTTCGCCACAGCTGTGCAAGAAAACTGGGATATTATTGCGCCTATTTTGACAGCTATTGCTGTAGTTCTGCTAGGTAAACTTATTATTACACTCGGTGTTGTTATAGCTCAGTTTTTTATGTTGGCAGCAGCTAATTGGCCTATATTACTTGTAATCGGCGCTATTGCAGTACTTATCTATATTTTGCAAGCGTGTGGATTCACCGCTGGAGATATGGTCGGCACAATAATTGGTTACTTTTATATGGTCTATGAGCATATGAAATCAATTTTCGCATCTATTCTGAATTATTTTATATCTTGGGCCGAGTTCGTCATTAATGTTTTCAAAGATCCGACTTATGCTTTCAAAAAGTTGTTTGCTGACATGGGGCTTATTGTTTTACAAATCTTATACAACATAACAAAAGGGGTAGAAGATTTCGCAATAGGATTCAAGGATCAAATCAATTGGATAATTGAGGGCATTAATAAGATTATACCTTACCTGAATAAAATTTTTGGTACAGACTGGGGGGGGATTGAACTTGTATCAGATGCTAATATTCACTCGATGAGTGAGAAGATCAAAGGACTAATGAATGATCTTGAAGCGAGTGTTCCTGAGAGTAAAGAAGATGTTGTTAAATTATGGAGAATGGATGCGTCAGCAGATTATAAGACCTCATTTGACCAAGGGTTTAAGAAAGGCCATGACTTGGTGGCTAACACTAAAAATCCATTTTCCCAAACTTCTGATGAATTGCCCGGGGGCTTTGGCAAGGACTTTAAACCAAAAACACCTCCCATGCCACCGATGCCAACGACGCCTGCCCCCACAAACATGAACAATATGAGTAACCTCAACAAGATTAACAATATCGGACAGGTGGACAAAATCGGTGATGTGGATGGTACGGTGGATGTAACGAGTGAGGATCTGAAACTGATGCGTGAGCTTGCCGAGATGCAGGCCATTCAGCGCTTCGTCAGTCTGACGCCAACGGTGCAGGTGACGACAGGCGATATCAATAGCGGACATGATGTGGACAGTATCATTAGCAAAATTACCGAAGAAATGAACAGTCAGATCGTCTCCAATGCCCAGGGGGTGTATGGATAAGTGAGCTATTCGATACAGCTTAGCTTCAACAATCGCGCGGAATATATTTATTTCCCGGTTATACCGGAGAGTATTGAGTTTTCAGATGCAGGGGACGGAAGCACGTTTAACGTTAGTCGTCTAGGGGAGATCAATGTGATTAAGTCCCCCAAACTACGCGAAGTCAGCTTCAGTGGCATTTTTCCGGCAGATTACAGTCCATACCATTACAAATATGACGCAACAGACCTGAATGCAAAGAATGAGTTTTACCGTGACCCGTATGAGTACGTGAGAGTTATTATCCGCTGGATGCAGACAGGGCGTCCCGTCAGGCTAATCTTTTCCAGTGCAAGATACACGGTCAACATGGCCGTCTCCATTGAGAGCTTCGATTGGAAGGAGACAGCGGGTACGGTGGGCGACGTGCAATATGATATCAAGCTGAAGCAGTATGTTTTTTATGCTGCCAAAAAAGTAGTACCACTGAAGAACAGTCAGAACAAGGCTGATGCTTCAAAGACGAAAACCAAAGCCTCCCGGCCGGATGAAAAAGTAAAACCCAAGACCGTCACGCTGAAAGCCGGAGACTCCTTATGGTCTGTTGCCAAAGCTCATCTGGGTGATGGAGCACGCTGGAAAGAGTTGCAGAAGCTGAATGGCATCAAAGACGCACAGCTCAAGAAGCTGCCCGTTGGACTTGTCATCAAGCTTCCGTGAAAGGAGAGACGATATGCAGCAGGAGATCCATCTGGACAACAGACAGATCATTGAGAAGGAGCAACTATTGCTGGATGACAAACAGGGGAACATCTGGGACATCAGCGACATTGCTGGCGAGATTACGTACAAAACTTCACGTATCGGCAAGCCATCCTCTCTCGAATTCACGTTGATTAAGGGCAGCTTGTTTCAGCATCGAAAGTTTAGCTATGAGAATGGTTATGTAGTGAGGTACACTCATGGAAAACAGGGAATATTTTACGGATATATCTTTTCTGTCGACAGCGGCAAGGACGAAAAAGTAAAGATCAAAGCCTATGACCAGACACGATATCTAACCGCAAATCAGACGTATCAGTTTGTTAACGCAACAGTAGCGGATGTCATCAAGCGGATTGCGACGGATTTCCAGTTGAAAACGGGGGATTTGAAGCAGCCAAGTTATGCCATTCCACGAATGCTTTTCGATAATAAAAAGCTGATTGACATGATCTGTGAAGCGTTGGATCGGACGCTGATTTATGGCGGCACAAATTATATCTTTTATGATGATTTCGGCAAACTTGTCCTTCGTGATGTCGAAGAGATGCCCTATGGCTTTGTGATCGGGGATCATAGTCTGCTGACGGACTACAGCTATACACGGTCGATCGACGACCAGACTTATAACAAGATCAAGTTATACCGGGATAACAAAGATACAGGCAAACGGGAGACGTTTGTGCATCAGAATTCAAGCAGCATCCGTCAATGGGGGCTGCTTTTTTTGTACCAAAAAGCGGACGATGGTCTGAATAAAGGTCAAATTGATAACATGCTGAAAACGCTGATGACCTTGCGTAACCGGGAGACACAGAAGTTAAAGGTGGATGCCCTTGGCGATTTCAAGGTGAGAGCCGGGAGTTTTGTCAATATTCAGATCGATGAATTGAAGATCAATCAATATTTTCTGGTGGACGAGTGCACGCACAAGATACAGGGGGGTGTGCACACCATGTCCCTGGATTTGAAGGTGGTGTAGCCATTTATGATGCTTGATGTGATTAAAAAGGCGGCAATAGCCGCCGTAGATGCCAAATCTCCCGTACAAATTATGTACGGAACTGTAACGAACACACAACCTTTGGAGATTACCGTGGAACAGCGGCTTGCGCTGAGCGACCCTTTTCTTGTGCTCACAGAATCGGTGGCACAAAAAAACTGGACGATCGGTGAGTTGGCTTTATTACTTCGTGTGCAGGGCGGAGACAGTTATGTTGTACTGGATCGGCTGGTGAAGCCATGATTCCACAAGGTTCTCAAATTGGAGAAGAAAATCAGGAAGAAGTTTCGGTGCTTCCTAGCCTGACCTATGTGTTGCAAGCATCTGGACAACGGATTGGCAGGCTTCAGTTGGAGGGAAAAGAAGCGGTTAAGCAAGCGGTATACAAAGCTTTATCGACACGTCGTTATGAACATTTGATCTATTCGCCTGATTATGGAATGGAATGGTCTTGGGAAGGCATTTCCGGGAGATCCATGGTTGAATCCGAACTGGAGCGCTGGATTCAGGAAGCATTGCTTCCAGACGACCGTATTTCGGAAGTAACCCAATTTGAGTACGCCCATGAGCCGGATGGCGTTAAGGTTTCTTTTACCGTGATAACGGATTTTGGTAACTTCAGGCAAGAGACGGAGGTGAATATGAATGTATGAACAGGAGACATTTGAGGTCATTTTGAACCGGATGCTGGATAAAGTGCCCGATGGTGTCGATAAGCGGGAGGGCAGCATCATCTATGATGCCCTCGCGCCAGCAGCCGTGGAGATGGCCCAGATGTATATTGAGCTAGATACTAACGCCAATCTGAAGTTTGCTGATACCGCTTCAGGTGAATATCTGGATCAGGCAGTAGCGTGGTCAGGTATTACTCGCAAGCCGCCTACAAAGGCGCGTTGGTCTGCAAGTTTTCAAGATCAAGAGGGCAAACCTGTGGAAATTCCATCAGAGAGTCGTTTTTCGACAGGAGAACGAGTTTATAGAGCGGTGGAGCGAATTACCGCAGGGAAATATGTGCTCGAATGTGAGATTGCTGGTGCGGAAGGTAACGAGTATACCGGGACACTGTTACCCATTGATTATATTGCAGGCCTGACCACCGCGGGATTAACCAAACTGCTTGTTCCAGGTGAAGACGAGGAGACGGATCAAGCTCTGTATGATCGTTATCAGGACAAAGTTTCCCGTCCGATCACAAGTGCCAACAAGTATCAGTATGAGCTGTGGGCGCGGGAGAATTCGGGAGTTGGCAAAGCGAAGGCCTTTCCGCTCTGGAATGGCCCCGGTACAGTCAAGGTGGCATTGTTGAACAATGAGATGCATGCTCCTGCGGAGGGAGTCATCGAGGCTGTGCAGCAATATATCGATCCTTCGCAGGATGGCATGGGGGAAGGGGCAGCGCCGATTGGCCCTATTGTCACCGTCGTAGGGGCAGAAGAAGTTCCGATTCATATTGAGGTGCAGGTTACACTTGCTTCAGGATCAACATACGAGGGTGTGAAATCTTTGATTGAGACAGGGGTGACAGCGTATCTGAAAGAGTTGGCGTTTGCTGATCCGCTCGTTCGCTGGACACGGATTGCCAATGTCATTCTGGATATTCCGCCCGTAATCGATTACAGCAATTTGCTGGTCAACGGCGGCATGTCCAATCTGGAGATTACACCGGGAGCTGTTGCTGTGCTTGGGACGGTGAAGGTGACGTGAGTAAAGCAGATGTACTGATGAACCTTTTGCCCCCGCTCTACGAAAATGTGCTGGAGATGCAGTTGCTGACACAGACGGAAGGGGCTGAACTAGATCAGCTCGCAGCCGATGTGGAAGATGTATTGCAGCAGTTTTACCCGGAATCCGCAACGTGGGCATTGGAGCGATATGAACAGGATTTGCAGATTCCGACCAATCGTGCCAAACCGGATGATCAACGAAGGTCTGTCATCATCTCCAAAATGCGTGGTAGCGGTAAAGTTTCAGGCTCCATGCTCAAAAATGTAGCTCAGGCGTACGAAAACGGGGGCATTGATGTATCCGTTAATCCAGGCGAGTATCGCATCTTGATCCGTTTTATTGATACATTGGGACTGCCACCTAATCTGAACGATCTAAAAGCAGCGATCGAAGATATTAAACCGGCTCACATGACCGTCGAGTACCGTTTGCGGTATCTGACCATTGCCGAGGTTGAAAGAATGACTCTGAGTGAGATGGAACAAACCCGGCAGGATAAATTAGCAGGAGGTGGAGCGTAATGAGTGAACCAAAAACACCCAATTTAGGGTTGTATAAAATCGATCGTTCCTCGCCATCAACAACCTATTTTGATCTGGACAAGTATCTGGATCAGAACTGGGAGAAGATTGATGATTTTGCAGAGCAGATGGGGGAAAAGGCTGAAGAAACAGCAACGAAGGTAAGTAGTTTGCAAGAGAGGTTGGATACAGATAAACGAGGAGCTGCTACATTACAGCCTGGCGTAAATGTAGTAAGTGCTAATCAGGAGGCAACGTTTAATCTTTCGAGCATTAAGGGGAGAACATTGGTTAATTTGCTGGGGCGTGCTGGAGGTTGTGAACAAGCAAGCTTAGTAAACTCCTATCAATCTACAATAACGGCTGATACATCTAACAAAGTACAAGGAAATCAATCTTTGAAAATTACGACAACGGCAATGCCAGCAGGAGCATTATCGATATCCCCTATTAATTTAAAATCAGGGAAGTATTATATTGTTCTCTCCTCAGCAAAGCTGATATCTGGAGAATTGGTAGGTATGTACTTAAATGAACTTAACCCGAACAAAGGGAAAGTTACTTCAAGTAATAGCAAAAGATTCAGTACGTTATGGGGAGCATATAGCATTTCTACCGATATTAGCACTTTTTTTGTTAGTCAAGTTGTTGGAGCATCTGGAAGTTCCGGGTATATTGATGCAATTAGACTTTACGAAATTAGTGCCTCAGAGTATGTTGCACTCGAAAATATGACAACGGAGCAGATTGCATGTAATTACCCTTACGTCGATAGTGTTCAACCAGTTTTGAATCCGTATGCCATTCGATATGGACAAAACTTATTACCGCCATTTTATGAGTGGAGTGAAACAGCAATAGCAGGTCCAAGTGAGATCGAGGCACCCTACCAACTTAAAATGACAAAGGCAAGCAGTGCGATAGGTTTTAGCAATTTCATTAGTACTGTAAACGTAGCTCCCTCTACGGAATATACATTTTCAATTACTGTAGACGTGACTAACTTTGCCGGTAATGGAGTAGCTGGGGTTTATTGGAATGGATGGTATTACGATGAAGATAATAATGCCATAACGTCGTTTAATATGCCTCCCTATGCAAAGGCAAACGGGAAGTTCACATTAGGGAATAGCTTTAAAACTCCTGATAACGCGAAGAGTGTACGTATTGTTATCGGTTTTGATAGCGAGACAACAGGAACTGCAACTTTTAAGAATCCGTGTTTAAACTTAGGTACGTCAGCAATGATGTTTAAACCACGCGAAGACTCTTTTCTCGCACTACAAACTGAGCTACACGCCAATCCAGATACGGGAGAAAACCCTGATAGCGTTTTTGAGCGTGATGGTCAGTATTATAAATTGGCGAAGTGGCGTAAGGTTACGTTGGATGCTGACATCAATTTTTCATTGTGGGGGGGGCAGAATGGTTTTAAGGTTGTTAATGCAATGCTTCCGGGACCACCAGCCGTTGACGGATCAGGTACGCTGACGAAGTATCAAGGTAAAGTGATCAAAGAGACAGATTACGCTACTGTAAACAGCGTAACGGATAATCTAAATATCGGTTCATCTGGCGCTAACGGGGTGTTCGATAATTTTCAAATTTCTATTTCAAGCGCGGATAGTGGGTGGGGAGACAGCTATACTAACCTGACCTCTGATGAAATTAAGGCTTATTTCATGGGATATTTTATGTATACAGCTGGACAAGACCCGAATAACAATGGAGCTGGGTATAATGGGTCTGGAACTAAGGTATGGACACCATTACTATCCAAGAATTCACAAAATTTTTTTACGGCAGTGCCAACAGTTCCAGCACCAAACTGGACCTCATATCAACTTCTATACCAACTTGCTACACCAGTCGTCGAGCCGATCATGTCTGAGGGGCAATTGACGTTTATAGACGGGGATAATCAGGTGGAGGTAGGTACGGGGATTATACTGCGGGAGTTGGCTAAGCCAGTCTATACTTCAGACGCTTTTAAGTCATATAACATCAACAATTTCAATGTATCCTCAAAACTGAGAAAACGAGTACAACGAATACTGTCCGTGTATAAAAACAGTCAGCCAGATAACTGGGAAATTAACAATTTCAATCCTGTTTCCGAAACCTATGGCGTTCAACTTGCATCATTGTCTGCGTCCCAATACGATCCATCAGCAGCCTACAGCGTCACATACCTGATGTTGGACAAGTATCCGGCTACGGATATTACTGGTACGTATGCAAAAAATGAAAAGGCTTTGCTGTTGGATACTGTCAAAAGGTTGCAAGATAACACGACAAGGATATCCGTGTTGGAGTCGAAAAAGGCCGAGAAAGATAGTCCTGTGTGGATTGCTCCGACATTACTTAATGGGTGGGTACCGTATGAGACAAATGTAGCGGGTTATCCGTCCGCAAGATTTTTCAAGGATTCAACCGGGATGGTACATGTAGATGGATTGATTAAGGATGGAGTGGTGTCTGCCAGTCTTCCTGTATTTAAGTTACCTGTCGGATTCAGGCCAAAGCAAGTTATTACTTGTGTATCTGTATCCAGAGCTGGAAACGACGAAATTATTTCAAGAGTTCGTATTAACCCAAACGGGGAAATTGTATTCAATAACGGGGGGAATATTTTCTTTTCGCTTGTCATTCCACCGTTTCTGGCTGAACAATAAAGGAGGAATCACATGAAAGCCGTACCTAAAGTAAATACAGACGGACTCTATTTAGAGGACGAATTAGTGGACGATGCCTTTAGTGGTGTCGTCCCTTTTTATGCCAAACCGGAGCCTGTGATTTTTGCCCCTGATCAGGTCGAACAGGTGCCAACGCCAAACAAGAATGAGGAGGAAGCAGAACGAAAGACTGCCGGGTATCTGGTCGGCGTGCCTGTTCCTGCTGGTCTGTTTCACCCGCGCTTTGACTTAGCAGCTTGGGAAGCATATCAGGATGCTGTGCAGGTGGAACCGCAGAAAATTTTTCCTGACCTGTGGGTGGAAGGGCTAAGCCAGGAAGAGATCGACGAGTTGACTAAGCCGCAACCGGAGGAACTGTCTGAACTGGATCTTTTAAAACAGCGCCTTGCAGAATCAGAAGCGGAAAACAAACGTTTAGCTGAGGAAAGTAACGCCAATCAACTGGCTTTAATGGAATTACACATGCTTGTACTTAGTGTGGTGCCGCCAAATGAGGGATAAGTATGAAGGTTTGCGATCCACTAGCCTGTGATGTTTATAAGGAGAGGTGAGACTATGTTAGCTGTATACGTAATGATGATTAATAAAAAATTGATTGAGCTGCACCAAGTTCCAGAGAGTAGTCGAGGTCAAGTTGCTGTGTTACTGGAAGCAGCCAATATAGATAATTAAGGACAAAATAAGTGTTTTTAATGAATTCAATCAAAAGGAGGTGAAGCCATGGAACGATGGGACACCCTATGGAAATGGGGAATCGCACTGATGAGCAGCTCGGCATCCTACTTCTTTGGAGGCTGGTCAGGAGTGCTCGGCGTGCTGCTAGTCTTCGTCATTCTCGATTACCTAACAGGTATCGCAGCGGCGGGAATGACGGGCAAGCTTGAAAGTAATATTGGACTGTTTGGTATCGCCCGAAAGGTATTTATATTTGCAATGGTATCGGTGGCTCATCTGGTGGACGGTGTTCTGGGAGACGGACATTTGTTCAGGGATGCGGTCGCTTTTTTTTATATCGCGAATGAGTTGCTGTCCATTATTGAAAATGGGGGCAAGCTGGGAGCTCCGATCCCGCCAGTCATCCGGCAGGCGATTCAAGTGCTTAAAGGAAAGGCGGGGGAAGATGCATTATCTACTCCATTGCCACATACGCCTCCTTCATTAGATCATTCCCAAGGCGAGAATGATCATCCTCCTGGAAATGAACAATCCAAAGAAATGGCGACGGATCAAGAGAATTCCGATGTTAAGATAAGCAGTTAGAATGGATGATTTAGAACCGTCTGAATCAGAACGATTTAATATAGAGCGGGCTTGATTTGCTACTAAACGCTATGCTAAGAACAAATAAGAGACAGAATTGCTAAGTAGCAGCAAAAATAAGAAAAGCACCCGTGATGGGTGCTTTCTTTACTTCCAGTCATCACTTTATGCATCTTATAAATCCTCGTTACTCTATGATCCCATAGCATCATAAAACAAGGGACACGCACACAAGCAATCCTTAACCCGTCCGCATTAACTATATACAAACGGCAACTAGCCGAATAAAGGGTGTGAGAAATTTGCAAAATAGAACCCCGGGCAACACGCAGGGCATTGATGTCTCCAGGTACCAAGGCAATATCGACTGGGCCAAGGTGAAGGCAAGCGGCATGACGTTTGTGTTTATCAAAGCAACCGAAGGGCGAACATATGTCGATCCGAATTTTCAGAGAAATGTAAACGGTGCGTTGGCGGCAGGCATGTTGGTGGGAACCTATCATTTCTTCCGCGGAACGTCTGTCGAGATTGCGAAAGCTGAAGCAGCACATTATGCCAATACGCTGAACCAGATCGGAGGAGCCAGAGCCCTACAGTTGCCACAGGTTATGGATTACGAGAATAACCCCGGCAATCTGAGCAAAGCCCAGATGAATACGGTAGCCAAAGCCTTTTTAACAGAATTGCAACGTCTCACAGGTGTAAAACCGATCATATACACAGGCAACGCATTTGCCGGCAATTTCGATACTTCACTGAGTTCCTACGATCTGTGGATTGCGCGATACAGCACGTCACGGGTGCCTGATGCTCAGCCCGCATGGAAGCGCTGGACGTTCTGGCAATATACGGATTCGGGCAAGGTAAACGGCATTAGCGGCAACGTGGATATGAATGAATTCGAGGGAACAGCGGCACAGCTTAGAGCGAGATATACAGTAGCTACGCCAAACCCAAATCCTACGAATCCAACGAACCCGACCACGCCTTCGAATCCATCCAATCCAAATCCGCCAACTGTACCACCGAAAGGGGGCGAACCGATGACAGCCGAAGAGAAAGCCGCGTTTGATGCGCTCAAAGCACAGGTTGACCGTTTGCAGGCACGTCAGTTGATGGAAGTACCTGTCTGGGCGAAAGCTGCTGTAGATGCCGCACTGGCCTATGACCCCAAAAACCCGCTTTTCAGTATCGATAATGGAGCGAGCTACGATTTTTATCGTTTTATCACCGTGATGCATCGAAGAGGTTTATTTAAAAAGTAAATGATATGAGTGAGACTTAACCCATAAGTTTGCCTTTTGGCAAACTTATGCTTCCAATTTAACCATCTACAAACTCACATTCCTATTTCGTTTTGAAAATGTATCGTTTCCCGTTAGCGAAATAAAAGAAAGTTAACACTAATTTATTTTACAGAGATTACTTGCCCTTTTGTCATTTGCACTAATTCTTCGGGTGTTAATTGAAACACTGCTCTTGGATGTCCGGCAGCTGCCCATATCTCTTTAAATTGTAACAAGTCTTCATCAATAAGAGTGATAATTGACTCTATATGTCCTAAAGGAGGCACGCCTCCAATAACAAATCCTGTGTGTGTACGTACAAAATCAGCGTCAGCTTTTCCTATACTGTCATTCAGATAGGTGTTAATTTGTTTTTCATTAATTCGATTTACTCCACTGGCTATAACCAATAAGGGTTTATCGTTATTTTTGAGTCGAAAGATAATTGATTTAGCTATATGTGCAACCTCGCAACCTATCGTATCGGCAGCTTCCTGTGCAGTTCGTGTACTGTCAGGTAGTTCTATAACTTTATTTGCATATCCGAACTCCATTAGTTTGTTTTGAACCTGTTGTGCACTATCTTTAAGTTGACTTGTCAACGTGTATCCCTCCTTAATGATTACATGCAATTAAGGTTCCGCATAATACATAACAACCTGTATCGTTACATCTTCGTCCGATTTATTTATATAACGGTGTTCAACATTGCCTGCAAATCTTATAGCCTGTCCTTCTGGTAAGGCGTATATTTCATCCTTAATCTGTAGATTAAACACTCCTGAGATAACTGTGATGTACTCTTGAACCCCATCATTGTGTGGGAGTGAGACATAGTTACAAGTAGGACTTAGAATAATCGTAAACATTTCAATACGTGTTTGGGGGTCAAACGGAAACATTAAGTATACTCTACAATTTCCATTGTCTTCTGTTAAATCTGGAATTTCTTTTCGAGCTGCAATGGATACTACTGCCTCATCCTCTTTAAGTAGAGATGAAAACGAAATATTGAGTCCCGTAGCAATTTTCCATACGGTTGTTACTGTGGGCTGCGTTTCTCCTCGCTCAATTTGATGAAGCATACCTTTACTAACCTTTGTTAAATCAGCAAGCTTATCTAAGCTTAACTGCCTATGTTTTCTAATACGTTGCAGGTTGTTTCCTATCCTGATGTGTATAGCATTCAAGAAGTAACCCCCCCTCTATTTTGTTCGTTATACTATACAAATATATCACTATATGGAACATTTCGCAAACATTGTATTGTGCTAAATTGCCCGTTATTTTAAACATTTTATGACATACTTATAGGTAAACATTTGATCCGTCTATGGTTAAGTCTCAATGAGTCAGCTGTACAAATAGAACAGATCTGAACCTGGAGGAAAGCAGGGAACATGGGCGATTAATGTCGATCTGTGTTCCTTTTTTATACATAATGTCACTAATTCTGACGCGTGTAATATTGTTAAAAACGTATGTCTGTAAAGTTCTTGTCTAATTGGTAAATGTGATGTAAAGTAAGTTACACGAAAATGTTTTTCACCACGATTTAATACACAAACCTCCTCATCATGACAAAACCATAACATGAAAAGTTATTGTAGTGTCGATCTGTTCTATTCTTTTTCTACCCGTAAATCTAGCGAGTTTTACACCTCATGAAGACAAACTCACGGAACAAAATGCCTATGGCGAATGTTTTGGATCTTTGCGTCTACCCATTTAAGGACAAATTCGCTGATTCGAATTGACCTTGGTTCAAATAGATGAACTGCACTAGCTTGCAAAGTTGAAGATGAATTCCCTAATACACTAAATAACCGACCCAAGCTCCCTAGAATAACTTGATGAAGGCTGTTACGCCATCCTGTTTATTTTTGTGGTCTATTATTGTTTGAAATTCCATGCTGTTTGCTTAAACGCCGGCAATCCGTTGATCCAGATTTTTTTCAATGGTTCTACATCTACGTACTCTCTCACACTACTAACTTACTCGTTTCCAAATTCTCAACACTCCAACACAGGTATCAGAGGCATATAAAGCCTTTAATAGATGATACAAGAATCTAAAGAATTACAACCAGGGATTATCTGATGACTAGCTAGCATCGCCACTACATCATCGCACACACGGCCAGAGGTACCGTTTTTCGGTCGCAAGCATCACACACATTATGAGATAGGGAAGGGTGTTGTATCGTATGCGAATGAGAAAAAAATGGATGTCCGGTTTATTGACTTTGGCACTGAGTACCGTACTTGTGTTATCTGGCTGCTCCAGTAGCAAGGAAGGTGGGGAAGGTACGCCAGCACCTGCCGAAGGTAATGATCCTCCTACAGAAGCGGCCGCCCAGGATACGATGATTATGGGACGAGGCGGGGACTCGGTTGCGCTCGATCCTTCGATCGTAACGGATGGAGAATCCCTCAAGATCGGGCATCAGGTGTTTGATTCGCTCCTCGATTACAAAGAGGGTGGAACCGAAGTAGTTCCGGCGCTGGCTGAGAGCTGGGAAATTTCCGCGGACGGGCTGAAGTATGTGTTTAAGCTGAAATCCGGGGTGAAGTTCCATGATGGCACTGATTTTAACGCGGATGCCGTGGTGTTTAATTTTAATCGCTGGAGCGATCCGGCAAGTGAATATAAATTCGAAGGGGATTCTTTCGACTATTATGATTCCATGTTTGGGCCAGATGGCGCGCGTGTGATCAAGGAAGTGAAGGCACTCGATGAATCGACAGTGGAGTTTACCCTGAACCAGCCGCAAGCTCCTTTCCTGCAAAATATTGCGATGACTCCGTTTGGCATTGGCAGTCCAGCCGCCATCCAGGAGAAGAAAGAAAACTTCAAGAGTGAGCCTGTCGGCACCGGCCCGTTTGTATTCAAAGAGTGGAAGCGGAATGACTCGATCACGCTGGAGAAAAATGCAAACTACTGGAGGGAAGGTTTCCCGAAGCTGAACAAGGTAATCGTGCGTTCCATCCCGGACAACACGGCTCGTTTCAATGCATTGCAAAATGGCGAGATCGATATCATGGAAGACCTGAACCCGGATGATTTGAGCATTTTGGAGGGTAACAGCGAGCTGCAGAAGATTGAACGTCCACCGTTCAACGTGGCATATATCGGATTTAATTTTAAGAAAAAACCGTTTGATAACGTGAAAGTCAGACAAGCCCTGAACCATGCCGTGAACAAACAAGCCATCATCGATGCGTTCTTTGCTGGACAGGCAGAGCCTGCCGTAAACCCGATGCCACCTACGCTGTGGGGGTATAACGATGAGATCGAAGATTACGCGTATGATCTGGAAAAAGCAAAAGCTTTGCTGGCCGAAGCCGGCTTCCCTGACGGATTGCCTGATCCGGTCACATTTTATGCCATGCCGGTATCCCGTCCGTACATGCCTGACGGCAAGAAGGTAGCCGAAGCGATTCAGGCTGATTTTGAGAAAATTGGTGTGAAAACAACCATCGAATCTCCGGAGTGGGCGACCTATCTGGAAGATTCCAAAGCCGGGGAGAAGGACGATCTCTACATGCTCGGCTGGACAGGGGACAACGGTGACCCGGACAACTTCCTGTATACCCTTTTGGACAAAGACGCCATTCCAGGCAACAACCGCAGCTACTATGTAAATGAAGAGTTGCATACGTTGCTCACGAAAGCACAAATAGAGACGGATCAGGATAAACGTGCCGAACTGTACAAACAGGCTCAGGTCATCATCAAAGAAGACGCGCCTTGGATTCCACTTGTGCATACCACACCGATTCTCGCCGGGAAAGCAAGCCTGAAGGGTTTTGTAACCTCTCCGCTGGGAACAGAATCGTATGTGGGGGCTTATTTTGAATAAGTGTGTTTACTGAAACTTGAGAGTGCTGTAGTGAAGTTCCAAAAGTAATAAAAAAACGCAAATGTTGCCTGCAGACGACCACGTAAATGTAAAACTAAACGCAAGTGTTAAACCAAGTTATGCGCTGGCGGACATGCAATGCTTATTAGATTTTACATCCGGGTAGTGACGAGCCAAAGCATACGTGTTCGTCAGCGTTATTTCTATTATTTTGCCAAAGTTGAAATCATGCAGATGAACCCTTTAGGGCAGGTGATCTGGAAGTGAACAGCTATATTGTCAAACGTGTGCTGGTACTGCTGCCCGTTTTGCTGGGCATGACATTGATCGTTTTTTCTATCATTCATGCCATACCTGGTGATCCGGCCGAGACAATTCTGGGGCAAAAGGCAACGGAACAATCCAAACAGGCTCTAAGGGATCAGCTCGGACTGGACAAACCCTGGTTCCAGCAATATTTCGCCTATCTAGGCGACTTGCTGAAAGGGGATCTGGGCACATCCATTCGCACCAAGGTGCCTATTGCCCAGGAAATCGTGCCTTATCTGACAGCGACACTCGAACTTACGATGGCAAGTATGTTGTTTGCTGTCATTATTGGTGTGAATGCAGGGATTGTTAGCGCATGGAAGCACAACTCCTGGTTTGATTACTGCTGCATGGTGATTGCGCTTGTAGGTGTATCGATGCCGATTTTTTGGCTCGGGTTAATGGAGCAATGGCTGTTTGCCAACAAACTGCAATGGCTGCCGTCTATTGGACGAATGAACGCACGTGATCCGGTAGAGGCGATTACGGGTTTGTATGTGCTGGATACGATGTTTGCCGGACGCTGGGATCAGCTGTGGACGGTGACCAAACATCTGATTCTGCCAAGTGTAGCACTGGGCACCATCCCGATGGCTGTGATCGCGCGCATGACACGTTCCAGCATGCTGGAAGTGATGAGTTCCGATTATATTCGTACCGCCAAGGCGAAAGGATTGGGGCCGTTTTTTGTCGTATACGGGCATGCGCTGAAAAATGCATTTATCCCTGTGTTGACTGTCATCGGCATTCAAACTGGATCCCTGCTGGGTGGCGCGGTGCTGACGGAAACGATTTTTGCCTGGCCGGGTGTAGGGCGTTATATATATGAAGCGATTAGTTCACGGGATTATCCTGTGATTCAGAGTGGAATCTTGATCGTAGCTTTCTTTTTTGTGTTGATCAATCTGATTGTCGATTTGCTCTATGCAGTGTTTGATCCGAGAATCAGCTACAAATAGGAAACCGGATTCACAGGCATACCCATGCAAGGAAGCAAGCAACCTTGTACCTTGTGAAAGAAGTTGCTTCGGAAGCTTAGGCTGTGCATGTGTCACCGAATTTTCCCGTTCAACATATCTAAGTTCAGCAAAGGAGAACCTGTATGGCCAAATTGTCGACCAATACCGGACAAACCGTTGACGCAGCCAGTGCGAGTAGATCGGGTCCTTGGCGTGAGGCGTGGAGGACGTTTCGGCGAAATCAACTTGCGTTGGCAGGCTTGATCATTATTGTTTTTTTCATCGTATTAGCCTTCCTTGCTCCCTATATTGCGCCTTATGATTACAAAGAGCAGGTGTTACAGGACAGGCTTCAAGCTCCGTCGGCAGAGCACTGGTTCGGGACAGATGACCTGGGACGGGATGTGTTTTCGCGTGTGATTCACGGCGCACGAATATCGTTGTGGGTTGGATTTTTTTCCGTCATTGGTTCGATTATTGCTGGAGCATTGCTCGGACTGGTTGCGGGGTTCTATGGGAAATGGGCGGATATGCTGATCTCACGTCTGTTTGATATTTTACTGGCGTTTCCAGGCATCTTGCTGGCGATCGCGATTGTCGCAATTCTGGGCCCTTCTTTGCAGAATGCATTGCTCGCCATTGCCATCGTGAATATTCCAACGTATGGACGGTTGGTGCGGTCGCGTGTACTTAGCTTGCGGCAGGAGGAGTTTATTACATCAGCACGAACATTGGGAGCGGGCAACGGACGAATCTTGTTTCGGCACATTTTACCAAACAGTCTTACTCCACTTATTGTGCAAGGTACACTCGGAATCGGTACAGCGATTATCGAGGCAGCGGCGCTTGGATTTCTAGGTATGGGCGCACAACCGCCAGATCCGGAATGGGGCAAGATGCTTTCGGATTCACGCCAGTATATCCAAAAGGCACCATGGACGCTCATTTTTCCCGGTCTCTCCATTATGTTGACGGTACTTGGTTTCAATCTCATGGGTGATGGCCTGCGTGACACTCTTGATCCAAAGATGGCGAAGAAATAGCCGATTTCACCCAACCGTCCCGAATATCCATTCGTGGCGGTTTTTGTATTGCTGGAGCAAGTGCGTTACACTGTGAAGGGTGGTTGTCCGTATAGAAGTTTAATCGTTTTTTACAGAGTGAAATCAATCATTTTGTTAAAATAAGCCTTTCTGTATTGACACCCAATTTTCCCATATGTTATATAAAAAGAAGGGTTTAGCACTCTTTCTATATGAGTGCTAACAGAGTGACGAATACACACCACTACATATGGAATGGTTTTATCGAAAATATGGCTCAGTACGCCCATACTTTCAACTGGATCATTCAATACCCAAATTCGAAAGGAGCACTTCATTCATGGCGATTAAAAAAGAATTTCAGGCAGAATCCAAACGTTTGCTGGATATGATGATCAACTCCATTTACACTCAGAAAGAAATTTTTCTCAGAGAGTTGATCTCGAACTCCAGTGATGCCATCGACAAAATTTATTACAAAGCACTGACAGACGACACACTCGTCTTCAACAAAGAGGATTACTTCATTAAGCTGACAGTAGATAAAGATAACCGTACGCTTACGATCACGGATACCGGGATTGGTATGACACAGGAAGAGCTGGAGAATAACCTGGGTGTCATTGCGAAGAGTGGTTCCCTGGCCTTCAAAAAAGAGAACGAAGCCAAAGACGGCCATAACATTATCGGTCAATTCGGGGTAGGTTTCTACTCGGCGTTCATGGTGGCGGACAAGCTGACGGTAACGAGTAAAACGCTGGGCAGCAACGAAGCGTGGAAATGGGAATCCGAAGGTGCCGACGGCTACACGATTACACCTGCGGAGAAAGACACCGTGGGTACAGAAATCGTTCTAACAATTAAACAAAACACCGAAGAAGACTCGTATGATGAGTTTTTGGAAGAGTATCGCTTGAGATCCATCATCAAGAAATACTCTGACTTCATTCGTTATCCGATCAAAATGGATGTGACCAATCACCGTCCGAAGGAAGGTACGGAGAACGAGTTCGAGGATTACAAGGAAGAACAAACGGTCAATAGCATGGTGCCGATCTGGCGTAAAAATAAAAGCGAACTGACTGAAGAAGACTATACCAACTTCTATATGGAGAAACGGTACGGTTTTGACAAACCGCTGAAACATCTGCACATTAGCGCAGACGGCGCTGTAGTGTACAATGCGATCCTGTTTATCCCGGAGAATACACCGTTTGACTACTATACCAAAGAGTATGAAAAAGGGCTCGAACTTTACTCCAACGGTGTATTGATCATGGATAAGTGCGGCGACTTGTTGCCAGATTACTTTGGTTTTGTCAAAGGTATGGTGGATTCCGAGGATCTGTCTCTGAACATCTCCCGTGAGATGCTTCAGCATGACCGTCAGCTGAGCCTGATTGCGAAGAACATCAAAAACAAAATTAAAGGCCAATTGCAAAGCCTGCTCAAAGACGAGCGCGAGAACTACGAGAAGTTCTATCAAGCGTTTGGTCGTCAACTGAAATACGGCGTATACAGCGATTATGGCGCAAACAAAGACACATTGCAGGATCTATTGCTGTTCACGTCTTCTAAAGAGAACAAGCTGGTGAGCTTGGATGAATATGTTTCCAGAATGCCGGAAGATCAGAAGTATATCTATTATGCTGCGGGTGAGTCCATCAGCCGGATCGAAAAACTGCCACAGATCGAAGGGGTGTTGGAAAAAGGGTACGAAGTGCTCTACTTCACCGACGATATCGATGAATTCGCGATCAAGATGATCATGAACTACAAGGAAAAAGAGTTCAAATCGATCTCCAGCGGTGATCTGGGTATCGAAGACAGTGCAGAGAAGGAAGAGAACGAAGCACAGGACAATGACAACAAGGAATTGTTCGAAGCCATGCAGGCTCAATTGGCAGGTAAAGTCAAAGCGGTGAAAGCGTCCAAACGCCTTCGCAGCCATCCCGTATGTTTGTCCACAGAGGGCGAACTGACGATCGAGATGGAAAAGGTGCTCAAAGCTATGCCGAACAGCGGCGATGTTCAAGCGGACAAAGTGTTGGAGATCAACGTGAACCATGATGTATTCAAATCGTTGAAAGACGCTTTTGCGCAGGATAAAGAGAAGCTGAGCTTGTATACGAGCCTCTTGTATCACCAAGCATTGCTGATTGAAGGATTGCCGATTCAAGATCCGGTAGAGTTTACGAATGATATCTGCAAAGTGATGGTGTAAGTCTGTTAGATATAAGATATAAAATTTAGTTTGCAGTTTGACCCGACAGGACGTTATTGGCCTGTCGGGTTTTCATATATATGGAGGTTCTTAATTCTATGCACAGACACTAGTCTCGCAGGGTATAATAAATAGAGAGAGTGTGGTACATCAGTAGTTGATGTAAGAAGAGATGACATGACAGACGGATTTTGCTTTTCGAAACCGCAGATGTTGTGTATAATCACTCAAAATAGAGACAGTCGGCTAGGAGTGATTCACATGCAATGGCATGATCTGAGAGAACATAGACAATACCCTGAACTTACGAAACTGGAAGGCTCTCGTGCGGCGTATGAGCGCGACTATTCGCGATTGATTCATTCCCCAACGTTCCGGAGATTGCAGGGGAAATCACAAGTGTTTGGTGCAGGCACAGGGGATTATTACCGGACACGTCTGACCCATTCCCTTGAGGTGGCACAGATTGCACGAGAAGCGGCGAGAAGTCTGCTACGGCATTACCCGGAGGTAGATTGGGGCCGGGCAGAGAGCCCTGGACTGATCATAGATTCGGAAGTTGTAGAATGTGCAGCGATCGCACATGACTTTGGTCATCCACCTTTTGGACATAAAGGGGAAGAAGTGCTTGATGGTATTTTAGACGATCTGATCAACAGCGAGACGAAGAAGATTATGAAAAAAAGTCGGGCAGCAAAAGCTCCTAAGGCTGAATCCGACGTGCGAGCAGAGTTGAAACGGAAATATGAGCATTTTGAAGGCAACGCACATAACTTCCGCCTGATCATGTATTTGGAGAAACGTGAAGATATCGATGGACTGAATTTGTCGGATGCTGTGCTGCTAGGGATCAACAAGTACCCGTACCCTGGAACAGAAAGCAAAAAAGGCATGTACCACCACGAGTGGCAGTACATTCGTGAGATTCGGGAGCGCTGGAACATCCCGGCAGGCAAGAAAACGCTTGAAGCACAACTGATGGATCTATGCGATGATATTGCGTATTCCGCACATGACCTGGAGGATGGCATTAAGGCAGGCAAAATCGAGGTGCATGAGCATTTTCTGCAAGACCAGCATATCAACAGGCTCATCGTAGACAAAATTACTACACTTGAAGATCTGTTCTGGAAGGGCTGGACAAGGGAAGCAATCGCGGAAAAAGTGGAAGAAGTCCTCGCATCGTTCCTGCGCATCTGGAATGAGAAAATGCCTTTCTGCGAGCATGATTACTCGCGTACTCGTCGTGAGGTAAAGGCCTATTGGGTCAGTCTTTTCGTAGGCAGTCTAGGAGTCATCGATGAAGGGGATTGGAAAAAAGTAACCTTTGTCCGCGAAGGCGTAGAAGACCTCGACATGCTGCGCACCGTGAGTGTACTCAAGAGTTTCGCCTGGGTGACGATGATTCGGGATCTGCGTGTTCAGCGCTTGCAGAAGCGCAGTGAGTGGATGATTAAACGGCTCTGGGATGCATTTCTCGATCCAGAAACTTCAAAATCCATCATTCCTTCCGATTGGTTGCAACGATATGAGAAGGATCAAGCCAAAGCGCAGCCAATCTGGACTTGGGAACATATGGTGATTGATTATATTGCTGGGATGACCGATGCATTTGCTGAGAAAATTTATAATGAACTTTACGGCCTGAAGGTCGGTTCGATCTATGATCTGGACTAATGCAGGAAAGAAGTGGGGTATCGACACCCAAGATCGTTCTGGAGAAAAGTTTAGTCTGGGCGTGTTGGATCTCGTTCCTAGACTGAATGGGGCATCCGCTGAGCACGCTCTTCAGCAAGCAGTACTGTTGGCTCAACAAGCTGAAGCATGGGGATATAGACGATACTGGACTTCTGAGCATCATGATATGGCTGAACTTGCTTCTGCTTCTCCTGAGGTGCTGCTGTCTCATATTGGTGCAAAGACAGATACCATTCTGCTTGGGTCGGGAGCCGTTCTTCTTCCGCATTATAGTCCGCTCAAGGTTGCGGAGTCGTTCCGCCTGCTGGCCTCGCTCTATCCGGGACGGATCGAGCTTGGATTGGGAAGAGCGCCGGGCGGAGGGCCTCATGCAACGATGGCGCTTAGTGGAAATTATTTGCAGCATGTCTCCGATCTGCCCGCCAAACTGGCTTCGCTTACCGAGTTGCTGGAAGATCGTTTTGCGTATGAGGATGTTATGGTTACAGCGCGTCCGGTCCCGGAAATTCCATTATCTCTATGGATGCTAGGTACCAATGTCAAAAGCGCAGTATATGCTGCACAGTTTGGTATGGGTTATGTTTTTGGACAGTTCATGAGTGATTCGGACGGGGTGGAGGCTGTACGCCGTTATCGAGAGGAATTCGTGCCTAGTGCCGGGCTGAAGGAACCCGAAGTCATGGTGGCAGTCAGTGCAATGTGTGCGGCAACGGAGAACGATGCTATACATTGGAGCATGGAGATAGCGAGCCAGCGCAAAGGAAATCGTGACACAAACGAGCGAGAAAATAACATGGATACGGTCAAGGGCAGCTCTCAGAGTAATTCTTCCAACAAAGAGGATAAAGAAGTGCAACGGCATGTTGCCGGCACACCCGAACAAATATGGCAATACATTCGGCAAGCAGGGCAACGGCTAAATACCAACCGCATACTCGTGGTAACGGCTGGTCCTGATTATGAACGCAGGCTGGAGTCCTATCGTTTGCTAGCTGGGCTTCGGTGAAATTGTTGAATCGTTTTTGAAAAAGAGATAAATGTAGAATGAGTTAAAGGGCAAATTGAATCTGATTAAACCTAATCAAGTGTTAGGTGATGCTAAGGTGGCTATGAGCTGCAGATCTGAATAATACAGGTCTTGCAGCTCATTTCTCATTCAATAAAGTTCAACAAAATTTCACGGATTACAGCGTCTAACGACAAAAGAATGCTATAATACTTTATCGCTATCATGCAGATATATTATATTAGAGTGTAATTTGCAAGGGGCCAATAGATGGGTTTAATTGCGAGAAAAGCACTAAATTGTAAATGTGGCGAAAGTTGTCATTAGGAGGAAATTATATGTTTAGCCGATTTAAAATCAAGAGTATCGGTCTGCGTATCAGCATCGCGTTTTACTTGTTAATCCTCTGTTTAATCATTTTAAGCGTTACCATTATTGGCCGAATGAATTCAATTGAGACCAATACAAATGATATTACAGGTAACTGGATGCCTTCCATCCAAGAAATTAACCGATTAAATTACACAACGGAGCATATTTTGTCCCTAAGTTATCGTTATTTTGACGCTGAATCAGCTGACAGGCCAAAGATTAACGAAGAGCGTACCAAATTTATTCGTGAAACTGCACAAGCTATAACCATTTATGATAAACAGAAAAAGTCTGCGGAAGAAACGGAACATTGGACAGCGTTTAAGGAGAAGTGGGAAGGATATCTGAAAATTAACTCGCAGGCGATTCGATTGAGTGACGAAGGAGAGACGCAACTTGCTAAAGAAGTAGCTGACAAAGGTGCAGAATCCTTTGATACCATGCAAGTCGATCTGGATTATCTCGTCAACTATAATCAGCAGCAATCGGATATTTCGGCAGCTCAAACGATTCGTTCCGTTCAAGATGGCAGGTTGTCTGTGATCATAGGTGTGCTTGCGATGATTATCATTACTGCCATATTTGTTCCTGTCATCCGTACACAGGTGGTTAAACCTTTGCTTCGTGTCATCAGTGCGGTTAAATTGATCGCGGAGGGTCAATTGAACGTGCAGGATGTACATACCAAACATGAAGATGAAGTGGGTGCCTTGGCGAAAGCAGTCAATGAGATGAAAGGTAACCTGACCTCGATCGTGCTCAATGTAAGGCGTGTAGCTGAATCGGTAAATCGTCAGAGTAGCGAACTGGCCATTGCTTCGGAAGAAGTGAAGATCGGTAGTCAGCAAATTGCAATCACAATGGAGGAATCGGCTAAGGCGGCTGAGAGTCAGGCTCAGACTGCTGTGGAGTCGGCTCGCACAGTGGAAGATTTGAATATTCATATTCAGCAGCATGCGGAACAGGGGAATCAGCTTCGTACGATGTCCAATCAAGTGTTGGAGCAGGGACAGAGCGGTCGCAAATCGATGGAAGAATCCGTGCAACAGATGCAGCAGATTGCCAGCGCAGTGTCTTCCTCAATGAGCAAAATGGAGCAGTTAAACCGTAAAAATGAAGACATTTCCAAACTGGTTCTGGTCATTCATGACATCGCTCGTCAAACGAATTTGCTGGCGTTGAATGCTTCGATTGAGGCGGCACGGGCTGGAGAGAGTGGACGCGGTTTTGCTGTTGTAGCATCGGAGGTCAGGAAATTGTCTGAGGCAGTTCAAGCTTCCGTTGAAGAAATTACGACCATCACTCAGGATATTCAGCAAGATTCACAGGGTGTAGTGAACGAGTTACGTGTTGGTGTTCAAGAAACGGAATTAGGGCAGGAGCGTATACTTGCTTCAGGCCAGTTGTTCAGAACCATCAATACATCAGTTGAAGGTATGGTGGAGGTTATTGGTACCATGTCAGAAGGACTTTCAGGTATGGAAGAGAGCAGTGGCCAGATGAATGATTTCAGTCAGCAGATTTCTGCAGTGTCTGAACAATCGGCGGCTAGTGTGGAGGAAGTCTCTGCTTCGGCTGAGGAACAAGTCGGTTCTATGGAGACCATCAGCAGTAATATTCAAACGTTAAAAGAGTTGTCTGACGATCTTCTCACATCCATTGAAAAGTTAAAAGTATAAGCCGTTCTTTATAATAGAAGAAACAGGGTAAAACGATTGTTTGAACAAGGTGGATTTGTCGTCAAAGTTTGAGTTTAAGACCAGGTCCTAAAAATGAAGTTGAAAGGGATATCCAGCAATGGGATCCCTTATTTTTTTGAATTGAAAAGTAGAACCAAGAAATGAGGGGGATTATGATGGCAGCTACATATATATACATCTTTGCCTGTCATGAAAATGAACGTGAGTTATGCCATCTTGAATTAAGTACATTGCTTAAGGCAGATTCAGAAATGCGCATTACCAGCGGTTCTTATATTAGGTCTGAGCGATGGATCCCGCCGGGAAGAAGTCCATTTATTCATGGACGGCTGAATGTATTGGGTGAAGGAGGCTCGATTACTGAGCTGCTACCTATAGCGCGAAACATTCGTTTACAGCAAGATGAGACATTTAAGGTGGTTTGTCTGAAGGCAGGGGATACTCCACCTGACTATGCTCAGGCACGGAAGTTTGAAAAAGACATCGGGATGTGCATCCATGGGAAGGCTCAGATGAAGCGACCTAAAGTGACTTTCGGACTAATCAAAACAGGCCAAAAATGGATCTTGGGTCAGTGGACAGAATCGGACAAATCGTGGCAAATCCATCAGCAGAAGCCGCAAAACTACTCTACAGGTTTCGGTGCCACCTTAGCAAGGGCGCTGGTAAACGTTGCTGTTCCAGTGGTGGAAAACTATCGATTGCTTGATCCATGCTGTGGAATGGGAACGGTGGTCATTGAAGCTTTATCGATGGGGATTGATACAGTAGGCAATGATCTTAATTCACTTGCGGTGCGCGGGGCAAGAGTTAATTTACCTCATTTCGGATATGATGCCAATCGAATTACTTTGGGAGACATGAGGGATTTGGAGGGGATGTATGATTCGGCAATATTCGACATGCCCTATAATCTTTGTTCTATTCTTCCCGATCAAGAGCAGCGAGAGATGCTCCAAAAATTACGCAAGTTATGCAAACGAGCTGTCGTTGTTTCCACAGAGTGGGTGCAGGCTCACTTGCTGGAAGCGGGATGGACGATAGAAAAGTACATAACGGTGCGTAAAGGCACATTTGTACGCCATGTCTGGGTATGTATGTGATGATCGGGATATGTATGCAAATATACGATAGAGTGCATAATAAACACTCCACGAAGGAAGAAAGTATCCCTTGTGGAGTGTTTTTTGTTCCGATTTGATTCAGCATGATCAGCCATCATGTTGAACAAGTTGCATGGGAACGGATGTTTGTGTTAATATTTATGACTATAATCGACAAGGTTGAGCGGAAGAGTTTTACCAGCAACGTAGGCTTCCAGATTTTTGATGAAAATATCGAGAGCGCGATGGGTATATTGTTCCGTGCTTCCTGCGATGTGAGGTGTAATTAACACATTGTCCATGCCCCATAGCGGGTGGTTTGCTGGAAGAGGTTCCTCTTCGAATACGTCCAGAGCAGCGAAGGCAATTTTACCGCTCTGCAGGGCATCCAGCAACGCCTCCGTGTTTACGCTGGGGCCGCGACCTACATTGACAAAACATGCATCAGTTTTGAAATGGTTAAAGGTTTTCTGATCGTAAATATGCCGGGTTTCGTCGGTCAATGGCAGAATGTTAATTACATAGTCACCTTGGCTGATAGCTTCATGGAGTCCAGACATATCATACATACGGTCTACATGGGGTACGTCTTTTCCAGAGCGTCGTACTCCAATTGTACGCATGCCCAGTGCTTTTAATACACGGGCTGTTTCTGTACCAATCTCGCCGACTCCGACGATCACAGCTGTCTTACCATGCAACTCTGGCAGTGCTTTGCCGGGATTTTTCCATTCAGCTTGCTGCTGATACAGCATAGCTTGTCTCAACCAGCGGCTGTGGGATAACATCATGCCCAGAATGATTTCTGTAATAGGAATGGCATGAACGCCGTTGGCGCTGGTCACCTGAATATTTTTATGTTGTAGCTCCGCGAATGGGAGATTATCTACACCGGCTGACCAGACCTGGATCCATTTCAAAGGGCTGTCCTGATGCAGTGCATGTTCAGTAACAAGGGGGGACCAGCCCAGTATGATTTCGGCCTCTTTTAATTCAGTAGGTTCCAGATCCTTTGCTTTACCCACTTTGATCGTGTATCCTGGCGCCGCCTGCTGGATCTGTTGCTGTTGTTCTTCGGATAAAGATGGAAAACATACGATTTTACCCATAATGTGTGTGCCTCCTGAGATCGATGAATTAGTCTTGTCAAGTGTATCAGATTCAGTGCATCAAGTGCATGGAAATGGAAAATGCAGGAATGAAGTCTGATATGCAAAATCCATATTGTGTGTCACTCTATATTTACCCAGCTTGAAATGATATGCATAGTTATGGAATAATAGAGCGAACTTTAGAGAGGTGTATGCAATGATTGCCCAAAAACTTCAAGAACATGCCTCCAGACGGGAACGTCTGTTTATTGCTGTGCGTCTGCCTGAATCTATTCAGCAGTTTCTTTACATGCAGGCACAGTTAATACGGAACAAGCTTGATTTTCGTAAGTGGACAGACCATAGAGATTATCATATTACCTTGCAATTTCTGGGAGATACATTGATGAGTGATGTCGGTCATCTTCGAGCAGCTCTGCACAAAGTGGCCGCCGATGTTCAGACGTTTGACTTGCAGCTATCGGAATGGGGAACGTTTGGTCTGGAGAAAACGCCGAAAGTTCTCTGGAGGGGTGTTAACGGAGATATAGAGCGATTACATCACTTACAGCAACAAATTGTAAAGGCTACAAAAAGTTTAGGTTTTGAAGCCGAGTTAAGACCTTATCGTCCACATGTTACTGTAGCCAGAAAATATCTTGGATCACTTCCTGGTATGGATCATTATGGAGTTTCCGAAATCGTTACAGAACATGTTTCACATGGAAATTCATGGTCAGTAGACGGTTTTGTACTTTATGTGACAAGGCTTGGACAAACGCCAATGTATGAGACGGTGGATACGTTTTCATTTTCCTGAAAAACTTTTAAATGCCATAAACTCACATTGACATTGTGTTTATCCCTATGTAATATTAGCCATCGTTATTCAAATTCTTTTTTTTTGGTTACTAAGATTAGGGAATTGTTTCGATAGGAGGAATCTTCGAATGGAAATTATAAGTAAGAATCGTTGGGTAGCACCGATGTTGTCTGTGCTGCTTGTATGTATAGTGGGGGTAAATGTCGTTCAAGCGACGGGGAAGTGGAATGAAGCGAGTGAAAGTAAACAGATGACGGAGCTTGCGTCTTCGGCGCATAATAGCCCATCATTGCCGCAAGAGCAGAGGCGCATGATGGAAGATGGGACAAGTCTATCTTCTGACACGTCTGGACAATCCGTAACATGGACTAATGCATTGCCGGCAAAAAACTGGCTTTTGACTGCTCAGGAAGAGCGCGAGCAACAGGAAGCTGCGGCTAAACAAAAAGCCCAGGCTATAGCTGAAGCGAAAGCAAAAAAAGAAGCTGCTCTGAAATTGGCTAAAATGGAACATGCCAAAGCGGCGGCTGCGATGTCAACTCCCCCCCAAAAACTTTACTTTACGCGGACCAAACTTTTGAATCAGGAAGATGCAAAACTCGCAACCTGGTCTTACAGTGTGTCCGATAAAGAGCTGCATCTGCTACAAAAAATAGTCATGGCAGAAGCGGAAGGCGAACCGTACAAAGGCAAAGTGGCAGTTGCCAACGTTGTCTTAAACCGGCTACGGTCAGCCAATTTCCCCGATACCATTTACAAGGTCATCTATCAAAAATCACAGTTTAGCCCTGTGGCGAATGGACGACTAAAACGGGTAACCCCGAATGAAGATAGCATCAAAGCTGTGAATGCTGCGCTGAACGGGCAGAAGGAAGTGTCTGATGATACGTATTATTTTTTATCTTTGACACTTGCTGATGATTTGACAGTGGCTCGTACGAAGAAAGAAGTAAAAACGATTGGGCATCATACTTTTTACAAGTAAAAGGCCTCAAAATTCTGCAAACAGGCAGGGTAGTTAACTATGTGAGCGTCACATAAACCCTGAATTTTGTGAAAATGCAGTTTTATTTCGGCGTTTTTGTGATCATCTTTAGTTGTAATTTACCCATTTTTTTGGTAGATCATACGATGAAATGCAACAAAAATAAAAAAGGTTCCCCTTCATTTTCAGAAGGGGAACCTTTTTGGCATTTTCGTATAGTTTAAGTACTTGATTGATTGTTTGTTGAATATTACGTCCTCAGACCGATGCTGTGGCCTCTTAGAGGGATTATAAAGGGAGTCTGGTACCAGACAAAGGTCTGGTTGCAATACTCGCTGAGAAACGCTCTAGAGACGTAGTTGTAACTTCTGTCGTTGCAGGGAACAGCAAATCGTGAACAGCTTGAGCACAACAGGTCGGATCATAAGCAGGTGAATGTCCTGTTATATACCTTTTGTTCTTCTTAGGCAGACTACCCTGGTTGGGCTGATTTTCAGACAACTCCCGGAATCGATTCGTTATGACATCCTTAGAGTGAATGATCTCTCCATATCCGGCTTGTACAAAATATTCGCAGTTCTCCTCTTCCTGTCCTGGCAGTGGAGGGATAAAGAGCATTGGAAGGCCTTTAGCCATCGCTTCCGTACATGTCATGCCGCCTGGCTTGGTGATCAGGACGTCTGAGACATCCATGAGTTTGCTGACTTCCTTCGTGTATCCCAGAATACGGATGTTGGGATGCTGGAAGCATGGGATTTCTTTCATTTTGTCAATCATCTTTTGGTTGCTTCCAAGGCAGAAGATTAATTGAACCCTGTCTGCCCAAGATGCGAGAGTTTTCATATGTTCCTCGTCAAAAGAAAGCCCCCAACCGCCCCCCATAAGCAGAGCTGTTGGCATATTTTGCAGTCCCATTTCTTCTCTGAGCTGCACCTTATCCCCGGACTCCCAGAAATCAGGATGTACAGGAATGCCTGTAATCTGAATCTGTGAGGAGGGAACCCCCCGAATCTCTAACAAGGCTTTAACTTGAGGAGTGGAGACCAGATATTTGTTTACCTCAGGGTTGATCCACGTTCCATGCACGTCATAATCCGTAATTAAGGTATATAGTGGAATATTTAGTCCTTGGCGCTTAAGTCTGGAAATAACCGCGTTGGGAAACGGATGTGTGCAGATCACGATATCCGGCTTTAATTGGGATACGACCTGCGCCGTCTGGGTATAGAAGATACGGTGCAACGCCAGTTTGGTTAAGCCGTTCAAAGATTTGTTGTACTGTGTGCGGTACAACAGGCTGACAAGTTTGGGTTGAACCGATAGTGTCTTTCGATATGCAGAAAAGATCAGCGGAGCGACGGTCGGATTCAAAAATTTCCCAAGTTCAATAACACGACTATGAACATGAGGACTAACTTTTTTGATGCCATGTGCCAGAGCATGAGCCGCCTGTGTATGACCAGTACCGAATCCTTCTGATAATAAGAGCACTCTTGGTTTTCGCATGAGTTCACCTTTATTCATAAAGTTTGAGTTAAAATTAAAATTTTGAATGAGAACAGTTTCGTACGCTTTAAGTAGGGACAGTTATGCTAGGTTTGTTACTAATGAATATACAGCAAAACACGGAATCATGTTTCATCCAAAAATATTTACACCGTATAACCTGATTTGAGACAGCAAACTTCAGTTATATGCGGATTGTTTGAGTCATCTTACACTATAGACGACGACGCTGACAGTTTCCACTGCATTTCGGTTAAAAAATATTAATACATTTTTTTATTGTTAGGCTTGCAATCTTATTTTTAAGATGATATTGTAGTTTTTGACCAAATGACCATTTTGTATTTTCGGTCATTTCATAGAGAGCGATAGTAAGAATCACTCGTCATATTTATATGAAGCAAGGAGGGGATAAGATGGCTCCGATCGACAGGAGACAGCAGGTGATTCATGCAGCCGCCCAGTCGTTTGCCATGTTTGGATACAAAGCGACTACGATGGATCAAGTGGCCAAGATTGCCAATGTAGGCAAGGGTACGATCTACACCTTTTTCACGAATAAAGAGCAGTTATTTGATCAGATCCTGGTGGAAGTCATTCAGGAGATGAAAAACATTGCGCAGCGTGAAGTGCATCAGGAAAGTGCTTTTTTTGATAATCTGTTTCGTGTGCTCGATGCGCTGTTGGAATTCCGCCGTGATCACGAGTTACTCGTGAAGTTGTCACAGGAGTTGAAGGATTTTGGGACATTGCAGGCCAAGGAAGGTCTGGAAAAAGTGGAGAAAGTCATTTCCGATTTTCTGGCCCGTGAATTGGAGAAGGCAAGAGCTGGGGGAGAAATACGCGATTGTGATCCGCAAGTCGTCGCTTTTATGATGATTCGATTGTATATTGCATTAACCTCAGACTGGAGTAAACATCATGATCCGCTTAGCAAAGAGGAAATCAAGAACTACTTTCGTCTTTTCTTAATGGAAGGCATAGCTGCAATCACCCCGGTTAATTGAAACTTGTCGAAGGACAAGTTTGTTTTTTGCTCTGGATTGACCGTTTGAGAGATTTGGTCATCACGTATTTCGGTAAAAATTCCAGAGATTTTCATTCTGTTTTCATATTGGTTATTCCTGCTGTCTAGCAGAGAGATTAAGGGGAGAAAATGACATGAAATCATTAAACGTGTTTTTCAAGGATTTGGGATCAGCCGTGAGAAACCCGAAGGTGTTGATCCCTGTAATTGCCATATTATTTATACCGATCCTTTACAGCGGCATTTATTTGGCGGCTTACTGGGACCCATACGGTAATGTGGATAAACTGCCTGTAGCCGTAGTTAATCTGGATAAAGGAGCCGAACTGGAGGGGAAATCACTTCATGTCGGTAAGGACCTTATCGATGAGCTGAAGAAAAATGAAGATTTCAAATGGGACTTTGTCAGTGCTACTCAGGCAAAGGACGGCATGCAAAACGACAAGTATTACATGCAGATTACGATTCCAGAGAACTTCTCTTCCCAAGCCACAACATTGCTTGATGATAAGCCTGCACCAGCAGAATTGATCTATGAGCCAAACGGTAATTATAACTTTGTAGGTGCACAGATCGGTAAAACGGCAATTAAAGACCTAAAGGCTAAAGTTTCAGCCAAAGTTACAGAGTCTTATGCAGAAACGTTGTTAGACAAGTTCTCCGAAGTGTCGGACGGCTTGGCTGAAGCAGGCAACGGTGCCGGAGATTTGAAGACTGGTGCTGGAAAACTCGACGACGGGGCTGTGAAACTTAAGGATAATCTGGCTAAGCTAGCATCCGGCACGTTGAAACTTCAGGATGGATTAGCACCGTTAAGTAACGGAGTTACTGCACTGCATAATGGAGCTTCGAAACTTGAAAACGGAACGACAAGTCTGGTTTCAGGTTTACAGCAACTTCATGAAGCAGCTACGGGTCAGCTGCAAAGTGGTGCTGACCAGTTGAAGAACGGCAGCGACAAGCTGGCCTCTGGCCTTCAATCTTCATTGGATGGCACAAACAAGCTGCAAGCAGGTCTGCAATCATCCGAACAAGGCAGTGCGAAGCTGTCTGACGGTCTTCAATCGGCAGTGCAAGGCAGTGGAACATTGGCAACCGGCCTGCAATCCGCTGTGGATGGCAGCAATAAAGTTGCCGATGGCGCACAGGGAGTAGCAGCCGGATTGAAACAACTGGCCGCAAGTAACCCGGAACTGGCCGCAAGCGCTGATGTTCAAAAGCTGATTGCAGCGAGTCAGGCTGTTGCTGACGGCAGTGCACAGCTGCATGAGAGCGAGCAGAAGCTGGCACAAGGTGCGGATCAACTCCACCAAGGTAATCAGCAACTGGCTACGGGTGCAACTGAACTGCATGGAGGTCAACAACAACTGCTTGCAGGTGCAGCTCAACTGGTTGACGGACAGAAGCAACTGCTTGCTGGTGCTGGACAGCTTAGTCAGGGTGGAGCAAAGCTCTCCGACGGCTTGAAACAATTCAGCAGCAAATTGGGTGAAGCAGCCACTGGCGGTACACAACTGGCAGCTGGTGCGAAACAGCTAGGTACAGGTACGGCTGCATTACAGACAGGTGTTGGTAAACTTAGCGGCGGTGTTTCATCTCTGGCTGACGGTTCCAAACAGCTGGGTGATGGAGCCGGTAAACTGGCTAATGGTCTTACAGAACTGAAAGACGGTTCTGGTGAACTGGCCACGAAGCTGAAAGATGCAGCTCAGAAAACATCCGAAGTGAAGAAAACAGATGAAGTTGTGAATATGTTTGCAGAACCGGTGAGTTCTTCCGAGAACAAGGCAGAGAACGTAAGTAATTATGGAACAGGCATGACACCATTTTTCCTGTCCATCGGTCTGTTCGTAGGATCACTGATCTCTACTATTGTCTTGAAAATGCGTGAAACGTCTGTACCTGGAGCAACAGGCTGGAATCGTTTCGTAAGCCGCACACTGATATTTGGTTCGGTGAGCATCTTCCAGTCCGTTATTGTAGCGAGCTTTATGCTTTACGGTCTCGGACTGGAGACACATAGTACAGGACTGTTTTATCTGTTTACGATTATAACGGGTCTGACCTTCATGCTGATCGTTCAGGCGCTGGTTACTTGGCTTGATCTGCCTGGACGTTATGTGATCATCCTGCTATTGGTCTTTCAGCTTGCAGGGAGTGCGGGTACATTCCCAGTAGAACTGATTCCTTCATGGCTGCAATCCATTAGTCAGTGGCTGCCGATGACACACAGCATTATGGGCCTCAGAGCGGTTGTCTCCAGTGGTAACTTCAATGTGATGTGGCATCAGGCTGAAATACTTAGCATCTATGCAGCTGTATCTGTGCTGCTGACGCTGACGTACTTCCTCCTGAACGGCCGACGTACAAAGAAAGAAGCTGAAGTAGCAGAAAGCGGTCAGCCTTTGACAGTTTAATGAATGAAGCAAGAAGATAATTCGCACAACTTTCTGCAAAAAAAGTTAAAGCATATGTATCGAAATTATGCAATATAGTAGTCAAATAGTGCAAATGGCCTGCGGCGCGAAAATAAGCTGCAGGCCATTTTGTATTCAATGCTATGAAAATAGAAAGTTATATTGGAAGCTGGAGCATGAAAATTGCGAAAATATGGTCAAACGTAGGCTGGATATGGAACGATTTTCTTTTATCAGCAATTAAAATCAGTTGTGCTCTGCTATAAAACGTGTATAATTATTCGAAAAAGAGATGTTTTTAAACGTCAACACACTAAAGCTGTACTGCAAAACAATTCTTATCAGAGGTATTAAAAAGTTTAAATTGCGCTGATGTTAGGTCGGTGTTAAAATAATAGAACTATATCAAAAAACGTCGCTCCATCTTGAGTAGTCGTGCCAGCGGCTACGTGTTGTTGTATATATGCTGTTACCGGATTACCGGCGTCAGTCCTTCGCAATAATCGCGGTCCTTACCGCAATACCAGGCTTACAACAGATGGCTCAAGCTGTCACCTCTCCATCTCAGCAGGCAGGCTTATCTCAAGCGAAATGCCGGCTCCTCCCGTTTCATTGTTGCCTGTTGTTATGTTCTTGATCTTTCCGAAATACTTCATTATAGAAAGGTTGCGTTCCATGAGACACATCGGATTACCTCCAAAACAAGGTCTGTATGACCCACAATTCGAAAAAGATGCATGTGGTATGGGTTTTGTTGCCAACATCAAAGGAGTACCTTCACACGATATCGTTAGTCAGGCACTGACCATGCTCAGTAATATGGAGCACCGTGGGGGTCAGGGAAGTGAACCGAATTCCGGTGACGGAGCAGGCATCCTGATTCAGATTCCACATCGTTATTTTGCAAAGGAAGCAGAGCGACTCGGTTTTGCATTGCCTGAACAGGGATTTTATGGCGTAGGCATGCTGTTCTTGTCTCATGATCCGGCAGTTCGTACTGCACATGAAGAGAGCCTGAAGAAGATTATTGAAGAAGAAGGACAGACCTTCCTGGGCTTCCGGGATGTACCTACGTATGATGAGATGCTGGGCCGTTCTGCACTGGCAGCGAAGCCTTACGTACGTCAGGTATTTATCGGAAGATCGGATGAAGTGAAAGATGAGCTTGCATTTGAACGCAAATTGTATGTCATTCGCAGACGTGCTGAACTGGCCATTCGTTATTCCGCAGACGAGGCGGAAGGAGAATCCTTCTACCTGCCGAGCTTGTCTTGCCGTAAAGTGGTCTACAAAGGCATGCTGACAACCGAGCAGGTGGGCAAGTTCTATCTGGATCTGCAGGAAGAACTGGTTGAATCCGCGATTGCACTCGTACACTCCCGTTTCAGTACGAACACCTTCCCGAGCTGGGAACGTGCTCACCCGTATCGTTTCATGATCCACAACGGTGAGATCAATACAATGCGTGGTAACGTGAACTGGATGCATGCGCGTCAGTCCTTGTTCGAAAGCGAACTGTTCGGCGATGACATTGCAAAAGTAAAACCGGTCATTAATCCGGACGGTTCAGATACAGCAATGTTTGATAACACGCTGGAATTCCTGTATCTAAGCGGACGCTCCCTGCCACACGTGGCGATGATGATGGTTCCTGAGCCATGGAGCACCGATGAAGGTATGGACCCTGCGAAAAAGGCGTTCTACGAATACCACAGCACAATGATGGAGCCATGGGATGGCCCTGCGGCTATGGCATTTACGGACGGTTTACAGATCGGGGCTACGCTTGACCGTAACGGTTTGCGTCCTGCCCGTTATTATGTAACGAAGGATGACCGAATCATTCTTTCTTCCGAAGTCGGTGTTCTGGATATCGCACCGGAAGACATTCTGTACAAAGATCGTCTGCGTCCAGGACGGATGTTGCTCGTAGATACTCAAGAGGGCCGTATTATCTCTGATGAAGAAGTCAAAGCGCTCATTGCTTCAGAGAATCCTTACGAAGAGTGGCTTGAAGAGCACTTGATGGATCTGAACGAGTTGCCGGAAGCACCGGAGCTTCCAGACCCTAAACATGACAATGTTACGCAACTTCAACTTGCATACGGATATACATTTGAAGAACTGCGCAAAGTGCTGGAGCCAATGGCATCCACAGGAATGGAAGCTACAGGCTCCATGGGTTATGATGCACCGCTGGCTGTTCTGTCCGATCGTCCGCAACGCCTGTATAACTACTTTAAACAGATGTTTGCACAGGTAACCAATCCGCCGATTGATGCGATCCGTGAAGAGATCGTTACCTCTACAGCGACAACGATTGGTCCGGAGCGTAACCTGCTTAACCCTGAACCGGAGAGCTGTCGCCAGATTCGTCTGGATACACCGGTATTGTCTAATGAAGACTTTGCGAAGATCCGCCACGTTCGTCGTCCGGGCTTCCGTTCCATGACGATTCCGATCTTCTTCACCGCAGCAGAAGGAGCCGAAGGGTTGCGTAAAGCGATGGACTTGCTCTTTGAAGCAGCAGACCGGGTCATCGACAAAGGACACAATATTTTGATTTTGTCTGACCGCGGTGTGGATGCCGAGAATGCAGCAATTCCGGCGTTGCTGGCTGTTGCAGGTCTGCATCACCACCTGATTCGTCAGGGTACAAGAACAAAAGTCAGCATTTTGCTCGAATCGGGAGAACCGCGTGATATTCACCACTACGCATTGCTTCTGGGTTATGGCGTAAGCGCGGTTAACCCTTATCTGGCATTTGAAACGCTGGATGATATGATTCAGCAAGGTTTGCTGCGCGGCATTTCCCATGAGAAAGCCGTGAAAAACTACATTAAAGCCGCAACTAAAGGCGTTATTAAAATATTGTCCAAAATGGGTATCTCAACGATCCAATCGTATCGCGGTGCTCAAATTTTCGAAGCGGTGGGTCTGAAATCAGATTTCGTTGACCGTTACTTCACTTGGACACCTTCACGAATCGGTGGTATCGGTCTGGAGGAAGTAGCAGCAGAGGCGCTGACACATCACAACCGAGCTTTCACAGATAAGGACGGCAATGATAAAGTGCTGGATTCCGGCGGTGAATACCAATGGCGGAACGACGGGGAAGAGCATTTGTTCAACCCGCAAACGATCCACACATTGCAACACGCTGTACGTACGGGCGATTACAAGCTGTACAAAAAGTATTCCAAACTCGTACAGGGTGAGAATGATCAACTGCTCACCATTCGTTCCATGCTGAAACTAAAACCGGTCGGAGCATCCATTCCGCTCGAAGAAGTAGAATCCGTAGAAAACATCATGCGTCGTTTCAAAACGGGTGCGATGTCCTTCGGTTCAATCAGTAAAGAAGCTCACGAAGATTTGGCAATCGCCATGAACCGTGTGGGTGGTAAATCCAACACTGGTGAAGGCGGAGAAGACCCGGCTCGTTTCGTGAAAGACAGCAATGGGGATTCCCGTCGCAGTGCGATCAAACAAGTTGCATCCGGACGTTTTGGTGTAACTTCCAACTATCTGGTCAATGCTGACGAGATTCAGATCAAAATGGCACAAGGGGCTAAACCAGGTGAAGGCGGACAACTGCCAGGCCGTAAAGTATATCCTTGGGTAGCAGAAGTTCGCGGCTCTACACCAGGTGTAGGTCTGATCTCACCGCCGCCGCATCACGATATTTATTCGATTGAGGACTTGGCAGAATTGATCTATGACTTGAAAAATGCTAATCCGCGTGCCGAAATTAACGTGAAGCTGGTATCAGAAGTCGGTGTCGGAACGATTGCTGCAGGTGTAGCTAAAGGTCGTGCGGACATTATCCTGGTCAGCGGTTACGACGGCGGAACGGGGGCATCTCCTCAAGGTTCCATCCGTCATGCCGGTATGCCGTGGGAGCTTGGACTTGCAGAGACACATCAAACGTTGATGCTGAACAATCTGCGTGATCGTGTTGTTCTTGAAACAGATGGCAAAATGCTGAACGGGCGCGACCTGGCTATTGCTGCGTTGCTTGGAGCAGAAGAATATGGTTTCTCTACTGCACCACTCGTAGCACTGGGCTGTATCATGATGCGTGTCTGCCAAATGGATACTTGTCCAGTTGGTGTGGCAACACAAAATCCGGAACTGCGTAAAAACTACATGGGAGATCCTGAACATGTCGTGAACTTTATGCGTTTCGTCGCAGAAGACATGCGTGAGATTATGGCTGATCTTGGTTTCCGTACCATTCAGGAAATGGTTGGACGTACAGATTGCCTCGAAACGGTAGAAGCTGTGGATCACTGGAAGAAAAAAGGTGTGGATCTGTCTGTATTGCTGCATGTGCCTGAACTGCCGGAAGGCGCTGCACGTTACCGTACACAGCATCAGAATCACCAATTAGAAGAAACGCTGGATATGCAACAACTCGTGCCACTCGCACAGCCAGCTATTGAATCCGGTCAACCTGTTGAAGCGGTTCTTCCGATTACCAATGTGAACCGTGCAGTGGGTACCATCCTAGGTAGTGAGATTACACGTAAATATGGTCTTGCTGGTTTGCCTGAGGATACGGTTAAATTTAAATTTGTTGGCTCAGCTGGACAAAGCTTTGGTGCTTTTGTACCAAAAGGCATGACGCTCACGGTAGAAGGAGACTCCAACGACTACGTAGGTAAAGGATTGTCAGGAGGTAAGCTGATTGTTATGCCTTCACCAAAAGCGACATTCGAAGCGGAGAACAACATCATTATCGGAAACACCGCTTTATATGGGGCGACTAGTGGGGAAGCGTATATCCGCGGTATTGCCGGAGAGCGTTTCGCTGTACGTAACTCAGGAGCCAAAGTGGTTGTTGAAGGTTTAGGCGATCATGGCTGTGAATACATGACAGGTGGGCGTGTCGTAGTACTCGGCGATACAGGTCGTAACTTTGCAGCAGGGATGTCCGGAGGTATTGCTTACGTGTATGATCCAAAAGGCGCATTCCTGCAACGCTGCAATCTGGAAATGGTTCTTTTGGAGCGTGTCGAGGATGCTTCTGAAAGTGAAGATTTGCTTGGCATGATTCAACGGCACGTAGCACTTACGGGAAGTGCTGCAGGTCAGCGTATCCTGGATACATGGCAGGATTCCCTGAATCAATTTGTGCGTGTCATTCCGAAGGACTTCAAACGTATGACGGAACAGATCGAGCGGGTACAGGCGACAGGTCTGACAGGTGAAGCCGCTTTGCTGGCCGCATTTGAAGCGAATATGCGTGAGCTTGCGCGCACCGGAGGTTAATGTTTCGTTTATTTTCCTAATTAAAAGAAAAGCTTTAAAACAAAAGGAGTCTTATAGCCGCCAGAACGGCGTTATAAGGCTCCTTTTTGCTTTCGACAAAATTAGAACCCGCTCAAAAAACGTTATCGCCATGAGACGACAACATCGAGGAACGTTCTAAAGTATAATTAGGTTTAGTTTTTGGAGTGCAGAGAAAGTATTAAGATAAGAGAGGTTAGCGGAATGAAGATGAAGCATCCAAACATGGGCGATTCTAAGCCGACAGGTAACAAAGTCGAAGCAACCCGGATGGACATCATGAAAGTTTTACTGCAATGTGGAATCGACCCGGAGCGTTTGAAACATTTCGTATCCTCCGACAACAAGCGTACATGAACCAGTGCACACCAAGGAATGGAGGGAATTATGATACACAAAAAGGCCCAGAAACCGGAGCAGGAAGTACTCGGAAACTGGGTTTTCTTTTCGGGTATCGTATGATTAATCCATACTGCGTTCCATTCGTACAAAAGCGATAAAACGACGAGCTTCTTCCTCCGTTAAAGGTTTACCATCAATCATCAGATCAAAGCGCTCTAACACTTCCTTATCTGACAATTCAAGCGCATCCACGAATTCACGCACGTCTTCATCCATAACCATATCACTTTGCTTCGTACGTCCAATCAAATAATCAATGGACACATCGAAAATGTCAGCAAGCCGCGTTAACACCTCGAAATCCGGTTTGCGCCGGTTTTTCTCGTAGTGGGAAAGAGCCGCTCTGGTAATATGAATGGAGTTCGCAAGTTCTTCTTGAGTAAGTCCCCGCTGTTCTCGTAATTCAGCAATGCGATTTCCGTAGCTCATAAGCTATTTCCCCCTGAACACCATCATATATATTGAAACAATCCTGAGCCAAGTTTTTGATCAGGGAAGCTTTCCTGCAAAGGTACTACGCCTCATTCGTCTCATATACTTCACTTCTTAAATAGGTCTGTCTAAGGACAGCTCATATTGTCGTAAATCAAAAGAACCATGTCCAAATACCGCTTGACATGATACGTATTGTATCGTAAATTGAACGTATGGAGTTACAAAATGTATCATTAAATAGTATTTTAAGTATTTCCTCATGGACTGAGCGTTATACCTGCTAAAAGTAAAAGAGTCTCGCCCATGCTGGCCAATCCATTCTAAAGGAATGAAATCATGAATTCAAAAATTCTTCAGGAATGGGCCGATCTGAAACCAAATGTCCATATGTACATTCAGGAGTTTCATGGGAAAATGGTAGATCGCAAAAGACGTCCCGTCCTGTTGCTTGGTATGGATACACAAGCGATCACTTTCCTGAGCGACCTGAACTTACCCGTATTATCAGAAATGGTACTAGGTTTGGATGTAGAAGACAGCCGTGTATGTGTCAGGCTTCATGCCAAACTGCAATGGAAACAGCCTTTTGGAGAGTTGATATTGTATCATTCAAACTTGCATATTCAGAAAGAGCAAACACTATATATAACTGGACAGTTAAACAGAATGCTTACTGAAGTTGAATTTGAGGCGGTTCCCCGTTCTACATATGGGAATGCAGCAGATCCATCTCCACAGTTAAAGCCGTATCGTTACATTGATTTTACCATATAGGATGAGGGTGAATCTGAACAATTTCTGAACAAGCATGTACTTAACGCCATTTTACTATATTTCGTAGCGTTATGCATTAGTTCTTTAACACCAAAAGCATTTGCGCAATGAATAAAGGGGCGAGGAGGAGCATACATTGAGGAAGTTTGGATATGGTTGAAATGCACTGCCACATATTATTCGGTCTGGATGATGGTCCTGTTCAAATGGAGCAGTCCGTTGCGATGGCTGAGAAGGCAGTAGCTTCAGGAATTACCTCCATTATTGCAACTCCGCATCACCTGAACGGACATTACAACAATGAACCAAAGGTAGTCAATCAGGCTGTTCATATGTTTCGTGCTGAGCTTGCCAAACGAAATATCCGTTTGCAGATTGATCCCGGTCAGGAGATCAGAGTGCACGATGGGCTGATTGAAGACTTGTATGCAGGAAAGTGCTGCACACTGGCCGGTAGTCGTTACATGTTGCTGGAGTTACCCTTTGGTCATATTCCCTCACAGTTCCCCGGAATACTGCACGAACTGCGAATCGCGGGAATTACCCCTATTATCGCTCATCCGGAACGTAACCTTGTCATTTTGAAAAAGCCATTGCTGCTGTCCGATTATTTGATTCAAGGTGGACTATGCCAGCTTACGGCGGAATCATTCACTGGGCTTTTCGGGCGAAAAGTTCAGAAGTGGTGTTTTCATTTTTGCAAAGAAAACGGGTTTCATTTCATTTCATCAGATGCACACGATACGAAACATCGAACGTTCAAGCTGGATGTTGTATATCCGTTGCTTGAACGGCGGTTGGGCCGTGGCTATATTCAACATTTTCAAGATAATGCACGATCCATTTGCAATAATCAACGTATTTCAGCTGTGATACCAGCCAAGAAAAAGCGAAGCTTTTTGTTCTGGTGAACAGCTGCTGATGTACCAAATACATAGTCACATATCATGGCTGACTTATATGGGAGGAAAATCGAATGGAACTCAAAGAGTATTTACACATTTTACGTAAACGCATCTGGATTATTGTTGCCTTCGTAGCTGTGGCTTGTATTGGTGCAGGTGTCAAAAACTACTTTTTTACTGTACCGATCTATGAAGCAGGCGCCAAATTAATCGTCAACCAGGCATATAATGCCCAAGGTGTTCCGAGTTTGGATATTAGCACGATTCAGACGAACATCAAAGTGATCAACTCCTATATGGAGATTATTAAATCTTCTGCAATCCTCGATAAAGTGGCATCGACATACCCCGATCTTGGTATGACCGGGAATCAATTAGGGCAGAACATCCAAGTTTCCACCGCCAATGAGTCCCAGGTTATGAGTCTAACAGCTACGGGGCTATCATCCGAAAAAGCCGCAAAAACCGTAAACGCAGTTGCGAAAGTGTTTAAATCTCAAATCCCCGTAATTATGAAAGTAGACAATGTCACGATCCTAAGTGAAGCGAAACCTACGGATTCCTCCAATCCTATTAACGTCAACCCCATCATCAATATTTTGATTAGCTTTATTGTCGGACTGCTACTGGCAGTAGGGTTTATATTCCTGCTGGAATATTTGGATGACACCTTGAAAACGGAAGATGAATTGGAGAAAGAATTAAATCTTCCTGCACTTGCTGTCATCTCCAAGATTAGAAAAGAAGAGAGCCGTATATCCAAACAGTCATCCATATCTCAAAAACAGGTAGGTGATGGACAGTATGTCACGATTAACCAATGAACGAGTAGGCCTAGTAACGATGGCTAATCCCAGATCTAATTCCTCCGAAGCTTATCGAAAGCTACGCACCAATATTCAGTTTTCATCCATAGACAGTCAGATTCAGACGATCATGATTGCCTCGGCATCATCAGGTGAAGGGAAAACAACGACGATTGGTAATTTGGCAGTCACTTATGCGCAGGAAGGCAAAAAGGTTCTGGTGATGGACACAGATTTACGTAAACCGGCAGTACATCTGATGTTTAATATACCCAATCATGTAGGACTGACCAGTGTGTTATCAAGTCAATACCAAGTGACCGAAGTGCTTCGAGAAACCGGAGTAGAAGGTTTACATGTTTTGTCTTCCGGGCCGATTCCTCCTAATCCTTCGGAGATGATTGGTTCACGTAAGATGACGGCACTCCTTGAGGGTTTAAAGGAAGAGTACGATGTTATTTTGTTCGATACACCGCCGGTTCTGACCGTGACCGATGCATTAATTATCAGTTCCTTGTGTGATGGTGTCATTCTTGTGGTGAATGCAGGCAAGGTGAAAAAGGATCTGGTCAAAAAGGCGAAAGCTCATCTTGAACATGTGAACGCACGTATTCTGGGCGCTGTGCTGAACAATGTGCAGATACCCAAAAGCCGCAATAATAGTTACGGGGAAAAATAACAGGCGTGAGAATTTAATTCCCTTTTTAAATCATCTTAAAAGGTCATGTCTACTATACCTCTATCATGGTAGGCACTCGGTCACACTGTGGGTAGTGTACCTTAGACGTGTATCGTCAGGGGTGTGATGTGAGGAGGGGTTCAATGCCCTATTATGAATCATTTATTTCATGTTTTCATGGTTTTATGAGGTCAAATAAAAAAATGGATAGGGTGATATCTATGACAAAGGTGAGAAAAGCAATTATCCCTGCTGCTGGATTGGGGACCCGTTTTTTACCTGCTACAAAGGCAATGCCTAAAGAAATGCTCCCTATTGTGGACAAACCGACTATCCAGTACATCGTTGAAGAGGCAGTCGCTTCCGGGATCGAAGATATTATTATCGTGACGGGCAAAGGAAAACGTGCGATTGAAGATCATTTTGATAGTGCGTTTGAACTGGAGCATAACCTGCTTGAGAAAGGAAAGCTCAGTTTGCTGGAAGAAGTCCGGAAGTCCTCCAACGTGGATATTCATTACATAAGACAGAAGGAAGCCCTTGGACTTGGGCATGCGGTCTGGTGTGCCCGTAATTTCATAGGCAATGAACCTTTTGCTGTACTGCTTGGTGATGATATCGTCGTTTCAGAAGTACCGTGCCTGAAACAGCTAATCCAGCAGTATGAAAAGGTAGAGCAGTCGGTACTTGGCGTGAAAACGGTAAGTCCGAGTGAAACATATCGCTATGGGATTATTGATCCACTGCACACAGAAGGACGCTTATCTTCTGTAAAGAGTATGGTTGAGAAGCCGCCACTAGGTTCGGCACCGTCCAACCTGGCAATTATGGGACGATACATTTTGACTCCGAAAATTTTCGAATATCTGGAAGAGCAAAATGTAGGCGCAGGAGGCGAAATTCAGCTTACAGATGCGTTGCAAAAGTTGAATATTGATCAAGGAATCAGTGCCTATGACTTTGAAGGTTCCCGCTTTGATGTAGGGGAGAAGCTGGGGTACATCCTTACAACTTTAGATTTTGCACTCAAAAATAAAGAGTTGCGCGCACCGGTGTTGATGGCGATTGAAGAGATTCTAATGAAGGAACAAATGAATCAAATCCTTGTAGCTGGAGGGGATAGTCTGTGAAGCTATCAGGACCGGAATACTTTGGGAGTGGGGAAACCTTGGTTAAAGAGGGGAATGCCGCAGTACTTGAGCAGCCATACTCACAACGTGTTGGCGGGTATACGGATGTGATGAAGCCATTGGTCGATTTTGTTATCGCCATTCTGTTACTGCTGATCACATTACCGGTCATGCTGCTTTCAGCTATTTTGATTAAACTGGATTCCAAAGGGCCCGTGATCTTTAAGCAGGAACGGTACGGGAAAAACGGAGTCAAATTTAACATCTATAAATTTAGAACGATGCGTACGGACGCACCGAAATATGGCCTTTCGCCAACGACCAGTCATGATCCGAGGATTACACGACTGGGCAGAATATTGCGCAAGACGAGTCTGGACGAACTGCCGCAGCTGCTTAACATTATCAAAGGGGATATGAGTTTTATCGGCCCGAGACCTGAAATGAAACGGATTGTGGAGGAATGTTATACCGATCTGGAGCGCAGACGGTTTCTGGTGAAACCGGGAATTACGGGATTGTGGCAGGTGAGCGAGGCTCGCAAGGAGCCTATTCACCATAATCTCCAGTATGACTTCCACTATATTTCCAATGTCTCTATGAAAATGGACATCACCATCATTTTTAAAACCATCGGCGTCATGATTAAAAGCAACACCTTTTGACCATTTTGGATCATAATTTGGAGTGTGATGTAATGAAACATATTGTAGTGACAGGTGCTGCCGGATTTCTTGGCTCTCATCTCGTGCAATCCTTAATTGGCCAGGGTCATCAGGTTACAGGGATTGATAATCTTTCAACAGGTATGATCCGCAATCTGGCAGAGGTTATGGAGAACCCTCATTTTGTATTCCATGAAGCAGATGTTACACTTCCCGATACAATGGATTTTTTCGTTGATCAGCAGGTACATGAAATCTATCATCTGGCTTCGCCTGCTTCACCGAAGTTCTATCAAGCAGATGCCATCGGCACGATCTGGGTGAACACGCGAGGAACCTATCATATGCTGGAACTGGCCCGGGTCAAAGGTGCCAAGTTTTTGTATTCCAGTACAAGTGAAGCCTATGGCGATCCCGAGATTCATCCGCAGCCGGAGAGTTATCGAGGCAATGTAAATACGTGGGGGCCACGAGCCTGCTATGACGAAGCCAAACGGTTGGGCGAAGTTTTTTGTTATGAATACTACACGAAACAACGTGTTTCCGTGAAGGTTGCGCGTATTTTTAACACGTATTCTTCCGGTCTTCGTAATGATGACGGCAGGGTGATATCTAATTTTGTAACGCAGGCGCTGACAGGTCAGGATATTACGGTGTATGGGGATGGTTCACAGACCCGATCCTTCTGTTATGTGGATGATAACATCCGGGGGTTACAAGCTTTCATGGCAGAAGATCGGGCTGATGGAGAGATTATTAACATCGGCAATCCTACAGAATACACAATCCTTGAGGTTGCTCATTTGGTGAAACAACTTACGCAATCGGACAGTAGGGTTGTATTCTTGCCTTTACCTGAAGATGATCCGAAGGTTAGACGTCCAGTGATTGATAAAGCTCGTGAAATATTAAACTGGGAGCCGGAGATTGGTCTGGAAGAGGGATTGAAACGCACGATAGAGCATTATCGATCGATGTTGCAGGTACAGGAAACTGGATAACACTGAACTGCTAACAATGAAGCTGAATAAAAGCGAGTTGAGAACCGTGCAAACTATATTGATTGCTCACAGTTTATACCCACCCCATATTATTGGGGGAGCCGAGATATCGACACAAATTCTGGCCCAGACGCTGGAGTCCAGTTATGACGTGAAAGTCATTACCGTAGGTGGACACAAGGAGGGCGGGGTGCAGACGGATACAGTGAACGGGATTGAAATCTCGCGGCTACCGTTTAACAATCGGTATTGGATCGGTGATACAGCAAGGCAGGCCAGCACTTCTGACAAAGTATTATGGCGCATCCAGGATATTTTTAATGTGAAGCAATACCAGCATATTAAACAATATCTGATGAGGAAACGTCCTGCCCTGATCCACACTCAGAATATTCCGGGACTAAGCCTTGCGATCTGGAAAGCGGCTTTTGAACTGAACATTCCGGTTGTGCATACGTTGCGGGATTTTTCGTTAATTGAGCCCATTGCAATCTCGGCATACTCCAGGTTCTACAGACAGATTTCCAAACATTACAGCCGCAGGGTTTCTTCTGTTATTGGCATATCCGAGCATGTGCTTAACAAGCATATCGAACTGGGATTTTTCGCGCACGCGTCCAAACATGTCATTCATAACATTGTTGAGCGTGATGATCAGGTTCAGCATGTCAATGCGGGGAAAACGGTTCGTCACCAGCAACCCCTTCATGTTGGATATTTTGGACAATTAACCGAGGTCAAGGGTGTTCAGTATCTGATTGAAGCGGTGCAAAAACTCGATCAGCAGATCGTGGGAAAGCTGTTCATCCACGGGGATGGTCCTCTGCTCCATACATTACAAGAACTCGCAGGGACTGATTCCCGGATCGTGTTCGTGGGCAAAATCGATAAAAAGGAGATCACTTCCCAGATGAAAAAGATGGATCTTACCATTGTACCTTCCACCTGGGATGAACCTTTTGGCAGAGTAGTCATTGAATCGTATCAAGCAGGTACGCCAGTCTACGCTTCTAAGGTTGGGGGTATGCCCGAGATTTTGCTGGATGCGGACACCTTCTCCTTCACCGCTCATCGTGCCGATGCGATCCGTGATGCAATCCTCCATTACTATTCATTATCTGAAGCTGAAAAAAACGAATTAATGCTACGATGCTGCGAACACAGCCTATCCTTTAATGAAGATTATCTTCTCACCAGACATGCGATCATCTACGAGAAGTTAATTGGAGGTGAAGGTTAAGATGTACATGAATCCTCTGAACGTCAAATCGTCATCATTAGTTCAAGCGAGGTCTGCTGCTCCTACCTCTTCCATCATAATATTGATTCATGTCTTACTCCTTTATTTGTCCATTTATGGCCTGGTTTCGATCTACGTCGATAATATTGTGATTCGTTCGTTAAAGGATGCAGGCATGTTGCTGCTTGCGGTATATACGCTTGCCCGGGTATATCGCCAGCAGATTCATTTTCTGAATCTATTCCTGTTTATACTGGCCTCCCTCATCGTGCTCGGATCGTTAAATGTTCTTGTCGGTTCCAGCATGGTCACGTTAGTCTATGGAATCAAAATCACGCTTTTACCGCTGGTGATGCTGTTTGCAGGCATGTTTATGGCCGAGCAGGGTGGAATGTACGCATTTGCCAGAACCAATCTGGTTATTTTTATTATGCTCATTGCAGGATGGTGCGCCCAATATGCGCTGGGTATAGAAAAGTTAATCACTATGGGATTCGTATACGGCGTAAACATCAAAAACTATCTTGAGGGTGTGCCGCGTCTATCCTCCATTACGTACTCGCCTGATGGTTATGCGTATGCATTGGTAATGACAGGCATCATTGCAGAGCATACCAAGATGGCAGTGAAACATCGCAGCTTTCGCCTGATGATCCAGTTGCTGACGATCGGTTTTTTGCTCTTATCTACGATTCGATCAGCTTTATTACTCTGGTGTGTATATCAAGTGGTTCTTTTTTTACTTCAGATTCGAAAGTACAGCAAAAAGAATATGTTAGTTCTGGCGGTTGTTTTTCTGACACTGCCAGCGGTTGTGTTTTTCGGAGGCAGGTTGCTACAGTCCAAAAATCTGCTCTCCAGTTCATCCCTGCTGGATCGGTTACAGATATGGGGAAGTAGCCTAACCTCGCCATTCACCATGAATGGCATGATCGGCAACGGAATTGGTTCGGTTGGTGCTGCCAGCCGGCGCACACATATGATGGGTCTGAACTCCAGTAATTTTGCAGTGGATAACCAATACTTTTCCTTGTACGAACAGACAGGCTGGATCGGGCTTGTCTATTTTTTGATGTTATTCATGTGGCTGTTGATCACACTGGTTAGACGAATGAATGCCTCACCTTACCCGACAGTTTCCAGACTTCCTCAGGTGGCTATAGCCCTCGGCGCAGGAGTGGCTACGGCAAGTATGACAACCAACGTTCTTGAGTTGTTCCCTGCGAACGTTTTTTTCTGGATGTTCATAGGCATGGCACTATATCAGCATCGTAATGCAGGTGATATACCATATAAAGCGGGTGAGTGAATATGAAGATTTTGCACATCGGAGAATATGTGGTCGGTGGTGTAGCCACGTATGTAAACGAGCTGGTGTCCTACCAGCGTAACCGGTTTGAGGTTTATGTATTGATGAGTGATTATAACTCAGCCAAGGATTTTGATCTGGAGCCAGAACATATTATTCGTTACAACTACAAGCGCCATCCAAAGCACTTTTTCTCAGCGATGAGACAGATTCACCAAGCTATTCGGCGGATTGAGCCGGATATCATTCATGTACACAGCTCATTTGCGGGTATGCTCGCAAGGGGCTTGTTTTTTTTCACCCCGCGCAAAGCGAGTATCTTCTACTGCTCACATGGCTGGTCTTTTTTGATGGATACCAAACCTTTGCATAAAAAGGCTTATTTCTTGATTGAAAAGATACTGGAATTCAAAACAGACTATATCGTGAACATTTCAAAATATGAGATGGAGCAATCGATTCGAATGGGCATGTCTCCAGCCAAATCCCGATTCGTATACAGTGGCCTGCGTGATCGCAAGCCCCGCAAGGACGAAGAGTCGTCGCAAGTCATTGTGCAGAAGCATGAGAAGGAAGAGCAGGTCAGCATGATTCGGCTCTTGTTTGTGGGCAGATACGATCGGCAGAAAGGACTGGATCTGTTGCTGGACGCATTCAGGCAATATCCCGAGCTGCAGCAGCGTATTCAGTTATACATCATCGGAGACAGCGTGTTGGAAAAGAACGAATGGATCTTTACCGACAATATGATCCGGTTAGGGTGGGTCAATAATGCAGAGATTGATCACTATTACGAGCAGTGTGATGCGATCATTATGCCTTCCAGGTGGGAAGGGTTACCCCTGGTCGCGCTGGAAGCGATGAAAAACCACAAACCCGTCATCGCAAGCAATCGGGCCTCGTTGCCAGAACTGGTGACGCATGGCGTGAATGGCTACATCTTTGAACTCGAACGACTCGAAGGGTTGAGAGAGATACTAATGCAGCTCGACAAAGAAACGCTGGCAGCCATGGGTGAAGCGGGACATCAGGTGTATAAAGAAAAGTTCAGCTCGGATCGAATGAATGAGGAATTCGTGAGTCTCTATTACGAAGCGAGAAATGTAGAAGTTAGCTTCCAAACCGCCGGGCCGGCTTCCCGTTTGGAAATTTCAAAGAGAAATGGAGATTAACATGAATACAATCTATATCAATGCCCGTTTCCTGACACAGACCGTTACCGGGGTTCAGCGATATGCCATTGAACTTGTGAAGGAAATCGATAATTTGATTGACGCTGGAGAAGTAGACGGTACGAAAGTAGAGTTTTGTCTGCTCTCACCCGCGAATGTGGTTACACATCTTGAACTGAAACATATCCGGCACCGGATTGTTGGCAGATTGAAGGGGCATGTGTGGGAACAGCTGGAGTTGCCATTGTACGCGAAAAAAGGGTTGCTGATTAACCTGTGTAACACAGGACCGGCATTCAAACGCAATCAGGTCGTGACGATCCATGATGCTTCCGTATTCAGTTATCCGAAAGCATTTTCCTTCGCATTTCGATCCTGGTATCAGTTCTTAACGGTGCGCTTAGGCAAGATTTCGAAAAAGGTAATTACCGTATCTAACTTCTCCAAAGGCGAGCTGATTCAGCATTGCAAAATTGCCGCGCAGAAAGTATCCGTTACGCATCTGGGCATCGATCATATTCATCATAGGCAGGCGGCTCAAGGCACACTTGAGAAATATGGGATTAAATCCCCGTATGTACTGGCCGTAAGCACAATGAACCCTTACAAAAACTTTAAGCTGATCTTGGACATTTTACCTGAGGTAAAAGCGCAAAATTTGAGTGTGGTCATCGTCGGGTCCAAGAACAGTAAGGTGTTCAGCAATCATGCCGTGAACGATTCGGAAGGTGTGAATTGGGTAGGGTATGTGACGGATGAGGAGTTAAAAGCGCTCTACGAACATGCCACCGGTTTTATTTTCCCCTCCTTGTACGAAGGGTTTGGCTTACCGCCACTGGAGGCGATGGCGCTTGGTTGTCCGGTTATCGTGTCTTCTCGCGGCTCGATCCCGGAAGTGTGCGGAGAGGCGGGACTATACTTTGATCCTCATCACCCGCAGGAAGCAGCTTCACGTCTGGTAGAGATGATGTCTGATCCCGAGCTCGGACAGCGAATGTCCATTCAGGGTAAAGAGCACTCGGCCTTCTTCTCCTGGAACAAATGTGCCAAGGATACAGTCAGCATTATTATGAGCACGGTGTAAGCATGCCAAATGTATTGTTGTGAGGGAGATAAAGCTATGAACAAAGTGTTTGTCGCGATTGATTTCCCGCCTGAAAAGGGAGGGATTCATGATTATGCCTACGGGCTTATATCACAGATTCCGGCAGAAGAGACAACGGTGCTGACCAATAAAATAAATAACACCGCGGAGTCAGAGCAGTTTGACCAGAAGCATGATTTTGAAATAATTCGGAAACGGATTTTTTCAGAATCCAATAAATGGCTGATGATTCTCTCGCAGCTCGTTCTGGTCATGCAGCTGATTCTGTTGAAATGGCGCAAAAAAACAGATGAGATTCATTTTGTGAATATATTCCCGGTTGGCCTAGCTGGCCCGTTGATGAAATTCCTTTTCAGAGTAAAATACTTCCCCTACGTTCACGGCCTGGATGTGATGGGGATGGTTAATAGCCGATTGTTCCCACTTCTGTTATTCATTCTGAAGCGTGCGGACAAGGTGATTGCCAATAGCCAATATACGAAGTCGAAGCTGGTGGAACTGGGGATTTCGGAGCCTCAGATTGTCATTATTCCACCGGGACTTAACGTGAACAAGCTAAATGCGGATACAGGGAGCCAGGGGGATTTACGGGATAAGTATGGTCTGCATGGCAAAAAAGTGATGATCACCGTCTCGCGAATTGTGGAACGCAAAGGTCATGATGTCACACTGAAAGCCGTGAGTCAGGTTATTACGCATATTCCTGATCTGAAGTATGTTATCTGCGGGGATGGGCCGTATAAGGGAGAGCTTGAACGACTGGTAACTCAGTATGGACTCGAATCTGTCGTTGTGTTTACAGGACGTACGACGGATCAGGAGCTTCATCAGTTATATGAATGTGCGGATCTCTTCATTATGCCAAGTCGGGATATCAAGGAAAAGGGTGATGTGGAAGGGTTCGGAATTGTATTCCTGGAAGCCAACTATTATCGGTTACCTGTCATTGCAGGCAACAGTGGCGGTATTCCCGACGCCGTGAAGGATACTATCACCGGTTATCTCGTAGACCCGGTTAATGATCAGGAGATTGCTACGCGTATCGAACAATTAATGACGGACGAGGGACTGTCCAGAACGATGGGGGATAACGGGTACGACTGGGTGGTCAATCATTGTCTGTGGTCGCATCGCGGACAGTTGTTGAAGCAATTGGCCTAATGGATAGTGCCGCAATCTTCATGTCCTAATGGGGAGGATTAAGGATGAAAATATGTATCGTTACTCACAGGGTTGTTAAAGGGGAGGGTCAGGGCAGAGTTAATTATGAGATTGCAATCGAAACCCTAAGACAAGGCCATGAAGTTGTTATGATCTCCAATGAGGTGGAACCGGAACTCCTGGAATATGAGGGAGCTACATGGATTAAAGTTTTTCCTTCGCTCAAGTTACCCCAGCTGTTACGATACCAAATATTTGCCTTCAAAAGTGCCACCCATATTCGCCAATTAAGAAAAACAAAGCAAGTTGATCTTGTGATGGTCAATGGTTTTATCACCTGGGCTAGAGGGGACATCAATGCGGTTCACTTTGTGCACAGTACATGGATAAAATCCCCCGTACATAGCTTCCGTGTACACCGCTCATGGAAACGATGGTATTTTGGTCTGTACACGCTGGTGAATGCGTATCTGGAACGATTCGCCTTTCGTAAAAGTGGCAGAATCATTGCGGTTTCAGAGAAAGTAAAGCATGAATTGATTCAATTAGGCACGCATCCCGATAAGGTGCAGGTTATTCATAATGGAGTGGATGTCCATGAATTTTACCCCAGTGATGCTGGAGAGAAGAGCAGAATGGATATTAACTCCGGCCGAGTCGTAGGTTTATTTGCAGGTGATATTAGCAGTCCGAGAAAGAATCTGGATACGGTATTGAAATCGATGGTGTCTGTACCTGAGTTAGAACTCGTTGTGGCGGGATCTACAGATCGAAGTATTTATCCTCAAATGGCTAAAGACTTAAACATAGAAGATCGGGTCCATTTTCTGGGCTATCGGAAAGATATGGGGTATCTCATGCGCAATGTGGATCTTTTTATTTTCCCCTCGCGTTATGAGGCTTGCAGTTTGGTCGTGTTGGAGGCTCTTGCCTCAGGTATTCCTGTTGTTATCACGAAGGAGTCGGGAGTAACTGAAATGATCAAGAACGATCATGAAAGTATCCCTCCCGGTGTCATTTTGCAAGATGCCAATGATGTAGATGGGCTGGCAGTCATTCTCAACACGTTAATGCAGGATAAAGCCTATTTGAATGAGATGGGCAAGGTATCCAGAGAAGTGGCTCTTCGAAATGATTGGAAGAAGATGTCTCTTACCTATTTGGAGAGCTACGAAGACTACTTAAAACACAGTGGAAGCCATGCTGGAAGAATGAAACGAAAACAAAGCATTGAGGTGGAATTATGAGAGCATCGGTAGTCATATGTACACATAACAGAGCGAAGGATACCGTTGAAGCTGTCCAAAGTGTTCTAGCTCAAGAGGATCATGATATTGAATTTGAAGTACTGGTTATCGATAATAACTCCAAAGATAACACCAAGGAATTATTTCAGAATGCCGATTGGCCTAATCAAGTTCGCTACATCTTTGAAAGTAGGCTTGGTCTATCTTATGCTAGGAACCGTGGCATTCGAGAAGCGCAAGGAGAATTTATCATGTTTCTGGACGATGATGCGCTGGCCTCTTCTTCCTGGATTCGTGAAGTCATTCAGGTGTTCGAACGGGATGAGCGGATTGGCTGTGTAGGCGGAAAAATTGATCCGATCTGGGAAGGCGGCAAGCCAGATTGGATTCCAGATGAGATTATAGGCCTGTATACGTTGATGGACTTTTCGGATCAGGTTACCGAGATGAAGCCGCCCTATTTCCCCTTTGGGGCAAATGTGTCTTTTCGAAAAAGCGTGTTTGATTCCATTGAGCCGTTTCGCGAAGACTTAGGGCGTGTAGGAAATAATTTGCTTTCAAGCGAAGAGAGTGAACTCATCAGCAGAATTCGAGAGAAATACGCCATATTTTATACGCCATATGGGTCAGTACAGCACAAAATTTCCAAAAGCAGATTAAATAAACGCTGGCTCTTGCGGCGCATGTATTGGCAGGGAATCAGTGATGCAACACGTTACAACAAGAGCGGCTGGGGTGTGTTCAAACATATTGTTCGAATTGCACAAGCAGGGCTGATGATGTTGTTATATATGAATAATGTACAGAAGGTCATGAGCCAATTAGTCAAAATATCTTATCGGAACGGCACGATTGTAGGGTCTCTCCGAAATGGCAGAGGGCTGAACACCTGATGAACATGGCGATTGCCCGAAAACCAAGGCAGCGAAGCATTATTCAGACCATTGTCATGACCAGCATGGCGAATATTCTCATTATGGCTGTGACCACGTTAACCTCAATTATTACAGCCCGTATGTTCGGAGCGACGGGGAAAGGGGAACTCGCTGCCGTTTTATTTTGGCCTGCATTCATTTCGGGTTTGGCCGCATTTGGCCTGCCCACTTCGTTAATTTACAATGTCAAAAAGAACAGTCAGCAACTCCCTGTTTATATCAGTATGAGTTTTGCCGTTCAGATTCCGATTAGTATCATCGCCGGGTTGATTAGTTGGTTTGGTATCCCTGTCTGGTTATCTGGATATTCAGAATCTGTCATTACTATTGCACGATGGTATACCGTATCCATGGTTCCAGTGATGCTGTTCATGGGTGTGCTTGCAGCCGCCGCACAAGGAACCGACAAGTTCCATATTTATAATCTGTCGCGCTTGCTGGCTCCCTTATTGAATCTGGTAGGATTGGTACTATTGTGGATAGCCCAGGTATTAACCGTGGAAAGAGCCATTATGATCAGCTTAGCCAGCACTATACTGGTATTGACCTGTTATATGATTGCGATGCGTCAGCAAATATTCAGTTCCGTCAGCAAGCTGGTAGCTCAGATTCGAACAGGGATTCATTTATTCAGCTATGGCCTTCGTGTATATGGTGTAGAGCTGCTGGGCACGTTGTATAGCCAGTTTGACAAAATTATTATTTTGGCTCTGCTGACGCCCAAAGATTTCGGATTATATTCGGTTGTGTTTGCCCTGTCACGTATGTTTAATGTTGTGCAGACGGCAATCACCAATGTCATTTTTCCAAAGGTAGCCGGCATGGAGCAGCAACAGGTGTTGTCTCTTGTTGGCAGAGCTTTTCGCATTAGTATGGTACTTATGACGATCATCATCATACCGAGTATGCTGATTGGTCGTTTTTTTATTGGTTTGTTGTTTGGCCCGGAATTTCTGGAGGCCAGCGGTGTATTTTATCTGTTATCTCTGGAGTGTATTGTTGGCGGAGGATCATGGATTCTGGCTTCCGCATTTAATGCGCTGGGGAGACCCGGCGTTATCGTGCTTCGGCAGGTCATTGCGCTTGCTGTGACGATCACGTTGTTTTTTGTGCTTACACCGATGTTCGGGCTATACGGTTTAGGGCTGGCGTTGTTACTTGGTTCCTTTGTCCGTATGCTGATGTCGTTAATATCCGTAACGATTATTTTCAAAATGCCGATGCACAAAATGTTGTATAACAATGAAGATATGGCCTTCCTCAAGCAAAAATGGAGAGAAAAAAATCTTATTAAAGGAGCCAGAAGAGATGTCAAACGTGCAAAAGATTCATCCCATGGATGAGTTGAAAAAACGACTTGAATCGATCCTTGAGGTTGTACCTCCTCATTCGAAGATTTACTACATTGATTATCCGGTCTATAGTAACGGTGGCGATATACTAATTATGAAGGGAGCGGAAGCCTTTTTTAAAAGCAATAACATCAGGGTTTCTGCAAGATACAGTGTGCATGACTTTCATGAGAACATTCGCATCCCCGATGATCATATCATCGTTCTTAGCGGGGGAGGTAATTTCGGAGATTTGTATGATGCTCACCAGAACGTGAGAGAATCAATTGTTAAAAATTATCCTAGGCACAGAGTCGTTATTTTGCCGCAAACTATTTTTTATAAAGAAGAATCCAATATTCACAAAACCGCTGATCTTTTTAACCAGCACAAGGATCTCCACTTGTATGTACGGGATGAGTCATCTCTTCAACTGGCTACGACGTACTTCCAACATTGTCACGTAAAGCTTCTTCCAGATATGGCACATCAGCTTTGGCCTATCGAAGTTAAGCGAACACCAACCAGTGAGGAACTTCATTTTTTTAGAACCGATATTGAGAAAAATGCAGAGCAAACGGACTCGAAATTAGATGGAGATTACCTGGATTGGCCCACATTGTATAACAAGTACGAGCGAAAGCTAATCTACTATATCAGTAAAGGATTAAAGAAACCTGCTTCGCGAGCCATTTTCCAATTCATATGGATGAAATATAGCGACTACCTTGTGAATAAGGCTATACGCTGCTTCTCGAATTATCGCATGATTCACACATCCAGGTTACATGGTCACATCCTGTCTTGTCTAATGGCGAAGCCTAACCTATTAATTGATAACTCTTATGGGAAAAATTCGGGATATTACCGGATATGGACACATGAAGTGAACACAGCCAATATGGACTCTTCTTCCAAGGCGAGTGCTCCACCCGTGCCTAAGTATATGGAATCAACGGTAACCGTGTAACGAACGAGAAGTTGTCCCGTATCATCTTAAAATATATAGAGTGGAGTGGTTGCATTGAGAATCGTACTTCTCTCCGGTGGATCGGGTAAGCGATTATGGCCTTTGTCCAACGACACGAGATCTAAACAATTCCTGAAAGTGCTTGAAGGTGAGGATGGGCTGACGGAATCCATGGTACAGCGCGTATGGAGACAACTGAAGCATACGGGGCTGAGCGAACAAGCAACGATTGCAACGAGCAAACCTCAGGTGGAGATTTTGCGAAGTCAGTTGGGGTATGAAGTGGATCTGGTCGTTGAGCCTGAACGAAGAGATACCTTTCCTGCAATCGCCTTGGCGGCTGTATATTTATATTCCGTGCAGGGAGCCAGCTTAAATGAAACGGTAGCGATGCTTCCGGTTGATCCCTATGTGGAGGAGTCTTTTTTTTATAAGGTAACAGAGCTTGAGGACATATTAGATGACTCCGGTGCGGAGCTTGCGTTAATTGGAGTGAAGCCAACGCATCCTTCGGAAAAGTATGGTTACATCATTCCAGAGCGGTCTGAAACCAAAGAAGAACAACGTTATGCTAAAGTATCCCGTTTTCAAGAGAAACCCCGTGAAGCTGAAGCCGCAGAGATGATCGAACAATCTGCCCTTTGGAATTGCGGGGTTTTTGCATTCAAACTCAACTATTTGATCAATCTGCTCATCTCGCTTGAACTGCCCATCCAGTATGAAGAAATGCTGAAACAATACGGGAGATTGCAGAAAATCAGCTTTGATTATCAGGTGGTGGAGAAGGCTGAGCATATTGTGGTTACACCTTATGAGGGGTATTGGAAAGACCTTGGTACATGGAACACGCTGACAGACGAGATGAGTACCAATATTGTGGGCAAGGGTGTCATGACGAACAGCACGGTGAACACACATTTGATTAATGAATTAAACATTCCGGTCTGTGTGCTGGGAGTATCCAACTTGATCGTGGCAACAAGTCCTGATGGCATTCTCGTCAGTGAAAAAGAGGCAAGTCCTCAGATCAAAGAATTGTTGAAAGACAGCGCTGAGCGCCCCATGTATGAAGAACGTCGCTGGGGCTGTTACAGAGTGCTTGATTACACACGCAATAAAAAAGGCGAAGAAGTATTAACCAAACGCATCATCATCGAGCCCCATAAAAACTTTTCGTACCAGTACCATCTCAAACGAAATGAAGTATGGACCGTTGTCTCAGGAGAAGGTGAATTCATTATGGACGGCGAGCTCAGACCGCTCCATCAAGGAGATGTCATTGTGATTCCGGCAGGGGGGAAACACAGTGTCAAAGCGTTGACCGAACTCGAAATTATTGAGGTGCAGATGGGCAGTGAACTGGTGGAAGAGGACATCGTTCGCGTTGAGATGGAATGGGAAGATATTATCCAAAATTGCGTGAATTGGGGGAAAACAAGATGAATATTGCGGTGATTGGAACAGGTTATGTGGGCCTGGTATCAGGGGTTTGTTTTTCGGAGATTGGAAATCAGGTGATCTGTGTAGATAACAATGAGGAAAAAGTACAAATGCTGAATGAGGGCATCGTTCCGATCTACGAACCTGGTCTTAAAGAGTTGATGACTTCCAATATGCAAGCAGGTAAACTGGCTTTCACTTCAAACATCGGTGAGGCGATACACCAATCAGATATTGTCTTTATTGCCGTGGGTACACCTTCTCTGCCAAATGGCGAGGCCAACCTTAGTTATGTAGAGCAAGTAGCATACGAAATTGGTACACATCTCGAAAGCTACAAAATTATCGTGACCAAAAGTACAGTTCCTGTAGGTACCAATGACCGTATCCGCGATCTGATTCGCAACATATCCTCCCAGCCATTCGACGTGGCCTCTGTTCCCGAGTTTTTGCGAGAAGGCTCCGCAATCAAGGATACGCTTAACCCCGACCGGATTGTCATCGGCACCAGCAGTGAACGGGCCATCCAGACGTTAAAGAAACTTCATCGGCCCTTAACAAGCAACCTGATTATTACAGATATCCGCTCAGCGGAGATGATTAAATACGCATCCAACGCATTTCTGGCAACCAAAATATCATTTATTAATGAAATTTCGAATATTTGTGAGAAAGTTGGCGCCGATGTTACACGTGTTGCAGAAGGCATGGGGTACGATAAACGCATCGGGTCTGCTTTTTTGAAGGCAGGTATCGGTTATGGCGGCTCTTGTTTTCCTAAAGATACACAGGCACTGATTCAGATAGCAGGTATGGTGGATTATGATTTCAGACTATTGAAATCCGTGGTGCAAGTCAATCAGGACCAACGCATGCAAGTCATCTACAAGCTGCAGGAAGCGCTAGGGTCACTCGCAGGAAAAACGATTGCCATCTGGGGACTCGCCTTTAAACCGGATACGGATGATGTGCGAGACGCACCGGCCATTGATATTGTTCAACATCTTATTGATGCCGGAGCAACGGTCAAAGCTTACGACCCGATTGCAACGGATAACTTCCGTAAAGAGATCGACATTGCCTCCATTTCGTGGGAGGATAGCCCGCTTCATGCTGCTCAAGACGCGGATGCACTATGTGTGCTGACAGAATGGAAGGAGTTTGCCCAGGTTGATCTGACAACCTTAGCCCAAACGATGAAGGAGCCTGTGATGATTGATGGTCGTAATGTGTATAGTGCTGAGCAGATTCAAGCATCTGCCTTCCACTATTATTCTGTCGGACGTCCAGGTCTTGTGAAGCTGGAAGGGAAAGCGACAGCAATTATCTAATCTGCCAGTGAATATTAACAATATGAGTGAGGAAGATCCCCATGAAAAAGTGGATGAAATGGACGGCATGGATCGTTTCCCTTTTGATCATCGTTGTATTCGGTTATGCGATCTATCTCTATCAATCGGTTAAATCAACTGCTGATCAGATCTATGAGCCTCGTAATCCGGTACAGCCTGTTTCGATAACGGATGCGAGAGGTGGACAACAGGTTGAACTCAATCGTAAAGAGCCTTTTAATGCATTAATTCTAGGGGTAGACGAGCGCCAGAATGACAGAGGTCGTTCGGATACGATGATTGTTCTTAGCGTGAATCCGGGGAAAAAGAAAGTGTTGATGTTTAATATTCCGCGAGATACAAGAACGGAAATTGTAGGACGTAACACCGAAGACAAGATCAATCATGCTTACGCTTTTGGTGGCGTGGATATGTCACTGGCAACAGTGGAGAAATTTTTGGGAATTCCTATTCATTATTATATGAAAGTAGATATGGAGGGGTTTTCTAAAATCATTGATCTCGTTGGGGGTGTGGATGTAAACAACCCGTTTGCTTTTGATTATGAAGGCCAACGATATGAGCAAGGCAATATTCATCTGGATGGTGTGGCTGCACTCGGGTTCTCCAGAATGCGTTATGATGATCCGAAGGGAGATTTGGGACGGAATGATCGTCAGCGGGAAGTTCTGAAGCAGATGCTCAAAAATACGATGCAATTCTCCAGTGTGCTTCACCTTCAGAATATGCTGGATGAACTAGGTACCCATGTCAGAACGGATCTGACATTTGACGAGATGAAAGAGCTACTTCTCGATTATCGTAGCGACCTAGAAGAGATTGATACGGTAGAGATCAAGGGAAAGGGCGAGAAAATCAACGGTATTTATTATTATATCGTAGGTGAGAAGGAAAAGGAGCGCATTCACGGAATAATAAAGCAACATTTGGAGCCGTAAAGGCAACGTTCGTGAACAGCAAGGAAAGTGGTGGGAATATTGATGAAAGCGGAGGAAAGAGAAACTAGGAAACAAAAACATCAACGGAAACATCGTTCGTATAGAACTGTGTTTTGGCTAATGCTGGCTGGGGCCTGGATTGTGATGATCTGGCTGATGTCTTCCCAATCCTATCAACAGCAAAATATTCAGCCGTGGCTTCAGCGTTTGACCAAACAGGTGCACATCGGGGTTACATTGCCCGATGTGCACCTGTTTTATAATGGGCACGAGTATTCATTAAGAGAAAGACCATATGCGTTCGTAGAATTCCTCTTTCGCAAGACTGCGCATCTATTAGTCTACGCTGTACTCGCAGTGTTAATCTATGGCAGTCTGCGTTACAAACGGGTGCGCGTCATAACATGCATTGCGGTGGCGCTGATGATCGTTGTGATGATCGCCTCCATCGATGAGTACATTCAACAGTTCAGTCCCAATCGCACAAGTTCAATTCGTGATGTGGGTGTAGACTTGATTGGGGGATGCAGTGGTATTGCAATTTACACAGGAATTCGAACTCTAGTGAGGAGAAAATAATTGATTTCCCAGGAAATGCAGTTGGAAACGTATAGCATGGCTTCTACTTGTTTGCAAACCATCATACATATGGGGTAGGCAGGACAAGGGGGCTGGAATATGTTGCGAAGAAGAAATCGTAATGCATTACTCAAAAAAATCGGACTTATTTTATTTGTAGTGCTTTTGCTGTGGCTGATTATTCGAAGTGTACCTGCGTTGTTTCGTGCAGATGCGCCTACAGAGGCTGCTGCTGTGGCAGAGGAGTTTTACAAGTACGAGCAAACGGGTGACTTCGGAAGTTCTTGGGAGCTTTTTCATCCTCTAATGAAAGAGCGATTCCCGAAGAGTGCCTATGTGCAGAATAGAGCACACATCTTTATGCAACATTTTGGTGTGCAGACGTTTGAACTGGAGATGGAATCGCCGGAGCGGGAATTTGATGTGGAGATCATTCAAGGCGTAAAGCCCTTTTCCGAAGCTTACAAAATAAAAGTTAAACAAACGTATTCCGGAACCTTTGGAAAATTTGATCTTGTTCAGATGTGTTACCTTGTGCAGGATGGTAAGCAGTGGACGCTGCTATGGTATTATCCAGATGAGAGGAAACACAACACCGAAACTTCATCATGAGGCGCGATAGGATGTAATATCAAAGTAAAAAAGAAAATATTACATACGATGTGATGTAATTGGAGGTTGACCACGCCGAATTGTATCATTAGTCCCTAATCAAGCGCTATAAATGCGAGACTTTTGTCGCGTTTATAGCGTTTTTTTGAATTTCCAACCTAATTTTGTGCTTAAAAAGCTTGACAATAGTCCTGGTGTCAAGTAAATTACGAATTAGGATACAAAATGTATCAATTTTCAGCGTCTAACGACAAATAACAGGGACTAGAGACTCCCTGTGAGGGGAAGGTATTCCATTGAATGAAACGGGCCGCTTTTACTGTGTCAGTTGTGGGATGATTGTGTCGGTCGCTAGAGACGCTGCCCAGAAGTCAGAGGGCAATGGAGGCAATCACGTGTTTCGTACTGGATTTTACCGGAGTGAAATGCCGCTTGGATGCTGTGAAGCGTGTGTAGTTGAGTCAAAACGAGAAGGTAAGTCCCAGTTTGCAGGACAATTTACTAAAGATTATGATACACTATGCTCATATGAGAAACGGGTATGAAATAAGCCCGTCCATGAAGGAGAGGATTGAATGCAGCAGGAGCCGGTCGTCCGACTTCAAGGCGTCAGTAAAATCATTTCCTCCCGATCATTGGTCAGCGACCTGACCCTGGATATTTCTCCGGGGCAGGTTTTTGGTTTTTTAGGACCGAATGGCGCGGGGAAGACAACAACAATTCGAATGATGGTAGGTTTGATGTCCATTAGTAAAGGAGATATTTTCATCTCTGGACACAGTGTGAAAAATGAGTTTGAACAGGCGATAGCCCAGGTAGGAGCGATTGTGGAAAATCCGGAGATGTACAAGTTTCTGACCGGATATCAGAATCTGGTGCATTTTGCCCGTATGTCACCTGGTGTTACCAAGGAACGTATTGCAGAGACGATTGAACGTGTAGGCCTGACAGCGCGGATTCATGACAAGGTAAAAACCTATTCTTTGGGTATGCGTCAACGTCTTGGCGTAGCACAGGCTATCTTACATAGACCCAAGTTGCTTGTTCTGGATGAGCCAACGAACGGTCTCGATCCTCAAGGGATAAGGGAACTAAGGGACTATTTGCGGCTTCTCACCCATGAAGAGGGAATCACAGTCTTTGTCTCAAGCCATCTATTGTCCGAGATGGAATTGATGTGTGACACCGTAGCTATCATTCAGAACGGTAAACTGATTGATGTTCGGAATCTGCGAGATGAACAAGGTTCAGATACACTAGTCGAAGTTGCTTTTGAAGTAGATGATGCAGAACGTGCTGTTCAACTTATGGAGGGAGAGGCAGTTATCCAGGGCAAGGTTATCGTGATGTCTCTCTCACGGGAACAGATTCCTGATGTCAATGCCAAGCTGGTTCGTGAAGGTGTGCAGGTTTACGGCATTCGCAGTGTGACACGTACGTTGGAAGATCAATTCTTGCAAGTGACTGGAGGTGGCGGTATTGGGTAGTTTCGGCAATCTGCTGCTGAATGAAAATATGAAAGTGTTCCGTCGTGTGCGTACCTGGGTTATGTTAGCTATCCTTGCTCTGATATCGCTGCTAATGCCCGTGTTAATGAAGCAGGGGATGGGGACAAGTGATGTGCTGTATTGGCAGCCGGCAGTTACAACAGTTCAGATCGCATTTTTCCTGAATACGATTTTCTGTGTCGTCGTTGCAGCGGAATCGGTGGCCGGGGAATTTACGTGGGGAACCATCAAACTGTTACTCATCCGTCCATGGTCACGCAGTAAAATTCTGGCTTCCAAATATCTGACGGTAGTGGGCTTCAGCATATTAAGTACGCTATTGGTCATTGGTATGGCCATGCTCAGTTCTTATATTCTGTTTTCCCATGATGTTTCGGTAGAGAGTGGTGTACTGGCAGGCGATGCGTTTACGAGATGGAGCTATCTGTATATCGACCTTTTCATTACACTCGCGATTGCCTTTATGGTTTCTTCTGTATTTCGCTCGGGTGCGCTTGCAATCGGTCTGTCCCTGTTCATTATGTTCACGCAAAATATATTTTCACTGATCTTCAATCCGGATCGTTATGAATGGGCTAAATATGTTCTGTTCAACAATATGGATCTGAGTAAATATATGGACTCACCAGGTATGGGCTTAATGAATGGTCCAAGTGAAGGGATGACTCTGGGGTTCTCCTTAGCCGTTCTCGGTGTATATTATGTCGTCTTTATGGTGATATCCTGGGTAGTATTTAACAAAAGAGATGTGGCAGGTTAACTCCTGCCTCTTTTTTTGTTTGCATGTGGCATGGCTGTCTATTCAGGGTACATACTGGTATTGTAAGGTTAGAATAATTGTAAGGTTAAAATCATATTATCGTCGCAGTCACTTTGGCATGGCAGCGCATGGGGGGATCACGTTTCTTGATTAACAACAAATTTTACCGCATATGCACGGCAATTATTTTACTATTGCTGATCGTGTATTTGGGGGATAAAGTCAACTTTATTTTCCGCCCTCTCACTTCGCTGATTCATATCATTATTATCCCGCTGCTGATCGCAGGATTTTTCTATTATCTATTGCGTCCGCTCGTAGACTTCATGGAACGGCACAAAATCAAAAGGGCACTGTCTGTCTTAATTATTTATGTCGTTGTGGGACTCCTCATCGCAGGATTCAGCGTTCTCGTGTGGCCTTCGTTGCGAGAGCAGTTATGGAATTTTATCGAGAATACACCTAAGCTTGTTTCTTCCCTTGTAGAGCAGATTAAAGCACTGGAAAACAATCGTTTTCTTGCTCGTTACCTGCCTGAGAATTCGGACTTGTTTACCAGGTTGTCCGAGTATTTAAGTCAAGGAATTACGCAAGTTACGGATTATGTCTCTGGTCTGTTTTCTGTTGTGTCCAACCTGGTCATTATCTTGGCGACATTCCCGATTATGCTCTATTACATGCTGAAGGAAGGCAGCAAATTTGGAACCAACCTAACGCTGTTATTGCCGAGACATTATCGAAAAGACGGGGAAGAAACGGTGCACGAAATAGATGAGGCTCTGAGTAATTATATTGTAGGTAGGGTTATTGTTAATGTGGCGCTGGGCATTCTCATGTTTATCGGTTTTATTCTCATCGGGTTGCCTTATGCATTATTATTAACGGTGGTTTCTATTATCCTGAACTTTATCCCTTACGTGGGAGCGTTGCTGGCGGCGATTCCTGTTGTGATCGTTGCTTTTATCGACTCGCCTTCCATGGCACTCTGGTCTCTGATCATTATTGTCGTTGCACAGCAGATTCAGGATAATCTGATCTCCCCTTATGTATATGGCAAACAACTTGATATTCATCCGTTGACTACGGTGATCCTGTTGCTCGTTGGAGCCGACCTGGGCAACATTCTGGGTATGATTATTATCATTCCGCTGTACATGATTCTTAAAATTATATTTAGGAAAATTCAGAATCGCATTGTTGAAGATCGAGCAGAAGCCTAATGTGTGGCGAGACAGGTCTGGCTGGGCTGTGATACTAAACGTAGACTGTACAGGATGACACAAGAGGGGGCTCGCTTGTAATATCTCTAAATAACCCATCATGACTTGAGAGCGCCCTGAGATGCTTCACCTGTAAATATCAAGAAAAGGTCTGTCCATGTCGGTAATGACGTGGACAGACCTTTTAAATTAAACATTTTTTTCTTTCTCGTCTTCATCGGTGTAGTCTGACATGTTCAGTGGTTCTTTCGGGACGACCGCGACTTTGTAGAAGCGATTTTTATCTTTTTCCAGCAGGACGAAGGTCAGATTCTCATATTCGTAATCGTCCTGTTCATTCATCTCTGGACGGTGGCTGTAGAGCCATCCACCAATCGTATCCCACTCGTCCGCATCAAGCGAAGCTAGGAACATATCGTTAACCTTGGACAGCGAAACCTTACCATCCATGATGACATAATGCTCATTCACGATCTGAATCTCTTCTTCTTCATCTGCGTCGAACTCATCGCGAATCTCACCAACAATCTGCTCCAGTACGTCTTCAATCGTTACAATACCCGACGTGCCCCCGTACTCGTCGACAAGAACAGCAATATGCACGCCATCCTTCTGCATTTTTTTGAGAAGGTCCTTTACCGGGGTTGTCTCATGAACGGCCGACACGGGCTGAATTAGGGAAGACAGGTCGACAGGTTCATCATTACCATACAGTTCTAAGAAAAATTGTTTCGTATTAATGATACCGATAATATCGTCTTTACTCTCATTAACGACTGGAAAACGAGTGTATTGTTCTTCACGAATAATTTCGAGATTTTCTTCGTTCGTTTTATTTAGATAAAGGCAGACCATATCAGTCCGGGGAACCATGATCTCTTTGGCCAACATCTCATCAAATGCAAAAATTCGGCTAACATACCCAAATTCAGCCTGATTGATCTTACCACTCTCAAAGCTCTCATTGATAATGATCTGGAGCTCTTCTTCGGAGTGCGCGTCTTCATGTTCTGAAGCAGGCTTGATGCCAAACAATTTGACCAGTTGGTTCGCAGAGCCGTTTAACAGCCAGATAAAAGGATACATCACTCGGTTAAACAAGATGATAGGGCCAGACGTCAGCAGTGCGACAGTCTCGGCTTTGCGGATCGCTATCGTTTTGGGTGCAAGCTCACCCACAACAACGTGCAAATAGGTGATCGCAACAAAGGCAATGACAAATGACAAGAATGAAGAGAGTGCATCTGGGATACTCATGCTTTCGAACACCGGATGCAGGATTTTCTCTACCGTGGGTTCACCGAGCCAGCCTAGTCCGAGAGACGTAATTGTAATCCCGAGCTGACAAGCAGACAGATATCCGTCCAGATTGGCGACGGCCTGTTTTACAGCGAGCGCCCGTTTGTTCCCTTCTGCAATCATTTGATCGATCCGGCTCGGACGAACCCGTACCAGTGCGAACTCCACTGCCACGAAAAATGCCGATAACCCTATCAAAAATGCAACCAAAACCAAATTTAACGCATACCTCTCACTGTCCATTCACTACTCTTCTCCTTTTATGTAATAAGTTTTAACGAGTATTATATCTAATTTTACGTAAGAAGACCACCTTTACCGAAGAAAAGAGGAAGAGTCTGGAAAGGGAGAGATGCAAAACGGTGTTGAAATTAGGTTATGTAAAGTTTTATCTAAGTATTCGTTACGAATAAGGTCGACATTGGGTATCTATGATTAGCTGGGAACATTATCGTCAAAGCTGGTTAGAATGAAACAAGGCAAAGCTGGTGAGCGAGATAACGGAATATTACAAAATAGATAATTAAAATATTAGAGCGTATGCACTAAGGGGGAGGCCGCATGTTCTGGCTGTTCATTATTTTACTTGTTTTTATTTTTCAAGCGGCTACGATTCTTTTGCTGGAGTTCCGCAATCCGGCCAAAGCAGTGGCTTGGTTGTTCATCTTATTTTGTGTGCCTATAATCGGATTCGTTGTGTACTATTTCGTGGCACAGGACTACAGCAAACGCAAAAAACTGCGAAAGGGAGGGTCTCGCATCTTCAGGGAGATGCGCGAAACGATCTGGAAACAGGCGCACATTATAGAAGAGGTTGCCCAAATGCCGGGGGATCGATACAATCACCAGCACCGTTTATTCAACCTGTTAACCCATTTGTCCGAGAGCCCGATTACGGGATGTAACCGGAGCAAGGTGCTCACAAATGGGGAAGAGGCTTTTGCAGCTATGCTTAGAGAGATGGAGAAGGCGAAGCACCATCTGCATGTCGAGTTCTATATTTTCAGAGATGATGTGATCGGTACTCGCTTTCAAGAGGTGATGATCCGTAAAGCCCAGGAGGGAGTTAAAGTCAGGTTCATTTGCGATGGGCTTGGCAGTCATAACCTGAGCTGGAGTTTTATCCGCAAGCTTCAAGATGCGGGTGTTGAGTTTCATTTTTTTCTGCCGCCGCTCATTGCGACGATTGATCGCAGAGTCAATTACCGAAACCACCGTAAAATTGTAGTTGTGGATGGGAAGGTTGGTTTTGTGGGTGGTATTAACGTCGGAGATGACTATCTGGGTCAATACCCGGAGGTCGGATTTTGGCGAGATACCCATGTGCAGATTGAAGGAGATGCTGTCTATTTCCTGCAAAGCACGTTTCTTAACGACTGGAAGCTGGCCTCGGGAAAACGGATTATGGAGCCGCAGCTCGGAGAATTGTTTCCACCCCATATTTGCAGCGGCGGAGAACGGATTCAGATTTTAGGCAGCGGACCCGATCAGGATTGGGATGCCATTCAGGAGATGTGTTTTGGTGCAATTTCAGTAGCCTGCGAACGTATATACATTACCACCCCGTATTTCATTCCTGATCCAGCTCTTTACGAGGCTCTCAAGACCGCCGCAGTCAGTGGGGTGGATGTGCGAATTGTTATTCCGTATCAGTCCGATTCACGGCTAGTGCATCTGGCATCGCTTTCTTATGTTGAAGAGTTGCTTCGTGCCGGTGTGAAATTTTATCAATACCGCAAAGGTTTCGTGCATGCCAAAGTAATGATCGTTGATGAATTATTGGCAACAGTAGGCACGGCCAACATGGACATGCGCAGTTTCTTTTATAATTTTGAATTGACGGCTGTATTGTTTGAAAGCTCTGCGATCCATCGTCTGCTGCATGATTTTGAACGTGATCTAGAGGAGTGCAGCCAAATAGATACCTTCGCATTCCAACATCGTTCACGGCTGCAAAAAGGGGCTGAAATGCTTTCTCGCATGCTTTCTCCGCTTCTTTAGCTGATTTAGGGCAGATTTCCGAAGATAAATTCACTTTTTTTGAATTTATCTTCTTTTTGCTAAGTATTTTGCTCCAATTTGATCTTTTATGATATAATAGTTATATAAATCATGTCGTGATGAAGGAGGGGAGTCTGGGGAAACAGGCTCCCTTTTGCTCTCTTTTGGAAGTGTGATCCGGCAAGCAGTACATCTTGAATCTATTTTATATCGCCTTTAGATGCCCGTTTTGATGTTGGGTTAAAGTACATGAAGAATACAGTTTGGCTGATTTTCTACATGGAGCTTCCCCGTGGAGTAATTTAATGGATATATAAAATGGATTCACATTCTGATTTTACGGGGGGGATACCATGTCCAATGTAACGGTGAAAGAACTAACAGCCAAGCAAGCCGACCGCGGCGTCAAAAGCTCGGTGTTTACGCTGAAGTTTCTGCAGCGTATTGTAATGATCCTGATCGGTGCTGCACTCATGGCTGTATCGCTTGAAGTATTCCTAGTGCCAAACGGCGTCATCGACGGCGGTATCACGGGGATCTCGATTATGGTGTCAGAGCTTACACATCTGCCGCTGGGGATATTTCTGACTCTGCTCAATATGCCTTTTCTAATCCTTGGTTACAAGCAGATTGGCAAGACCTTTGCATTATCTACTTTGCTGGGAATCGTCGTGATGTCTATTGGAACATCGCTGTTGCACGAAGTTCCAGCACTAACACCGGGTGAACCGCTTCTGGGTGCTGTATTCGGCGGATTGATTCTGGGTGTGGGAGTAGGTCTCGTTATTCGTTCTGGTGGTTCACTGGACGGTACAGAGATCGTAGCTATTCTGTTTAGTGAGAAATCACCGCTGTCTGTGGGACAGATTGTTTTGATTATTAACGTATTTATTTTCGCGGGTGCTGGATTTGTATTCGGCTGGCCAAACGCTCTGTACTCGATGATTGCCTATTATATTGCCATGAAGATGATTGATATTGTGAATGAAGGGTTGGATCAGTCCAAGTCGGTCTGGATCATCAGTGAGAAGTATCGTGATATCGGTTCCGCGTTGACGGATCGTCTCGGACGTGGTGTAACGTATCTGGACGGAGAAGGCGGATTCAGCGGGGATGAGAAAAAGATCATTTTTGTTGTCATCACTCGTCTGGAAGAAGCCAAGCTGAAGTCCATAGTTGAGGATTGGGACCCGCAAGCTTTTGTAGCCATCGGTAACATTCATGATGTGAAGGGCGGGCGTTTCAAGAAAAAAGGCATCCATTAGCGAAGCGCTTGATTTGACACAAGGGTAAGTTAACAACAAAAGAAAGCACCATTGTTCTGCTACATCAATAGCCGATATCCTGAATTACAGGGTATCGGCTATTTTTTCTTCAAATGTTTCAGAATCAGTTCCATAGGTTGCGGAGGCACGGCTGCTATCAGGTCCCCAACGGTTGTCAGACGTTCAATAATGTTCATAAGATGAAAATCCTGAATCGAGACATCACGGCGCACCTCATCCCAAGTCAGCGGTGTGGAGACGGTTCCCTTTGGCTTGGCGCGAGGTGTATAGGGAGCAGCTAATGTTTTGCCGCCATAATGCTGGAGATAATCAAAGTAAATTCGATCACCCCGATCTTTTTTGAGCCGTTCCAGTGTAAACAATTCAGGATGCTTTTGCGTGACATATTTACCTACAAAATGACCGATATCCCGTAACTCATCAAATGTTACACCAGACGTAATTGGAACAATAATTTGAACACCTGTGGCGCCAGAGGTTTTGGGAACGGATTGCAATCCAAGGGAAGACAATGTTTCACCTACAATCAATGCGGCCTGCATGATCCGCGGCTCATGCTCCATCGAAGGGTCGAGATCAATCATCCATTCACAAGGAAGCGTACTGTTAATCGCATGAAGCGAAGGATGGAATTCAAGTGCTGCTAGATTCCCTAACCAGAGCAGTTCAGGTAGCCCGTTCATGACGATGTAGCGGATGCCTTCATAGTTCTGTGTATCAACGAAATCAGGTACGGGCTCTGGTGCATTTTTCTGATAAAAAAACGTGTCGTTGGCGCCATGAGGGTATCGAATGGTTGTCAATAAACGGTTGCGGGTGTATGTCAGTAGATAGGGAGCAAGAGCAGCCAGTTTTTGCAAATAGATAGCTTTGGTTATCCCTGCTTCTGGCCATAACAGTTTGTCTGGATTCGTAACCGTGAGTTCTACACCTTCGATCATGATGGAACCTTTAATTTTGTGTGGCACACTGTGCATCTCCTTTCAGTGGAATTAAGGGTAGAGCTGGCTCGCCAGGCAGTCCTCCCGTGTCACTTCTGCAAAAGTTTGGATGCTAGGATGACGAAGCGTTTGATGATGGGTCAGTTCCATGTACTGCACCTTAAGCCCAATCTTGGGTTGTACCCAAGTTGTCTCTGCGCTTCGCTCAGGGATGTTATGGAATGGTCTATCTTTTATGATAAGTGGTTGCACCTGTGAAGTGAGTTCCCGCCAGCGATTGATGTTCAACTTCCCTGTACCTACATGACCAATATAGATAAAATGAGGTCCGTCAAATACGCCGACTGCAACGGCGTTTACGATTCCATCGCGATACGTAACGCCCCCGATCATGGCGTATAGATCATGCATGATCTTCACTTTCTGCCAGCGTGAGTCCTTGCCGCCGATCCCGTAAGTGCTGGTGAGATCCTTGCAGACGATACCTTCCATCTGATGTTGCCTCATGACGTGAAGCAGAGCGGGTGCATCGGGTGCGTTGGTCACTTCCTGAACATGATTGCTGGTACGTAGCACTTGGTGAAGCAGCTGCTGGCGAGCAGATAATGTCTGATCTGTGACCCACTTCCCGTCGTAATAAAGAATGTCAAAAACCATATAAGTAATCGGTATCTGCTGTTTGGCTTGAGCAATGTTATGCGGCTTGCTCATGCGATCCCGGCGGAGTACATGGTAAAAGGAAGGACGTCCCGAATTTGGATCGAGTGCGATGATCTCACCATCCAAAATGTAAGAGGTACCCTCACATAGATCGCGCGGTTCTACTAGTTCTGGATACTGGGTCGTCCGGTCGTGTAATCTGCGATTGACGAGCCGTAATTCTTGTCCGTTCTCATAGGCGAGCATGCGTACACCATCCCACTTAATCTGGGCAATCCATTGGGAGCCTGCGGGTAAAGAGTCCCGGGATACAGGTTCGAACGGTATAACAGGTTTGATCATGTGTTACTCCTTTCCTTATGCCAGCCGCATATTAGGTTTAAACCAAATACGTGGAGGGCATTAATGTTTTTGCAATTTATGTTTCAAATGATGGATCAGGATCAGCAGCAGCGGGAGAAAAATGCCACAGGTCAAATCCCAGTCAATCCAGTATGGAATGATCACTTTCAGATAGAATGTTTCATTCGGAGAGATCAGGATGGAACACGTTAAAATAAGCAATGCCGCTGGGAAGATGAGATTTCGATAGCTGGACAAGCGAAACAGATGAGCGAGTCCAAGCGCAAAGCTGTAGAAGAAGAGCACACTTTTGAAAAATACAGCGATAACCCAGACGGAAGCCATAATGGCTTCAATTCGTTGCAAAAATTTTCCGATGTTAATCAAGCGTGACAGATTAAACGACGTAAACCAGTAATGCTGTGTCATGAATGGTCCCAAAATAAGCAGACACATGCTTATGGTCAGCGTTAACATTAATCCGCCAATCATACCCATGAGCAAAAAATCTCTTTTCAGATGAGGGCGCTGTTCCGTGTAAGGCAATAACATCATGAAAATACATAATTCACAGTACGGATATGTAAGTACAGCAACAAAGCCTTTGAAAGGATCGAGGAATCCCCGACCAAGGATAGGTTTTATATTGTCGAGCTCTGCTTTGGGGAGTAGACATAGTGTGAGAATAATCAAGAACAGGACAACGATAGGCAACAAGATTTCAGCAGTTCTTCCGATGTTAGGGAGCCCTGACCGCAATCCCCAAACTAGAGCACAGATGAATGTCAGGTGTAACACCCATAATGGCGAATTTCTCAGAATGTCCGTCGTCATAAAGTCTCCCATTTCACGGATAAACGTCGATGCACCAATCAGAAAATAAAAAAGATAGAATGCGCTGACAATAGCACCTACCCAAGGCCCCAGCACCCGGAGTACATGTTCAATTAAATTCAGACGCGGATCCAAGCGATATACGGCAAACATGATCAGAAGTACAACCATTCCGCCTCCTACGCCAAGTAAGGAAGAGATCCAGGCATCTTGCTGAGCATAAGATGTGATCATCGTTGGGAAAAAGAGAATCTGCTCACCGATTGTGCAAAGGAACATCAGCGAAGCAAGTTGCCTGACGGTCAAACGTCCCTTTTCAATCATTCCAATAAATCTCCTTCGTCTGACAATGTTTAAGTCTAGGTTAGGATGTACCAATATTTACGGTTTTATCAGAGGTATAAAAAAAGCCCGACCTTTTACCTCCCGAAGAAGCTTTGGAGGAACGAGGGTCAGGCTTTTTTTGCAGTAACAAGTTTGGCCAAGAGAAGGAATGCAGAATTAAGTCGGCAGAGTGAATGGATGGTAACAGCTTGCGTTTAAAGTAAAACGAATTGGCTTTAGGCCTCTGCAGTCAGGCGGATTCCGATGTTTTGCGGGTCTGACGCGTACCATGCATCTCCATCCGGGCTTACTTCAACACCTGCCTGGCGCAGACGTTGAACGGCCTGCTCAACTTCATGGTTATGGGCATACACAATGGTGAAATAGTCGATTCCCGTAGCATTAGCAGGATTAATCGGAGCGTTCACTCCAGCCCAGATATTCAGCCCCAGATGGTGATGGTACCCTCCGGCAGACACAAACAGTGCTGACATGTTGGCGAAGTTGCCTACAACATCAAATCCGAGAATACCGGAGTAGAAGCTGCGGGCTTCTTCCAGACTGCGAACGTGAAAGTGAACATGACCGATAACGGTGCCAGCTGGCAGGCCGCTCCAAGTTTCACTTGCCGACAGATCAAACAAGCTTTGCACATCCACTGGATCGCTTGCCATGACATAATTATTGTCAGCATCCCGTTTCCAAGTATCGCGAGGGCGGTCGGCATAGATTTCAATCCCGTTCAAATCGGGGTCAGAGATATAAAAGGCTTCACTCACCAGGTGATCTCCTTGACCGATATCGATCCCGGATGCGACAAGATTACGAATGGCAAGTCCAAGCGACTTGCGGTCAGGCAAAAGAATGGCAAAATGGTACAAGCCGGCATGGGAGCGCTCAGGCAATGTAATGCTGTTGCTCACTTCTTCAAGGCGAAGAAGGACGTTCTTTCCGCCCGCTGTCATTGTGGCGATATGATCTTGGCGTGTCAGCAGTTTGAGGCCAACAACGTCCGTATAAAACTGGATGGATCGATCCAGATTGCTAATTTTGAGACTGACTTCACCTAAATGGGTTGTGGCTGGAATTTGATAAGTAGTACTCATGGTTAGTTCCTCCTTATAATGCTTTCTCATGTGAACAAATCACAAATTATGATGTGGGAATATTAAATATTGGAACGAGTTGCATATCGATATAAGGGTGAGAGCCTTGAAGCATATGACTTGAAAATGAAACAACACTATACAAATACAAATAAGTTACTTTTCATAAGTTAATATAAAATATTTACCTCGTTTAGTCAATAACTTAGGCAAAATTGTTTCACCAGAAGTGTCAGAAATGTCTGTGTAATTGGGGATGGTCATAGGAGCGAGCCGAGGATGGTGATCTATAAGATTCTTCCACCACTTGCTAACGGACCGTTAGGGCAGCCATTGGATCATGTTGATCCAATTACGGTCCGTTAGACACAAGTGGGACCCGAGTCTTCCTACTTCACCAGCACGCTTACGCTTTGGGTTTAGCTGGGGCTTTTTTTCGTTTCGGAGCAGCAGGGGGAGCATCGGTTTCTCCTCCGGCAACAGCCTGGGCGGTTGTTTTGCGCGTAGCGCGTTTTTTAGGTTTAGCCGTGGATGTCCCAGGGTCTGAAGGAATTGGCTTGACGGCTTCAATACTTGCTTGAAGGGCGGCCATAAGATCCATCACATTAGCTTCCGGTTTGGCTGGAGCAATCTTGATTTCTTCACCAGCGACCTTGTGTTGAATGAGGTCGAGCAGCTTCGCCCGATAATCATCTGTATATTTACCAGGTTCAAACGGAGTCGAAAGTTGGTCGATTAGCAGTTTCGCCATCGTGAGTTCTTTTTCGTTAACATTTTGAACTTCAGGGAGGTTAGGAACCTGAGACACGGGACGGATCTCATCCGGGTAAAAAATAGTTTCCATCGACAAGCAGTCCTCTAGAACACGGATGGCCGCAAGACTGCTTTTGGAGCGAATGGAGATTTTAGCAATGCCTATTTTACCTGTATCCCGCATGGCGTTCATGAGAAGCTGATAGGCATTACCCCCAGCCTGATCAGGAGAGAGGTAATAGGTTTTTTGAAAATAGATGGGGTCAATCTCAGTCAAATCCACAAAATCCAGAATGGTAATGGTTTTGCTGTTGGACTCGTTTAAGGCCTCAAGTTCTTCTTTTTCAAAAAGAACAAATTTGCCCTTCTCATATTCATAACCTTTGGTGATCTCTTCCCATTTGACTTCGACCTCACAGGAGGGGCACTGACGTACATAAGCGAGCGGGCTTCCACAAACGTTATGAATGTAACGCATGGAGATATCTTTGTCCTCGGTAGCCGAGAACATTTTGACAGGGACATGCACGAGACCAAAACTGATCGCACCTTTCCAGACCGTGTGCATAAGAGCGGCTCCTTTCAAATTTCTTTTTTTATTAATAGTATGGGCAGCTGTTGTAAGGGATAGTCGTAAAACACTGGATTGTACGGTGGTTTGGAATGTCTAGATCGGGGTCTCCAGCATTTTGTATGGTTCTGCAAGAGTCGGGGATGATAACAGAAACATGATGGGGAGGTGCCAGATGAAGAACAGGCGAGATGAGGAAGAGGCGCACAAGCATACGTTCACGCCCTATCCTCTGGAGGATGCCGAAAGTGCAGAAGAGTTTTATACGCCGGCAGCAGATGTGAACTGGGAAGCAGTGACTTCAGAAAAGCTGCCGCTCGATCGGGAATCTTTTATGCTGGATATCGATCGTATGGTGAATGAGGGTTTAGGCGGCGGTCAGGTTACAGAGGATAACGGTTATATTGGCGATAGTACGACAGATACGATTGTGCAAGAAAACCACAATGAAGACCCGGAAGGAGACTACGAATAATATGATGGATGCGAAGCGGGCCAAAGCCATATATAATTCCAAAGATACAATCGCAGTGACGCTTGAAGGAGAACCTGTCTGGATTGAAAATGTGGATGAGGCAAACGGTATGGCAACGGTACAGGTGGGCAGCAGACCAGGAAACACCCAAACGGTGCGAGTGGATCGTCTGGAAGAGTAGCAGCTATAAAAATGTGACAAAAGAGAAGTGAGAACATTCTTGAAATCAATAAAAATGCGGCCGATACCGAAAGGTATCGGTTTTTTAGGTTAGAATCCTTTCTGTGATTACGCAAAGAGATGGTTATTAAGTCTAACCTTTCCAGCATGTTCCTTCGATGTTGCGGGCAAGGAAAGGGACCGATATAATAAGGTTCAAAGTGAACTCAGACGGAAGACCGTCAAAGGTGGGGCGTATATTGAATCAGACGCATGAGCAGTGGGTATATCACTCCCGCAGCATTGCAGATACAGAAACGCTTGCGGCTGCACTTGCGACGCAGGCACAAGCTGGAATGGTCATTGCACTGGACGGCGATTTGGGTGCGGGAAAAACTGCTTTTTCTCAGAAGTTTGCCTGGCATTTGGGCGTGAGAGATGTTGTAAGTAGTCCTACCTTTACGCTGATCAAGGAATACGAGGGGCGATTGCCGCTATATCACATGGATGTATACCGCATTTCGTTAGAAGAAGCGGACGAGCTGGGTCTTGAAGAATATTTTTATGGTACGGGAGTCAGTTTGGTGGAGTGGTCCAGCATCATTCCTGAGTTGTTACCCAAAGAGCATCTTCATGTGCAGATTGAGACGACAGGTCTGGAAGATCGAATGATAACACTGGATGGGTATGGTGAGGGATATGCCGCGCTATGCCGACAGTTCAGACAGAATGGAGTTAAAGGATGATACAAGGTTTGGGTAATGAGGGAAAGATCAAGGGTTTGGGAAAAGAAGGAACGATCAAGGGTTTGGGAAATAATGAGACGATCGAAGAGTTGCAGGAAAAGCCGCGTCAGCGGTTTTTGGTGCTGGATACATCTACAGCGGTGATGGCCGCAGCGGTGATGGAGGAACGGTCGTTGCTGGAGGAGCGCAATGAGCGAGCAGAACGTAATCACTCGGTGCACGTTGTGCCCGTGATGGAGCAGTTGCTTGCAGCCAGCGGCACGAAGCCAGGCCAACTGGACGGGATCGCCGTCGGCATTGGGCCAGGCTCGTACACGGGCATCCGCATTGCGGTGACCGCGGCAAAGACGCTGGCCTGGGCGTGGGACATCCCCGTTGCCGGGGTGTCCAGCCTGCAGGCCCTCGCCTGGGGCGGCTGGCACAGCGGCCTCGCCGCCAAGGCGCAAGCTGCGGCAGATGATGCCGCAGCCGGGGCTGGCGGAACGCCATCCGCGGACCAGGGCGGCACTGGTGCCGCCTCTGTCCACTGGATCGTTCCGCTCGTGGATGCGCGGCGCGGTCAAGCCTATACCGCGCTGTTCGCCTCCGCCGGCGGCGATGCGCCCCGCCGGCTGGCGCCGGATGCCATCCGCCAAGTGAACGGATGGCTGGAAGAGCTCGCCGCCCGCCTGACGGAGGCGGCGCCGGAAGAGCGGCCCGCTGCCGTCTGGATCGTCGGCGAGACGGGCCAACATGCGGCGGCAGCGGCAGAGCTTCGCTGCCCCGCAGGAACGGCGCTCCAGCTCGTCCCGTATGAGCTGGAAGGCCGCTGGATTGGGCGCCTTGGCGCCGAAGCGCTGCTTGCAGGTCAGCGCGACGACGTACATGCCCTGGTGCCGAACTACACCCAGCTGTCCGAAGCCGAAGCCAACCTGCTTCGCAAAGGCTGAAGGGAGAGGGAGAGCGGATGGACAACGCAGCGAACGAAGGACAGGAAACGGAGTTTCAATTCAGACTCATGACGGTGGAAGATATTTCTGACGTGATGGAGATTGAACATGAGGCATTTACCCTCCCTTGGACGGAAGAGGCATTTCACAATGAATTGAAGCATAATCATTTTGCTAAATATATGGTCATGGAGCTGGACGGCACGGCGATTGGGTATGCGGGCATGTGGACCATTATGGACGAGGCACACATTACCAATATCGCGGTGAGAAAAGCATACCAGGGCCGCAAGCTGGGCGAAAAATTACTGGACGAGCTAATGAAGACGGCAGCCTATCTCGGCATGGAGCGAATGACATTGGAGGTTCGGGTGTCGAATGTCGTGGCTCAAAATTTGTATCAGAAAAAAGGGTTTGAATCGGCAGGTCTGCGCAAAGGGTATTACTCTGATAATGGAGAGGATGCAATGATCATGTGGGCGGTGCTTCCGCCTGCAAGCCGGAGCGGCGAAGAGGAAGGAAGCGTAATGGATTCATGAATGATCTTATAGATAATCAAGGCGGAACTCCATCCTATATTCTGGCGGTAGAGACCAGCTGTGATGAAACATCGGTAGCCGTGGTCAAAGATGGACGTGAAGTGCTGTCCAATCTCATCTCTAGTCAGATCGAGACACATAAAGCGTTTGGCGGAGTTGTACCCGAGGTAGCTTCACGCAAGCATGTTGAAGTTATCACACTGATGCTGGAGCAGGCGATCGAGCAGTCTGGTATTCGTCCGCGTGATCTGAGCGCGATTGCGGTTACACAGGGACCTGGATTGGTCGGCGCACTGCTGGTGGGTATCGTAGCAGCGAAGACGCTTGCGATGGCTCTGGGCAAACCGCTGATCGGCACCCATCATATTGCTGGTCATATTTATGCCAATCGCCTTGTACGTGAATTGCAATATCCGGCGATGGCTCTTGTGGTGTCAGGCGGGCACACCGAGCTTGTGCATCTGGAGTCCGAGGGCAAATTCAAGCTGATCGGACGCACACGGGACGATGCTGTCGGTGAAGCTTATGACAAAGTGGCTCGTGCACTGGGCTGTCCATATCCGGGAGGGCCGCATGTAGACCGCATGGCATCCGAAGCTGAAGATGTGGTTCCTTTGCCACGGGTATGGCTTGAAGCAGGGTCCTATGACTTCAGTCTAAGTGGCTTAAAATCGGCTGTACTCAACGCACTGAATCAGGCCAAGATGCGTGGTGAAACGTTGGAACCTTCTGCAGTGGCACGTGGTTTTCAAGAAGCAGTCGTTGAAGTGCTCGTGGAAAAAGCGGTACGTGCTGTTCGTGAATATGGCTCACGTCAGTTACTTCTGTGCGGAGGGGTTGCGGCCAATCGTGGTTTGCGGACAGCCTTGCAGGAACGCTGTGCGAAGGAAGGGCTTGAACTCGTCATCCCGCCAATGGAATATTGTACGGATAATGCAGCCATGATCGGCGCGGCAGCACATCTGAAATGGATTCGCGGCGAGGGGACTGATTTTGACGCGAAGGCAGACCCTGGACTTTCTCTGGAAGCCTGGTCGGTTCAGACCGAAGCGTAAAGTTCTCTGGGAGTGCATCTTAACGTAGTCTATTTGGGAAAGAGATTGTTCATTTTTGAAATGAATGGTTGACAGCGGTTTGTGAAGAATGTATATTAGTTACAAATTTAAACAGGAATTATCTCCTGAATTGAAAAACGCGATGAACAGGAACAGTAAGGTCACTCCCGGTCATTAGAGAGCTGCGGGATGGTGCAACGTAGCCGAAGGAAACCTGAAACTCACCTGGAAGCGGAACGATGGAACACGGCTATCAAGCAACAGGCCGAAGGCTGAAACCAGCCGAAAGTATATCGTTACGGGTTGCCTCCGTGAAAGGGCCATTGTGCTCGATCCCATTTTTCAGATTAGAACGAACGGAGACGATTTCCGTTACGCTAATCCGAAGTGTAGAGATCGATGGACAATACTAAGGGGACTTTCAAGCCGTTATTCGAACAGACTTGGGGTCAACAAGAGTGGTACCGCGAAGGTGAACAGCCTGTCGTCTCTTGCATTACGCAGGAGAGGGCAGGCTTTTTTGATTTTATTTTTTGATCAATATTAACAATGAATATCATATCAACAAACGTAATGAACGGGAGCAGTAGAACGGCAAAGGCGCTCAGAGAGCTGCGGGGTGGTGCGACGCAGTGGCCGGGATCGTTTGAATCTCGCCCGGGAACAGAGCTTTGGAAACATGAGAAGAGGTTGAGCATGTTCGTCACTAAACGAGACGGTGTCAACTCATGTGTACACAGCAACGGTTAACCCCCGTTACAGGGCGTTTCTCTGAATTGTTACGGTTTCGCCGTAGTTAGGGTGGAGTCTAATGGACTTTTTGGAGAACACGAGGTGGATGGTGTCGGTGCAGACTGAGCCATCAAGCGAGAGTGGTACCGCGGAGGGGAGAATAACCCGCCGTCTCTTTGATGAGACGGCGGGTTATTTGTTTTTGCTGCCGGCAGCAGGGTGGGCAAAATGGAACAACCATATGGATGCAAGTCTGATCAGGAAATCTGGAACAACAGTTCATGGTGTAAGTCGACGTACACTTTGAACCATCACACATCACATTGAACATAACTTTTCACAAACCAAACATATACGAACCGATATCCCAAATTAATGGAGGTTAATGAATATGACAACGAATCCGAACAAACGCATGATTGACATTTTTGATACAACGCTGCGAGATGGAGAGCAAGCCCCCGGAGCCAGCCTGCATCCGGAGCAAAAAATAGAGCTGGCTCACCAGCTGGCAGCGCTTGGCATTGACGTCATTGAGCCTGGATTTCCCATCTCCAGTCCAGGGGAGTTTGAGGCGGTTCAGGCGATCTCAAGACAATTGCAACAGGTGGAAATCTGCGGATTTGCGCGTGCAGTCAAAGGCGATATCGATGCTGCAGTGAAGGCTACAGCGGATGCGGCCCGGCGACGAATCCACCTGTTTATATCCTCGTCTGATATTCATATTGAGCATCAGCTGCGCCGTCCACGCAGTGAAGTGGTGGCTACGGCTCGGGAGATGGTCTCCTATGCACGCCAGTTTACGGATATCGTGGAGTTCACAGCGATGGACGCTGCGCGTACCCAGATGGATGATCTGATTGAAATGGTTGAAGTGGCCATTGAGGCAGGGGCAAGCATTATTAATCTGCCGGATACCGTTGGTTATGCGCTGCCACATGAGTATGGGGAAATGTTCCGGCGAGTTCGTGAGGGGGCAAGGGGCGGCGATAAAGTTCGCTATAGTGCTCACTGCCATAACGATCTGGGGCTTGCCGTGGCGAACAGTCTGGCTGCTATTGCGAATGGTGCTTCCCAGATTGAAGTGACGATTAACGGGATTGGAGAACGGACGGGAAATTGTGCGTTAGAGGAACTGATTATGGCGCTGGAAACTCGTGGAGATGTGATTGGAGCAACGACCAACATCAAGCTGAATCAACTGTATGAGACATCTCGCCAGATTAGCCGTGCCATGCATTTTCCGATCGCTTACAACAAACCGGTTGTTGGACGCAATGCCTTCCAGCATGAGTCTGGCATTCATCAGGACGGTTTGCTGAAGAACCGCAATACGTATGAGATTATGGATCCGGAAGCACTGGGCATTCCGCGCAGTATGATTATTTTGGGTAAACACTCTGGTCGTCACGCTCTGAAGGATCGGGTGCGCAAATACGGGTTTGAGCCGGATGAGCAACAGATGGAACAGCTGTACGAAGTGTTCAAAGTAACCGCAGACCAGCAAAAAGTGGTAAGTGATGACCAGTTGCTGCAAATGGTAAGTCAAACGATGAATATTCCGGCACAAGACTATGAATTGGTTGAGCTACAAGTGACGGCAGGCAGCATGACAGACCGCATGGCTGCAGTCCGTATTCGTACGAGTGCAGGGGAACAGTCCTACTCTGCCGTAGGCAAAGGGCCTGTAGATGCAACGATTCAGGCTATCGGGCAGTGTATCTCAGATGACATTACGTTTGTTGATATGGAGATGCATGCCTTGAGTGGGGGAGAAGGAGCCAGCGCGGAAGCCGTGATCACGGTAGAACGTGCCGGACGAGAGTTCAGAGGGACAGCAACACATCATGATATTGTCATGGCCGCAGGTTTGGCATACGTTGCGGCATGTAATGCAGCTGGACTGAAAGCAGAGTCTGTTGTGGATAGTGAAGAGGTGCCTGTACACTAAGCTCCCTTAGAGATATGAATATGCTATAGCAAAAAAGAGCTGAAAAGGGTTCCTTCCCGCCATAGATTGGGCGGAATGGAACCCTTTTTCTGTTTTATAAATGATTTGATCAGAAATGGAACACGCCCACTTGCCTGTTTAAATATGGAGGAATGGAATGAACGAAAAACTATATCGTGATAACCGAATCTGTCAAGGTGTGATTATAGTTATCCACATATCCAGAGTAATTTGTGGGTAACTAAGGTGAAGTCCTGCAACAAGTGTTTTCGAAACAAACGCTTTGCAGGGGATAGAATACATCAAAGTTACCAACAATACTGTGGATAATGTGGATAAAGTGGTGGATAAATATGGTTTTTGCTTGAAAAACTTATTCTACCAACGTTTGATTACGTGAAAAAGGATGTGGAAGATCACTCATGCTTGTGGATAAGAAGAGGGTCTGCCTTCAAAAATTTATTTTACGTAATCCGAGGATATTTGACAAATGTGAAAATATGAGTTTCTGTTCTCTACTGAGCTTGGAGAATTGGATTTATGTTTTATCAACTGCTCCCACGTCTCCTAAATAGCAGGCTTCCTTTAAACCACAAGAGGCTCCGCGTTACTATCGTAACAAGGAGCCTCTTGTACATTTTCTGCTATTTGTCGTCCATTACTACATCAATCTCATGCGTTATCGTAGGCTATAACTCAAGTTCCTAAAGTTATGATGTAGACTCACGGACAGTATCATCGCCCGGAATCATAGCTTAGTCCATCGCCAGTGTTTCCCACTCTTCATAAGCTTTTGCAAGCTGTGTTTTGTGCTCCTCCGATGACTGCTGCAACTCCTGCAGTTTCATATAATCCTGATACACTTCTGGCAGAGCCATCTGTTCTTCAAGCGAAGTGATCTCGGACTCCAATTCGGCAATCCGCTGTTCCAGAGCTTCCTGTCTGCGCTGTCTGTTTCGTTCTTCACGCTTGGCTTGTTTATCTGCTTCAAAGGAAGCGGCGCCAGATTTTTCAGTTGTTGCTGAACTGGCACTTGCTGCTGCGGAAGAAGCGGATTTGGAAGAGGCCAGGCGAGCCTCGGCGGCCTCACGTGCAATGTCCTCTAATTCCTGCTTTTTTTCCACATAATCGTCATAGTTACCGAGGTATTGCTCGGTGCCTCCAGGATGAAGCTCAACGATCCGTTCCGCCATCTTGTTGAGGAAGTACCGGTCATGGGAGATAAAGAGCAACGTTCCTTCGTAATCCATTAAAGCGGCTTCCAGCACTTCTTTGGCGAAGAGGTCGAGATGGTTCGTCGGTTCATCGAGAATAAGCACGTTGGCTTCCTTCAGCATGAGTTTGGACAGAGACACACGAGCCTTCTCTCCGCCGCTGAGCGAGGATATTTTTTTGAGCACATCATCACCGCTGAACAAAAAGTTACCGAGTACGGTTCGAATGCGCGCTTCTTCCATGCCCGGATAAGCGCTCCACAGTTCTTCGAGCACCGTGTTGGACGGATTCAGTCCAGTCTGCTCCTGGTCATAATAACCGATCTGTACTTTGGTGCCCCACTGAATATCACCCTGCGCAGGACGAAGACTTCCGGTCAGACATTTCAGCATCGTTGATTTTCCGATTCCGTTAGGCCCGATCAGAGCAACCGTTTCGCCGCGTCGCAGATCAAAGGATACATTGCGGAACAGAGGTGAACCCTCCTCGTATGCAACGGATAACTGATCAACACGCAGGACTTCCTTGCCAGACATCACAGCGGTCTCGAATGAAAAATGGGCTTTCTTGAGATCGCCGAGTGGTTTATCCAGACGATCCATCTTCTCCAGTGCTTTGCGACGACTCTGAGCACGCTTTGTCGTTGAAGCGCGTACGATGTTCTTTTGCACAAAGTCCTCCATCTTGGAGATTTCATCCTGTTGTTTCTCGTATTGTTTCATCTGAATCTCATACTCGGCTGCCTTCAGCTCCATATAGCGACTGTAATTGCCCGTATATTTTTTGGAGCGATGACGTTCGATTTCAACGATGGTCGTTACGAGTCTGTCCAGGAAGTAGCGGTCATGGGATACGACTAATAGTGCGCCCGAGTATCCTCTCAAATAATCTTCCAGCCATGTCAAGGTTGCGATGTCCAGATAGTTGGTAGGCTCGTCCAGCATGAGCAGATCTGGAGCTTGTAACAGAATGCGAGCTAATGCGAGCCTGGTCTTCTGACCGCCGCTGAGTGTGCTGATGGGGGTGTCTGGGGAGAATTCACCAAAACCCATACCATGCAGTACGCTGCGAATGCGCGTTTCCATCTCGTAACCGCCATGATCCTTGAACCAGTCCGAGCGTCTGGCATAGCGTTCCAGCAGATCAGCATATTGCTTTTCATTTTCCATTAGTGCAGGGTCGGCAATATCATGCTCCATCTGTCTCAGTTCAGCTTCGGTCTGGGTCAGATGTGCAAAGACATGCATCATTTCTTCCCAGATGCTGCGACTCGACTGCAGACCGCTGTTCTGGGCGAGGTAACCAAGCGTTGTTTCTTTGGATTTGAAGATTTGTCCGCCGTCATAGGACATCTCTCCAGCGATGATTTTGAGCAAAGTGGATTTCCCTGCACCGTTAACGCCAACCAGGCCGATGCGCTCACGTTCTAATATTTGTAAGTTCACGCCGTCCAGGATTGGATCGACACCAAAACGTTTAATAATTCCGGATACTTGCAGCAACATAGAATTAAGTTCCTCCATAGGTCGAGTTCTGAAATAGACACTTACTTCTCAGTTTACATGAAATACAGAGCAAATGCACCGATTGGGAACGGCTATGGCTTGTAGTCTTTTTGGTCAATCAGTGATAAACTGAAAGAAGGCATGTTATACCATGAGGATTTTGCAGAAAATGAATCATTTGAACCTGATCATCCAGATGACATCTTGTCTTAACATATAAGCGCAATGGCTTAAATTTATTTTTTTACCTTCCATATCAACAGGAGGTTCGTCAGCATTATGCAGGATCAAGCGAAACAGAAGAAGCAGCTTCGCTCCCGGCTTAGACAGCTACGTGATCGTTTGGACGAGCATATGCGTCAGCAAGCCAGCATGCGAATAAATGACGGACTGAAGCGTGAACTGGATCGCCTGCGGCTAAGCAAGAACAGGCAAAAGCGTGAGCCGCTGGTTATTTTCAGCTACCTCTCTTATGGCAGTGAGGCTTCCACCGCTTTTCTTTTTGAAGAGGGGTGGAAGCAAGGGGATATGTTGCTAGCGCCAAAAGTGCTCGCTGATCCGCCACGAATGGAACTCCGACGAGTGAAGAGCCAGGAGGATATTGAACCAGGCGTTTGGGGCATACCTGAACCTAAGGCGTCTTGTGAAGTGTTGCAGCCCGAGGATTGGCCGGCTTTGGATCTGGTGCTGGTACCGGGACTGGGTTACGACCTTCGAGGAGGACGGATCGGATACGGTGGCGGTTATTACGACCGGTTTGCAGCTTGTCTTGAGAACCAATGTGCTAAGCAAGGTAAAGGACCTCTCATGGCTGCTTTGGTATTACCTGGCCAGTTGGAGCCGGACATTCCGATGGACCCGCTAGATCTGCGGCTGGATCTGTTGATAACACCCGAAGGTATATTACATATCGAATAAAGGGTTGTGATGTGATTGAACTCAGAAGTAAACCAAGGTCGTTCTTCCAGTGGGAAGCTGACTCATTTTAATGAACAGGGACGAGCCCGGATGGTGGATATATCGGGTAAAGATGTAACGGTACGTACCGCTGTCGCTGTAACGAAAGTCACGATGAACCCGGAGACACTGGAAGCGATCCGCCAAGGCCGTATTGGAAAAGGTGATGTGCTGGCGGTTGCTCAGATTGCCGGTATTCAAGGGGCGAAAAAAACGTCTGATTGGATACCAATGTGTCATCCGCTTGCACTGAATGGGGTGGATATTCGTTTCCATGATAACGGCGTGGACGAACTCCATATCCAAGCAACTGTCAAGACAGAAGGCAAAACAGGTGTTGAGATGGAGGCGCTCACGGCGGCCTCGGCTGCGGCACTTACGGTATATGACATGTGCAAGGCGATGCAAAAAGACATGATCATCGGCCCAACGATGTTGCAGTCGAAGAGCGGCGGTAAAAACGGTGATTTCAGCCGATAACGGATATTTATTTTCATAGAGGAGAAGGGTGATCTTTATGGTGTGGAGAACAGCAATCCTGACAGCCAGTGACAAAGGGGCCCGTGGAGAACGTGAGGATACAAGTGCGCAGGTGATACGGGAACTTGTAGAGGAAGAACTGGGTGGTCAGATCGTGGAGTATCGGATCGTTCCTGACGAACCGGATGAGATTATTGCAGCCTTAATCGAGATGACCGATTATTTTCACGCGGATCTCGTATTAACAACGGGCGGTACAGAGCTGGCCATTCGGGATATTACGCCTGAAGCGACCAGACGAGTGATTGAACGTGAAGTTCCCGGCATGGCGGAGGCGATGAGATATAGTGTGATGAGCAAAAATCGCTCAGCGATGTTATTCCGCGGGGTGTGCGGAATTCGCGGCCGTACGCTGATTGTGAATCTGCCCGGTACGCCGAAGGGGGTTCACGAACATCTGGCAGCCATTATGGATCAGCTTCCGGAAGCGCTCCTGATGGTAACGGGCCAATTCAAGCAATAAGGGAATTAAAGCACAGTTATCACATTTACGGGTTATGTAAGTGGTTACATCTGTGGTATGATGGGCATAAATCCAAATGCAGTTAAGACATCTGATGAACATATCTTCGGATATCCGCATGTTGAACGCTTGAAACAAGGAGGAAGATCAATGTTAAGTTCGATTGGACCAACAGGATTTATTTTGCTGGCCGTGATTGCATTGCTGTTGTTTGGGCCTAACAAGTTGCCGGAATTGGGACGGGCTGTCGGACGTACGTTCCGTGAGTTCAAGGAAGGCGCGCGTGATATTATTTCGGACGATGATGCTTCCAGCCGGAAAGAGCAGGAAAAAGCGAAACCGGTAACAGCAGATACAACGGCTGCTGAGAAACCTGTGGATAAACGCCTGCCGGAATAAGGTTCATGCAACGAAAGAGACATCCCTTCCTGCCGGAAGGGTTTTGTATTTTAAAGCTGAAATTCCAGGGGAGGCAGGCATGACGCAGCAAAATGTTGAAATGACGCTTTCGGAACATCTAAGCGAGCTGCGCAAGCGGCTGATTTATGTATTAAGCATTTTTATTTTGGGACTGATTGCAGGTTTTTTTGTGGCAGACCCGGTTTATCATTACTTGACGAAGGCGGAGACGGCCAAAGGCTTTGTACTGCACGCGTTCTCGTTCTGGGACGGTATTGGTATCTATATGAAGATTGCTGGACTCTTTTCCATTATCATTACGTTGCCCTTTACGGTATATCAGATTTGGAAGTTTGTTAGTCCTGGTCTGCGGCCTCAAGAGCGTAAAGCATCTTTGAAGTATGTACCTTACGTATTTCTACTGTTTCTGGTGGGTGTCGCTTTTTCGTACTATGTTGTTTTTCCAATGGCGCTTGCGTTCACAACAACGATCACGGAGAAAATGGGACTTGTCGAGACATACGGCATGAAGCAGTACTTTAGCTTTCTGTTCGGTATTGTGTTGCCGGTATCCCTGTTGTTTGAGTTGCCGCTGCTCATTATGTTCTTGACAGGGCTGCGCATTTTGAACCCGATTCGTCTGCGTAAAATGCGCAAAATTTCTTATTTCGTGCTGATTTTTATTGCAGTGGTCATTACGCCGCCGGATTTCATATCTGATCTGCTCGTCATGATTCCGCTGTTGCTCTTGTATGAGATCAGTGTGTTTCTATCTGCAATTGTGTATCGCAAGCAGCTTGCAGCCGATCAGGAGATTGAAGCTCGCTATGTGCGGGTCGACGACAATCAGCATGCAGGGTAGAGAAGTGTGTAATTTATGTATTTGGAGTGAGGATGCTGGTGCATCAAAAAAAATGGAGTGCGGGTGGAGAACGAATCTACTCGCTAGAAGACCCGGGGAAGATGTGTTATTCTGCTCCGGGTCTTCTAGTTCCATTGGCAGATGAGAAGAGATCAGGACATGCAGGCATATTATACGGGTCAATGGATACAATGGAAAAGGGGATGCGGGGTGAAGTTTGCATCTAAGGCAATGAATCTCGTAAAATAGAAGGCATGAATGTAACATTCATCCAGCTGTACCAGGCGTGATTTGGCTTAATGGATATTAGTGTCAAGCTGTATGGATGTAAATTCAACGTAAATTCTCGCAAGAATTCATCAAAAAGACTTGAAATCATGCTTCAAGTTGAGTATCATAAAGTTGGTTGTTAGCACTAAACACTGTCGAGTGCTAATACATATGGCTGCAACCTACAAATGCAAGGCTATATAATTTTAAAAGGAGGCTATTTTTCATGATCAGACCTTTAGGTGAACGCGTATTGGTAGAACCACTGGAGCAAGAGCAAACGACTTCTTTCGGGATCGTACTTCCGGACTCCGCCAAAGAAAAACCGCAAGAGGGTAAAATCATTGCAGTTGGTGCGGGTGCATTGAAAGACGGCGTACGTGTAGCTCTGGAAGTGAAAGAAGGAGACCGCGTTATTTTCTCCAAATATGCCGGTACAGAAATCAAATTCGAAGGTAAAGAATATTTGATTATGAAAGAGAGCGACATTCACGCGATTCTCGACTAATCTCAAATTTTAATCGGTTAACCGAACATATAGCAGTATCATTTTACACAATATACTAGGGAGGTTTTCTTAAATGGCTAAAGACATTAAATTCAGTGAAGACGCTCGTCGCTCCATGCTTCGTGGTGTGGATGCATTGGCTAACGCAGTCAAAGTAACGCTCGGACCAAAAGGCCGTAACGTGGTTCTGGAGAAAAAATTCGGAAGCCCGCTCATCACGAATGACGGTGTAACCATTGCAAAAGAAATCGAACTGGAAGATGCATTCGAGAACATGGGTGCTCAGCTGGTTAAAGAAGTAGCAACGAAAACAAACGATGTTGCCGGTGACGGTACAACTACTGCAACAGTACTTGCTCAAGCCCTGATTACAGAAGGTTTGAAAAACGTAACTGCAGGCGCTAGCCCAATCGGTATCCGTAAAGGGATCGACAAAGCGGTTAAAGCTGCGGTTGCTGAACTGCAATCCATCTCCAAACCGGTTGAGACTAAACAATCCATCGCACAAGTAGCGGCAATCTCTGCAGCTGACGAAGAAGTAGGCGAACTGATCGCTGAAGCTATGGAAAAAGTAGGTAAAGACGGCGTTATCACGGTAGAAGAATCCCGTGGATTCGCTACTGAGCTGGAAGTGGTTGAAGGTATGCAATTCGACCGCGGATACATCTCTCCATATATGATCACAGATACGGACAAAATGGAAGCAGTTCTGGATAACCCGTACATCTTGATCACAGACAAAAAAATCTCCAGCACACAGGACATCCTGCCATTGCTTGAGAAAATCGTTCAACAAGGCAAACCGCTCGTATTGATCGCTGAAGATATCGAAGGCGAAGCTCTGGCGATGCTGGTTGTGAACAAACTGCGTGGTACATTCAATGCTGTAGCGGTTAAAGCTCCAGGATTCGGTGACCGTCGTAAAGCAATGCTGCAAGATATCGCTGCCTTGACTGGTGGCCAAGTAATTACGGAAGAACTGGGTCTGGACCTGAAATCCGCAGTTGTGGAACAATTGGGTACAGCTCGTCAAATCCGTGTTACGAAAGAAAACACAATCATCGTTGACGGTGCTGGTAACAAATCCGATATCGATGCACGTGTTAGCCAAATCCGTACACAATTGGAAGAAACAACTTCCGAGTTCGACAAAGAGAAACTGCAAGAGCGTCTGGCTAAATTGTCCGGCGGCGTAGCGGTAATCAAAGTCGGTGCGGCAACTGAAACTGAATTGAAAGAACGCAAACTGCGTATCGAAGATGCCTTGAACGCAACTCGCGCTGCGGTTGAAGAAGGTATTGTATCCGGTGGTGGTACTGCGCTTCTGAACGTATATCATGCTGTTGCTGGTGTAGCATTGTCCGGCGACGAGCAAACAGGTGTGAACATCGTACTGAAAGCTCTGGAAGCGCCAATCCGCACAATCGCTGCTAATGCTGGTGAAGAAGGTTCCGTAATCGTGGAACGTCTGAAAAAAGAGCAAGTTGGCGTAGGTTTCAACGCTGCAACTGGCGAGTGGGTTAACATGATCGAAGCGGGTATCGTTGACCCTGCGAAAGTAACACGTTATGCACTGCAAAACGCGGCTTCCGTAGCAGCAATGTTCCTGACAACTGAAGCGGTTATCGCTGACAAGCCAGAACCTGCAGGCGCTGCTGGCGCTCCTGACATGGGCGGCATGGGTGGTATGGGCGGCATGATGTAATAAAGGTGTAAAATCCTTTGTTATGCCGATAGAGGAAAGGCTCCCGAAAGGGAGCTTTTTTCTTTTTTAGCACAACCGTAATTCTTTTTGAACGTATGTATGAGGATACATAGAGTAAGATAGAGTAAATGATATCAACTGAGAAAGGAGGGACAGCGATGAGAAAAAGTACAAAGTGGGTATTGTGGATTCTGGGTTTCATATTGGCCGCGATCTTTGTGAATTTCTATATGAATCTATTTAGTTTTGCTTATGCGTTGATTGCTGTACTGCTCATGTTTTTTACAGGTTGGGGGTTCTTGGCTAAGCTAAAAAATGATGTTCATCAGCATGAAGAGTATCACAAAAGAGTTCACGAGTTGGCGGAAGATGATATCGAACGTTATACGAGATAACTGTAAGGTGTTTCATTATTTCTATCACTGCTTCCAATATTGATACGGGATTGTTTAGTGAGAGCGTAACGTTTGAGTAGTTTTGATTTTTAGTAAGTTTGATTTTTAGTAAAGGAGGGATACGGTACGGCTGTAGCTCTCCTTTTTTTATTATAGGTTGTTTTGCACTAACGATCTCCAACACAAAAATCCCTGCCAGCATTATGCCAGCAGGGATTTTTGGTGTTTGTTATGAAGATGAAAGCTAAGAAATTACTGTAAATGGAGCGGAAGCTCTATACAGGTTTCACCGTAAACGTGAAGTGATACGGACGGTTCGCTTGCAGTGTGTACTCCGGATGTGTACGTGCACTCCAGCTGTCGTCACCGCCAACACCCATCTGCATGTAGTTGATGCGGGCGATGGTACGTGAACTTACTGGCAATTTGTAGACGTGGTCGTTCGCTTCCAGTTCTTCAGGCGACCATGGCAGTGCATTAATTTCAAACGGTGCGTTGGCTTCAAAATGCAATCCGATAGTACTCTTTTCAGAATCTCCGCCTACAGCAGATGTAAGCTCCGCATAACGTACATCCGTTTTGTTACCACATTCCTGTGGTTTCAGGTAAGGCACGAACTGATCACGAACGGCTCCGGTGTAATAGCCGAGGCGTGCACTGGTCAGACGGTCGATGTAGTTGTCATGCGGCCCTCTGCCGTACCAGGAGATCGTATCCAGACTATCTTTTAATTCAAACAACATGCCGAATTCAGGCAGTTCAGGCAGCCCCACTCCTGGAACGAGGGTTTGACTGATTTCAAGCTCGCTATTCGGTTTGATGTGATAGGTGATGGATAGCGTACTTCCCGGACTAGCGTCCCACGTATAGTCCGTTGTCACATGACAACCCTGCGCATCCTTATGATGTTCAAAACGAATCAGTTTGTTCGTCGCATGAGCATCCCGCCAGAAGGCAGCACGTTCATTCAGCTTGTTACCCAGATCGTTATCGGTCATCGCACGCCAGAAGTTCGCACGAGCAGGTGCCAGTAACTGCTCCTGAGAGTTAATCTGATAGGAAGTAAGTGCGCCAGTAACCAAACTAAAGCTTACGGAAACTTCACCCGCATTCACTTTCAATTCACCCGTTTGCAGTTCTTCGACTCGAAGCGCGTCACTTGCTCCCGCAGCAGGTTGCTGAATTGCACGCAGACGAGGAGATACGACGAATTGCTCCCAACCAATCTCATGTCCTGCTTCCGCCCACTTCGTAGCCTTCTTGGTTTCCAGAGAGACAGTAAGAACAGCTTCTGTGTACAGGTCGGAAGATGGTGTGTAAGGGATATGAACTTCAACGGATTCAGCAGGCTGTGCAGCAATGTCCAGATGCCCTTTTTCCACAGGTACACCGTTATGGGACAACGTCCAGGCGAGTGCATATTCGTTCAGATCCGTGAACAGGAAATGATTCGTGATTCGAATCAGCCCGGTTTGCAGATTGAGTGCCTGCATGCGAACGTTCTGATAACATTTTTTCACTTCTTCCAGCTTAGGTGTAACGGTTTTATCTGCCAAAATGAGCCCGTTACCGCAGAAGTTGCCGTCATGCGGAGACTCGCCAAAATCTCCACCGTAAGCGAGATATTCTACACCGTCTGCTGTCTTGGTACGGATGGATTGATCCACCCAGTCCCAGATAAATGCTCCTTGTAAAATCTCATATTTATCAAACATTTCCCAGTACAGGTGCAGTCCGCCACAGGAGTTGCCCATCGCATGGCTGTATTCACAGATGATATAAGGTTTTTTGTCCCCTTTCATACGTGCATACTGTTCAATATCATTCGGGCTGATATACATCGTGGACTCAATATCGCTCGCCGAATCGGTAGGGCGGTAGTGATAGGTGCCTTCATAATGAACGAGCCTTGTTGGGTCGGCTTGTTTCAGATAGTCGTACATGGCGATAAAGTTATCGCCGCCAAACGATTCATTACCAAGCGACCAGATGATGATGGACGCATGGTTTTTGTCCCGTTGGAACATCGAATTACAGCGATCGATGACATTGTCGCGCCACTCCGGCTTGCTCGCGGGAATGTTGTCGTCGTTCATTTCTTTTTGTCCATAGTACCATGTACCATGTGTCTCCAGATTGGTTTCGTCAATGACATACAGTCCATATTCGTCACACAGCTCATACCAGAGCGTCTGGTTCGGATAGTGCGATGTGCGCACAGCGTTGACATTATAGGCTTTCATCAGCTCGATATCACGAATCATATCCTCACGGCCGATGGCCCGTCCTGAATCCGGCGAGAATTCATGGCGATTGACACCCTTGAACACGATGCGTTTGCCGTTAATTTTCATCAAGCCGTCCTTGATCTCAAATCTGCGGAAGCCGACACGGGTACGCACAGCCTCCACCGTTTCGCCCGACGTATTCTGGATGGACAGCACCAGTGTGTATAGGTTAGGTGTTTCAGCACTCCACAAGAGCGGGTTCGCAACTGAATCAGAGAGATGTAACGTCACTTCTTCTTCATTATTAAAAGAAACCTCTGCCGCAAGCGGCTGATTCAGAACAAGCTTCTGCTCCCCATCATAAAGCTGCGCTTGAACCGTCAAGCCGTCTACATGCTGTCCGGCGTTATGATTGAAGAGCTTCACATCCAGCTGCAGTTCTGCATTCTGAAAAGCCTCATCCAGTTCCGTACGAACGAAGAAATCAGCGATTTGAACCGGTGAAGGCGAGTGCAGATATACTCCACGGAAAATACCGCTAAGACGCCAGAAATCCTGATTTTCCAGCCAGCTTGCATCACACCAGCGATAAACTTCAACCGCGAGCTTGTTCTCGCCTTCTGTCAGGTATGCCGTGATATCAAATTCCGCAGGTGTGAAGGTGTCCTCACTGTAACCAACAAGCTCTCCATTCACCCACACATAGAAGGCAGATTCAACGCCTTCAAAGTGCAACAAGACCGGACGGTCTTTCCAGTCCGCAGGGACTGTGAACGTGCGAATATAGGAACCGACAGGATTATAGGTTGCTGGTGCAAAAGGTGGTTTTAACTCAGGCTCGCGCTCCACCCAAGGATACGTCATGTTCGTGTAGTGAGGGTAATCATAGCCCTGCAACTGCCAGTTGGACGGGACAGCGATGTCATCCCAGTTGCTGGCATCATAGCTGGTTTCGTAAAAAGAAGTAATGCGCTGTTCTGGCGTTTCGGCAAAGCTGAACTTCCATGAACCATTCAAAGTCTGATACCAAGGGGACGAAGTGAATTCATTGGACAAGGCTTCTTCTATCGTTGGGAACGCTATCATATTGGCATGGGCTGGCAACCTATTGACCTGAAATGTCTCAGGATTATTATTCCATTCTGGATATCCGTTAGCCGGAGGGGTGTGCACGAGTTTCTTTCGCATATCAGCAGCTCCTTTGATCATGTTATAATATATTCACAGTATAGAATTGATCAGGTACTTAGAAAATAAAGAATATTGCCCATATATATCACAATATGAAACTAAAACTGGAGAGCGTGGTGTACCGCATGAATACACGAATCTTTTTTGGTAAAACAGACGAAGCCGCACGTCTGCCAGTCTATATGACAACCGTTGGGTATTGGGAACATCAATTTGAAACGGAGCGCCCGGAAGGCTTTCCCGATTACCAGATTCATCAGGTCATTCAGGGACAAGGCAGGCTGATTATAGAGGGTGAAGGAGAATATATCGTTGGCCCAGGGGAAGTGTTTATCACCTACCCCGACATTCCGCATGAGTATAGACCTATTACGGATCACTGGGAACTGGCGTGGGTATCCTTTCAGGGGCGGGAGGCAAGTCAGCTACTGGCCTATGCGGGAATCACCAGTTCAGGAGTATATAAGCTTAGAAAACCCGAACTGCTGAACGCTCTGGAACTGTTGCTTGTAAGGGGGGAAGGTACAGGGGATACGATGAATGCTGCCGATGATCGGGACAGTTCCAAACATCTGTATGGCTTGCTTCTGGATTTGAAGCCTTTGCTTATTGTGTCGGACAACGATAATGACGAGATGGAACGTCTGAAACCCGTGCTGCGTTACATTAAAGAGCACTTGGATCAGCCTTTGTCGCTGAAAGAGCTGGCGGATGTAGCTGTCGTATCCCCTCAATATCTATGTCGGTTGTTTCAGAAAGCACTTCGTGTCAGACCTGTGTTCTACGTCAACCAGGAACGAATCAATCGCAGCAAACAGCTGATGTTCAGTGAGCGGGAGCTCCGAATTTATGAAGTGGCCGACCGGGTAGGATATGAAAATGCGAGTTATTTCTGTACGATATTTAAACGACATACGGGCATGAGTCCCGAAAAATTTCGCAAACTGCATGGTTTAGGCTGAAAACGAGTAGCTATGTCTAACACATGTATCATTCGTTCTTCGTTCATTTTTTGATCTGTTCTTCATCTGGATTTCAGTTTCTCTTAAGGTTGAGGGACTAATATAAATCTTGTAAACCCCTTCTCGTGTTAAATAGATGTGTGACTGGCCCTGTTCGGATTGTCCTCCGAGCAGGGCACTTTTTTTATGTTTAGCTGAGCGATCATACTCATGATATGATGAGAGAGAAGAATGAGCATAATAATATAATGTGAACCAAGAGATACTGAGAGATACCGATCGGATGAAGCTCTATTTTCACAATAATGATGGGAAGGCAGGGAAGTGCATGGACGCTCGACTGCACGCATTGTATCGTCCAGTACAGATGAATGGAATGGACCCCCGTACATACTATATAGAGAATAGTCCTTCCCCTGTGCTTACACCTTATGTAGCCTGTTATTGGGAGTCAGGAACTCGGGAACATATGGAATACGGCAAGTATGGCATAGATGGAATGGACATGTACATTAAGGTCAATGACTTAATGTTGAAATTTCCGGCCTCTGCCCGGGTGTTACCAGATGGTTGCACTGACATCCTGATCGATTATAATCCAGAGCAAGAAAGGTATACGTATAGCTATTGTGGCAATTATATGCAGCCTTTTGCTTTTCCGTTATCGTTGACGGCGCCTCCGGCGGGAGCCTATACGTTTGGGGTTCGCTTTTTTCCGGGGGGAGCTCCTTTTCTACACGGTCAGTCACTGGATTTGTTTACAGACCGTCGTGTACCACTGGAAGACTGCTGGCCAGACCGATGGGACGAGCTGCAATTGAAGATGGAGGAAACGAGGGATTTTGCCCAGCGTGTGCAGGTGATGGAGTCTTACCTCCGACGAGTGACCCTGCGTAGCAGCCCGATTCATCATCATGCTGATCAGGATTTGCTTCGTAATGTGCTCTACCGGATCTTCAAGGATAATGGTCGCTTGAGTATACGAGACCTTGCCCAGGGAGAAGCCGTCAGTGAACGTCAGCTGCATCGCAAATTGACCGAACAAGTTGGGATCAGTCCCAAGCGTTTTAGTGAAATTGTTCGTTTCCATCAAGTGTTGCATGGTATCCGTAAAGGTCGAGCTACTGACGGAGCTGAACTGGCACAGACGTATGGTTTTTACGATCAGGCACATCTGATCAGGCAATTCCGCAAATTTTACGGCGATACACCACTAGTTGCTGTCCAGGAACATCAACAGATGTTGTCCGAAAAGTACAATGATGCGGCAGTATCTTCCGTTATACTATGAATCATAGACTTATCACAAAGGAGTAATGAATCATGAATGGAACGTTGCAAATTCGGGAACATCTGTTAACGGAACTGGAAACAGGCGTGCGCACAGGGGCTTCGTTAATTCGGCTAATTCGTCCAGAGGACTGGGCGTATCGTCCGCAGGACAATATGCGTTCCCTCGTGGAACTGGTGCATCATTTTATCCAGATTACGGCTTCGGATCTTGTCATTATGCAAGAGAAAGGTGAAGCTGAAGTAGGTCAAGTGGAGAACCGTTTATCTGGAAACCAGGATATTGTGCAACTGGAGAAGACATTATGGAGTAATTTTGAGGCGTACAAAGCATATATCACAAGTCTCAGCGAAGAGGACTTTTTGAACCGCTCTACCAAAGCTTTCTACGCAGAGCATGGACACCTGCAGGTGCAATGGCAGATCGAAACGCTCACACATGTGTTCCACCATCGCTCACAGCTCTATAATTACCTCAAACAGCAAGGTCACGAATTGAACTTTTTTATGCTGTATGCATAGTTTGTTCTTGGACAAGCAGCTCCGCCGGATCATTCGGTGGGGCTTTTTTTGGTTTATTGCGGGATACGGTATCTATTAAACTTGCATGTAAGCTATAAATGTACGTTCTACCACGGTCTATTCACCGTGGCTTTACTAGATTTCAGACATAGAATACCGTATCAAAGCAAAAAGGAGGTGATTTTGATGGCCATCCTTTTACCATTACAGTTCTACAATCTGCCAGCGGGTGTAGGGAAATCCTACTATGAAAACCTGTCTGGCGGCGCCAATGCAAGTGTTACGGTGAACAACAATGGTCCGTTTCCGGTATCTCTCGTCATCACTCGTGTAAATGCTCCAGTTGTCACTTATGTTGTTCCGGTGAACAGCAGTTTGAGCATTACTGCAAGTCAGGTGCTGGTCTTCGCGTTGTTGGCGAACCAGGGAGGTGCTGCTTCCGGTACGATTGAAGTTGCTTTGGCGTAATCTATCGGATGATAGTAGAACGTATGAACCTCTGCCGACCGGGTCGGCAGAGGTCTTTTTAACCATTTCAACCAGATGATTGTAAGAGGAAGCATATCAAACTACATAAAAATGTTGGGGCCTGAGAGTTTACCCTGAACCGTACACGATTAATGGAATAGTATAAACCGCACGTTGAGATCGTGCCTGTAATTCGGGAGGTTGATAGAATATGAACCGTAAGCGAGCGAAAATATTGGAAACGGAACGACTTGTATTTACGACATGGGACGAAGGTGATCGTGCCCTCGCGTTTGCGCTCTGGGGTGATCACGAAGTGACCCGGTGGGTTAATGGCAAAGAGGTTCTGAGCGAAGAGGAAGTTGAGGCGAGGCTAACTCAGGAAATCGAGCGTGAGAAGCAGGAGGGGGTGCAGTACTGGCCCCTTTTTCGAAAAGATTCAGATGTCTTCATCGGCTGTTGCGGTCTTTGCCCCTATGATCCAGAGGAGAACATCTATGAGCTTGGTTTCCTGCTGACTCGGGGTCACTGGGGACAAGGATATGCACAGGAAGCAGCACAAGGCGCTGTGCGGTACGCTTTTGACAAGTTAAAGGTAGCGACGCTGGTGGGCAGTCATCATCCGGATAATGAAGCGGCGTGTCACATTTTGAGCCAACTGGGATTTGAACAAATGCACGAGCGGCGGGATGAAGCAACAGGTATGATGAAACCCTTCTATAGGTTACGGAAAAACAGTACTGTCCACTGAGTAACATTTTAAAGTATGATATCGCGAGTCGTTTTCATGTATTTTTTATTTCACATTCAGCTTCTATTAAGGTGGGAAGGATAAGATAATCCTTGTAAACCCCTTCTCGTGTTAAATAGATGTGTGACTGACCCTGCCGGGCGACGGTGGGGTATTTTTTTGCTTGTTTTCGACATTTTATAAAAAAAATAAAGATAAACAAAAATAAATAAAATAATTATCTTTGTTTATTATTGACTAACAAACAAAAACAAAGGTATAATGAATGTGAAAAAAGGAACTTACCTTGATCGTGACAGCCCAACTTTATACTTGAACATAGGAGAGGATAAACATGAACGTGACCCTTCATACCGAAAGATTACGACCTGCCGGATTCGATATTCCTTTTGTACGCGAGATGGCAGAGATTACGCAGCATATGTGGAAGAACGGATGGGATGAGCGTAATGGCGGGAATGTCAGCTATCTACTGAAAGAGGAAGAGGTTGCACCGTACATTGATATTCATCGGGTGATCCGCACCATCACACCTGCCTTTTCCGTGCAAGAGCTGGCGGGACAGTATTTGATTGTTACGGCATCGGGCAAATATTTCAAAAACGTGCTGGCAGACCCGGAAGGCAATCTGGGTGTACTGCGTGTATCTGCGGATGGCCAGGAGCTGGAGGTATTATGGGGACTGAATGGTGGTGCGAACCCGACAAGTGAACTGCCGACCCATTTTATGAGCCATATTGAACGGTTGAAAAAAGACCCGAATCACCGGGTGGTCATGCACAACCACGCGACACATGTACTTGCCATGACCTTCATCCATGAGCTGGATGAGGCCAAGTTTACCAAGACACTCTGGCAGATGTGCACTGAATGTGTGGTGGTATTTCCAGATGGCGTTGGGATCATACCTTGGATGATGCCCGGTTCGAATGAAATCGGCCGCGCAACTGCGGAGAAAATGCAGGAGTATCACGCGGTCATCTGGCCGCAGCACGGCATCTTCGGAACAGGCACAACCATCGACGAAGCGTTTGGTCTGATTGAGACCATCGAGAAAGCAGCACAAGTGTATATGCTTGTGGCGGGTCATGATATTCGGCAGCGGATAACGGATGAGCAGCTTCGGGCCCTGGCAGAGCAATTTGACGTAATTCCTCGTCCCGGTATTATTCAAAGTTAATTGCAAACAAGCTACATATGACAAATATGTTATATGACCCTGATCATATGAAATAGTAAACATGGCTTTAGGTTCTCTGAACCGAAGGCCATTTTCTTTTTTCAGGCAAACAATCGTCGTTTTCGCTCAAAAACGTTCAAATTGCCGAATAAGAATGGCTTTGTTATCAAATATTGAATCGTAGAATGCATTATCACGCGCTGGCGATTTTCGGGTGAAATGACGTATTGTCAATGGCTCTGCGATTTTGCATAATAACTATGCTTCATAGATAAGAACAGACATTGTTATCCAGATGAGAAGCAAAGAAGCTTATAGACAAGAGATGGAAGGAAGTTATGATCATGCTTGGCAAAATGAAGAGAATCTTAATCGGCAAGCCAATGAAGTCGGCTGAATTGGATGCAGAAAAATTGGGGAAATGGAAGGCGCTCGCCATTCTGTCCTCCGATGCTTTATCATCCGTGGCCTACGGTACGGAACAGATTTTGCTGGTGCTGGTTGCGGCGGGATTCGCAGCCCTATGGTACTCGGTTCCGATTTCTATCGCCGTGCTGGGATTGCTCGTCATTTTAATTTTTTCGTATCGCCAGACCATATTTGCTTATCCTACAGGGGGCGGCGCGTATATCGTAGCCAAGGATAACCTGGGCACCACACCGAGCTTGATTGCCGGAGGTTCATTGTTAGTCGATTATATCCTGACCGTGGCGGTAAGTTCGTCCGCAGGTACGGATGCGATCACATCCGCTTTTCCTGTACTGCATGACTATAGTGTCATTATTGCGCTTATTATGATTGTGTTTCTGACCGTTATGAACTTGCGGGGGGTTACGGAGTCAGCTTCGGTGCTGGCAATCCCTATTTACCTGTTTATCTTTTCGATTGCCATTCTCATTATTTCGGGTGGTATCAAGTTTATGGCTGGTGGCATGCATGCCGCGGCTCCGGAGTTTGGAACAAGTTTGTCGCATGTTAGCATCTTCCTGCTGCTTAAAGCGTTCAGCTCTGGATGCTCGGCATTGACCGGGGTTGAGGCAGTTAGTAACGCCATTCCGAACTTCAAACAGCCTGCGGAGAAAAATGCTGCCGGGACGCTGCTGCTGATGGGATGTATCCTTGGCGCCATGTTCATTGGTATCACGCTGTTAGCCTTTGGATACGGGATCAAGCCTGATCCCAAAGCAACGGTCATTTCCCAGATTGCCGAAGCAACATTTGGCAGAGGATGGATGTATTTTATCATCCAGGGAGTTACGGCTCTGATCTTGTTCCTCGCGGCGAATACGGCATACTCCGCCTTCCCGCTGTTGTCCTTCATGATGGCTAAGGATAAATATATGCCACATATGTTCATGGTGCGAGGAGACCGTCTAGGCTTCTCGAACGGGATTATTTTTCTCAGCGTCATGTCGGCACTTCTGGTCGTTGGATTTAAAGGGGATACCGGAAACCTGATTCCGCTCTATGCGGTCGGGGTGTTCATTCCATTCACATTGTCCCAGCTCGGCATGATGATACGCTGGATTAAAATCAAGCCGTCTGGCTGGAAAACAAAACTGCTGGTGAATACAATCGGTATGCTGACTACGTTGTCCATTACGCTGATTTTTATTTTCACCAAGTTCACGCAGACATGGGTTATCTTTATCTTCCTGCCACTGGTCGTTTATGTGTTCATGCGCATTCGCAGTCATTACTGCAATATCGCGGACGAACTTCGTATCGATATTCAGGTGGATAAACCGGCGAAGAAAGGCAATACGATCGTTATTCCGGTGGCGGGCATTACTCGGGTGGTGATGAATACCATCAGTTACGCCCAGACGATGTCGGATCATGTGGTCGCCCTGTACATCGGCTTTGATGATGAGGCTATACGTAAGATGGAGCAAAAGTGGGAAGAATGGAATCCGGGCGTCCGTCTGGTCGTGATCAAATCGAGGTACCGCAGCATTATGGGTCCGCTGAAGAAGTTCATTGATACCGTGGAATGGAAAACAGCTGAAACCGACCATATCACTATCCTGATTCCGCAATTTATTACGAAACACTGGTGGCAAAATGTACTGCATAACCAGACCAGCTTCATGATTCGGGCATATCTGATTAATTACAAAGATGTGATTGTGACGACGGTTCCGTATCATCTGAATCGTTAATGGGAGGATGGGCCGCAACGATATAAAAAAGGTTCATCGATGTACGGTGATATTTAGTATAGAATGTACACATCATGTTATCGCAAGGAAAACTCCGGGGTGGAGTGTCCTTGCGTTTTTCTTGTCTATTTACGTTTGTGTAATGTGCAATACGCTTCTATGTTAACTATGTTATGTAAAGTGCTTTCTTCAAACCAGAATCATGATTATGTTAACAATGGAATTGGTAGAAGCAAATACTTCCCAATTACGACATTAGCTTACGTTCAGCAAGTATTGAAGGATAAAATGACGAAATATCCGCAGTTCCAGACAGTAGTCGACTAATTGCACGCCTCAGCCAATTCGACAGCAACATTCGGCGTAGTTATGGGTGTTTTTCCAGCCACGTGGCAAATTGTCGAAGGAGCGATTGAAATGGTGTTGAATGGACAAGGAACGTCACAAGAAACACTTGATGTAGCTGCAAAGTAAATTACAGACAAAATCACCCCGTACACTAGCACAGTGAAGAAGTAATTCATTACTTGTAGGGTTGACGAGTGGGAAAATGAATGCGGGCTGTATGCCGCATTCATTTTTTTGTAATTGATTAACAAAGAGGATGAATTTTTAAAAAAAATACTGAAAAAAGATGTATAGTAAGGAAGGGAGGCAAAGTTACCAATAAACAAAGATGATTTGAAGAAGTGAAGAAGCAAAGAGACTACATACGTGAAGGAGAAGAAAGAATGAAGAAACTGAGTTTACTTGCGATGTTTTTTATGCTTTTATTTAGTTCCAATGTGTTTGCAGAGGATTTAAAAGTGAAGGATGTTGAACTCGATCCTGCCATTACGGCTTCTGTAGGAGATAAGTTTAATTTGAATATCTATGTTATTTATGATGACGAATTCACATTACATGATGCCAATGATCCGTATTATAAGAGAGCTGTCGGTCTTACGAAAACAGATTATACTATTAGTGATCCCCACCTGCTTCAAGTATTAAGCAATGGCATGGTCAAAATTCTAGGAGTTGGCTCTTCCAAAATTACAGTTAAGGTTGAAAATATAGAAAAGTCGGTTATCATTTCAGGAAGCTTAGACAATCCAATAGATGGGGGGTATCTAAAAAATGGCGTGACATTTGTTCCTATGAAAGAGGTAGTCCAAGCTTTGGGAGGCAGTGTCAATTATTTGGCTCAGCAGGGTCTCTTTGAAATTAAAGTTGGTTCTACGCAAGTGAGTTTGCCTAAATCAGGTACAAAGGCTAGTTTGAATGGAAATTCTCTCACTTTAAAGTCTCCACTTCTTGTAGAGAATGGCGTGACTTTAATGCCTGCTTCAGTGCTATCTGATGCTTTCGGAGCAGGATTAAAAAATAATGGCGAAACGATGCAAGTATCTATTGGTCAAGGGAAAATGAATATCCAGATTGAAAAGCCAAAGAAACAAAGCAGTACAACAGTGACTAAACCGACTAAAAAAGGAAAACTATATGCTGTACCGGCAACAGGGGATATGAAAGGCTGGAGTATTCTCAAAGGTCATCCATATGAGAAGAGTGTTATTGTATACTTCAAAGTCGACGGATCGATTGTACAAATCCATACGAAGGACATCAGTAAGGTGGACCTGAACAAAAAGGTAAAGTGGACAGACCTGAACGGTAAAAAGCATACGAATACGGTAAAGGAGCTATACCTCTTTTTCGGAAAAACAAGTGGTCTGTATTCAAGTGAATTACTGTATAAAATGTTCGGAGAGACCTACGCTAACTGGATTGCCATAGGCTCTATTAACGCAGAACAATATGTTGATCAGTATTTACAAAAATAGGGATCTGTTGATCGTCTTCGGAAAATAAAATTTGTTTTAACGAAGACAAGTGAGGATAATTGAATTCATGACTTGTTATTTTCTTCACTATATAAACAGCTTACAGGCAAAAGTCTGTAAGCTGTTTTTTTTGCGAACGAATCGATTAAAGATGATTGACATGCTATCGACTCATATCATATAATCAACACGTTCATTAAATTGATAATGATTATCATTAACGATTAGGGGAGACTATACAGATGAAAAAGAAATGGATTCTACCGTTTATCGTACTGATGTTATTTACGATAATTGCCAGTGCATGTGGTAACGGGGCTTCAAACGGTGCGTCAGACAACGGCAACCAAGAGGCAACTGCAACAGAAGGGACAAGCAGTGAAGCAGCGAATACTTCGGATACGATAACGTATCAATCCGAAACAGGGCCTGTGGAAATTCCGGCTAAACCGCAACGTATCGTGGCTTTGACAAACGGACCCAATATCCTTTCTATGGATGTAACGCCAGTGGGCGTAGATAAGTGGACAGCAGAAAATCCGCTGTTCAAGGATAAATTAAAAGATGTTGCTATCGTAAGTGAAGAAGATCCGGAGAGTGTCTCCGCTTTGAACCCAGATTTGATCATTGCAGGTTCACATATGAAAAATCTTGAACAGCTTTCCAAAATTGCTCCAACGATCGTATACACATGGGGTAAACTCGACTATCTGCAACAGCAGCTGGAGATTGGCAAAGTACTAAACAAAGAGTCAGAAGCACAAGCATGGATTGATGATTTCACCAAAAGAGCCGGAGAGATCGGCAATGAGATTAAAGCTAAATATGGTGACAATGTAACAGTGTCCACGATTGAAATTGCGGATAAAGAAGTTTTTGCCATGGGGGATCACTGGGCACGTGGAACAGAAGCGCTGTACCAAGCGATGAAGCTGAATATGCCTGAAAAAGTAAAGAATGATACGTTAAAAGAAGGCTATCATTCCTTGTCACTTGAAGTTCTTCCGGAATACATGGGTGATTTCATCGTGGTCAGCAGAGACATGACCCGGGATAATGAGATTATGAAGTCGGGAATCTGGAGTAAAATTCCGGCCGTTCAGAACAAACAGGTTATCGAGTTGGATACCAAAGCGGTGACGTACAGCGACCCGATTACGCTCGACTATGTATTGAATATTTTCAAAGAAGGATTTCTTGGCACAGGGAAATAATCAAGCGATTAACACCTAAAAGGATTCCGGGTAAACCTTTCATAATAAAAATGATATAAGAGAAGAGACGAAGAAGGCACAGAAGTCCTTTTCGTCTCTTTTTTTAGTTTAACGAAAACCACCTATCTCGTACATTCGAGATAGGTGGTTTTCATTGAAAGAACAACGTTATAAGAACAATATCAACTTCAACTTAATGCATCAAAGAATAATTGAAAAAGAAATGATTTATTTATCTTTTAAGTCTGCTATAGATTTGACATCCATGTATGCTGGAACAACAAGCCCCGTTTTTACACCTGTCATATTGGCACCAAGGTCATCCAATTGATCCTTGTATTTAGCCCAATAATCAGCATGTGTCAGAGGAAGCCATGCAGCCGGAGAAGCATCCACGTCGCCTGACGCAACACCCGTCCACATCGGTCCGGCTTCAACTTGTAATGCGTTGACTTTATACCCGAGTTTTGTTTCCATTACATATTTCAGTAGATTTGTACTAGCAATCTCGGAGTCCCAAGCAACATAGCCTAGTTTGAAAGTGTCGCCGCCCACCGGTGTCAGACCTTTTGTCCATTCATCAATTTGATCGGCATGTTTCTCGGCATAGGCTTTGGTAGCCTGTTCAGGCGATGTACCGCCTTGAATGGCAATCATCATCTCGCCCATTTCATCGGAATTCCACTTGAAGCGCTTCAGAAATTCATAAGCGACCGGGTGATCTTCCTTCAGACCTTTACGAGCGATCGTATGAATTTCTTCGGCATCTCCATAGACTTTATCTGGATCTTCCAAGTATTTCAGATCATATTGGTTGAACATCCAATGCGGAGTCCAGCCTGTAATGATAATTGGTTCTTTATTCTTGTAAGCTTTGTCCAGCGTAGCCGTCATGGCTGCGCCGGACCCTTCTACCAAATTCCAGTCGGTCAGGCCATACTTTTCAATGGCACTGCCGGTGGATTTCATAATACCGGCACCTGGATCAATACCGATAATCCGGTGATTGACTTCATCTCCAACGTTGGCATTTGCCGCAGGCTCAGAGGATGAAGCAGAAGTTGAAGCACCCGTTTCCAAATCTTCAATCGAGTTAACGTCCGTCATATATTTAGGAACAACCAGACCTGTGCGTACACCTGTCATATTGGCTCCAAGATCCTCAACCTGATCTTTGTAACGTGCCCAGTAGTCTGCATGTGTCAGTGGCAACCAGGCTGCTGGAGAAGCATCTACGTCACCTGAGGCCACACCCGTCCACATCGGTCCGGCTTCTACCTGAAGTGCATTGACTTTATAACCCAGTTTGTTCTCCATGACATATTTCAGCAAGTTGGTACTCGCAATCTCAGAATCCCATGCAACATAGCTCAGTTTGAACGCGTCACCGCCCACCGGTGTCAGACCTTTTGTCCATTCGTCAATCTGATCCGCATGTTTCTCGGCATAATCTTTGGCAGCCTGTTCAGGGGACGTACCATCCTGAATGGCAATCATCATCTCACCCATCTCATCGGAAGTCCATTTAAAGCGCTTCAGGAATTCGTAAGCAACGGGATGATCTTCTTTCAGACCTTTGCGAGCGATGGTATGAATTTCTTCGGCATCACCAAACGATTTTTTCGGGTCTTCTAAATATTTCAGATCATACTTATTGAACATCCAGTGAGGAGTCCAACCAGTGATGATAATCGGTTGTTCATTTTTGATGGCTTTGTCGAGTGTAGCTGTCATCGCGGCACCCGAACCTTCAATCAGATTCCAGTCAGACAAGTTATAATCCTTGATGGCTTTGGCGGTTGATTTCATAATGCCTGCACCTGGATCGATACCGATAATCTGATAGTTCACTTCCTTACCTACAGCATTGGCTGCCCCGTTGTTGTCACCAGCAGATGTTGTGCTGCCTGTGAAGTATTGAGAGAAGCCAGCGACCAACACAACGAGTGTTGCTGCCGCAGTAATCCAAGCTTTTTGTTTCGCGGAGAAACGGGAAGTTTTTTTGCGGCCAGGCATAAACAGGTTTTGCGTAAAGCGGTCAAGCACGATGGCAAGAACTACGACAGCAAGACCAGCTTCAAATCCTTTACCAATCTGTAGCTGCGTTACAGCCCGGTATACTTCTGCACCGATACCCTGTGCACCGATCATGGATGCAATAACAACCATGGATAGGGACAACATGATTGTCTGGTTAATACCGGACATCACCGTAGGCAAGGCAAGTGGAAGCTGTACCTTAAACAATTTCTGAGCCGAAGTTGATCCGAAAGCATCCGCTGCCTCAACCAGTTCGCTCGAAACCTGTTTAATCCCCAGGTGAGTCAGGCGAATGGTTGGCGGGATAGCGAAGATCACCGATGCAATAACGCCGGGAACAACGCCGAGACTGAAGAACGTAACGGCTGGCAACAGATAAACGAATGCAGGCATCGTCTGCATGAAGTCCAGCAGTGGCGTGATAATGCGCGCGGCTGTTTTACTGTATGCCAGCCAAATACCAACAGGCACACCGAGCAGAATTGAGATCAATCCTGACGTAATAACCAGTCCGAGTGTGTCCATGGATTGGGACCAGTAGCCCAGGTTATCCACGAGCAGGAACCCGATAACGGTAAACAAAGTAAGTGGCAACCTGCCTACCAGAAAAGCTAGTACGCCTAATATGGCGATGAACAGAAGTGGATGAGGCAGCATAAACAGCCCCGAGAAAAATCCAACCACATCCTGAATAACGACAGAGATCACTTTAAACAATCCGGAGAGCGAGGAGCTCATCCAGTCAACGATGGATTCAATCCACGATGCTAGTGGTATTTTGGGTATCATTCAGAGCTTCCTCCTTTTCTGCAACTTCACCGCTTAGTGCACCGAGCAGGGCACCGCGAACGATAACACCTTGCAGACGGCCAGTCTCGCTTACAACGGCAAGCGGCACATGGGCTGAACTTACAATCTCAAACAATTCATGAATCAGGGTCTCAGGCGACACTGTCGGCCCATCTGTAATGAGAATGTCGTTTAATACTTTATTTTCGCGCATTGCACGGGTCGCGTCTTCTGCTGTAATGACACCCAGCAGTTTTTTAGAGCGGTCAATGACAAACAGGTTCGATATGCCTCGTTCACGCATTAACTCAAGAGCAACACGAGGACCGCGATCGGTTGTAATGGTTTCAGGACGGCGCATAACGTGTGATGCTGTGAGGACCTTGGACAAGTCCACGTCTTCGACGAAGCGGGCCACGTATGAGTTGGCCGGTTGAATCATAATTTCCTCCGGTGTACCGATCTGCACAACGGCGCCGTCTTTCATAAGAGCAATCCGATCGCCGATGCGCAGCGCTTCGTCCAAGTCATGGGTAATGAAAATAATCGTCTTTTTCATTTTATCCTGAAGCTCAATCAACTCATCTTGCATATCACGACGAATCAATGGATCAAGCGCACTGAAAGCTTCGTCCATCAGCAGTACTTCCGGGTCATTCGCAAGTGCGCGAGCGAGGCCGACACGTTGTTGCATCCCGCCGCTCAGCTCATCCGGCATTTTATCTTCCCAGCCTTTGAGGCCAACGAGTTCTAGTGAGGTCTTGGCTTTCTCACGGCGAACTTCCTTATCTACCTTTTGAATTTCCAAACCATATTCCACATTATCAAGAACAGTGCGGTGCGGAAACAACGCAAACTTCTGGAACACCATGCTGATCGTTTTCCGGCGTACTTCTCGCAATTGTTCTTTGTTCATTTTTCGCAAATCTTTGCCATGAACCAAAATTTCTCCGGATGTTGGTTCAATCAGACGATTGAACATCCGAACCAGTGTGGACTTACCACTACCGGACAGGCCCATAATTACGAAAATTTCACCTTCTTTGATCTCCATGTTGACCCGATTGACACCAACCGTTATCTGTTTTTCTTTGGCCAACTTTTCTTTGCCCCAACCTTGCTCCAGTAATTCCAGACCTTGCTCGGTTTGGGGGCCAAACAGTTTACTTACGTTTTTCACTTCAAGTATGGTCATGTTTTCACCCCTTCTGATGTGTTGTGCACTTCGAACGGCTTTTAGCAGTCACAAGCCCATACACTTGTGCGCCCAGCCACGAAATCCGGTAATTTTTGCTTCGCTTCCCGTCTTTCTGGGTAACGGTTTGTATTCTAACAGTAGTTAACCAGTATAGCAACCGAATAAACAGTACATAATGTTTATACAGTAAAAACTGTACAAAGTTTTCCTACCATATGCTCTGTTTATCTCCTTTTTCTGGCTAATGAGACATCTTTACATTTATTATTGCTTTTCCTACAATAGAAAATGAGTTGAATTAAAGCTTATTTTTTTGGTTAAATGATCATCGTAGGCAAATTGAAGCATGGTAAAGTTCCCAATATAAACCATTGGGTGTGAGGTGTTTTCTAGCTTATAGAATATCCAGTTGCATGCTTTCCCATGTAAGCAGAGCTTGAACATGTCGATTTTTTGCCAAGACTGGAATGTCAGAATGGAGGTTGCAAGCATGAGCTTGGACCATTTGCAAGAGGATCAGCAGACAGCGGTGCTGAAGATCCGTAAACGCGTTATCGAAGCCATTGGACGAAATATGGATCTATACGGCGTAACGTTGTCCACGGGACATTTATATGGATTGCTATTTTTCGCAGAAAAACCGATGACCCTCGATGATATGGGCCGGGAAATGGAAATGAGCAAAACAAGCATGAGCACCGGAGTACGAACGCTGCTGGATCTCAAAATGGTAAATAAGGTGTGGAGCAAAGGCTCCAGAAAAGATCTATATGAAGTGGAGTATGACTGGCATCAGACGTTTACGGATTTTTTCGCAATTAAATGGAGAAAAGCGGTGGAGAGTAACCTTCAGATTCTTCGCAAATCCGTTGACGAGATGAATCGGTTGATTGACCAGCTTGATGAACAGACGGATGCCGATCTTCTGCGAGTACTACACGAGGACAAACGTAAAGTATTGCAAGCGGAAGCATACTACCGATGGCTCGACAGGCTTATCGATGCGATGGAAGATGAAGAAATCTATAAGCTTGTTCCAAAAGAAGAGATTAAAGAAGAAATGAAAGAACAGTCATAAGAGCGAAACAAAGGACCCATTCCGTCAGGAAGGGTCCCCTTTCATTTTATCGTCCGATGACACTCAAGTTTTCGTGTGCCAATGCTGTAGAGGGGTGCATGACAACGGGCTTCAATAGGTTTTTTCGATGTATGCGCTGTGCAGGAATTTGCAATGCGGAGTCTTTATCTTGTGAGTGAATAAGCCGTGTATTCATTTGGTCTGTCCAAGTGACATGTTTCCGGTCGCGACTAGATGTAAGTGTAGTGGAAGGAGCGACTTCTACTAAACGATGAAGTGCAAGTTCCTTCAAATACAGTTTTGCTTGCTTCTCACGCCCGGTAAGTTCTGCCAATCGGATATGAGTTTCTTCCCAATCATCGGTCACTTCAACAATAACCACAGGGGCAATCCCTTTCATTTGATCATAATAAGGTTGGCAGGAACCGTCGCCAATAATCAGATCCGGTTTAGCCTTGCGAAGTTGTTCAAGGTGGTTTGTAAGGTTACGTTCTTGCTCAGCTGCTTTCTTATTCTGATTATCTCCGACATTAAATGATTCTACCGGCTTAAGTCCTAACGAGTACAGGTGCTCATCAAAGCCAGCGCTTGATACTGTGGCTACACGTAAACGATGTTTCTTCATATATATACTTGGCGCAATGCCAGTCATCTGCTTGAATTTACGACTAAAATAATATTCATTGCCATATCCAACGGATGCTGCAACTTCTTTGAGAACACAGTTTTCCTTTATCAGTTGTTTTTTGGCTTCTTCAATTCGGAGCTGATTTAGATAATCAGTAGGTGACATGCCTTTTGCTTTTTTGAAGCTGCGGGAATATGAGCTTGGGGTCAGACCGGCAATTTTAGCCAGATGATCCATGCTAATGCCTTCACTCATAAAACGACGCATATAAGAAATGCTTCGTTCCAGTGCTGGATCTACCTTTTCAAGGTTCTCTTCCAGTCGATGCTCTGACAGGAATTGCAACAGTTCATGTAACTGACTATGTATGCTGACAAAGTGATCTGTCTGCTCGCCTCGATAGGAATCGTACAACTTGGTCATTCGTTCTGTTACCTGCTGTTCATGGCGGATGCGAATTTTTCCCTCCTGCCATTCAAATGGAAGAGAGGAAGAAGCGGTCATTTTCCATTTGCCTCGTACTCGCTGCATATTGACTTGTTCCATACTTAACATGAGGAATTCAGTCATTTCTGAGTGAGCCACTGCATCGATGGTCAAGCCGGGTTTGATTAGAAATATTTCACCAGCTTGTGCTTCATATACGATGTCGTCCAGAACCAGAATACCTTCGCCTTTTAAAATAAGACAAAGTATGGGCCGGCTTACCGTGATGCCTTGTATACGGAAGTTTTTCCCGCGACGTACTCGGCACATTGAAGAGAGCAGCGGCAAAGAAGAGGTTTCAGTTAGTACGGGAAACGATTCATTCATACGGACCATCCTTTTGTCTTATTTTCTTAATGATAACAATTATCATTCTCAAATGGAAGGTGTTTTTGAAAATTAATTTGGACAAATTAGAAAACGTGAAACGAGAAATGCAAAACGTATCTAGAGAACACGAAAAGAAAATGGAAATGTATCGTCAAGTGTAAGCACAAAAAAATGGCACCCAGCACCAAAGCTGTAGAGCCATCTCATCTGTAATACAACCTGAAATCGGACGAATCTGGAACAAACTTAATTCAGTGTAATCAAAAGAATATTGTCCAGGAAAATATCACTAAGTGCTTGTTGTCCTGTTCCATTGGCCGCTGCATGATATAAACGGAATTCATCTTTCGCGTGGATGTAGAAGATTCCTGGAACATCATCTCGCAAGTGGAATGTTTCCCATTCGTCAGCGGCTATTTTGCTTACTTTTAGTGATGTATTGACCGAATAAAGACCATTTTTGCCGGAAATGTAGGCAACCTCCGGTTTATCATTCATCAGTTGATTCGTAACGTAAGTTACGTTACTCAAGTTGAGATTAGACGTTTTGCTCACCTTGCTCGCAGTAACCGTTTTGGCATACGCTTTTTGATCCGCATCAATGATTACTACCTTGTCTGCTCCAACTGCACTGACTTCTCGCACACTTTTGGAGTGAAGCTGAAATGTTTTACCGGATGTTGTTAATGCATAAGCTTTGCCCAGGGTATAGTTGTAATCCTTATTGCTGTCCAGCTTAATGCCGCTATTGTAGACATAGAGATTGTTGCTCCAGCCACCGGAATAAACGGCGTTCACATCAAGCTTGGCTTTTGCATTCACGGCCTTACCTTTACCTGTGTTGTAGTTGGCCTTGTACATCACAATAGCTTCCGTAGAGTAAAATTGCTCGTCCGGATTGGTGTTAACCATGAGTTGTAATTCGTTTTTGGCAAAGTTCACAAAATAACGACTCTCCACAGCACCTTGGGCCAAGTTCTGTACATTTCCAGTACCGTTTGATGCTTTGGAAGCCACCCACGTAGTCCCGCCAACCAAGGCATTATAGTAGACACGCCCTTTGGTCACGATTAGAAGTGGATAATCCGTATTAACGTTGTCCGCGATTTTGGTTGCTGATGAACTACCTTGGTCGCCATCGGCGCGATAAATACTCCCCTTGGAATCCAGGTAATAGATAAATCCGTTATCCGCATAATAATTGATCACATCGGAAGCAAATGTTTCGGCGGCATCGCTGGAACCGTCATTCGGTACCCGAAGCAGCGTTGTGGAAGTTGGAGACTGGGTGTAGTAAAGATACGATCCCGCCTCAGTCAAATCTACGCCTTCAAAATCAATTAATACCTCGGTTGGATTGCTTCCGTCTCCGGAAACTTTGTAAAGAACGCCATCGGAGTCATAATAGACTGTCGATTGGCTTAGCGAAGCTGCTTGGGCAGTGGTTCCTCCTGCTAGCGTAGCTGCTGTAATGAGTGTAAATAACAGCAATGTACCGATGGTGCGTTGTATGTATGTATACCCTGTTTTCATTCGTTCATCCTCCCTTTGGATCTATAGATGTCGTTCATTTCTTATGTTATATCGGTAAACTATGGAATTTATGTTAGATCCAGAATGGGGGTAAGAATGGAATGGGACAGGAAAGAAAATGAGAAAGAGTGGGGAATGAAATTGAATTTCATACATGTACAAACTTGAAACCGAATTACGCATGATGCTGCCATTCTAGGCCCGAAGCATTCTCCACCTGACCTGGTCGTGATAATATTTATGTGACAGAATCACCAACGACAGGAGCGAAACCATATGATGAATATAGCAACGATTGGTACAGGTTCCATTGTGGATGCCATTTTATCCGCGATTAATGAACTGGAAGATGTGATCGTCACTGCGATGTACTCCAGGAAGAGAGAGACAGCGCAAGAACTTGCAGATAAATATGGGATAAGTACAATATATACAGACTTGGAATCTTTATTTTCAGACCCCAAAGTAGACCTCATTTATATTGCTTCACCAAATAGCATGCACTTCGAACAGGCCTATCAGGCACTTCAACAGGGTAAACATGTCGTATGTGAAAAACCGTTCACGTCCACCCTCAAGGAAGCAGAAACGCTGATCACGCTTGCGCAAGAAAAGAACCTGTTTTTGTTTGAGGCCATCTCCAACATTCATTTGCCCAATATTAAAGTCATAAAAGAGCAATTACCGAGACTTGGTCCAATCAAGCTCATTCAGTGTAATTACAGTCAATACTCGCGTAAATACAATGATCTTCTCGCCGGACAGACACCGAACGTGTTTAATCCCCAATTCTCTGGTGGAGCGTTGATGGATATCAACATTTACAATCTGCATCTGGTTATGAGTTTGTTTGGCAGTCCGAATACCGTGTCATATACGGCGAACCAGCATGCGAACGGGATTGATACATCGGGAGTTGTGGTCCTCAAGTATCCAGAGTTCATTGCAGCATGTGTAGGCGCTAAAGATACGAATGGCATGAACAATGTGCTCATTCAAGGAGAAAAAGGTTACCTTCAGGTTGCGGAAGGAGCGAACGGTTGCCGGGAGATCAAGCTTCAGATCGGGAAAGAGCCACCTGAGGAGTATAATGCGCAGAACAAAGCCAATTGGCTGTACTATGAGTGGGAAGCGTTCAGAGACATTTATCTGGCTAAAGATTATAAGCGGTGTTATGAACTGCTCGAACACAGCCGTTCTGTAATGAACGTACTTGCGGAGGCTCGCAAGCATGCGGGGATTGCGTTTGCAGCGGATAAATGTATACATGTTTAATCTCAATAGTTGTCGCTGATGCTCGCCATATACAGCATATCAAACAGATAGAGTACCGAGATCATGGAAGACATTTTGGACAGCCTCAATTGTTCATTATAACTGTAGGTTAGCAACGTTTCATCACAATGTCTGGACAATCCGGCATGATTGTTTCCGGTCACCGCGATGACGTTCCGTTGCTTATGGTTCAATACTTTGGCGACTTCAATCATGGATGAGTTTTCTCCCGTATGGGAAATGACAAAAGACAGTATGAATTGGCTGGAATTCATCGTGTTCAAATAATGCATATTGGGACCATTGTGCGCAACCGCCGCAATGCCAAGTTCATTCCATTTGGCACAAGCTTGCTGTGCCAAATAATAATTCAAATCACTGCCGTAGATGTCAATACGTGCGGACTGTCTAACCCAATTGGCGACACGCATCAAAACAGGAGCGTTTAACATACGGCGTGTCTCATCCAGCGCCTGGTGATACAGGTATGGAACCGAGTCGATCGCAGCCAGTACATTGCCTTGTTCTGTAAATGCATGATCCGGCGTCCGTAATGAGGGAGACGGTTGTTGTTGATATTCTAGCGCAAGCTTTAACTGAAAGTCTGGGTACCCTTTGGTACCCAGCTTTTTGCATAGGCGAACGATGGTGGACGCGCTTGTATAAGTCTGCTGAGCCAGTTCATGGGCTGTAGAATGGAATACAACTTCGGGGTCGTTCAGAATAAAGTCTACAATATGTTTCTCCTGTGCCGTTAATGGCGAAGCATATTTTAATTTTTGAAGTAGGTTGTATTCCATGCTGTTGTTCCATTCCTCTCTATAATTATCCCCAAGTACACGTCTCCACATCATAACCCGCGTTTGTTTATTTCTCAATCAAATCTGACTCTCCGCAAGTTGCTGACGGCGGTTCCACATGGTTACGAGGCGAAGTAAAACAACGCTCGTGAGCAGCAACACTGCACCAGTGCCTAGCAGCATCCATGGCCCAATCATTAACATACCGGTAGCCTGACCAGCAATCAGGGCGACCAGAGGCAGGACAACAAGTCCGCCAAGCTGGTAGGCTTCCTGAAATCCTCGCACTTTAGCCGAGATGAGCACATTCAGCAGAATGACGGCTAAACTGCATGTAGGGACCACCCAAAGGATCAGAATGATCCAGTTCCAGTTCGGAAACATCAATGTGCCGAAGATCGGATACATCAGGATATTGGCAATAACCCCATAGATGATGAAGGTCACCCAGGACAACAACAGTGACGGAATGAGAGCAGCCAGTACTTTACCTTTGAACAGTGTGCTCATGCTCATTGGTGTAAACAGCAATCCTTCCAGTGTCTTGCGTTCCTTCTCGCCAGCGAAACTGTTGGCAGTCAGGATGCTGGAAGCCATTACTGGAATGATGAGAAACAAGGGGGCGAACATATACAAGCCAAGAAAATAAACAATACGTTGATTGTCTGTGGTCATGGTAGCAAGGGAGGGCAACTGTCCACTCTGAATGAGCTTGTCTAATGTGTCCAATACCACATTTAAGTTACTTATCGAGTGTAGATTCACGCGGGATGCAGCCCACAACATAGCAGACGGAACAAGGATTCCGATGATTAGCGGTACAATCAGCATGGGCAGCCACAGCTGCACGCTGGATGTGACAGAACGGATGTCTTTAAGAATGAGTGCACGTATCGCTTGACGATTATTCATGTGCATTCGCCTCCCTTATCGCAAAATAGATGCTTTCCAGATCATTGCCTTCAATACGTGCCTGATAAACCTGACCATGCTCGGTCAGCTGTCTAAGCAGCAACGGAATATGCTCACGAGACGAGAGTTGGTAGGTTGCTGTGTGCGCTGTAACCGTCTCAGGCGAATATATTCCGGTTTTCCACCCGTTTGGCATATCTGCTTCGACCTCTAGCCGCGGTGCGGATTGATATCGTTGAATGATCTCCTGTTCAGTCCCTTTCTCAACAACACGACCCTTTTCCATAAAAATATAATGATCGCACACGGCGGAAAGCTGAGTAAGCACGTGTGAGGAGATGAGAATGGTCAAGCTCAGCTCCGTATTTAACTGACGAATGATGCGAAGCACCATCTGGATTCCATCAGGATCAAGCCCATTGGTTGGCTCATCGAGAAATAGAATAGAAGGACGGTGCAATAGCACCCGTGCGAGACCCAAACGTTTTTTCATCCCTGTGCTGTAGGTACCGACTTTACGATGCTGGTAATCCTGAATCTCAAGGAGGTGTACCAACTCATCAATACGTTCAGTTGCACGTTGTAGCCCAAAGGCATCCGCAAAAAATAGCAGATTATCCCGCCCGCTCATATTTTCGTACAAACCGCTTTGTTCAGTCAGTGTACCGCAGATCGCCAGCACCTTTTCTGTTTGTTGCGAAGTATCCATGCCTTGGATGGTAACCTGCCCGCTGTTTGCGCCCAGAACTCCGTTCATGATCCGAATGAGGGTTGTTTTACCTGAGCCGTTTGGGCCAATAAGCCCGGTTATACTGCCTTGTTTAATCGTAAAGCTGACTCTCTGCAGCGCTTGCTGCTCACCAAAATGTTTATTTATATCCCGTACCTCAATCATGTATACTCACCGTCCATTTTCTAATTTGATGATTATACGTCCAGTGGTATCAGATCGTTCAACTAAGACTTAAGAAATATATTATTGCTTCAATAGTCCTGAAATCCTAGTGCATAATTCCCCGGCGAATTCCACTAAATCGGGTCTAAGGTTTGTTTTTTTGGGAGGCTGTACAAGGTATCCTTGAAAAGAAGGATATGAAGGCCGTTTCATTGCTGTTTCATTGACATAGATAATGGAGTAATAGAGTATAGGCCGATATATACATAATGAGTTCGTCTAACACATCCATTTATTCAGTGTGAAGATATTAAAGCCCCCTGAGTGTTGTGTTGGACCCAAAGGAAAGGTGAAGTGATTGATTCATGAGTACACCGAACGAATATCGTTTTCAGGTGAACCTGAGCGGAATGATCCAAATTTTATCCAACCATTTATACAGCAGCCCAAAAGTTTTTCTGCGTGAACTTATGCAGAATGCAACAGATGCGATCACGGCACGCAAGGAAGTGGAGCCGGGATACCAGGGAGAAGCCCGTATTGAGCTAACAGGAACCGGAGATCAATTGACGATGATGGTGGAGGATAACGGAGTTGGTTTGACCGAAGCGGACATCCATGAGTTTCTAGCGATGATTGGACAATCCTCGAAGCGGGGACAACAGGCATTGCTGGATGGCGAGACATCGTTTATTGGACGTTTTGGTATTGGTCTGCTGAGCTGTTTCATGGTCAGTCATGAGATCGTCATGCTGACTCAATCGGTGAAGGGCGGCCCTTCAATGGAATGGCGCGGCAAGCCGGACGGTACATATACGATTAGGCAGCTGGACACGCAATTGTCTCCCGGAACGAAAGTATATCTGCGTTGTACGCCGGAAGCGGCACACTACTTTGAAGCGGAGTATGTGAAAGAAGCATTATTTTATTATGGTGCGCTCCTGCCTTATCCGGTTACGCTGATTCATGACGGGGTGCAGTCTGTTGTTAATCAGGATTCTCCAATCTGGTTAACACGTCCAGAGCTTGCTCGGTCCTGCCGCGCGGAAGTTCTTGCTTTTGGTGAACGTCTGCTGGGGGAGAAGTTCCAGGATTTCATCCCCCTGACAACAGCTTCGGGGCGTACGGGAGGCATTGCCTATGTGTTGCCACACGCGGTGAATCTGAATGCTAAGCGTTCTCACCGGGTTTATCTGAAACGCATGCTGATTTCGGAGAAAGCCGAGAACATTTTGCCGGAGTGGGCGTTCTTTGTAAAATGTCTGATTTGGACCGATGAACTACAGCCGACAGCTTCAAGAGAGCATTTTTATGAAAATGAAAAGCTGGAAGAAGTGCGCTCCGAGCTCGGAGACGCCTTGCGGTTGGGACTGACCGAAATGGCTGAACAGCAGACTGAACGTCTACAGAAGTTGATTCGTCTGCACGCCCTTTCGATGAAGGCGCTGGCTGTTCAGGATCAGGAATTTTACGCGATGATTCACCGCTGGTTGCCTTTCGATACAACGCGAGGACACCGGGAACTGGGTGAACTGATTGATGAAGGAGAGACGCTGTACTACACCAGCACCATTGATGAATACCGCCAGATTAACCATGTGGCTTCTGCACAGTCCATGCTGGTTGTTAACGCAGGTTACATCTACGATAAAGAACTGATGGGGATGTTGCCTGTCATCCTGAATCATGTAGAGACCGAGCGAATTGAGCCGGATGAAGTATCGATGACTTTCACGGATGTTGCACCGGCCGAGCGTAATCAGTACTATGATGCGCTGCGTCTGGCAGATTCGGCGTTACAACGTTTCCGTTGCCGCGCAGAAGTGAAAGGATTTAAGCCAGCTGACTTGCCGGTGTTGTTCACCCTTTCGCAGGAGTCATCCACGCTGCGTGCGCTGGAAAAAGCGAGCGAAGAGAGTACAGACTTGTTCTCCTCTGTTCTCGGTTCGTTGTCGTCAGGCATTAATTCGGCAGGGTACTCGACGTTGTATCTGAATGTGAACAATCCCATCATCAAACGGGTGTTGACTTCACCAGATAATCAGATGACACCGATTGCTATAGAAATGCTGTATGTTAACGCACTAATGATGGGGCATTATGCCATGAATAAACAGGAGCTTGAAGTGTTGAACCAGGGAATCGTACGTTTTATTGATTGGGGTTTACGCGCAAATATGAATCCAGAGGGAGATGTCTGATGAAGACAGAGATGGAATTTGAAGATTTGATGGAAGAAGCCTACCAGCTGCCGAATGGTTCGGCAAAGCTTGGTTTTTTGGAGGAAGCAGCGCGGGTGGCCGATCTCAATGGTATGGTTGAGGAGGCGTATGAAGCACGCTCAGAGATTGTGGATGTCGCCACCTTCTGTGGATATCCGATGAAAGCTTTGATCGCTTTCTCCTGGCAACTAGGCAAGTTTGATCAGCAACCAGAGCTGTATGATGAAGAAACGTTATTGTGGTCTTATAAATGGATTCTCGGCAAAATGCCCGATTTCCCTGAAATTTCACGCGAGAAGATTATGGAGCTGTTAGAGGACTTCGGGGCACGCTTCAAGTCTTATGGGTACAGCGAACGTTCTTACTGGTACTACCGTTTCCGCATTTTTATGGATTTCGGAGAGCTGGAAGAAGCGGGGCGCAGTTATGACAAGTTTAGAGCGTTAGACCGCGACTTCATGAGTGACTGCGAGGCGTGTGAGCAGGATGAGATTATGCGTTATTTTATGTTAAAAGGAGACGACGAGAAGGTGTTGGAAGTGGCCAAGCCGATTCTCAAAGGACGCATGAGCTGTGCGGAGATCCCACATCTGACCTTGTCCGAAGTTCTGATGCCGCTGTATCGTCTGGGACGGAAGGATGAGGCAGATAAACATCAGGTCAAAGGATATCGTTTGATCAAAGGCGAAAATGATTTCGTGCAGAGTTTTTCAGAGCAGATGGAGTATCTCACGCTTACGAATCCGGCCAAAGGGATTGATATCCTCGAAGAAACACTGGTGCTGGCAGCCGATCATGAAGATATGTATGCCAAAATGATGTATTATGCGAAGGCGGCTCCGTTATTGCGGCGCTGGTCTGAAGAAAAAGAATCGGAAGGCTATCGCCTGCGTCTGCCAGCTTCCTTCCCGTATGAGGGAGACCCGGGAGATCTCCTCAAACTTGCAGATTATTTTGAAGAGTATGCCCAAGTTACAGCAACCAAGTTTGATCAGCGCAACGGAAACACACATGTATCCTCGTTAATTGCATAATTTAAAAGGCTTGTTCGTAAAGGGGAATCCCTATCGAACAAGCCTTTTTGTTGTTAGCATTTATGGCATATCTATTGAACGGATGCTGCTGGAGGAGTGCTCTCTGTCGTTGGCATTGGTGTAGTCTCTGGCTTGCTCTCAGGCGCTTCAACTTCCTTAGCCGCTTCCTCCGCTGATGGCTGCTGTGGTTGCTCTGATTGCTGTGCGGCCATCAACTCAGCGACAATGCGATTGGTCGGCTGTGTTATTAACGCATACATGATAGCAGCCTGTTCCTGGCGAATGAGCGGTTTGCGGGAGAGGAAGTCCGCAGAACCGTCCTCCAGCATTTTAACCTCAGGGCCGTAGATACCCAGCTTCACCATCATTTGCACCGCAGGCACAGCCCAGGCATCTGTCTGGCCTGCAAGCTTAACATCTTTAAACAGTTCGCTCGGATATTGCAGTTGCATTGTTCTCCACATCATGACCGCTGCTTCCTGCCGAACGATGGCTTGATCCGGTTTGAACTGTTTCTCGTCGGAACCTGCGATCATTCCTATCTCATAACCAAGCTGGATATACCCGGCTGAGGTATGATTGGCCCAGTCGGTATCAGCAGGCGGAGTTGTTTTGCTAGGTTTGAGCCCGCTCAACTTCAGGATATCTTCGATAAATTCAGCTCGCGTTACAGTCGTTTTTGGTTGGAAGACTTGGTTAGCGCCATTCTCCAAATATCCGAGGGATTGCAGCCCATGAATCGCTTGAGCATAAGGACTGTTCTTCGGCACATCTCGGAAACCTACAGCTTTTTGTCCTTTTTTAGCATAACCAAATGGATTGAGATAAGGTTCTCTCATGTAAGTTGTACCGTCTTCGTATGTTTTAAAGGCTGTAAACTGTCCGGTTAATTCATCTTTGAACAGATTGTCTTCTAGTTGAATCAGCTTACGTTCGCCCAGGAACGGATCACTAATGCTCAACGAACTGGACGTTTCGCCGTCAGCTTGCAGTTTGCTGATGATTGTGCTGATACGAAGGTCAGCATACAATCCGTTAAAACGCTTCAGCTCTTCCGCAGATTGCGGTGTGTATTCCTTGAATTGTACGGGTTTAGCGTACTGCGGGAAGAAGTTTTGAATAAAGGCCGAGTAGAGCAGGCTGCGAAGAGCTCCATTCTGATTATAGGTCAAGAAGACGCCTGTGTTTTGCTCAGGAATAAAAAATAGATAAGAGCTGTAACCTGTCAGGTCGCCTGCTTTGGTAATTACTTTGGAACTACTCCCTGCCCCAGGGAGCTGAAATGGTGCTTCGAATCCGTAAGTGGTATCTGGCAGCAGCGGGTGAATGGAAGAGCGATACTGCTCCATACTTTTTACCGTTTCCGGTTGCAAAATCTGCTGGTTGTCTTTCTTGCCGTCATTCAGGAAAGCAATCATGAACTTACCGATGTCTTCGGCAGTAGACAGCATGCCGCCTTGAGGCAATGGATTTGGATCAATGAAGTACAGATCGACCGGCTTGTGTGCTGCATCATAACCAGTGGCAAGCTGTTTCTGGAATTTTTCATTTAGCATAAAACTGCTGTTGTTCATGCCTAAAGGCTTAAAGATATGCTCTTGCATGTACGTCTCAAACGGCTCGCCGCTGACATTTTCAACAATCAACCCGAGTAGCAAAAACGAGAAGTTATCATACATGTAGGCGCTACCAGGCTTTCGCACAACAGGAGGCATATGCTGCTCGGCGTAATCCTCCATCGTTATGTACTTGCCTTGGTCTGTGTGGATGTCTTCCGGCTGTGGATCACGAATCTCAAACCCGGTGGTGTGTGTCAATAGATGTTCTACGGTTACTGGCGCATCGAATGGATTCTCGAAGTGTAAACCCTTCACATAGGTCTGAAAATCAGCCTTCAGGTCGACCTTGCCTTGCTCCACAAGCTGCATGACCGCAGCGGCTGTGAAGGTTTTGGAGACAGAGGCGACACGAAAAGCGGTGTTTTTCGGATCGACAGGTGTTTTTTTGTCCAGATCGGCATGGCCGTAACCTTTTTCTGCAATAACTTGACCATCCTTCACAACGACAACAGATGCACCGACGTAATTTGGTTTAGTTTCAGGCGATGCGAAGAACTTATCCAGAAAAGCATTAGCCGATTCGGCATTCAGTGTTACAGGCTGTTTCGAGCCGTCAGAGACAGGGGCTGTTGCCCCGGTCTGAGCCTGAACCTGGGGAGCGCAGAGGCTGAGAGAAAGAACAAGTGCCATACATGCGCTGGTCAAGGCACTCCATTTGGACCGGGTATTTCGATTGAATAAATGCACATCATCACTCCTTTAGTCATTTTTACCAAAGTAGGTAGTTCACAGTGTATTACTGCTTCTGGGCCCGATAAGTTTCACGAAAATAAACGCCGATGTTGATGATCCAGATGACAGACACCAGTATGATCGGGAAAGCGGCAAAGGAAAACAAGATCGAATATACGACTAAAGCTGCCATGCCGACGCCAAGCAGGAGGTTCAACATCTGAAACGAGCGGTAGGCTGCGCGATACACGATCCATTTCTCGCCCTCATCCAGCTTTTCGAAGTGATTTTTTTGCATGTTGCGGGAGTTCAAGTCCAGTGCGCGATCAGGGAAGTAGCGATTGTAACGTTTGATCGTCACGTTCTGTAACACAACGACGACGATGATTACAGAGATGCAGGCGGCGACCAAATTTCCAAGCGTAAACAGATTTGTAGACTTGGGTAAGTCTCTGCTCGATGGAAGTAGGGACAGCTTGTCATTTCGTGTTTGGTTTATTTTTTTTCAGATTCAGGAAGTCTGGTGAATACAATCGGATTAGCATTCGGTTCTAATACGAAAGGGACGGAGACCGATGAAGCAACCTGCTCCTCGTTTACCTTGAATGTACAATCCAGATTCCAACCAAAATGGGCCAATGAGACGGAGAAACAATCCTTTCCGACATACTGCAGTGGCATATCAATGTCGTTCAGTCTCGTCTGTAAACCGTCATCGGTCTCATGTACAAGCAAATCCCCATAGCCTGGGTGGTTGTAGACTCCCGTATATACAGAGACCGGTCGATCAAGATGCTGAACAGATGGTGATTCCTCATGTTGATCTTTTTGTTGCTGTTGATCAACGTGTTCCTCAACTTCCGCATGTTCTCCTTGTCCCATGAGTCCCAAAAAAGTAGAAGTCCAGTCAGTGGGCTCCAATCCAAGTAGACGATCCATGATATAAAAGGCAACCGTATAGGGAATGACACTTCCGTTGGTATTACTCAAAACGACGATTCCAATCTCTTCATCCGGCAAGAGGGCAACCTGTGAGGCAAAACCATCGATAGCTCCGCCGTGATGAATCATCGAATGTCCGCGGTAAGGCTCAATAATCCAGCCGAGGCCGTATGCACTTATAGGCAACTCTTTGCTAAGGAATGGCGACTCACAAGCCATCTGTGGACTGTGCATCTCGGTCATCTGCTCTTTGGAAACGAGAGTTTTGCCTTTCCATATTCCTTGCTGTACCTGAAATTGAAGCCAGGCTGTCATATCCGTGAGGTTACTGTTGATTGACCCTGAAGGGCCAATGGCATTAACAGAGCGGAAAGGAATTCTCACCTTTTGCTCCCCTTGATTTGTGTAAGGGAAGGCGTAATTGGATTGTTGCTGCATTTTCTCCACGGAAAAGAGACTAGCATTCATCTCGAGCGGGTTAAACAATGTTTCTTGAACAACTTGCTCCCAAGATGTTCCTTTGAGATGACCAATCAGATAACCAGCAGCCATATAAACGATATTCTGATACTGCCATTTGTTACGGAAGTCTTGATTTGGTTCCAGATGACGTAAGTTAAAGACGAGTTCTTCCCTAGAACGTGGAGAGTTGTACCAGACCATTTCATGTCTGGGCAGACCTGAGCGATGACATAGCATGTCCCGGATGGTGAGGCGTTCCGTCGCAACGGAATCACACATTTTGAATTCTGGCAAATAGGTTTTGACTGGAACGTCCCAATCCAGTAGTCCCTCATCCACAAGTTGTGCCGCCGCTGCTGCTGTGAACGATTTGGTACTAGAGCCGATGGCGAATAACGTGTCTGGTGTGACCTCAAGTCCTGCCTCCAAATCGCGATAGCCGTATCCTTTATTCCAGACGACCTGATCCTTATGAACAATTGCGACTGCTGTACCTACGCCGTTCCATTGTTCAAGTTGGCTGGTGATGAATTCATCCAATCCCTGTAGTTTGGACTGAAGCGATGCAATTGCAGTAATCGTTGAAGTTGAAGTTGAATTTGAATTTGTCATGTAAGTCCCCTCCAAAACGCTTTGATATTCCAGAGATAATCGTTATCGGTTAATGAGATGATCTAGATGGATGAATGTAAAAAGCTGATTAATGATAGGTGCATTGGATTTTAGTATCCCTTATATGGATGGTATTGGCATCCTACTCGAGACTGATTTACTTTTCTAAAACAGTTTCATGCTATGCTTGTCAAACTAGTCCGCATATATCGAACAAGTCCCTCATAACATGTACTAATCAAGTAGGGGTTCTGCTGTACGCACAATCCTGAAGTGAAAACATGTGCTAAAGGGGATGATGTCATGCGCCGAATATCATGGATGCTTGCCATGGTATTGGTCTTATCGGCCTTACTTGCCGCCTGCGGGAAGAAGGATGCGGCAGCTGTGGTCAAAGATCTGAACGAAGTCGTTGGAGAGATGGAAAGTTATCAGGGAGCAGGCGTTATGACGTTGCATACCGGAGAAACACCGCAGCAGTACAAGGTCGAGGTATGGCATCAGAAGCCTTCGTATTACCGCATTGCGTTAACCAATGCCAAGAAGGATGTTACGCAAATCGTTCTTCGTAATGATGAAGGTGTGTTTGTACTCACGCCGAGTCAGAATAAAAGCTTCCGCTTCCAAAGTGACTGGCCAGATAACCAGGGTCAGGTTTACTTGTATGAAACGTTGATCCGAAGCATTACAGGGGATACAACCCGTCAGTTTGCAGATGAAAAGGAAAGTTATGTATTTGATGTTGCTGCCAACTACAATACACATGCTCTTGTAAGACAGAAAATCTGGCTGAACAAGAGTGATTACGCGCCAAAACAAGTGGAGGTATCCGACTCCAACGCCAATGTGGTGGTGGACGTGAAGTTTGACAGTTTCAAATTCGGAGCTGAATTTGGAAAAGATGCCTTTGACATGCAGCGGAACATGACGGCTGCAACCGAAGAAGGAAATAAGACAGGCACTGATGCTGGTGCGGCTCCAGCGGAGAAAACGGATGATGCAGGAGCACAGCAACCTGCCAATCCTCAGGCTGCGCCAGGCTCCGAGGGAACCGAGGGAGCTGTTGATGGGCAGACCGGTGTAAGTGAGGGCACAAATCAACAAGGAACACAAGGAGCAGAAGGTTCAGAAGGGGCAGCAAGTGGACAGGGCACCGAAGAACCTACCGCGGCTGAACCGCAAGAAGCAGACAGCTTTGGTGTCATTCAACCGACATATGCTCCGGAAGGTGTCAAGCTGAAGGATGATCAGATTCTGGAGGAATCCGGTGATTATTCCGTACTGCTGCGGTATGAGGGCACCTATAATTACACCATATTTGAAGCAAGACCTCAGGATCGTGCTGTATCCCTTGCCCCTTCCCGTCTGGTTGATCTTGGGTTTACAGCAGGTATGATTAGCGGAGATGCCTTGCAGACGCTGACCTGGACTTCTGATGGCGTGGAATACCGGATTACAAGCGCGGATCTGCCTGAGAATGAAATGGTACGTATAGCGACCTCCATGCAGGAAGAGTCAGGTAAATAAAACGAGAACGCATAGCTGTTCTATCCCAAGGAATGCTATAGAGCATCGGAGAATTCAATTCTCCGGTGCTTTATCTATTTTTACAGTGCAGAAGAACATGCCGAGTTCAGTCTAAAAATACAAAATACGCTTCTATGCGGAGAGAACCGGGTAATAAGCTGATGTAAGCAAGTTATATACAGCTGTATGTTGAAGACCCAAGCGGACTGGAATAACTGTGCTTATCGGCCGTCTTCTGCACTTGATTATGGTTCTCTGCAGGCTCCTACAGCATATGATGTGAGAAGCGAAATTTCTGCATATTTGACAGTGACATGCTGGAGCATTACGATGGAGTCTGACGTGAGCCGGATTAAGAAGATTAGAGAAGGTGACTTAACGTGCAAGGACAATATAGGCCGACCCAGGCGGAGATTAATCTGGACCATCTGCGAGGCAACGTAACCGCTTTTCGTGAGGTGTTGCCTCAGGGTACGAGATTTCTCGCTTGCGTAAAGGCTAACGCTTACGGGCATGGAGCAGTAGAGACAGCCAGAGAATTGGAACGAGTGGGCGTGGATTACTTAAGTGTAGCGTTTCTCGACGAAGCTCTTGAACTGCGTCTGCACGGCATTACAAGCCCGATTCTGGTATTGGGGTATACGCCGCCTGAAGGAGTCGCTGTAGCGTGGCAACATGATGTGACGATTACATTGTTTAGCAGAGAAGTGCTGGAGGCTATTAAACAGGTGAATCCAGGCACATTTGCAAATCAGTTGAAAGTTCACATCAAAATCGACAGTGGCATGGGCAGATTGGGTCTGTTACCTGGCAAAGAGGCCATTGACTTTATACAAGAGGTGTCCTCACTTAATCAGGTAATGCTGGAAGGCATGTTTACTCACTATGCCAAAGCAGATGAAAAAGACAAGACCTATACCCTGGAACAGTATCGACGGTTTCAGAGCGTTACAGAGACGCTTCGGAATCAGGGATGTGTCATCCCGATTATACATACGGCGAACAGTGCCGCTGCCATTGATACACCTGAATTATCCTATGATATGGTACGTGTGGGCATAAGTCTGTATGGATTGTATCCTTCGGTAGAGGTGAATCACCAGGTAGTGAAGCTGCTCCCGGTAATGACACTGAAGACAAAAGCGGTTCTGGTCAAAACACTGCCGTCCCATTGGGGAGTCAGTTATGGAACCCGTTATTTTACACAGGAAAATGAACGAATAGCGACCTTGCCTATCGGCTATGCAGACGGATTTTCAAGAATGCTGACAGGAAAAGCACAAGTGCTTGTACGTGGCCGCCGCGTTCCTGTCGTCGGTACGATCTGCATGGATCAGTGTATGGTGTCGCTACAATCTTTCGCAGAAGAAGCGGAAGCAATTCAAGCCGGCGAAGAGGTTGTTCTCATCGGTCACCAGTCCGGCGGTGTAATTACTGCTGGTGAGGTGGCAGACCAGCTCGGTACGATTCACTATGAAGTGATCTGCATGATGGCACATCGCATTCCTCGGGTCTATACCCGGGGGGGAGAGGTAGTCGCCAGAATCAATCCCCTTTTGACAACGTAATTCGCAAATTGGACACGATTCCCAGCAAAGTTTTTTTCAGAACAGAAGGAATACTGTCGCAGCATCTCGAAATATGTACGATGTCAGGAATTAAATCCTGAAATGTGATGTTTAGTCTGTACGAATAATGATTCCCGTGTTTATAATGGAGTACAGCATACTTGATATACGCGGGGCATATATATTCCTTTGTATAAAAGTTCTGGAAAAGCGTAATACTGGTTCACAATGGCGAAAGGTTTGTGGGGGTGGAAGAAAGGTGGCCAACTTGCAGAACACCAAGCGGATTATGATCAGTTTGCCTGATTATCTTTTGCAGGAAGTGGATGGCATCGTAGCGCTGGAGAATTCCAACCGCAGCGAATTGATTAGGCAAGCAATGAAGCTGTACTTGACGGAGCGGAAGAAACGTTACATCCGTGAATCAATGCAGCGTGGGTACATGGAGATGGCGAAGATTAACCTGACCATGGCATCCGAAGCCTTTCACGCGGAGGAAGATGCGGACAGCACTCTGGACCGCTTAGTTAGCGGGGTGTAGACAGTGATCGTAAAACGTGGTGACGTTTTTTTTGCGGATCTTTCTCCCGTTGTCGGTTCTGAGCAAGGTGGCGTCAGGCCGGTTCTGGTCATCCAGAACGATATCGGCAACCGGTTCAGTCCAACTTGTATCGTGGCGGCTATTACCGCCCAGATTCAGAAGGCAAAGCTGCCGACGCACGTCGAGATTGATGCGGCGGCGCATGGCTTTGACCGGGACTCGGTAATTTTGCTCGAACAGATTCGGACGATTGATAAGCAGAGGCTGACCGACAAGATTACGCATTTGGACGAGGAGACCATGAAACTGGTCAACGAGGCCTTGCAGATCAGCCTGGGCTTAATCGATTTTTAAGGCTACAGAACGGTAGTTTATTCGTTGATGTGCCTGTCCGTTGACAACGGATGTTCCTGGAAGGGAACACACAATTTCAGAATGTTACCTTAAGAGCGTACGATACCTATATGGGTGTTGTGCGCTCTTTTGGCTAAGACTTGGTGAAAGCGTAGAACAATGCTGATCTTTTCGTTATAATGGAACCTGAGAAACCGTTTACCCGAAAGACCTATATAGATAGATGGAGGAGACATATGAGCATTTACATCAATCAGGAGAAACTTCAGTTTCATTTACAGACCCGCGAGGCGAGCTACGTATTTCAGGTATTGCCTTCGGGATATTTGGTGCATTTGTATTATGGCAAAAAACTGCGTGATACCGACCTGAGCTGGCTTCATGTTCGGACGGAAAGAGCATCCTTTAGTCCAAATCCGGTGCCGGAGGATCGTACGATTTCGTTTGACACCCTGCCAGTGGAACTGCCGGTCTACGGAACGAGTGATTTCCGCAACCCGGCCATCCAACTGGAGCTGGAGAACGGCTCAACGGTATCCGAGTTTATGTATACTGGCCATCGTTTGGTCAAGGGAAAAGAGGCGTTAACGGGACTCCCGGCAACGTATGTTGAATCTGAGGATGAAGCGGATACGCTCATTATTGAAATGCAAGATCAGGTGTCAGGCGTAAAAATTGAGTTAACGTATACCGCGTTCACTGCCTTTAACGCCATTACACGCTCGATGCGTATCGTGAATGAGAGCGCTAACGTAGTGAATGTACTGCGCGCACTCAGCTCTTCTGTAGACCTGCCACATGCAGATTATGAATTGCTGCAGCTGTCGGGTGCATGGACTCGTGAACGGGATATTGTTCGTCGTCCGCTCGCTTCCGGATTGCAAGGGATCGAGAGCCGCCGTGGCTCCAGCAGTCACCAGCAAAATCCGTTCATTGCCCTGATGACACCGGGAACGGATGAAGATCAAGGCGAAGTGTATGGATTCAGTTTAGTATATAGCGGCAGCTTTACTGCACAGGCAGAAGTGGATCAGTTCTATACCACTCGTGTATCTGTTGGTATCAATCCGTTTGAGTTCAGCTGGAAGCTTGAACCGCAGGAGTCGTTCCAGACACCTGAGACCGTTATGGTCTACTCAGCTGCGGGTCTGGATGGCATGTCTCAATCCTACCATGAGTTATACCGGGAACGTCTGGCACGTGGACAATTCCGTAATGCTGAGCGTCCTGTGCTGGTGAACAACTGGGAAGCAACGTATTTTGGCTTTAATGCCGATAAGATTGAGCAGATCGCACGTGCAGGGCAGAAGCTGGGCATTGAGTTGTTTGTGCTTGATGACGGCTGGTTTGGTCATCGGGACAGTGATAATTCATCGTTGGGCGACTGGATTGTGGACAAAAACAAGCTTCCGCAGGGACTGGATGACTTGGCTAACCGTGTCACAGGTCTGGACATGCAGTTTGGACTGTGGTTCGAGCCAGAGATGATCTCCCCGGACAGTGAACTGTATCGTAAGCATCCGGACTGGTGTCTGCATGTGCCGGATCGCCGCCGTACCGAAGGGAGACAACAACTTGTGCTGGACTTCTCCCGTCAGGATGTGCGTGACGAGATCGTTCGGATGTTGTCCGATGTTCTAAGCTCTGCACCGATCACTTATGTGAAGTGGGACATGAATCGGAACATGACAGAGGTCGGCTCTGCATTGCTTCCGGCGGACAGACAGCGCGAAACGGCGCACCGTTATATGCTGGGACTGTACGAAGTAATGGAGCGTATTGTTACCTCCTTCCCGCATATTCTGTTTGAAAGCTGCTCTGGCGGAGGCGGACGTTTTGACCCGGGAATGCTGTATTACATGCCACAAGCATGGACCAGCGATAACACGGATGCGATCTCCCGTTTGCGGATTCAATATGGTACAAGCCTTGTATATCCTGTAAGTTCCATGGGTTCACACATTTCGGCTGTGCCAAATCATCAGGTTAATCGCATCACTTCTCTGGAGATTCGCGGTCATGTTGCGATGTCGGGCAACTTCGGATATGAGCTGGATCTGACGAAGTTTACAGACGAAGAGAATGCAATTGTAAAAGCACAGGTTGAACTATACAAGGAAATCCGCAGTACAGTACAATACGGTACTTTCCGTCGCCTGCTCAGTCCGTTTGAAGGCAATGAAACGGCATGGATGTTCATTGCACCAGATGGCAGTGAAGTGATTGTATTCTACTTCCGTGTACTCTCTGAACCGAATGCACCGCTTCAACGCCTGAAGCTGAAAGGGCTTGATCCAAATGCGGATTATCGCCTGAAAGGCGGCTCAGAGACGTTTACAGGCGACGCCTTGATGTATGGGGGTATTGCTGTAGGTAGTGAGTCTGGAGACTACCTGAGCGAAATGTTCCGGTTTGAGCGGGTCTAAATCAGTTGAACTAGAGATTTTACACAGTCCACTCCGATGACAGAATAACCTTCCATTCGCTGTTATCCCCAGATTTTTTTGATTCCCTTTTCTAAAGTGAAAAATCCGGTGATAAGCATATGCTTCCGATGTAGCTTTCCTTCAGAAAGCTTTTAGGCGAGCGCTTTGCTATTCCAGGTTTTTTCTGTTCTCTCCGTTAACGTGTAAAAGAAACTTTCAACTGATTTAGATGAATTGGTTATTTTTAAAGAAGACCCGAGGATGTCATGGTGACGTTCCCGGTCTTTTTTTTCGTCCAACGGGGAAGGATGTTTAGGAGTGCAATAACGCAAGTGACAGACGTGCCATAGGAATGATAGAAATCTCAACGTGATTTTGTGATAATATAGAGTAGAGTGTTATTTAAAGCTTGAGAAGTTTGAGATCAACTTCGGATGATCGACCATACTGTTATTATGCAGCACAGCTGCCCTGAAATGAGTATTATGAACGATTCAGGAAGGAAAGAGGGATTTATTTGTCTGAACAGGAAACGGTTCTGGAACCCAATGAAGAAACATTAAAGGCGGAACGCCAAGAACGAATCATCAAACAGGTAGCCAAGGAACTGTCACTGTCCTTGAAGCAGATTCGCACCACATCGGAGCTTCTGGACGAAGGCAATACGATTCCATTTATCGCCCGCTACCGTAAAGAAATGACTGGAGAACTGGATGAGAACCAGCTGCGGCAGATTGAAGAACGTCTGGTGTATTTGCGCAATCTGGAAGACCGTAAACTGGAAGTTATCCGTATTATAGAGGAACAGGGCAAGCTGACCAAAGAGTTGCAGAAATCCATTACGCAAGCTGTCAAGCTGCAGGAAGTAGAGGATCTGTACCGTCCTTATCGTCAGAAACGGAAGACGCGTGCTAGTGTAGCCAAGGAAAAAGGCCTGGAGCCGCTCGCCGTATGGATCTGGGAACAGCCGAAACAAGGAGATGCACTTCAGGAGTCTGCGCGTTATATCAATGCAGAACTCGGGGTAGAGGATGCAGAGTCAGCTCTTCAAGGGGCTAAGGATATTCTCGCTGAAAATATTGCCGATGATGCAGCTATTCGTGCCTGGATTCGCAGATATACACTGGATCACGGCATGCTGACTTCAGAAGCCAAGGATACGGAGCAAGAGTCCGTATACGAGAATTATTACAGTTATCGCGAATTAGCCAAAAAGATGCCGCCGCACCGCATTCTTGCGATTAACCGCGGAGAACGTGAAGGCATTCTCAAGGTTGGACTGGACGTGCAAGCCGAACCGGCTCATCGCCATATGGAAAGCCAAATCATTCGTGGTGCTTCTGTGGTGCAAGATATTTTGCGTGCCGTTATTGAAGATGCGTACAAACGGTTGATTGCTCCGTCCATTGAACGCGAAGTGCGTGCCGAGTTGACGGAAAAAGGAGAAAATCAGGCGATTTCGGTATTCTCCGCGAATCTTCGTAACCTGCTTTTACAGCCTCCGATTCATGGAAAACGCGTATTGGGTGTCGATCCGGCCTACCGGACAGGCTGTAAACTGGCGGTTGTCGACGATACAGGGAAGTTGCTCGAAGTAGCTGTAACTTACCCGACACCTCCTCATAACAAGAAGCGTGAAGCAGCGGAAGTGTTCCACCGGATGATCAAGCAGTATGATATCGGACTGATCGTTATTGGTAACGGGACAGGTTCGCGCGAAACAGAGCAGTTTGTAGCCGAGATCATTCAGGAGAATGGTGACGAGAGCCTGGTTTACCTGATTGTGAACGAGGCTGGTGCAAGTGTGTACTCTGCATCCAAGCTTGCTCAGGAGGAGTTCCCGGATCTGGATGTTGCCGAGCGCAGCGCTGCTTCTATTGCTCGCCGGGTGCAAGACCCGCTGGCTGAACTCGTTAAAATTGATCCAAAAGCGATTGGTGTCGGCCAATACCAGCATGATGTATCCCAGAAGGTTCTGGAAGAGAGCTTGAAGGCTGTCGTAGAATCTGCAGTTAACCATGTTGGCGTGGATGTTAATACGGCTTCACCTTCCTTGTTGTCATATGTTGCCGGTGTTAATGCAACCATTGCCAAAAACATCGTTAAATATCGCGAAGAGAACGGTCGTTTCACGAGCCGTCGCCAGTTGCAAAAAGTGCCACGTTTAGGTGCTAAAACGTATGAACAATGCGTAGGCTTTATGCGTATCTCGGAAGGGGAAAATCCACTGGATCGTACGCCAATCCACCCTGAATCGTATAAGGTAGTTGATCTGCTCTTCAAAGAGCTTCAGGTCGAGTTGGACAAACTCGGAAGCAAAGAACTGTCTGTCCTTCTATCCGAACAGCAGACAGAACAGTTGGCCGTTAAACTGAATGTCGGGGTGCCTACACTGCGTGACATTTTGGACAGTTTACAGCGCCCGGGTCGTGACCCTCGTGAAGAGATGCCGCTGCCGATTTTCCGCACCGATGTACTCAAGATTGAAGATCTGGTGGAAGGTATGGAATTGCAAGGTACCGTTCGCAACGTCATTGACTTTGGTGCCTTCGTTGACATCGGCATCAAGAGTGATGGGCTTGTCCATATCTCTCAACTGAGTAACGGGTACGTTAAACATCCGATGGATGTTGTTTCCGTTGGGGATAATGTGACCGTCTGGGTGATGAATGTGGATACGAAAAAAGGTCGTGTTGGCCTGACGATGAAAAAACCTGCATCTGCAAATTAATTATGAATTATCGTTCTGGCATCATGATGTGATGTCAAAGTCAGCATACGTCCGCAAAAGTATATGCGTGTAAACGTATAAGGGGACAGCCTTCCCGCATGGGGAAGGCTGTTTGCTGTTAAGTATTATCCTTTTTCGTGCAATGGTATGGATTGGGATGGTTTGGTTTACAAGGCTTAAATTTCGTTCTCCATGTTGCGCTGTGAACCGCTGGCAGGTTTGTTGCGATAGAAGTACCAGCATTCGTTCAGCAACTTGATTTGACGACTGTCCTTTTTGTGGAACGCTCGCATGAGTTGGTTGCAGAGCCATTGAGGCAAAGGAATCTCCTCCTTTTGCTAATTCATCTGTACGTTAGCATATGTGGCAATAGCCTGGACTGTGCGAGATAACTCCATGTCAATTGAAAATTGAAAATGATCATAATCTGTTGAACCGGAACGAATCGCATCCTTTTGGCGACAAACTAAGGTTGCTGGGCTGAAGTGATGTCGTTAGTGCGGTGGGCCAAGCTCAAAAAAACAAGGATGAAAAAACAAGAAAAAAGCACATTCCCCGGTGCGGGAAGTGCGCCTTTTGCATTGTAATGAATTTTGCCTATCAAAAGAGAAGAACTACAATATTGCGGTAGATTTTTAAAACGAAGTCATCTCCCTATGAAGGAGAACTACTCCATCTCTTCTTCATACCATTGTTCCAATTGGGCCTGTAGTGCCCGGATCTCGGTAAGCAGGGAAATCAAAGGATAATTGCTTTCACGCAGAGCGGCAAAACGAGCTTCAAGGGCATTGATATAATCAAGGCCGCCAATGATGGACAAGTTTTCGTTTAACAGATCGAGATGATCACATTCGGCAATAGCCCAGGGTAGAACGGGTACATCTGTTGCCGTGAGTTTGTCGATTTCCTTGTGCAGACGCAGATTAAGAGCGCTGAGCTGATAAGCATAGTCCGCGGGCATTTCAACAAACTGCAATTGTTGTTCCTGCTGCAGGATGACGTAGCGCATTGTAGGCATAACGAGTATTAATCTCCCCTCATACATTCTACTTGACAGTGTAGCCTACGAAACGGTTAAAATTCAAGTATTGTACAGGAAAAACAGTGTGCTCGAGCGGGTGGAGAGAGAGGAGAATGATGGAAAATAAGGAATTGCAACAATGGATCGAGCAGATTTCTCTGGAGCATTTCGGAGTTCCGTTTACTCATGAAGCAATATTTAACCGTCGTCTGACGACAACAGGTGGGCGATATATGCTCAAAAGCCATCGGATCGAGATAAATCCACATCAGTTAGAAGTCTACGGAAAAGACGAGGTTGAGAAAATTATCAAACATGAATTATGCCACTATCATCTGCATATTCGAGGGCGGGGATACCAGCATAGAGATCCGGAATTCAAGGCGCTTTTGCAAAAAGTGGGTGGCTCAAGGTTCTGTCAGTCTCTCCCCGGAGACAAGGGCAGAAAACCGCTGCCGTATCGGTACAAGCTGGTCTGCAAGAGCTGCGGGATGGAATATTTGCGTAAACGGAAAATAGATCCCAAGCGTTATCGCTGCGGTCGTTGTTCTGGCAAACTTACACTTCAAACCATCTGATGTACACTATGAATAATCTGTTGTAGAAAGTGAGTCAAAGGCAGGTTGACTTGAATTATTAATCATGATAAATTAATGTTATTCAAGTTAATTTTCCCTGATAGCTCAGTTGGTAGAGCACTCGACTGTTAATCGAGTTGTCACAGGTTCGAGTCCTGTTCGGGGAGCCATTTCTTGGAGAGATACCCAAGTGGCTATAAGGGGACCCTCTGCTAAGGGGTTAGACTGCGTAAGCGGTGCGAGGGTTCGAATCCCTCTCTCTCCGTTCTGAATATACTTTACATTTTTAATCCTCTTTACGTGAATGAGTAAACTCTTCATGTAAAGAGGATTTTTTGGTTTTTTAGCATCTGAGCCGTTTACAGGGAAATCCCCAAAAGCTCGTACAAACCTGATTTTCCAGCCTCGGTCACTTCAACAGAGCGACTTCCTGTTTTTTGACGAATCCAATCCAGTTCAAGTAATCGGTGAACGAGCTGCTCACCAAGCAAGCCGGACAGGTGATGACGGCGTTCGCTCCAGTCCAGACATTTACGAGCGATGGCCCGGCGTGATCCTGGCTTCAATTGTAGCTTAATTCCAAATGAGCTAAACCACTGCAATCCTTTTTCCGTAATTAGATAATCCTTGTCTTGCACTTCTTTGTGTTCAACCAGATAACCTCTTTTGAGCAATGCTTCGCAGAGTAAAACCCCGAGTTTCCCGGCTAGATGACCGTAACAGGTGCGAGCATAACTTAATTGTTGCAGTTGATTGGATTGCTTCAATGAGCGAATCTGTGCAGGTGGAGCGATGCTGGCCATTTTCTCAATCAGATCCGCAATGTCCTCGTTCGCGAGACGATAATACCGATGACGACCTTGCTGTTCTACTTCCAATAGTCCTCCCTTTACAAGTTTAGCAAGGTGATTACTTGCGGTCTGTGGACTGACCGCGGCCATATAGGCCAGCTCGCCGGCAGGTAGAGCCCTTCCATCCAGCAAAGCGGAGAGAAATATAGAACGGCTTGTATCAGCAATAAGTGAGGCGATAACAGTGATATTCGGATATGCATTCATACTTCGATGATAATTGAAATAATGCTGTATTACAATTGGCTATGAATTCATTATCTGAACAGGAGAGGTATAAGGTGAGCAACGATATGAAGCAACAGTATAGCACAAAACAAACGACCCAATCGGCTCAGATGAATCAGCACGAGATTATCAACCCCAGTATTTTATACTATGGCACCCCTGTTATCATCCTTAGTACTTTAAACGAAGATGGGTCTACGAATCTTTCCCCATTATCGTCTTCTTGGGCGCTGGGGGATTGTCTGGTGCTAGGGATAGGTACACAGGGCAAGGCTTATGAGAATCTCTGTCATCATCCTGAATGTGTTATTAATCTGCCGGATGACTCGATGTGGGGAAAAGTTGAAGCGCTGGGGCGGTTGACGGGAAGCTCTCCCGTGCCAGAAGTTAAAGAACAAATGGGATATACGTTTTGCCAAGATAAATTTAGGACAGTAGGTCTGACGTCTCAAAGTTCAGTTCAAGTAGCGCCAGATAAAATAGCTGAATGTCCGCTTCAGATTGAAGCGGCTGTACAATATATACGTATCCCGGAGCATACGCCGAATATGGCGATTGTAGAAGTGAAAGCGGTGAAGGTGCATGCACATTCTCATTTGATATCAGATAGCAATAAGATTGATCCGAAGCAATGGCATCCGTTGATTTATAATTTCAGGCATTATTACGGACTTGGGGAGAGACAAGGGGAGAATTTTCGGGCATAGAAATAAATGGCTGATGAGATCGAGTAAGAGGCCAAATAAGAGGTCGAGTGAGAATTACACTCCTTGGCATGTTGCGGAACCAAAAAAACAAGCACAGGCTGCTCGGTTAAGGAGACTGCTGTGCTTGTTTTCACTTCACTAATGTCATTAACCTTTCATTGGCCTTGTATTAGCCCTCCGAGACAATCGTTTCTTCTGGAGCGATCGGTTTGCCTTCTAACAGGCTATGAATCGCATGAGCGACGCCATGCTCCACATTGGTCCGTGTAATCGTTTTAGCCAACGCACGAATTTCGGGTTCGGCATTGCCCATTGCGATACCTAGCCCAGCCATTTGCAACATGGAAACATCATTAAAGTTATCTCCGATAGCGGCTGTGTCTTTCATCGAAATGTTCAAATGCTCCGCCAGTTTGGAGAGGGCATTGCCTTTGGATACATCCGGGTGCTGCATTTCAAAATTATGCTCAAAGGAGACAACCATTGCAACATCGGTTCTGGAAGAGAAGTATTCTCGTCCGAGTTGCACTTTTTCAGGATTCATCGAGAAGGCCATAATATTGTAAATGCATGCTTCTGCCGGAATTTCAAGGTGGCTGTTCACACGATGATAGTCTTTTTTAGTGTAATGTTTCTTGATTGAATGGATCATCCGCTCGATATCTTCACCGGGTTTTGAACCTAGGACACGTTCGAGCTCGGCGAGCATCGTTTCATGCGTACTGATTGCAGCGAAGATGCCCATCTGAGTTGAAGCTTCATAATAGATATGCTGATCTTCCAGCCATTGCATGACAGAAGCGGCTGTTTCGCGTTCCAAAGGGAGGTGGAATAAGCGTTCTCCATTCTCATCATGAATGGTCGCGCCGTTGGAACCGATAATTGGTGTTTTGATTCCCCCTTGGCGGCTGATCGCCACAACATCTGAATATACGCGTCCGGTCGCTATGGTGACTTTCATGCCAGCCTGTTGCGCCTTCTGGATGGCATCGGCGTTCTCGCGGCTAATTTGGCTGTCTCGATTCAACAATGTTCCATCTAGATCGGTAGCAAATAATTTCATATCTTTTACAACTCCTTATCTTGTGTAGGTTCGGGGATTAAAATCTCAACCTTTTGCTCGTTTAAAAAATCTAGCCATTCCTGATCCGGCCATTGATCTGTAATTAATACATCTACCAGTGACCAATCTGCAAAACGATAACCGTAACGTTTGCCCATCTTGGAATGATCGGCGAGCACAATGACCTTTTTGGCGGATTTCATCATCTGATGTTTGATCTTGCCTTCTTCTTCGGAAGCACTGAATCCATCCATCGTAAAACCACCAATGCCAATAAAGGCTTTATCCACATAGTAGTGGGAGAGTGTCTCAATAACAGGTGTTCCATAGACATAACGCTGTTCCTTATCTAATCGGCCCCCGAGCAGTCGAATCTGGACAGCTGTGTGTTTGGAGAGCGAATCAGCAGAATGGATGGAATTTGTAATAACAGTACAGGATTTACCGTTCAAATTCTCTGCGCAGGATTGAACGGTTGTGGAGGAATCCAAAATGATCGTTTCTCCTGAACGAACCAGAGCCGCGGCCAGTTTGCCAATGGCCCGTTTTTCTTCAGATACATACTTCAGCCGATCTTGATACGACTTGAACTCTTGTGGGGGAGAGGGGAGGATTGCACCGCCGCGTGTGCGAATAATGGCTTCCTGTTCTTCAAGTTTAATCAGATCCCGGCGTGCTGTATCTCGTGAGACATCAAATAAAGATACAATCTCTTCTGCCGAGATACGATGATGTTTGCGCAGGTGCTCTATGATGAGTTGCATGCGTTCTTCTTGAAACAAACGTAAAGCCTCCTTATATTCATGGATGACCGTGCGTTGTACTATAGTTTAATTATAAGTAATTATAATGTGATCTGCAATATTTTAAGGGAGAATAAGTTTTTGTAAGTTTTTTGATCATTAATTTACAAAATTAAAGTACAGTCATGACACGAATATGATTTTGGATTTAAAGAGTAAAGTTTAAATTAAGAAGAGAGATAAGCAGACAAGATGTAGACTGATCGGATAAAAAATGACCTGTAAATACAAGCGAAAATTTGGATTTTAAAAGAAAATAAAAAAAGTATTGCACTATTCTATTTTTCTGTGGTATACTCATTCTTGTCGCCAAGAAGACAAGATGTTTATAAGGCCCGTTGGTCAAGGGGTTAAGACACCTCCCTTTCACGGAGGTAACAGGGGTTCGAATCCCCTACGGGTCATAGTATTACCTCATTCTTCACCGTTAAGAGATTCGCCTTTGAGAAGGATTTCTTTGAAAGTCACTGCTCTGTAACATCCGATAGGAAGCATGGCATAACATCAGGTGAAGTTACATTGAGAGCCATTAGCTCAGTTGGTAGAGCACCTGACTTTTAATCAGGGTGTCGAAGGTTCGAGTCCTTCATGGCTCACCATTTACAATTTTATATGCGGTCGTGGTGGAATGGCAGACACGCTATCTTGAGGGGGTAGTGGGTGTATACCCGTGGAGGTTCGAGTCCTCTCGACCGCATCAGATTAAAAAAGCAAAAACTCTGGGTGCCCAGGGTTTTTGCTTTTTTTTATGTAAGTCAAAGTGGTTTATCAAATAAATAATTTATGGACAATTTTGTAGCCTAGATTCTATTTAAGGTGTCTATATTTTTTTCGATGGATTGAAAAAACTGATCCTCTGCAAGAAGTGCGTTGTTCATCCGTTCTTCGAACGAATGAGAGAGTGTAAAATTTTTTGTTAAATATTGTTTGGTTAAGTATTTTCTCAAGAGATCCCATTGTTTGATGGCTTGTTGTGTAGTTTGAATAATTTCATTCAATGTATTGGAGTTTGTGGATGAACTTAGCAGCGATATTAGTACTTTTTTTCTGTCCGAGTGTCGATTCAAAATTGTGTGAAGCAGAGAATAGGCATCATGTATGCGGTTAGGTATCTTTCTGTTAAGGGGGATGAGCCCGCTAGCCAATAGGTTGTTCAATTCCAAAATCGCTGATCTTCCGAAACATTCGATATATCCATCAACAATTGAGTCGGGCTTATAATAATTTTCCAGTGTTTGCTTAAAAATCTTGGGTACTCTATCGGGTAAATCATGGAGCTCGTCTTGATTAGGGTGTATCGTAAAACAGTTGAATTGGTGATTAAAAGCATTCATAAATGAATGTTTAGTATCTTGGCCAATGCCTTTGTTGACGAGGTAGGGTTTAAAGAATTGTGGATTATAGTTTATGTGATTATCTAAAAAATAAAAGTCTGTATCGGTTTGTCCCAGAATTAAGAATATATGTCCGTCAATAGCAGCTTCTGTTTCATAAGCTGAATTTAATTCATATGTTTTGTAATAGGGGACTTTCTTCATGAAAGTGTTAACAAACACAACCTCGCCGTTAGCCAGAAGGGTCTCTAATTTATCGATGGCGGATGGAGCATCATTGTTAAAGGTATGTTGGTTTGATTTAATTACATAATCTTCTGGAGATTTGATGTTGTTTAATTTAACGTCCAAAGGGTAATTCGCGAGGTCTTTAACGATCTTAAGATTAAAATCATCGAGAAACATTTTATAAGAAAGATTTGAATTTTTTAATTCTTTCTTTAACATGAAGAAAATATTACGAGTATAACAGTCTCCAAGTGCCTGTACTTCAGAATTCGGTTCTCCTTGAGGGGTATAGTAATAATCCATCTCTAATGGATGAAGCGCTCCCATATTGTGCCCTCCCAAAATGATATTTTAGTTTATGATGTTTTGTAATCTATACTGTGGTTATCTCTGTCATTAAAAAGGAATATTGTAGATTTTTATATGTATTATTCAGCGTGATATAAAATGTATATAATGACTCTTATGATGAATATTATGGTAATTATAATCATATTTTATATTTATTTCAAGTTTGGTTTGGGACTCTGATCGTCTGGATAAAAGGGCTGAGGATTCAGAAATATTGTGCTATAATTCAATCATATGGCATTTAAGTTGATTATTACGGTTGGAAGGCGGTTCTTGCATGCAGTCAATCTATGAGCGAATTGAACATCTGATTGCCGAAAGAGGGATGACGAAGAAGGCCTTCTGTGAACAGCTGAAGATAAGCACAGGCAATTTGGGTGACTGGAAACGTGGTAAATCAATCCCAAGTACCAATAAACTGATTGAAATTGCTTCATTTTTTGATGTGAGTCTGGACTGGTTAATGATTGGGCGTTTATCTAAGGAAGCCATTGTGCGGGAAAAGCGGGAAGATTATTTTTTTAACGTGTTGCGGCAAATGAATTGCCAAGAGAGTGAATTATCGACTGTGGAACAGTCTTTTATTAGTGAATATATCGAGTTTACTCGTTATCGTAAATTTAAAGAGAGTAAAGATGCCGGAAACTATCGTTACCAACCTGAATTGGAATACGAAAATAAGTCAGAGCTGGATGAAAGGTGAAATGGTTTCTGGAACTCCCGACGCGCGTGTGTCATATGCCTCGTGGAAAGAGTAGATGAAAACCTCCAGTGGTGCTAAAACAGCATGGAGGTTGTTTGTGTTAAAATGTTGATTATTACGGTTGGAAGGCGGTTCTTGCATGCAGTCAATCTATGAGCGAATTGAACACCTGATTGCCGAAAGAGGGATGACGAAGAAGGCCTTCTGTGAACAGCTGAAGATAAGCACAGGCAATTTGGGTGACTGGAAACGTGGTAAATCAATCCCAAGTACCAATAAACTGATTGAAATTGCTTCATTTTTTGATGTGAGTCTGGACTGGTTAATGATTGGGCGTTTATCGAAGGAAGCCATTGTGCGGGAAAAGCGGGAAGATTATTTTTTTAACGTGTTGCGGCAAATGAATTGCCAAGAGAGTGAATTATCGACTGTAGAACAGTCTTTTATTAGTGAATATATCGAGTTCACTCGTTATCGCAAATTTAAAGAGAGTAAAGATGCCGGAAACTATCGTTACCAACCTGAAACGGAAGACGAAAATAAGTCAGGGCAGGAAGGGACGTAATTGCCTCTGGATGACAAAAAACCTCCATTTGTGCCGCAGGGAATACCTTTGGTACAAATGGAGGTTTTTTATGTAGAAATATCCGTTTAGTGATGCTGATCAAGAATGCTGGAGTATTGGGGGTACAACTCACGGATACACTCTGGGCAGATGTCATGAGTAAACTCGGCGGAAGTGTGTTTCTCCAGATAATGTTCAACGCTGCTCCATTCGTCTGATTCATCCTTGATGTGTTTGCAAACGGCACAAATAGGCAGCAGTCCATGGAGGGTGCGAGCTTCAGTCAAGGCTTGTCGCAGCTGAAGCTCTGTCTGCTTCTGTTCTGTAATATCTGTGTGAGCAACCAATGCGAGGTCGGTATCTAACGCAGGCCCATCCTGTAAGGGAGTAAGTTCTACGCGAAACCATTTCTCTTCATTGTGTGGTGTGGTAACAGAGATGTCGTATGTATGGGTTTTGTTAAAAGGAACAACGTTATGTCTCAGATACCTCGCGAACTTGGTTGGATAGTGGTTTTTCTGTTGTGCTGCCCAAGCTTCCATCAGGTGAAGATAATGATTGTGGCGGCTGGCTGCGTGTAAGAAAAGTTTATGAAGTCCGTGCTGCCAGGCGCGATTGCAGCTCCGTATCATCCATTGATGATCAATAATGATCAACTGATGCTTGGTGGCCTGGAATGATAGGCTTTCTAGGTCGGATGTAATAGGTCTCATGGGAGAAGTCCTCCTTATGATGGATGAAAGTGTTCTTATCTCAGTTCCTCTGGTATGTTCAAAATGTCAGCGACCTGATGTCTGAATCGGGTTGCTTTGCGTGTGCCATGAATAAGGTTGGATAGACGGTAAGGAGGAATGCCGTGTTGTTCACAAAAGGTTTTCTGGTCGACCTGAAGTTCGGTTAGCCTTCGTTTGATAGCCCATCCGAACGGAGTGACTGGCTTTTTCTTGTTCAATAGGGTTCACCCCTGAGTAGATTTTATAGTATTCAGCAGGTTGTTCTTCGTGTAAAATGGATAGAAATACGTGCTGTTAATTCCATTATATACGTAAATTCGTCATCTAACAATTAAAAGATACGGAAATAAGTGTATTTTTTGAATTATTATGACGTAAATACGCTTTTTGTAATTGGATAAAATATAAAAAACACGCCAGCAAGGGGATTGCGGCGTGTTTTTGGTGTGCTCTGAAGAGAGGGAGAGAGGAGTGTGGAATTTATGCTCTGTAAGCATGGAGGCCTGCTCCAAGCATATGGAAGCTGGGGAATAACGACTTCATAGACATGGACGTAGGGTGCACATGTGCATCCGGTGAGGAGGCACTCACGGTAGTCCATTCATCCTCAAGGTCTGCGGTCAGGCGAGCCAACAGTTCCCGAGTGGTATTTTCACTTAGAGGTATAACTTTGCTAGCTTCGGATACACACGCATTCATGGCTGAATGCAAGTAACCGAGAACCGCCTCCTCGACGGGGATGTCGAGGTGGTGGTTGATCCAGGCGTGAACGGTGGGGAGACAGCCTACTGAATTGTATTTTGCGAAGATTTGTTCAAGTGGGCTAAAGTCGATCCAAGGATGCAAGGCGCGAGAAAGTTTGATTAAACGTTTGCCTATGATTGTTGCTTGCTCTCTCAGTTCAGGAGGGGTTCGCTGTACATGCACAAGTTTGTCGATCAGGGCAATCCGCCAAGTATCCTTATGATCTGTTGCGGTATATATCCCCTTGATGGCCATACCTTCGAGACGAACGAGACTGGGGTGTAACTGGCAGCGCATAAACGATTCGAGTTCCTCGGCTGTTCGAATGGTGCCTTCCTTGATGTGAGTGTCCATGCCGAAGAAATGGGTGAATCCTCCCACTTGGACAGAGGGATCAAGCAGTTTCGCATAATCGAGCAGCTTATTCCCGCGGTTCACGATCTTTCGCCTCCTGTACTTTAATGTGTTAGTTTTAATTACACAAATTATTTTTTCTTAAGTTTTATGTGTAAATCCGAATTATATGATATATATATTCACATAAACATCCGTATTTTGTCAATGGTTTATGAGAAAATAAAGACTTTATTAGATATGCATCGCTTATTGTGTTAACTAAAGTTACATGATTATTCTATCTGTGTTATATATTCATCTTTAAAATCATTTTGGTTCTTTTTACCGAATCGGATTAATGATATGTGTTTTTCGAGGAAATATGACTACATTTTGCAGGGGGGAGATTGGAATGGAAAAGGGGTTTTTTAGAATTAGAGTAAATCCGATTGTGATGAAAAAAATAATAAAGTGAATCATAAATGCTTTACTTTTGTTTGAGAATCCGGTATAATCAATTCTGTTGCCGATAATTTACGACATGCGGTCGTGGTGGAATGGCAGACACGCTATCTTGAGGGGGTAGTGGGCGTACGCCCGTGGAGGTTCGAGTCCTCTCGACCGCATTATTATGAAGTGTTACCGTGGGAAGCTTTCCGTGATGGAGAGCTTCTTTTTTTTTGTTGTCACATCGAAACAAGGGCGAATTATTAAGGATGTGCCTCAAAAGAGGGGGTAAAAAATCCACCTAAAAGCTTGAGCAGTGTCGGGCTCTTTGCTTTGTAGGTGGCTTGTTTTTGTTCGTTCGAACGTCTACATTTTATTTGTTAATCAGCTTCTGAATATCCTCTTCGATTTTATCCGGTGTAGTCTGTGGAGCATATCGTTTCACAACTTTACCGTCTTGATCGACAAGGAATTTGGTGAAGTTCCATTTGATGGCTTTGGAACCGAGCAAGCCTGGTGCTTCTTTCGTAATGTGCTGGAAGAGCGGATGAGCGCTGGAACCATTGACGTCAATTTTTTCAAACATAGGGAAGCTTACGCCATAATTCATCTGACAGAATTCAGCAATATCGTCGGAAGATCCTTTTTCCTGCGCGAACTGATTGCTTGGAAAACCAAGTACTTCGAACGGTGCATCCTGGAATTTATCCTGCAACTCTTGCAATCCCTTGAATTGAGGTGTTAGTCCACATTGGCTTGCGGTATTCACAATTAACAACACTTTGCCGCGATATTGGGACATCTCAATTTCTTGTCCGCGGAGGGTGTTTACTTTGTAATCATAAACTGACATGGGGAAAGCCTCCATCCTTTTATTCTTAATATACTTATTATATTTTAAACAATTAAATAATGCAAAATTTATTTTGGTTTACCGTTGTTATAACCATTAACTTGCTGGAGTCCCAAATGGATAAGAGATATATGAATCAATTTTTGTGCGGTTGAGAATTAGATAGATTGGAAGAGAGGGATGGCGTATAACCTTATTGTAAGCGTTATTATCGCTGGTTATTGCCGGAAATCTGGCGATTCGGTGATCTGTATGCACTTTACATGATCATGGCACGGGTGTATGATTCATAGCGTAATTTGAATTTTAATTAAATTGTACCTGAAAAACGAAACAAACGATAATATCGATCGGTCTTATAATCAAGATGTACGAACGATGTTTTAATCGCTGAGTTTCCATTCATTGTGGGTGGAAAACGGGGGAACCAACAGAATGGGCTGTATGACAGCAGCAGACATTCATGGGGTGAATTTTCCGGTGAAAGCTGGAAATAGGGCGACTCTCGCGCCCGAATCCGTCAGCTAACCTCGTAAGCGTTAAAGGGAGAGGCAACAAACCGCACGCTGGTTCATGGCGCATTTGTCATGGATTATTTAAGAAGCGTTTCGGAGGCCTTGGTCCCCACGCTTCTTTTTTGTTGTCTTTTCACGCCAAGGGAGGAACAAAGAATGGATAAAGAGATGATTTTGGTAACCGCTCCAAATGAAGCAGGACGTAAATTTGTGAAATTGCTGATGTATAAAAAAATGCCATTTGCCGTTCTGACGAACAGTGCTGATGAGGAGCGCAAACTTCGCCGTATTGGCGTAGAACACGTCATCCGTATGAATACAGCAGCTGCTGAGAAATGGTTTTTGCCGCAAGGCAGTGTAGGCAATGTGTTTATTTTTGAGAACAGTTTGAACTTGACATGTCGCTATCTTCAAATTTGTCGCTCCTGGACATCGAAGTCCTTGTGTGTGATCACGGAGCAGAGCCATCCTAAAGGGATTTATCGTGGAATGGGCGCGGATAAAATTGTGTATTCACTGAATGGAGAAGTTGGGTTCCTTCTCAATAGTTGCAATAAACCGGAAGCTGAAGTGAGTAGCTTGTGATTGACATTGATCCCAGGTAGGACGCCTGTTATAATTGCAGGTATAGACTAACGGAATTTGAGGAGACTCATGCTTGTCGTGAGTCTTCTTTTTTTATGGAAACTGTACGGTAGTATAGAAGCTAGGGGTAACCTGTAGCTTACGAGGAGGAATCAGCGTGCCGGATATTGCCGGATTGAAGTGGTTGTTTTTTGATGTGGGGGATACGCTGGTGGATGAATGGGAGCCAGTAGATGATATTATTGGGCAGTTCGTTCGTGAGGCTAATGATTACGGCTATCCAGTAAAGATTGAGGCGGTACGAGAACTGTTTGCTACCTGTTACCGTAATTATGAACAGTGGCCTATGAAAGTAGCCATACGTACATATATTCATGATGAAGACCACCGCATTCAGATTCAGAACAAGCTGAAATTCCATAAAGAATTGGAGCAACCGTTTCCTTCTGCAACCAAGGTGCTTGAACAGCTTTCGGAGCATTATCGTATTGGCATCATTGCGAATCAGAGTCCTGGGACTGAAGCAAGGCTGGAGAGCTACGGACTTCGTAAATACGTTCATGTTTTGGCCTGTTCGGCAGAAGAAGGGGTGTCCAAGCCTGATCCGGAGTTGTATGCAGTTGCTCTGAAGCAGGCTGAATGCTTGCCCGAAGAAGCGGTTATGATTGGTGATCGAATCGACAATGATATTATGCCAGCACGTAGTTTGGGCTTACGCACCATTCGTATTTTGCAGGGGTACGGAAGGTTCCAGCCAGAGCTTTCGGATGGCGAGCGTGCAGACTGGACGGTTGAGTCGCTCGATGAACTTCTACCCCTGCTACTACCTGATAACGATGCTAAAGAATCCTTGTGAGTATCTAGTTAAATCAGTGGATTTAGAGGGGATAACGGCTACTCGCCAGGTTCTTCTGTCATCGGAGTGGACTGTGTAAAATCTTTAGTTCAACTTATATAGAAAAGGCTGATTCGCCCGGTATGTGAATACCGTGGGCGCATCAGCCTTTTTTAAAATTTATGATACATAAAAAGTTGAACAAGTTTTTTTACACAGTAACGGAGTGAAAGTGTAAACATCCTTAGTTTGACTTATATATAAGCTTAGAACAGCATGATGGTCTGGATGATTAAATACACATTCAGGACAACGATAATAGCCGCGATAATCCAGGAAACGGTTTTGAGCCACAGTTTGTTTGCAAAAGGCCCCATGCTTTTTTTGTCACTTGTGAACATCACAAGCGGGATGACGGCAAATGGCAGTTGCAGGGATAGGATGACCTGACTCAAGATCAGTAACTCTTCTGTGCCGCGCTCACCGGCAATAGCAGTGACGATGACAGCAGGGATGATGGCGATCAGTCGGGTAACCAGTCTACGCAACCACGCCGGGATACGGATATTCAGGAAGCCTTCCATAACGATCTGTCCTGCGAGCGTGCCTGTAAGGGTTGAGTTCTGACCGGATGCGAGCAAAGCTACGCCGAACAGGACGCTGGCAATGGTTGTGCCAAGCAGCGGAGTTAGTAGATGATACGCATCGGATATCTCTGCTACCTGTGTCATGCCAGCGCTGTGGAATACAGCTGCAGATACGATCAGGATGGCCGCGTTAATGAATAGAGCTAGCGTCAAAGCAATGGTTGAATCCAGTGTGGTGTAGCGAATAGCTTCTCTCTTGCCCTGAGTCGTCTGCTCAATCTGGCGGGTCTGCACGATGGATGAATGCAGATACAGATTGTGCGGCATAACGGTAGCTCCGATGATGCCAATGGCGATGTAGAGCATGGCTGGGTTCTGCAAAATTTCGGTACTAGGAACGAATCCGTGAAGAACACCGCCCATATCCGGTTTCGCCAAAAATAGGTCGATGCCAAAACAAAGAGCTATGGTCGCCATCAGCACGATGACGAGTGTTTCCAGCGCACGGAATCCTTTATTTTGCAACACGAGAATGAGTAACACATCCACGGCGGTAATAATCACGCCGTATAACATGGGAATATTAAACAAAAGTTTAAGGGCGATTGCTGAGCCGATGACTTCAGCGAGGTCCGTAGCGGCTATAGCCAGTTCGCATAAAATCCATAACATCATGACAACGGGAGCGCTAAAGCGTTCACGACAGGCCTGGGCAAGATCACGCCCAGTGACAATACCCAGCTTGCCTGCGAGGGATTGAAGCACCACAGCCATCATGTTGGAAAAAAGGATGACGGACAATAACGTATATCCGAATTGCGAGCCGCCTGCGATATCCGTAGCCCAGTTGCCGGGGTCCATATAACCGACAGCGACAAGATAACCTGGGCCGACAAAGGCGAGGAACTTTTTCCACCACGCCGCATTTTTGGGTACTTTCATGGAACTGTGTGCCTCGCCTAGCGAAGGGGTCATCGTAGCTGCAGAAGCAGACGCATATTCGCTGGATGGAGGATTGAACGGATTTTTTTGACTCATACATGGATCACCTGACTTTACAATAAGATGTGGCCGGCTTGTAGCCGGAATAAATTCAATGTTAGGATGTGCTCTGGCACAAACGCTGTGACAAACGCACGGCATGAATAGGGGTGCTAATATATCTAAAATTGTATGTTGATATTTACATTGTACATCCTCAATAATTTTTGTCTAGTGCAACTTTTGTGTATTCGGACAAAACATGAGACGAATCAGAGGTTATATTTTCAAATAACCTCTTTGTATCGTACCCAATACGTAAAAAGATACGACTTTTACCAAGTGCGCATGAAATACAGCAAGATGTAAAAGCTGATAAAGTACACAATCAGACGTTTCAAATTGAGCCAGAAGTTTAAAATGAATTGTAGGCAGTTAAAACTTTATTAACGAAGGAGAGATTCTGATGGAAGCTTTATATACAGCAACAGCGACAGTAAAAGGTGGACGAACAGGTTCGGTGGCTTCTTCGGACGGTGTACTGCAACATGATCTGAAAATGCCGAAAGAGCTTGGCGGTGCCGGTGGAGAAGGCACGAATCCCGAGCAACTTTTTGCAGCTGGATACGGTGCATGTTACGAGAGCGCTCTGGCTAACGTGGCACGCAAAGCAGGTGTGAAATTGGAGAATGTCGTTGTAACCAGCAACGTATCGATCGGCAAAGATCCAACAGATGACGGATTCAAGCTAGCGGTTCGTCTGGATGTGAGTATGCCGGGAGTGGATCGCAGCCAGGCTGAGGATCTTGCCCGCAAGGCGCATGACTTCTGTCCTTATTCAAAAGCAACACGCGGCAACATTGACGTTGTACTCAACGTCGTTTAATAGATAGGAGAATTCCTGGCTCTTTCTCTTTGAGAGTGACAGGTAAAATAAAGAGCAAGGTATCCAGTGATATCTGATCTTCAAGCACACAAACCCTGCTGGTAGCTCAGCAGGGTTTTGTTTTCCAAATTATTACACCCAAGAATCACCTAATCTGAAAACGGGGGAGGATTTCTCCGTGTTAGGTCGTACTCTTTTACATAAACGTACAGTCACTTCATGCCACATATTCCATAAGGGGGAACGGCGATGAGTATTGAAGAGATGATTGAGAGAAAATTTGTATGCACCAAATGCCGGGGCACGGAATGCAGTATCAAGGAGGTTTCCATGTCAGGGGCGGGGCTCAGCAAGGTGTTTGATATTCAGCATAACCATTATTTGTTTGTGGGCTGTACGGCTTGCGGATATGTGGAGGTCTTTAACCCGGACGTGCTGAAAGGCAAGAAACAGGGACAAGTTGGTACGATTTTGGATATTCTGTTTGGCGGATAGACATGCGTGAGTTGACATCGACCTGAAATTTCTTTAATATGATTTAGTACTGAAAGTGTCAGTGTCATTAGCATGAACCAAATTTGAATTCACGGGTGATATCCATGTCTTATAGACCAAGCATTGCACAACTGCAAGTAGCCAGCAAAAACGAAAAAGACGGATTGTACGAATTTACGATGAAACTGGTGGATGGTACACAGTGCCGTGTATTCTACTCCAAATCTCCGGATTGGAAAATGACTGCGATCAGCCGTCTGCAGAAAACACCTTGTCCTGTATGTCGCAAAGACTTTATCTGCAAATGTATGGATCAATGGTCAGGTGACCTGCATCAACAAATGATTAACGACGAGTGGATGGAAAAAGCACTGGCTGAGTAATTGTCGGACAGTTATGAGCGTAGGCACTGAGCCTGCGCTTTTTTTCTATTTTACCAGAGAGCTTGGCAGGATAAATTCAGGTTAGGCGAGAAAAGTTGGCTCAAAATGGGTAAGTAATCTAACAGCACCATATAGGAGGCCACGATCATGATGACAGTAGCGCAAGAGGATAAGCACCAGGGACACCCAATTGTTCTTGTAGACGGCGTATGCAACTTTTGCCAGGGGATAACAAAATGGATTATCAAGCGTGACCCGGAAGGGAAATATCACTTTGCTTCACTTCAGTCAGATGTGGCGAAAGGGTTGCTGGAGAAGGGTGGACTGAGAACTGACAGCATGGATACGTTTGTATTGATTGAAAATGGAACATATTATACACGCTCAACAGCAGCGTTAAGATTGGCTAAAGGTCTCAAGTTTCCTTATCCGCTACTATATGCGTTTATTATTGTACCCAAATTCATTCGTAATGCAGTATACAACTGGATTGCGCGCAATCGTTATCGTTGGTTTGGGAAAGAGGAGGCATGTATGTTGCCTACATCTGAGACTAAAGATCGATTTTTATAAGTATAAAAGTATCAGTTTTCGAGGATAAGCTTCCATAAGAAAGAAGTTTCATGTAAGGTGATTAATATCGGAAATTACTGGGTAATTACTGTGGGTTACATTATTTTTTACATTATTGGGAGGACAACAACTTGAAGAAGTGGACGACAATGATTATTGGGGCATTATTGGCAGTAAGCTTGGCAGCATGCGGAAATGACACAGATAAATCTGCAACGCCGCCAGCAGGTAATGAAACAACGACTGAAAGCAACAATACAGCGGAGCAGAATGCGGCTGTTCCAACACTGGATGAATTGCTTGCCAAAACAGGTGAAGCAACGAAAGCGCTGAAAAGCTTCACTACGGAAGCTAACATTGATCAAAAGATCAAATTGGATGCTGGTGAGCAATCTCAGGATCAGCAGGTAAAAACGTCTTTGAAAATGGATATCATTAAAGATCCAATGATGATCTATCAAGAGATGGAAATGGATATGTCTGGACAGAAGCAAAATGTAAAACAGTATATTACTTCAGACAAAATTTACTCCCAAGTGGGTGACCAGTGGGTATCGATTCCAGAAGATCAAACGAAGGCACTCATCGAACAATTGAAAGCTAGCATGAATCCGGAAAAAGAGCTGGACCAATTCAAAAAAGTAAAAGAAGACGTTAAGATCACCGAAGAGGGCGACAGTTATGTTCTGAACGCAGATGTATCGGGTGACAATGTCAAGGAATTGGCTAAATCCGTTATGGAACAAAACGGTTCAGATGCTCAAATGCAGGCTATGCTTGATCAAATGAATATTAAGAGCATGAAAATGAAATATTTGATTAACAAAGAGACGTCTCTTATGGAAAAGATCGATGTAGAAATGGTGATGGAAATGGAGCAAAACAATCAGAAAATGACGATGGACATGAAAATGGACACTTCGTTCTCCAACCATGACAAAGTTGCAGAAATCAAAATCCCGCAAGAGGCTTTGGACAGCGCAAAATAAGTAAAGCCTTAAACACCTTTGATTCTGAATACGGACTACCTGTGGGTAGACCGGATAAGGATCAGGGGTGTTTTTTTGATTTTTGCATTTCTTTAGCGTGTTATAATAACATGTATGATTTATTTTTAGATTTGCTATTTGCAGAAGGATGATCTGTAAGTAAAAACATGGTTGCCTGAGGTTAATGCATCATTGTTTAATGGGGAGGGGATGCCGAGATGATCAGATATGCACATATTCATCACGTAAGTCTGGCTGTTCGAGATTTAGAAACGGCAAAAAAATTCTATTCAGATTTGCTCGGAATGCAGGAGATTGAGCGTCCTCCGTTTCGTTCCACGGGTGCATGGTATGCGATTGGCAGTCAGCAACTTCATCTGTTGCAGCATCCAGAAGGTCACACGCTGCGGGAAGCGGGGATTGATACGACCGACGGACATTTTGCACTTTGGGTGGTCAGTTATTCGGAGACGATCGCTTGGCTGGAAGAGCAAGGTGTTGAATATGAAGCGAGACCGGATAGTGTGGCTGGATTTGCCCAGATTTTTATTCTTGATCCTGATCGAAATATCATCGAATTTGGAGCGCCTTACGGTTCCTAACTGAGAAGGCTAGAATAAATCCCTTGCTCGTCCAAAAATTGTATGTTATAGTATGCATACATTCATAGCACGTGACGGAAGCACCGTCCATATCCTGCAATTTCATGCGGGAAATGGGCGGTGTTTTTTTGTGCTTTTTTTGATGGGAGGTAGACGTAATTGATTGTCCTTAAGGCAGTGCTGATATCGAGGGATAAAGATTATATCCGAGCTTGGCTTGACTACGTGCAGAGTAGTTCGTCAGGCTCCACGATGCGATTCATTGCTTTTTCACAGTGGGAAGCATTCAGAAATCATATGGATAAACAGGACGAACAAGAGCTGCCTGATCTAATCATCGCTGAACCGGAGTTTCTAAACCCATGGTTGATGAATGGTGGGGATGCCTCAGGTATCCCATGGCTTATGCTTAGCGAAGGAACTGACGAGGGACACGAGGTGAATCGACTGATGAAGTATCAGCCGTTGCCTGCGTTGTTTGAAGCCGTTAGGAGGGCTTGCAGGCAACCGCGTAGTAAGCGGAGTCGACATTCGGGTCAAGAAACGTTAGCGATCGGTGTGTTATCGGCATCGGGTGGGAGCGGTAAAACAGCCGTAGCTCTGCATATGGCGAAGCAACTTGGACTCGCTGGGTATTCTGTGTTGTATCTCAATCTGGAGACTCTGGACAGCTCGTTTCCTTTCCTTGAGAAAGGTTTGCGGCGGGGCAGTCAGCATCACGTAGAAGCAGAGACAGGTTTATCACGACTATTATATGATCTGAAGGCTGCTAAAAGGGAAGTAGCTGGGGGGCAGCGACTACGGAGGGATCAAGGTCCCGTACAAGAGAAGGCAGCAGGGTTAAGGATCAGTACGGATGCACATACAGATGTAGTCTCTGGTGCTGATTCTGATATCTCGGTAACGGGAAAAATGAAAGCAACAGTGGAGTATGTGGTTGGGCATGATGCGTTAAAGGCGGATGTGTTCTGGCCTTTAGCCAACCGTAAGGAAATGGTACAGATGTCTAAAGCGGACACGGCGGATCTGATTAAGTATCTGACCGATTCCGGGCAATATGAAGTGCTGATTCTGGACGGAGACTCAGGCTGGGATGAACGTAGTGAGGGTATCCTGGAGACGGCAGATACCTTCGTCTGGCTAGTAGAAGATGATATCGCTGCGATGCATCGATGGGGGCAATGGCTTCAGCATAACGAGCGTACCCGAACGGAACGGTTAGGAAGTATGCTAGAGCGCACATATTTTGTCATCAACAAATATCGGGAGCAAGTGATCAATCCATTGCCAAGACCTGATCTGTATGTGGATGCGGTGTTGCCTTATATTCCTTCTTGGAAACAGATGAATCAGGAAGAGGTCATGCTGAGCTCACCGATCTTCCAGCGTGAAGTCAAGAGATTGTGTGAATTGCTGATTCAGGCTGAAGGAGGCGGTTAGCCAAAGACAAGATGCACATTTAAATTGGAGGAGCCTGGAGAGTTATGACAGATCATTTATGGAGCATCACAGATCGTGAAGAACGATTTCAAATGCTTCGCAGAGAGGTTCGAGCTTCGCTCGACATGACTTCTTCTGCCGAGGATGAGGAGTTGTGGCAAGGGATTGAGAGAAAAGTTCTCGGTGATTCGGGCCTGGAAGATTTGACTTCAGGTGAGCGCCATGTCCTGGTGCGGCGATTGTACGATTCTTTTCGCGGGTTGGATATTTTGCAACCTTTGGTGGATCACCCGGACATTACGGAGATTATGATCAACAGTCATCAGGAGATCTTTGTTGAGCAAGAAGGGGAGGTCAGACAGATTCCACTGCACTTTGAATCCAGAGAGCGGCTGGAGGATATTATTCAAATGATCGTGTCTGGTGTGAACCGCATTGTCAATGAATCTTCCCCCATTGTGGATGCTCGCCTGAAGGACGGTTCACGGGTTAACATTGTGCTTCCGCCTATTGCGCTAAAGGGGCCAACGATGACGATCCGGAAATTCCCAAGTGAGCCAATGAAGATGTCTGATCTGATTGAGAAGGGGGCCCTGCATGAGGAAGCAGCCGTGTTATTACAGCAGTTAGTAAGGAGCAAGTACAACATTTTTATCGGGGGAGGCACGGGCTCGGGAAAAACAACTTTTCTAAACGCGTTATCCCAATTCATCCCTGCTGATGAGCGGATTATTACGATTGAGGATTCAGCGGAGTTACAGATCGTGACCGTGCCCAATCTCGTCTCCCTGGAGACGCGAAATGCCAATACAGAGGGCAAAGGTCTTATCTCCATCCGGGACCTGATTAAATCCTCTTTACGGATGCGTCCAAACCGGATTGTTATTGGGGAAGTACGCGGAGCGGAAGCGCTGGATATGTTACAGGCGATGAACACTGGGCATGATGGATCGTTGTCGACTGGTCATGCAAATACGATCTCGGACATGATCAGTAGACTTGAAACGATGGTCCTTAGTGGAGCGGAACTTCCCATTACCGTCGTAAGACAGCAGATTAGCTCGGCCATTGATATTTTTGTACATCTTTCGCGGCTTCGAGACCGTTCACGTCGTGTGACTGAGATCAGTGAAGTGACGGGTTTACATCATGGTGAAGTGCTTCTGAACCCGTTGTTTCGATTTCAGGAGCAGGAGGAACGGGAAGGGCGTATCATCGGTGGACTCATCCGGGTGGGCAGCCTGAAGAAGGTGGATAAGATTCAAATGGCCGGCCTTGGAGAATGGCTTGAGAAATACATAGAACAAATAGCCGTGCAGACTGGACAAGAGGACAAGCGGTGAATTGTAAAACATAAACTGAGCAATAGAATGGGATACAAAGTAGGGGGATTACATCTTATAACAACTATAATTAGTTATTTTTTGATGTAACCAGTTATGTTGTTAACGATTTTGGGAAGTTCCAAACCATATCGTGAAAGAAAGAGGGTGCAGCGTGGGGCAGGGCAGGCAGACATTGACGAATTACACCATATATACACTTAGCTCAAGACAGCGAGTTGTCTGTATGCTGGTCAGTGGATCATTATTTTTCGGTATTGGTTTGTTATTTTACCATCACTGGATGGCAGGGATGATACTGGCTACAGGTTGTATATGGGTGCCCAGGTTTTGGACAAAGGTGCTACTGGACCGCAGAAGGATGACACTAAGTTTGCATTTCAAGCAAGCTCTATATGCGCTGTCCTCGGCCCTGGCGGCTGGGAAGTCGGTGGAAAACGGTTTTAAGGAATCCGTTGAGGACCTGCGGATGTTGAACCCTGAGGCTGATACCGATTTGATTCGGGAGTTCACTATATTGCGGACACGCATGGAATATGGTCAGCCGATTGAAGAGGCGCTGCAGGATTTCTCGGAACGGGCACAGATTGAAGATATTACGAATTTTGCAGACGTGTTTATTACTTGTAAACGAACGGGAGGTGATCTGGTAGAAGTGGTTCGTCGTACCTCCACAGTGATTGGAGAAAAGCTGGATATTCAACAGGACATTATGGTTGCTGTGGCACAGAAAAGATTTGAATCCAAGGTGATGTTTGCGGCACCATTCATTTTTCTGTTATTTCTCAACCTGACCGCCAATGATTTCATGGAACCACTATACAGTGGGCTCGGATATCTCATTTCTACAGGTACACTTGCGGTGCTGGTCTGCTGTTATCTATGGATTCATCGCATTATGGATATCAAAGTGTGAGGAGATGAAAAGATGCTGTTTCCCCTCTTGATTGGAGGAGTACTCAGCGCGGGCTGGATTTGGCTTGATCGAACCCTGGGGAAAACCTACAAGCATTTGCGAAAGCTGCATATGGAAGGTTTACGTTTGAAAAAAATGCACGCTCCGTTTCTGTTTATGCTGGACAAGTTCGAGATCGGCCGCAGACTGCCTGTACTTATGTTCCGGATGCAACACGCGATCCAGAAGATGTATGGCATACAACATAGCGGTGAAAAAACGATGCTCTATTGTGCTGAAATGTTGACGTACTCGTGGCTAGTGATGCTGGCAGGATGTTTACTATCCCTCGTGAAGGAGGTAGGCACGGGAGGATTAGCTGGTGGGGTTATTCTTGCAATCGCTTTGCCGTTTGCGATGTATAAGGATCTTTACACCAAGGTAAAGCGAAGGGATCAAGATATCCTTATAGAGCTGCCTGAACTGCTTAATCGAATTGTGCTCTTGGTTGGAGCGGGAGAAACGGTACAACGTGCAATCGTTCACTGCGTGAATAGCCAGAGTGAGCGGGATCACCCATTGTACAACGAATTGCGGAGAGCAGCAGGAGACTGGAATAACGGGTACTCGTTTCAGCAATCTTTAGAGCAGTTCAGCCGCCGCTGCGGTGTGCAGGAAGTGACGATTTTCACAACGACGGTTCTGCTGAATTTCCGGCGTGGGGGAGGTGACTTTGTATTGGCGCTGCGCGATTTGTCACATGTATTGTGGGAGAAACGCAAGACGGTTAGCCGGGCCAAGGGAGAGCAGGCCTCTTCGAAACTGGTATTTCCGATGGTATTGATCTTTTTTACAATCGTGGTCATGATCGGTGCGCCTGCTTTTATGATGATGAATATGTAGGAGGAATTGGGATGATTAGAGTAGGGGAGCAGATGATGGAAGTAAAGGAGCGGACAATGGAAATGAGTGGTCAGATGAGTGAGATGATGAAAAACAAGGCAGCGGCATTTTGGAAAGAAGAAGAGGGTTTGGGTACGCTGGAACTGATTCTAATTATTGGTGTAATCATCATTATAGCATTGATCTTCAAAGACCAGATTAAAACTTTGGTAGAAAGACTGCTGAAAAATGTCAGCAACAAAAGTAATGAGTTTTTTGAGTAGACGTTTCAGAAAGGAAGAAGGGAGCTTCACTATCGAAGCTTCCCTGGTCTTCCCGATCATATTATTTATCCTTGTGGTACTGCTTTTCTTCACGATGTACATGTACCAAAAAACATTTTTAAACCAGCATGCTTATGCCGCTTCTGAACGAGCTGCCTACAGTTGGGACAATAGCCACAAACAGGCGCTGACAGGTGAATATGCTACCGGCGAATATGATCACTTGTACTGGCGGCTAAGCGACGATCGGCTGTTAGGAGCATTGTTTGGTTGGGCGGGAGCGGACAATGAGGTTAGCGCTTCTATACCTGGAGCTGAAGGCGGCAATCTTTCGGAAACAAAACTAGCACAAGCTTCCAGCCACATGCCCTCAGCCATGAAGGGTACAATGACATATCAAAATGCATTGATCCAGCGGAAGGTAACCACTGAGCTTGAGCAGGTTATATCGTTGCCGCTGCCCTCATTTTTGTTTAATTCCGGCCATCGTGTGCTCACGCAGGGCTCCTCTGCTGTTGTAGAACCGGTTGAGTTCATCCGAACGGTGGATTTGATCCGTTATTACGGTGCGAAGTTTAAAGGAAAAGGCGGAAAGGGAGCAACTTCAGCGGTGGAGGCAGGACAAGTTATACAGCATTTTGGGAAAAACGAAAAATGAGGAAAGGGGAGGGAGGCACTGTTTAGAAAAAGAGATGGTGAGTCTGGAGCTGTAACGTTATTTCTGATCTTGATCCTGGCTGGAGTATATATGTTTGTGGCGATTTTTATTGATTATGCGAGAATTGCTGCATTCAAAGTGCAGACGGAACGGATGGTACATGCTGCAATGAGATCCGTTATGTCAGCTTATGATACATCACTTCGAGAGTATGGTTTGTTTGCATATGGCGACAGTAGCGGAGATGCCATTATGGCAAAAGTGTTAAATGATAGTGTGAAACCTTCCTCCGTAAAGGATAGTTTTCCGATTCTGGATATGCAATGGGACACCACTTCACTCGGTATGGACCGTGAACTGGGCAGGTATGATATTTTTAATCGTCAAATTCAGGAAGACATGAAGTATAGAGCTCCGGTTGATTTTGTTATTGAAGTGATTAATCGATTCAAACCGATGTCAGAGGAGATGAAGGAAGCCGCACATACCGTGGATCTGTTGAAGAAATTACAAAAGCTCTATGACAAACGTGAGAAATTGCTGGATGAAGCGATCAAAAATCAGATTGAATCTGCCGAGAAGGTAATGAAACTTCCAGATTTAATCATGAAACCGCCAGCCCAGGCCATCTATGAAGAAATGCTTGAGGCAACACCTGAGACAGCAGCAGAAGCGGCGGCACGTTATGCCGATTACCTAAGCAAGAAACAAGCAGATGAAGGACTGCCTTTAATTGAACAGCTGTACATATTGGAATTGGGGCGTTACCGGACAGGTGTAAATCAGATTGTGACAGGAATCAGTATGTTGATACAACCAGCGCTAGAGGCGCATAAGACCAAACTATTGGAAGCGCAGGACAAGATCGAAGAGGCACGTAAAATGAATGAAGAGATGAAACGAGTGATTGCGGAAGGGGAAAGTCGTTCCGAGAATGCCAGTTATGATAACGTGGGCAATTCTAGCCTTCCTGGAACGAGTCCGACATCTGCGGGTTCCGGCAATGAGGCCAAAAGCACACGTTCGCTCGCTTCCGAGCTTGTCAGGGAAGATGCGCTATTTGATCGGATAAAATCTCGTGTGATCTCCCAAAATGAAGACTTCTCTGGCGTGCGAAAAGATAGCATGGAACTTAATGCCCAGCTTCGGAGTGTGACGGGTATGAGTGGTGTTCCAATTAAACCTGCGGTCAGGCAGGCAAGTCAGACTACCGAACGTTATATGAATTCTTTTGGCAGAACAGGTCCTTTCAATCTTATCTCACAGAGCCAACAGGAGCTCGAAAACGGTCGGGGATCGGATGCCCAGCGTAAAGAGAATGATAAGCAATCCAAAGGGAAATTGAAGGAAATGAAACGGTTATTTAGCCGGATTGAAAACGGGACTTCTGGTTCCGTGCAGAAATTCAAACAGCTGGAACAATTTTATGAGGCTAACATCGCGTTCAATCAAAAAAGCTCTGATCGAGCGGAAAAGGCAAAGATTGCGAGTGATCCGTATGATTCCGGTGGAAATGCCATGAAGGGAATGGATCACCTGTTTGGAGGAATGTCAGGACTACTGGGAGACCTTGGCGATGAGCTGTTTCAAAATGAATATGCGCTTGCTTACTTTGATTCCATGGATTTTAGTCAATTGTTTTCCTGGACGGAAGGCAGTGGAGATGTTAATGACGTGTTCAAACTGGAGAATCAGGAGCTAGAGTATATCCTATACGGCTTTCATAACCCTTCAGGTAACATCGCATCTGCATATGCGGAAGTCTTCGGAATCCGTCTGGCAATTCGTACAGCTGAGGGGCTAAGTGAGAATAGTAAGCTGGGAAATCCGCTTCTTGTGTTGTCTGCCGCGATCCTATACGGAATTACGCATGCAATTGAAGATATGGACAAGCTGGCGAAGGACGGAAATGTTGAATTGTCCAAATATATCAAGGTGAAGCTGACATACAGGGATCACCTCAGATTGTTCCTGCTAATGCATAGCAATAATGATCGCAAAATGTCCCGAATGTTAGCCTTGATCCGATTGAATACGGGAGCTAACCCGGATGAGAAAAAGACTTATGCTTCCGGACAGGTACGCAGCAGCATTAAGCTATGGTTTTTGCCTGGAATTGTGCGAAGTATAGGCGCTGTTATGGGCAGTGAGGATCAAGTACAAGATGGACGCTTTTTCATTGAACGGAAGGCGGATTATTCCTATTGAACAGGTGAAAACATGTTGATGGAGGCATGATGGAAAAAAGGGTTCAGGTTCAGGGTGAAAGGAAATGTGTGCAGATGCAACATCGAATCATGCGGATAAGCAGATTGGAACGCTTGAAGTCCCTGAGGAAACAGATGCTTGAAGCGAAGAAAGAACAGGGCACTATGGTGCTGGAGGCTTCGCTGGTGCTACCTGTTTTTCTATTCTTTATTCTATTTCTTATCTTCATTGTTCAGATGACGCTGATTTCCACCGCATTGCAGAGTACAGCGGGGGAAACGGTAAAACAGTTATCAACGAAGATTTATCCAGTATCGCTTGCCTTCGTGCCTTCGGATTCTGCTGGAGGAGAGGGCCTAGAGGAGAAAGGGAAATGGCCCCAGCTGTCTCTGACAGAATGGGCAGACGGTTACGCTTCTTCCCTGCCCTCACCCTTAAGTGACTGGGTGCGAGATGCAGCGAAACGTGGTGAAGAGCCACTGCAAAGAATCAAAACGTCGGTAATGGAAGCCATACTTGACCCGGTTGTGAAGCCGTTGTTGCAACCCTTTGTTGAAACTACTCTGCTAGACATGGAACGTATTCATGTTAACGGAGTATCTGTTCCTAACTTGAAGAATAAAACGAATCCGTATTTCAGATTAGAGCTGAGTTATGAGCTGCCTGTGAAGGTTCCTTTTCTCGGCAAACCTTTGCGAATCCAGGTTGCTGCAGCAGAACGGATATGGATTGGTGACACAGGCGAGGGAACTGGTTACGGAAGCGGGGGAGAAAATAGTGCCGGTTCAGCAACTGTTTTATCAAAACCAGATCCGGCTTTTATAGGGAACCATGCAACGATAAAGGTTCAGGTCGAGCCAGGGGCAACGGCTAATCTCACGATTTTTTACAAGTCTGGTGAGAGTTCTGCGAAGCATATTGGCTGGGCAACAGCTGACGAGAATGGAATCATAGAATGGACATGGTTTGTGGGCACTCGAACAACGGAAGGGACTTGGAGCTTTGTTGTAGAGACCGCGGAGGGGATGCAGACGGAAACTTCATTTACGGTAGCATCCAGAAAATAAGGAGCGATGATATAGGTGGGTTGGTTTTATGTAATCTGTGGTGTATATCTTCTGGTGGCGTTTGTAACCGATATAAGGTCGATGAAAATTCCGAATCGGTTGACTCTGCCAGTAACGGCAATAGGAGTAGTTGCTCATCTTGCGTGGGGGGGCTGGCGAGGGATGTGGTTCTCTTTAGCTGGATTTGCTGTTGGTTTCGGTATGTTGTTTTTAATGTATGTCATTGGTGCAGTCGGTGCAGGAGATGTGAAATTATTTGGGGGTATAGGAGCCTGGACGGGGTTTACATTTGGTATACACGTGATCATATATTCCATTTTGTACGCCGGATTGATCGGCTTAGTGATCCTTTTGTTTCGCAAAGATGCGTCAAAGCGGATACGTACAATGATGTTTAATGTATTCGGTTTCTTTAAACTAGGTTCTCTTAAACTTGTAAGTCACGAAAAAACGTTGAAGTTTCCGTTTATGCTGGCTGTACTTCCCGGTTTCGTAAGCTCATGGATTTATATGTTTGGGTAGTTGTATGCACGGGGGAAACAGCATTTGATAGACTCACCTGTCATCACAGTATCCGTGAAATGATTCTAGTTCAACGTACTATATTAACAATGGGAAGTGAGGAGCGGTATGTATGGATTAACGAGGGATTTCGTACGTAACGGCGGGACATTTATGATTTTGGAAAAAACGGACGGGCTACGGATGGAGGAACTTAGCAGGATACAGATCGGCATGTTAACTTCAAATCGAATTCCTCGTATGCTGCCTTTGTTCACACGGGAGATTGATCAGAATGTAACGTTACAGTATGACATCTCTGGATATAAGATGTTGTCCCAGATGTTAAAATCGAGTCAAATCAGCTTGACAGTGTTGTACAATCTTTTATTTCAGTTAGCAGAAGCCCTCGCGGAGTGCAGGCTCTACATGTTGGAGCCGCAAAATTTGTGCATTCAGGAAGACTATATATTTATTCAGGGGGCAATGGCGCAAGGGGAACTTGGTTTAGTTTACGTACCCATCATGAATGCCCATGCCCGGCAGGAGAAGCAAACGCCGCAGTTATTCCGTGACTTGGTAATCAAGCTTATGGCTCATGTTCAGGAAATAGAAGGAGAGGGCATACAACGAGTATTACAGTTATGTGACGACGAGCGGTGGGACATTCGGCAATTACGTGAACTATTATTAGAATTGAGTACTGGCCAACCTGCACGATTGGTATCCAGTCAGCTACCGGAAAAGAAAAGTGACGCCAGCTTTAATTACAATAAAGCTGATATAGAGCAATCAGATCGTCATCAGCGTGAGCGCCAGCAAATCATTAAACTGGATGCAGACATTAAAAAAGTAGCCCCCTATGTGAAATCTTTGTTACACAGGCCAACAGCGGCTGGTCAACTTTCGACGATAAATACAAACTACTTTCATCAGAATCAGACCTCAACTCAACTTGAGTCTTCTTCATCATTTGTTTCCGCGGATCAGGAAAATGTGGTGATGGAAGAGCAAAATTCGGTTACTGGCTCTTCGCGTACAACATATATCTGGCTAGGCTGTATGGTTGCCATGGCTTTGGTATGGAGGTTTATCTATATGCAAGAGCCAGGTCAGAAGGCAATGATTCTGTCTACGGTGCTAAGTATTGTCCTCATTGCAGGGGCAAGTTGGATGTGGAAGAGAATGGGTGGTTCTCCTGATAAATCTGACGTTCGTCCGCTTTTCTCTTTATCATTGCTAGGCAGGAAAAAGGACAAGGGTGCTAAAGTAGAAGAGGAAATGTTTCAGGAGAGTTGGCGCTGGAATGCCATGGATAAGTCCAAAGAAGATAAGGTAAAATCCATAGAATCTTTGCCTGCCGCTGCTGTTGATGAAGATCATACCTCTTCCCGTCTTCGCCATATGAGCACATCCTCTAAGAACTTAACGTCTGAAGATATGCTCAATCCGCTGTATACTGCGGAACAGGGAAGAGAAGGCGGGAACACTTCTGAACTCCATCTTAGGGCTTCTGCCGCAGAGGCAACAGTTAATCTGCAGCCACTGGCCGGGTTAGCTAATAAAGACAGAAGCTCTAATGCACCATCATATTACCTGGAACGAACTCTAAATAAAGGTGAACGGAGCGAACGTGTTGATGTGAAGGGGGCATCGTTTGTCATCGGAAGAGCAGCGGATATGGTTCAATATGTCGATAACTCGACAGGTGTATCCCGTGCACATGTAGAATTGAGTCGAGGCCAGTCCGGCTATGCTATCAAGGATTTAGGGTCCGTCAATGGAACGATGCTTCAAGGAAATCTGTTGGCTCCTTACAAAGAATATCCACTGACGGACGGGGATACGTTCATCCTGGCCGAATCGGTCTACGTTTATCGAGTGGCAGGATGAACTGTACACACCAATTATAATCTGTTTTAGTCGGACAACCCTCGATGCTTCAAGTCCTCGAGAGCCTGAGTCAATGTGGGGAAGGTGAACTTGAAACCGTGATCCAAGGCTTTTTGCGGAATGACCCGCTGCCCTTGCAGCAGGACGACGGATAATTCACCAACTAGTGTTTTGATCAGGAAGCCGGGCACAGGGAACCAGTGGGGACGATGATAGACTTTACCTACTGTACGGCCGAATTCATCATTGGTTACCGGGTGGGGAGAAGAAGCGTTAACTGGACCCGAAATTTCTTTGTTATGAATAGTAAAGTCGATCAATCGAACGATATCCATGATGTGAATCCAACTGGTCCACTGCTTTCCGCTGCCGATTTTGCCGCCGAATCCGAGCATATAGGGCAGTTTCATCAATGGGAATGCCCCTTTTTTATGACCCAAAACGAGACTGACCCGGATTTTGACGAGTCTTACATCCCGGATGGCATCGGCAGCAACTTCCCATTGTTCCGAAACGCGAGAGGGAAAATTCATCGGTTTTTGCGGACTGTTCTCATCAAAGGTTTCGTCGGGAGATGTTCCGTAGATCGCCATGGCTGAAGCCTGGACAACAACTTCCGGCTTTTGCTGTAGCGATTCCACTAATCTAGCAACCCGGGCAACCGTCGTAACTCTGGATTCCACAATTTCCAGCTTGGCCTTCGTAGTCCAACGTTGGTTCAATGTCTCACCCGCTAGATTCACCAGAGCATCAAAACCTTCCAGTTCCCGCGGCATTTCTTCGAGCTGATCCCAAGATATATATGTAAGGTTTTTACTCGGATTATGCATGTCAGGCAGCTTGCGAGTGATTACTTTCACATGATGTCCGGCCTGCAACCAGTAATCTACAAGTGCGCCTCCGACAAATCCGGTTCCTCCACAAATGGCAATTTTCATATTGAACATCCTCTCTTATGGGTCAAAAAGCCCCGCATGGTAAGTTAAATGAGTGAAAAGGACTTACCAAGCGGAGCTAATATGTGTTTAATTTAACCAAATTGGTGCCATATCTAACGATGCTGGCCTGCTTTATTTTCCAATCTGTTCATACGTTATAATTCATCAAAAGATTATTTCATCAAATGGCGATAGGGAGTATAGTCGATTTTATTTTTCTCCAAAAATTTCACCAGAAATTTGTTGTCCCGTTTTGGTGTCGCAATGATGTAACCTTTAATGCAATGATCTCTCGACACTTCGGTTGCATGATCTTCCACGGCAATTTTACCAATCTCGGCAGCAATGGAATGTTTGGCAATGTCGCGAAATGGTCCGGGAACAGGCTCAACCAGTTGATCCAAAAAAGCTTTGGCTTCATCCGTCCACAAGTGGCGGCTTGTCTCCACCCAGTAGTTCTGCCAATCCAGCTTGGACTTGCCGTCTGCCTTGGGCAGCACCTTAAGGAACTTGCGCATCATGAAAAATCCACCAATGCACATGCTACCAAGTAGCACAAGCGTCCAGAAAGCAATCGTATTCATAAACCAGTTGCTGGGAGAATTGCTCGTTAGAAGCTGGACGTAGGTATTATAAATCATTGCGAAATCACCTCGGTTTATTGATTTTCACGCCCTGATGAATAGGCGTCCATGTTCCGTAATATGCTGTCAAAAATAGCCTCTCATTCGAATTATATCGCATTTCTAGATTTATTTCGATAATCGCGTTATGATAGTGGATAATTCAGAAAAAGGGGGATCAATGATGCTGAAAATCGGCTCCCATGTGTCCTTTTCGGACAAGGGATTATTGAGTGCAACGAAGGAAGCGTCCTCGTACGGTTCCAGTTCGTTTATGATATATACGGGTGCACCGCAGAACACACGCCGCAAGCCAATTGAATCAATGTTTATTGAGGAAGGCAAGCTTGCCATGCAGGCAGGCGGATTTGAGGAAATTGTTGTGCATGCTCCTTATATCATTAATCTGGGCTCTTACAAGGACAGCACATATGGACTGGCTGTGGACTTCCTGCAGGAGGAAATTCGCCGTACTCACGCCATTGGTGTGAAAAACATCGTATTGCACCCTGGTGCATTTACGGACAAGGATGCTCATTATGGTATCGAACGTATTGCGCAAGGCTTGAATGAAGTGCTCGATGGCATTCAGGAAACCGATGTGAATATTGCGCTGGAGACGATGGCCGGTAAAGGAACCGAGATGGGGCGCAGCTTCGAGGAACTTGCACAGATTATTGAGAAAGTAAAACATAACGAACGACTGACCGTGTGTATGGATACATGCCACATTCATGATGCGGGTTATGATATCGTCAACGATCTGGATGGTGTATTGGATCAATTTGATCGCACGGTTGGACTTGACCGAATTGCTGTAATGCACATTAACGATAGTAAAAATGCTGCCGGTGCACGCAAAGACCGTCATACACCGATTGGGTCGGGCTGGATTGGATTTGAAGCGATCAACCGCATTGTAAACCATGAAAAACTGAATAATCGTCCATTCATTCTGGAAACGCCGTGGATTGGTAAAGATGCCAAAACCCAGCGGCCAATGTATGAAATTGAAATTGCATTGCTGCGAGGAGATGTGGAAGGCCGTTTCGGTCAGGAGTTCCTGAGTGAAGTCGAGCAACTGCAACATTTCTTCAAAGGTAAGGAAGTGAATTCCCGTGCTTATGTACTTGATGTATGGACACTGCTCAAAAATGATGCCAAAGCCAAAAAAGCTGATCCGCGTGAACCGCTGGAACGCTTGTATGACATGGTAACAGAGGCGGCATTGTTCCCGCATTTGAATGAAGAACAAATCAATCATCGCTTGATAGCTTGGCTTGCAGGGTAATCCCTGCAAGTCTTGCCTGATATACTTCACGTATGTCTTGTCTAATTGAAGGAGGAAGATTAACCCGATGGAGATTCACGCAAAACAAATACGACCTGATGATCAAAACCGCGCCAATCGAGCGCGTATGCTTATTTCCTGTCCGGATGGACCGGGAATTGTAGCAGCGGTATCACATTTTTTGCATCAGCATGGTGCCAACATTGTACAGTCTGACCAGTATACGATGGACCCGTCAGGCGGTATGTTTTTTATGCGGATCGAGTTCGATCTTCCGCAACTGGAGAGTAACTTGGCGAAGCTGGAAGCGGATTTTGCCGATGTGGCGGCACGTTTCGAGATGGAGTGGTCTCTTTCCGCGGTTAGCCGCAAAAAAAGGTTGGCTATTTTTGTATCCAAAGAAGATCACTGTCTGGTAGAGTTGCTCTGGCAATGGCAGGCTGGCGATCTTGATGCGGACATCGCGCTTGTGGTCAGCAACCATTTGGATATGAAAAACTATGTGGAATCGTTCGGCATCCCATATCACCATATTCCGGTTACAGCCGATACGAAAAAAGAAGCAGAGCAGCGTCAGCTGGAAGTGATCGGCAACGATGTGGATGTGATTATTCTCGCTCGTTATATGCAGATTATCTCTCCAACGTTTATTGAACATTACCGTAACCGTATTATCAACATTCATCACTCGTTCTTGCCAGCCTTTGTTGGAGGTAAGCCATACGCTCAGGCCTATAACCGTGGTGTTAAAATCATTGGCGCAACGGCGCATTATGTTACGGAAGAGCTGGATGGCGGACCAATTATTGAACAGGACGTTCAGCGTGTAAGCCATGGAGATAATGTGACTGAATTAAAACGCATTGGACGTACCATTGAGCGTGTTGTGCTTGCGCGGGCTGTAAAATGGCATGTGGAAGACCGTGTTCTTGTACACGAAAATAAAACAGTCGTATTTTAAGTCTAAGTTTACGCTTTAATACTGCGCAAGGTTGATCCGTAACCTCATAAGAGAGTTACTCGGTAACCGTTTAGACTTCGATGCACCATAAAGCCGAGCGGCTCCAGTTCAATAATGAACTGCGTGCCGCTTTTTGGCGTGCAAGTATTTTCCACACAGACCTAGCAAAGCGCCAAAGAGAAGGTGGCCAATGACCCAATAGAAAATGGCACCAGCGTCATTCAGATCGGGCACACGTGAGGATAACGGAGACAAAGGGAGATAGAGCAGGGAAGAGGCGGCGCCGAGAAATATTCCTCTGCTGACTGGACGGCCTGTACGTCTGACCCACCAGATGTAGAAAATCCCGATGACAACAGATACAGCCAGGTGCAAGGAGAATTCGATCCATTCGGGAAACCGCGGAGGAAGCCCTGGTACAAAATCAACGTTCAGTAGCAGGGTGTACACTCTTTCGCCAGTTAATGTCTGAACCACTTTTAGAAATAGTCCTAGAAAAATGCCACTAACGATTCCGGTTATGATCCCCGAAAACCAGGGTAATGATAATTTTAACGAATTAGACGGGTGTCGCGTTTGATCTGGCATTTCAAGCCCTCCTTGGGTATGAAGCGTATCTAATTGAAAAATAAACCGTTAACCGTATGCTCGAATCGAGAGGCGCTGATCAGCACAAGCCGATTTTCACGTTAATCTCTAAAATGTGTATGGTTTTCGGCTTAAAGGTTATACTTCATCCGATGGACTAGGGCGTATCTTGAAACCGACTGAAGTGCATCTTTTACCGCCTTTTCGCCCCCTGCTGCGTCACTTTCCCTTGACGTGCCCCGGCACGCCTGCGGTAAACTTCCTGGCTTGGAACGAAAATTTGGCAAAATCTGCTTCCTTCAGCGTTTTCAGACACACCCTAGCAATGTTTAATCAGGATCACCTGAATTTTCCGTAACTTTCTAAAAGAAGGTTATGGAAAAGCTTCACGGCAAGTGATACAATACAAAAGTGAATAAGTCAAAATGAAACATTCAAGCGGATTCACTTATTGTTTATGCGGTTTGCTTGTATGATGAGAGGGACTCGCTTGCGCACCCGACTTATCTAAAGACATGAGGAGGACAAACCATGACTGACAAGAACGAAGCGATTCAAAAGGACGAGAACACCACAATCGACAACCTGTCGATTACAACCGTACGTACTTTGGCGATTGATGCAATTGAGAAGGCAAATTCCGGACACCCGGGTATGCCGATGGGCTCCGCTCCGATGGGGTACCAGCTTTTTGCAAAAACGATGACTCATAACCCGGACCACCCGACTTGGATTAACCGGGACCGCTTTGTGCTGTCCGCAGGACATGGCTCCATGTTGCTGTACAGCTTGCTGCACCTGAGCGGCTACGATCTTCCTATGGAAGAATTGAAACAATTCCGTCAATGGGGAAGCAAAACTCCGGGTCACCCGGAATTCGGACATACAGCTGGTGTTGATGCAACTACCGGACCACTGGGTCAAGGTATTGCGATGGCAGTTGGTATGGCCATGGCTGAAGCTCAGCTGGGCGCAACTTATAACAAAGATCAATTCAACGTTGTTGATCACTACACATATGCAATCTGTGGTGATGGTGACCTGATGGAAGGCGTATCTCATGAATCTGCTTCCCTGGCTGGACGTCTCGGCCTTGGCAAACTGATCATGCTGTTCGATTCCAACGACATCACGCTGGATGGCAAACTTGACCTGTCTTCTTCCGAAAGCATCGCTAAACGCTTTGATGCGTATGGCTGGCAAGTGCTGCGCGTTGAAGATGGTAATGATCTGCCTGCAATTGAAAAAGCAATCAAAGAAGGTCAAGCAGACACAGCGCGTCCTACATTGATCGAAGTGAAAACCGTAATTGGTTATGGTAGCCCGAACAAACAAGGTAAAGGCGGCCACGGCGGTACTCACGGATCTCCACTGGGTGCAGAAGAAGCTAAACTGACTAAAGAATATTATAAATGGGTATACGAAGAAAACTTCCACGTACCGGCTGAAGTACGCGATCACTTTGCTCAAGTCAAAGAAAAAGGTATCGCTGCAAATAAAGCTTGGGACGAGCAATTTGCGGAGTACAAAAAAGCATACCCTGAACTGGCTGCTCAGTTCGAAACAGCAATTAACGGCGACCTTCCAGAAGGTTGGGATCGTGATCTGCCTAAATATGCAGCAACGGACAAAGCATTGTCTACGCGTGTAGCTTCCGGTAACGCTCTGAACGGTCTTGCACATAATGTGCCTCATCTGACAGGTGGTTCCGCTGACTTGGAAAGCTCCACAATGACTCACCTGAACAACTTGACTAACTTTACTCCAGAAGACTATTCTGGTCGTAACATCTACTTCGGTATCCGTGAATTCGGTATGGCTGGTGCGATGAACGGTATGGCATTGCACAGCGGTGTGAAAGTATTCGGCGGTACGTTCTTCGTATTTACCGACTACCTGCGTCCTGCTGTTCGTCTGGCTGCACTGATGAGCCTGCCAGTCACGTATGTCCTGACTCACGATAGTATCGCTGTTGGTGAAGATGGTCCTACGCATGAACCGATTGAGCAATTGGCTTCCCTTCGTATCATCCCGAACCTGACGGTAATTCGTCCAGCTGACGGTAACGAAACTTCTGCAGCTTGGGCTTACGCGCTGGAGAACAAGAGCAACCCGGTTGCCCTGGTTCTGACTCGTCAAAACTTGCCGATCCTCGAAGGAACTGTAGAAGGTGCACGTGAGAACTTGAAACGTGGTGCTTATGTGGTATCCGACGCTAAAGACGGCAAAGCGGTAGCACAAATCATTGCTACAGGTTCTGAAGTACAGCTGGCGGTTAAAGCTCAAGCTGCACTTGCTGAGCAAGGGATTCAAGTTCGCGTAATCAGCATGCCTAGCTGGGATCTGTTCGAGAAACAAGACAAAGCTTACAAAGAGTCTGTTCTTCTTCCAGATGTTAAAGCACGTCTGGCGATCGAAATGGCTCACCCAATGGGCTGGGAAAAATATGTCGGAGATCAAGGTGACATTCTCGGAATTAGCACGTTCGGTGCTTCCGCGCCTGGCGACCGTGTAATCCAAGAGTATGGTTTTACTGTGGATAACGTAGTTAGCCGCGTAAAAGCATTGCTGTAATAAAAACTTTATACTTTAACCGTCTGTCATGGGCCGAACGTCTTCCGGCGCTTCTGGCTCATGACAGTTGTTATTTCCGCAGAGTCAAGGGCGGCATGGCTGCCCTGATCTGTGTTGCCTTTTGTTTTCATTAACTTCAGGGGAGCGGGTACGCATGTCACAATTCGATCAAGTCAGTGTAGTGAAAAAGGCCAACATTTATTATGATGGTCAGGTAACCAGTAGAACGGTTATTTTGGGGGATGGCAGCAAAGTGACGCTGGGCATCATGCTTCCAGGTAACTATGAGTTCGGCACAGATTCCCGCGAAATTATGGAGATTCTGTCCGGCGATCTGAGAGTATTGCTTCCTGGTGAAGAAGAGTGGCAAGAGATTCAAGGCCAAGCGACATTCCACGTGCCTGCTGAATCCAAATTTAAACTGGAGATACGCAGCGTTACCGACTACGTCTGCTCGTACCCGGCGGAATAACACAAGAAGGGGAACTCGAACCGCAGTGTTGCGGATTCGATTTGCCCTTTTTGCTTCTTGATTGTTAACAGCCAAGTTCATGCGTAAGCTTGTCAGCAGGGTGGATTTGAAGTATCCTTAGGACAAGTTGTTTAACATGGAAAACGGAATTATTATACCGATATCAGGAGGTTTTTGAGATCATGGCAAAAAAAGTGACATTTGACTATAGTACAGCTTTGCAATTTGTAAACCAGCACGAAGTAGACTATTTCGCTGAACCGATCCGTTTGGCTCACGAGCAACTTCATAACGGTACAGGAACAGGTTCCGACTATCTCGGATGGATCGACCTTCCGACAGCATACGACAAAGAAGAATTTGCCCGCATTCAAAAAGCCGCAGCTAAAATCCAAAGTGATTCCGAAGTGCTGATCGTGATTGGTATTGGTGGATCATACCTGGGAGCACGCGCAGCGATCGAAATGCTGACACATTCTTTCTACAACAACTTGCCGAAGGACAAACGCAAAACTCCTGAGATTTATTTTGCTGGTAACAACATCAGCTCCACGTATGTGACACATTTGCTGGATCTGGTAGAAGGTAAAGACTTCTCCGTGAACGTTATCTCTAAATCGGGTACAACAACTGAACCAGCGATTGCTTTCCGTATTTTCCGTGCAGCTCTGGAGAAAAAATACGGGAAAGAGGAAGCTCGCAAACGCATCTACGCAACAACAGATAAAGAGCGCGGAGCGCTCAAAAAGCTGGCAAATGAAGAAGGTTATGAATCCTTCATCATCCCGGATGACGTAGGCGGACGTTATTCCGTACTCACAGCCGTAGGTTTGTTGCCAATCGCAACAGCGGGCATCAACATCGAAGAAATGATGCAAGGCGCAGCTGACGCTTCCAAAGAGTACAGCAATCCGAATGTAGCGGAGAACGAAGCGTATCAATATGCAGCCGTTCGTAACGCATTGTATCGCAAAGGCAAAGGCACAGAGATTCTGGTGAACTACGAGCCGTCCTTGCACTTCGTATCCGAGTGGTGGAAACAGCTCTTTGGTGAAAGCGAAGGTAAAGACTACAAGGGTATCTATCCTGCATCGGTGGATTTCTCAACAGACTTGCACTCTATGGGCCAATTCATTCAGGAAGGTAGCCGGAACATCTTCGAAACCGTTATTCAAGTCGCTGAAGTATCCGAGCACATTTCCATTGAAGCTGATGCAGACGACCTGGACGGTTTGAATTTCCTGGAAGGCAAAACGATGGATTTCGTCAATAAAAAAGCATTCCAAGGAACGTTGCTTGCACATACAGATGGCCAAGTTCCAAATCTGATTGTGAACATTCCAGATATGACTCCATATTCGTTTGGATATCTGGTATACTTCTTTGAAAAAGCATGCGGCATTAGCGGATATTTGCTGGGTGTGAATCCATTTGACCAACCGGGTGTGGAAGCATACAAGAAAAACATGTTCGCATTGCTGGGCAAACCAGGCTTTGAAGAAGAGAAAGCAGCGCTCGAAGCGAGACTTTCTGAATAATTCACGGCTCCGCTCATATAGTTAAATAAAGATTGTTAAGTCCATCCGGGAATGCGAGCTTTTGCAGGGTATCGTTTCCCGGATGTCATTAACCAAGGCAGTTCATCCGCAATATGCGGGGAACTGCTTTCTTGTAAAATGGATGATTTACGGAAAGTTGGATTAAAAATGATGGAACGTTATCGAACAGTTCGAGGATCGGGCCAACTGGAAATTGTGATCAAAAAATCACGGTTTATCGGTCATATCATGCCGGTCACAACTGAGGAGGAAGCCATTGCTTTTATTGATGATATCAAGAAAAAACATTGGAATGCGACACATAACTGCTCAGCATACATGATTGGCGAGCGGGATGAGATTCAGAAGCAGTCTGATGACGGGGAACCGAGCGGTACAGCGGGTAAACCTATTCTTGAGGTGATCAAGAATCAGCAATTGAAGAATGTAGCGATTGTCGTTACACGATACTTCGGGGGAATCATGCTTGGCGCTGGAGGACTTATTCGTGCGTATACAGACGGAGCTGTCGCAGCAATTGAAGCAGGAAAAGTTATTACCAAAGTGCTGCATCGAGAAGTATTTGTAGAACTGGATTATACGTGGCTTGGGAAAGTGGAAAATGAGTTAAGAGGCCGGGAAGTGCGTACAGGTGAAACGGCTTTCACCGATAAGGTTACGTTAACGTGTCTTCCGCCGGATAGTGAAACCGAGGCATTTATTGCCTGGATTACGGATTTGACGCAAGGACAATCCCGGATCACGGAGGGACAGCGGCTTTATTTTATTGAAGGGGAATAAAATATATGGCTAGAAGAGCAGTCGAACAGGAGTTGTCGAGGGAGCGGATACTGGAGGCGGCGAGGCATCTTTTTATTACCAAAGGATACCGCGCCATTTCGATGCGAAGCATCGGCCAGCATCTAGGCTATAGTCATGGGTCGCTGTATTATCATTTTAAGGAAAAAGCAGAGTTGTTCTATGCGATCGTGGTAGAGGATTTCAACCATCTGGGACATCTACTGTTGCAAGCCATGGTCAGGCCGGTTGCAGGCGGCGCGAACAAAGTTGAGCATATTTTGATGGAGTTTATTCGATTTGGTCTGGAAAATCCATATCAATACGAGATTATGTTTATGATTCGAGACGAGGAGTTATTGTCCTATTGTCGTACGGAGCAGGGGCGTTGTTTCGAACTGTTTGCGTCGATCATTCGGCAGTATATGAAGGAAGAGGGCTGTGCCGAAGAGGATATTGAGCATGTGCCGCGTACTTTGTTTCTGGCTATGCACGGATTCATATCTTATTATATTCAAGACCGTTTGACGTTTGCGGAGATCGAATCCTCTGCATTGTCTCATGTGAAAGTATTGTGCCGTAATTTGGGTCAGCAGCCTGGCGTGCAATAATTGCCGCTTTTGCTTGTCCTCATACTTCAAGGCGGTGATTGATCATAACGTTAACTCTTTATTACGTTATCATGCGAAAGATAATATCTGTACACGCTGAAGACGACGACAGGCGTTCCTGAACCCAGTAAAGGGTGGAACGCCTGTTTATGTTTGTCTTTTTTGAGATGAAACTTAACCTTCCATAATTTTGATGAAATACTCCCGATGACGTGGCCCATCAAATTCACAAAAATAGATCCCTTGCCAGCGTCCCAAGAGTAGTCTGCCTTCATGCAGGATGACAGTCTGTGACGGACCGGTAGTTATTGATTTGAGGTGAGAGGCCGTATTGCCCTCGGCATGACGATACTGAGGGTGCTCCCAGGGGTACACCTCATCGAGACGTAACAAGACGTCATGTTTAACATCGGGGTCCGCATTTTCATTAATGGCAATCCCTGCCGTTGTATGGGGGCAATAAATAAGCACGGTGCCATTCCGGATGCCACTACTTTGTACAACCTGCTCAACATCCCGTGTGATCTCCTTCATTTCATCTCTTGCAAATGTTGATATGCTTTTCGTATATAACATAATTAATCACTCCTTCACGTAGTAATGTCTTTCCTGAATTTTAACTCTTTAGATTGTACCTTAACCACCCGAGGCTAAACAAACCGCACGGATAACATGTATACATAAATGTTTGATCTCAAGTATTGAACGAAATTGCGTCAATCTAATGTACTAAATTCGTTTATGAAAATGGGGAGATTCGTTTAAACAGAGCATCAAATAGTTCGAATAAAAGCATTGACGATCAGCACTGCAAACTGGTAAAGTATCAGATAAGCAAAAACCAAGTAGACTAATGGGAATAATAATAAAGTAAACTTATCCAAATCAGGGGAATATCGCATGAAATCAGGTAGACTGCCGACCGGAGTTAAAGCCGGAGGCTGGGAGGGAACACAGTAATGAACACCGTTCTTCGTCACAAGGGATGGACTTGGGGTTTTCGCAGTACCGTATTGTTATATTTCATCGTACTCATTGTACTTCCAATCATCGGTGTGTACGCCAACTCCTTCTCTGAAGGGTGGAGTAATTTTGCTGAGAGTATCATGGATCCTATTGCATGGAAGGCGGTGCTGTTAACGGTTCGTCTGGCCGTGGTTGCCGCTTTAATTAATGTGATCTTAGGAACCATGATTGCCTGGGTGTTAACAAGATATCGATTCGTTGGCAGATCATTTCTTAATAGTCTTGTCGATTTGCCTTTTGCATTGCCAACAGCTGTAGGCGGTCTGATGATTATGCTGTTGCTCGGCCCAATCAGTGCTGTCGGGAAACTGGCTGAGTCGATGGGGTTTGAAATTGTATTTCATCAGCCTGCAATTGTGATTGCGATGACCTTTGTTACCTTTCCTTTTGTCATTCGCGCAGTGCAGCCTTTGCTGGAAGAGATCGATCCTTCCGAGGAAGAGGCTTCATACACGATGGGTGCTTCCAAGGCACGTACGTTCATGCAGGTCATTCTTCCATCCATGGCTCCCGGCATGATTAGCGGCGGAATGTTGGCTTTTTCCAGAGCGCTCGCTGAATTTGGCGCAGTTGTACTGGTTGCCGGTAATATTCCAGGCAGAACACTAACAGCTTCCGTTTTCATCTATGGAGAGATTGAAAGTGATAACCCGACAGGGGCGGCCGCGGTATCCGTATTGTTGCTAACACTCTCCTTTCTGATCCTCTGGCTAATCAATCTCGTACAGATGCGGGGGAGAAGAAGATGAGAAGACTCTTAATCGGACTTACGTTTGTAGTGTTCACATTGCTGTTGATCATTCCTCTCGGACGGATTCTGATTGGCGCATTTGAGGACGGTGCTGGCGGCTTTGTTAAAGGTATTATGCGTCCGGAGGCGCTTCACGCACTGATGATGACAGGGCTGGTCGTTCTGGTGGTTACCCTGTTAAATACATTGTTTGGCATTATGATGGCGATTTATCTGGTTCGTGCAAGCTGGCTGAGTGATCGGGTGAAAGGGTTGCTTAACAGCATTGTCGATTTACCTTATGCGGTATCGCCGGTTATTGGCGGTTTGATGATTGTTTTGCTGCTTGGACCGAACAGCATCATGGGAGGATTTTTTGAGGGCATCGGATTTAATGTGGTATACGCTTTTCCAGGCATGGTTATTGCCACGTTGTTCGTTACGTTTCCGTTGATGGTAAGAGAGGTCATGCCTGTCTTGCAGGAGCTTGGTTCGCAGCAGGAGGAGGCGGCTTCCACACTCGGAGCCTACGGCTGGAGAACGTTCTGGAGTGTAACCTGGCCTTCCATTCGCTGGGCAGTGGTTTATGGTCTGGTTCTGACGGTAGCGCGCTCACTGGGAGAATTCGGGGCAGTATTGGTCGTGTCCGGTAACATTATGAATAAAACGCAGACAGCAACAACGCTGGTGTATCAGGATGTAGAGAATTTCAACGTGTCTGCCGCGAACGGTGTGGCATTGGTACTGGTAACCTTCTCTGTAGGACTGCTGCTCCTGATGGAGTGGGCCAAGAAGCGAAAGGAAGTGCATTGAGATGCATGTAGAAGTTCGTGATCTTAACAAACACTTTGGTGATTTTCATGCGGTAAAAGATGTCTCATTCGATATTGCCAAAGGCCATCTGATCGGTTTGCTCGGCCCCAGCGGAGGCGGGAAAACGTCGATCTTGCGTATGCTCGCAGGGCTCGAAAGCCCAGGCTCGGGGGAGATCCGGTTCCACGGAAAAGTCGTGAATCATCTACCGCCTCAAGAACGGGGCATTGGATTTGTATTTCAGAACTATGCGTTGTTCAAACATATGAGTGTTTTTGATAATATTGCATTTGGTCTCAAGGTGAAAAAAACACCTAAAGCCCAGATTCGTGATCGCGTGATGGAACTCGTTGAGCTGACTGGGCTGAAAGGTTTCGAACAGCGTTATCCGCACCAGCTGTCGGGTGGACAGCGTCAACGTGTGGCTTTTGCCAGAGCGCTTGCGCCTGAGCCGCAGTTACTGCTTCTGGACGAACCGTTTGCCGCCATTGATGCTAAGATTCGTCAAGAGCTTCGTTCATGGCTGCGTGAGCTGATTGAAAGGGTAGGCATCACGTCCATCTTTGTTACTCACGACCAGGATGAAGCGATTGAAGTCGCAGACGAGATTATGATTATCAGCCAAGGTCGTTTAGAGCAAAAGGGTACCCCTTGGGATATTTATAAAAATCCGCAGACCCCATTTGTGGCGACCTTTATTGGGGAGTCTACGGTGGTGGAGGATGCCTCTCAGCTGAAAGGCTTCGAACATGCGGTGCAAGGTGGCAATACGCGTGCACTGATCCGACCGGAGTACATCGAGATTGGACTCAAGAATGAATTCACCATGCTGTCTGCAACGGAAAAAGGGATCGTAAAACATCTTCACTTCCGCGGTAGTGAATGGATGGTTGAAGTTGAGGTGGAGGGCCACAAGCTCATCACCTATCGCTCTCTGGAGAAAACGACACTGGAGATTGGGCAAACGATTCGTGTACTTGTGCATCGTGCGTATATGTTCAATGACTCGGTGAGCTGGGTCGTGGAGAACCGATTGAAAGAAGATCCGATGCCAGTCATGATCTAGAATGGAAGATGTTAAGGAAAAAGCAGAAAAGAAAGAAGGAGCAGCCATGCCGACGAGCCGAAACAAGAAGAAATTCAATCCTCTATATTTCATTCTGATGCTTGTGCTCGTCTGTGTGACTGCCGGATGCAGCAAGCAGGAGCAAGGACAAACAGCCACAGTTACGAGTGGTGATTCTTCGAACACACTGGTTATCGGTGCATATAGCGTAGCGAAGGATGCGGTAGGCGAACTGTTGCCCAAGTTCCAGGCAGAATGGAAAGCCAAGACGGGACAGACCATCAATTTTCAAGAATCCTATGAAGCTTCAGGAACACAGGCGAGAGCGATTGTTGGCGGGTTCGAAGCGGATGTAGCCCTGCTTGCGATGGAAAGTGACGTCGATAAACTGGTGAAGGCCAAGCTTGTCACTGCGGATTGGAAACAAACGCCGAATGAGGGCATGATTACACGTTCAATCGTTGTGCTGGGTACACGAGCAGGCAATCCACTGGGGATTAAAGATTTCCAGGATTTAACCAAGCCTGGCGTGAAGGTGCTGTATCCTAACCCGAAAACATCTGGCGGTGCACAGTGGGATATTAATGCGATCTATGGTGCGGGACTGAAGCTGTCGGAGGAGAAAGAGGGCAAGAAAGACCCTGCCGCAGCGAAAGCATTTCTGGAAGAGGTACACCAGAACGTTGAATCCCTGGACAAGAGTGGTCGTTCCTCGATGGCTGCGTTTGAATATGGTGTAGGAGACGTTATCGTAACGTATGAAAATGAGCTGCTTGCCCGAATTGCCAAGGGTGTAGATTATGATATCGTGGTACCGAAAAATACGATTTTAATCGAAAATCCCGCAGTGGTGGTGGATAAATACGCCGACAAACATGGCAATCGGGAGCTGGCGGAAGCCTTTATCGCGTACTTGCGAACACCTGAAGCACAGCGTATATTTGCGAAACACGGCTTCCGCTCCGTAGACCCGGACATATTTGCCGAGACGAAAGAATCGTTCCCGACACCAGCGGGGCTGTTTGATATCAACTATCTGGGTGGATGGGATGAGGTGCGTAAGACACTGTATTCCAAGCGTGGAGTCTGGTATCAGGTGCTGGCAGGCCTGTAACCGCTACTCTCCAGGTTATTCTGTCATCGGAGTGTTCCGTGTAAAATCTCTAGTTCAACTTATATAGGAATGCGAACCTTCATTTTGCGGCATGCCGAGATGGAGGTTTTTTACTACGAAAAGGTTATAATAGGAAGTATACTAATACACATGTTGGCATAATTGTAGTTGCAGAAAGGTGTGACCTTAATGAGTACAGAGATTAAATTGTCCCAAAGCACAGCGATTCGACTGGAGCAAGCCCGTGGCAAAGGCATGTCAGAAGCGGATATATTAAAAGCGATTCAAGCCAAGGATGTAGCGGCATTTGATAGCGTATCCGAGGAGCATTATCGGTACGATACGTTTTTCTCGTATGCGGACGAGCATGGTGAGAACTTGGAAGGGGCTCTACAGAACGGATATCGAATTACGTTTAATACGCGTGGAGGGCTTGGCATCTGGCTGGAAAAAGCATTTAATCTGCAAGCAGACAAGGATTTCACGGTGGGTGAGGGGATCATCACCGGTTTGCAGTTGACCGCAGAACAGGCTGAGGTGCTAGAGCAACGTCTGGCATGGAACTGGGTCATTACGGATAACATAGAGGTTCCTGCTGGCCGTGAGCTGACGTTGAAGCTGCGTGCGCTGGTGTGAGCGGACGGATATGGAACTATCATGTCTGAGGCTGGGCTTCTCCAGCCAGATCAGACGACAGACTTTCCCGGCAGCAGCGATGCGCTGTGAGTGGGGGAGTCTTTTTTTTGCAAAAGCGGAGGTAGGGGATTACAATTTACATAAAATATTTGAGGCACAACTATGTTGATTACGAATGAAGAGACATCACATCTGAGCTGAATAGGCTTCAGGGAGCGAGAGGGGAATGCGGAATGAATCAGCTCACATTTCTGGGCACAGGAGATGCCATGGGTGTTCCACGGGTATATTGTAGTTGTGAGATATGTACGGAGGCAAGGCGGACAGGGGAAAATCGACGAAAACGTTCATCTGTCCTGATTCACGGGGGCGGTGACTTTCGAGATCAGCATGTAGACGGGATGTTTATGATCGACTGCGGGCCGGACTGGCGTTCTCAGATGGAAGATCAGGGAATGCGGATGGTGCATACGCTGCTGATTACACATGCTCATTTTGATCATATTGGGGGTTTGCCAGAATGGGCAGATGCGTGCCGCTGGCTAGGCGTGAAGGGTAGATTGTATGCCCCGCGAGAGGTAATCGTTACGATACAGGGGCAATTTCCGTGGCTAGCTCGTCACATGGATTTTTTGGAAACCGATAATGGGATCGAACTTGGTGGATGGAAGATTCGTTCCTGGAAAGTGTGTCATGGACATAACGGTTTTTCGTATGCATATCGGCTGGAGCGTGAGGAGTATGCGTGGGCGTACTGTTCGGATGCCATAGATTTGAAGGAAGAAGAACAGGAACTGTTGCATGGACTGGATCTGCTGGTTCTGGGGACGAGTTTTGTACATGAGCTGGCGGAGTTTTCGACGCGTTCGGTGTATGATATGCAGGAGGCGCAGGAGCTTTTGCGAGTGTTGAAGCCGGGACACACCTATTTTACACATATGTCTCATGATGTAGATGTAAGGCAGAACTATAAACTGGATGAGGGCATCACCATAGCACGAACGGGCATGACGGTGGCACTGGGTTAGGATTCGATGTGAAATCGGGATTCAGCAATGAAAGTGGATAATTTGAGATCCAGGAATAGTTTTGTTTTGAAAAAATAAATGAAGAAGAGCGTATCCTTTACAGGAGGTTCTTCGTTTACATAATGAAACACTTAATCAGGAACCAGCAAAGGGGGGCCCCCGAGATGGCCTTTGTGAAGTCCGCAGATTGCGAAGTCTATGAAATGAACCTAGTCACAGCCATGAGAAACGATAAATTGAAGGCGATAAATCAAACGAATCAAGGAAGTCAAAACCATCATCAAGCTATAGCAGTTAATCATACTGATGCCATTGATTGTAGAGACGGTGTTGAAGGTAAACGTGTTCCAAATCCAGCGTTGCACGATGTATTGCCTGAACTAATGGCTTCGCTTTATGCATACTGCATGTCACTCACCAAGTCGGTGACAGAGACAGAGGATCTTGTGCAGGAAACTTGCCTTAAGGGATTATCATCTGCGGTGGCGCAAGCTTCGGAAAGAACAGACACGTCGTTTAACTGGGAGGCTTATCTGATTCGTATCGCACGCAATACATGGATTGACGGTATTCGTAAGCAAGAAAAGCTGCGCTCTATACTCGACGAGATGAAACCTGTCATGTTTGAATTTGCGAGAGAGGAATCCTTTGAAGAGCTGGAATCTGCGGTACAACTATTGATTCACACCTTGCCGCCCTGGCAGCGTGCGATCTATATATTACGTGAAATCATGGGATATAAGGCGGCAGAAACTGCTGAGATGCTGCGTACAACCGAAGGGGCCGTAAAAGCAGCATTAAACCGTGCCCGCACAGCTTTGAGCAAGGTCAGGCATAAATTGGTGGAAGCAGGGATGGATGCTGCATTGGAACAGGGGACGATGGAAGAGCCCGCTGATCTGGAGCAAGAGCAGCTCCGCAGTTATCTGATGGCTTTCCGTCAAGGGGATACTGCACGTCTAATTGATCTGTGCCTGAATCGCACGGAAGATCCGATGGCTGTGGCGGGTATGATTCTGCAGCAGACTCTGCCGTCTAAAGCGATGCAGCCAGTGATGTACGGTTATGCCGCTTCGAGTACGAATTCGATGTTTTTTGGAGGTGGGTATACGGTCATCATGGCTGCCTAATATAAGGAGGCGACATATATGAACGTAGTACCGTATGTTGTAGAACAAACTGCTCGCGGCGAGCGGAGTTATGATATATATTCGCGATTGTTGAAAGACCGCATCATTATGGTGTCGGGAGAGATTGAGGATCAGATGGCCAATGCTATCGTGGCTCAATTGTTGTTTTTGAGTGCCGAGGACCCGGATAAGGATATTCAGATGTATATTAATAGTCCGGGGGGATCGGTTACAGCGGGATTCTCGATTTATGATACGATGCAGTTTGTGAAGCCGGATATATCGACGATCTGTACCGGTATGGCGGCGAGTTTTGGTACGATTTTGCTGGTGGGCGGCACGAAGGGGAAACGAATGGCGTTACCGAACAGCGAGATTATGATTCATCAGCCGCATGGAGGCACACGCGGGCAGGCATCTGATATGCTGATACATGCAAACCGTATTATCCAGCACCGCCAGCGTCTGAATCAGTTGCTTGCAGACCATACAGGCCAGCCGCTGGAGCGCATTGAAAAAGACTCTGACCGCGATTATTTCCTCACCGCAGCCGAAGCAGTGGAATACGGTCTGGTGGATAAGGTTGTTACAGGTGCGTAGTGTCACCGTAGATGAAATTGACGAAGCGAGTGGCACAGAAAACAAATATAAGCGCAATAAGGAATGAAAAGATTTGGACGACAGGGGACTGTCGTTCTTTTTTTGTTTTTTTCTGATGGAGAGAAGAAAATGGATAAAAAAGGTTGACCTTAACCAGGTATAGTGTGTATATTATATATATACAATATGCTTGGTTATTTATATGAAACAATGGCAATGAGGTGAAGGAACAAACATGAATATACGGATATCCAATGCATCAAGCGATCCCATATATATCCAGATTTTATCCCAGATTCGGCAGAGCATTCTGAACGGAGAACTGGCAGCAGGAGACCACCTGCCTTCTATCCGTCAACTTGCGAAGGATTTGCAAGTCAGCGTCATTACAACGAAACGTGTATATGAAGAGCTGGAAAAGGAACAGTTAATTGATTCCGTGGTTGGCAAGGGAAGTTTTGTATCCGGTGCAAATCAGGATTTTATCCGGGAGAGACGTATGAAGCAGTTAGAAGCGAAGATGCTTGAGGTTATCCAGGAGAGCAAGGAACTGGGCATGAGCGCACAGGATTTGATTCAACATCTTACTTTGTTGTTAGAGGAGGAATAGGCACGATGAATGCGATAGAATTGCGGAATGTTACGAAGGGGTATCCGTTATTTAAGGTGGATAACATATCCACGGATGTGAAGCAGGGATTTATCACAGGGCTCATTGGCCCAAACGGAGCCGGAAAAAGCACATTAATCCGAATGATTACCGGACTCATCCATCCTGATCAGGGGACAGTGCGAACGCTGGGCAGTGAGAATCCGAGCGGTGATGTGGATGTCAAGCAGCGGCTCGGTATTGTGTCCGATGAATGCTTTTATTATGAACATTTGACCATCAGGGAGATGTCACGTTTAATTGCCCCTTTTTACAGTCGCTGGGACCATGCCGTATTCAAGAGTTATTTGGAGCAATTCGAATTGTCTCCGAAAAAGAAAATCCAGGATTTATCTAAGGGCATGAAGATCAAATTCTCGCTTGCCGTTGCTCTGTCTCATGATGCCGATCTGCTTGTCATGGATGAACCAACATCCGGTCTTGATCCAGTTTTTCGGAGAGAGTTGCTTGATCTACTGGCCAGCATGATTCAGGACGAGACCAAATCCATCATTTTCTCGACACATATTACGACGGATCTGGAGCGGATCGCGGACTATATCGCTTTTGTTAATCAAGGCAAGCTGATTTTCAATGAAGCCAAAGACGACGTGCTTGAGCGCTACATCATTGTGAAAGGGGATATGGATCTGCTGGATGCTGATACCCGGCGTCAATTCATTGGCATACGTGAAACATCGATTGGTTTTGAAGCGTTATCGGACAACAAAGCGGAGGCGCAGCGTATGTTTGGCAGTGAGGCTCTTATGCATAGGCCCGCATTGGAAGACTTGATTTATTTCACGGCAAAAGGGGGGCGTCAACATGCTTAATCTGCTTCGCAAAGACTTTATTGCACTGAGAAGTTCGTTGTGGATTATTGCTCTGTATGTGGTGATTTTCAGCTGGGCGTTTATTCCGAAGATGGAAATGTCCATGTATCTCGTGGGGATTTATACGGCTTTTGGCTCGATTATGCTAGCTACGATGGTGGACATCAAAAACCATAATCATAACTTTTTAGTTACACTTCCGGTCAGTCGCAAACAGATCGTGCAAGCAAAGTACCTGTCTTCCATTCTCTATTCCCTGTTTGGAGTCCTTGTATCCTTCGGCATTCACAAGATTGTTAACCTGAATTATCCTGAACTCAACAAACCTCATTATTCCCTGTTAGATATCCTCATTTCTATGGGGTTGGTATGTATACTGGTCTCTATTTATATGCCACTTTTCTATGCACTCAGTAAAAAGGGAGCAGGCATTATCAATACGGTTTTCTTCGTTTGTTTAATTGTTCTTGCTCAACCGACTGCGTTTATTCTTGATGTTGCGGGTAAAGAAGGGCTTATTACAACGCCAATTATCTTGGGGATTGCCGTAGCCGTAGTGGCTCTGTTTCTTGTATCGTATGTCGTCACGATCCGGTTATTTGAGAGAAAAGATCTGTGAGCGATTTGCTTTATGGACTATTGACTTATATAAATCTAGGTGTGCCACAGGGGGAGTCGAGCGCTAACGATCACAGATGACCCTATTTGCTACAATTCAGGTGATTTCGGAATGTAACGATCTCAGGAGACGCTATTTTAATTATTTCGATGGAAAACAGGCCTCAATAGCTCGTTTTCATTGAAATAAGCTCCATGGTGATCGTTACATTTTTTAGTTCGTGAAAAAAGACCACATAAGTTTTCTGGTGATCGTTAGCGTTGGCATGAGGTGGACGTTGACGTTGACGTGCTCACAGAGGAAACAGCCAGTTTGACGATAGACAAAAAGTTGTCTGACCTAAGCCTTGGACACCTTTCCCCGTTTTCGTTGAATCTCTGAGCTTTCGTTGACCGACTGTCTGTGGGTACATTCAGAATCCTGCACTCTTTTAAGACTTGCCAAGGTTTAATTCACTCCTCAAACTTCCTTATCCGGCCTGGATTCCGGTACTCCTTCGTATCTCTGTTGCTCTTAGGCCCTCAATGTCGATCCTAAACGAAGTTTCGTTTTTAACTTCTCGCCGCTAAGGTGATCAGTCTGTCCATGCCTTCCCGGATTTGCTGCTCACGGGCATAAGAGAAGGAGAGGCGAAGCTTACGATTTCCTGAAGTGGGGGAGGGATCAAATACGGTTCCAGGTACAAAAGCAATGGAGTGCTCCATACTTTGGTGCAATAACCTGCCTGTATCGATACCCTCTGGGAGCACTGCCCAGATATTCAGCCCCCCTTCAGGACGTGTCCATGCCCAGTCCGTATCCAGCAGACACTGCTCCATGACCTCCATTCGAAGTTGAAGCGCAGTTCGCAGTTTGGACAGATGCTGATGCATACGATCCGACTGGAAATAACGAAGAAACAGCTTCTGATTCAGGAGCGGTGATCCGTTATCTGTCAGGGCTTTGATCGCCTGGAGTCCTGCCATGAGATGTGAACGGCACATGATGGCTGCGATACGCAGACCCGGAACAACATATTTGCTGTAGCTGCGTATGTACAATGTATGTCCGGAAGTATCATAAGTGAAGATCGGCGCAGGTGGCTTCTCTTTAAAATAAATATCATATGTGCTGTCATCCTCCACCAGGAAACAGCCATATTGTTCAGCCAGCTCAGGCAGCTGTTTGCGTTGCTCTACAGAGATGCTGATGCCTGTCGGGTTTTGGAACGTCGGTGTCATATAGAAGAGGCGTGGTTTTTCTGTTTTCATCAGATGTTCAATCTGCTCCAGATCATACCCTTCGGGATGGATGTCGGTAAAAACAAGCCGTGCACCCTGTTTGCGGAAAATTTCCATGGCAGGGCCGTAAGTTGGTCGCTCAATCAGTACCCGATCTCCAGGCTTGACCAGTGCACGGGAGATGACATCAATCGCCTGTTGAGCACCGGATGTAATCAGCACTTCGTCAGAGGACAGGTAGAAGCGTTCTTTGGCCGTCAAATGGGTGGCCAGACTGGTACGAAGCTCTAAATCGCCTTGGATCGTTGAATACGTACCGAGTAGACGAGGATATTGATCTAACAGATCGCGCATTAACTCGCCCCAATATCGGTTGGGCAATAGTGCAGGATCGATTAATGATTTGGAAAACTGATATTCCGCTTCCAGTGATTGGACCCGGTCAAGTGTGTCCCAATGGAGCCAGGCAGACACGGAGGGATCATCTCCCTGATCTGTATCGGCTAGTGGTTTGGCTGGACTGACGTAATAACCAGATTTGTCTCTAACATAGACGATCCCACGCTGTTTTAACTCCTGATACGCTTTGAAAACCGTTAGCCGGTGTACGCCGAGCAGTTCGGATAAGCTTCGTACCGAAGGCAGTTTTTCCTGTTCAACCCACTCCCCTGCCTCAATCCGTACCATGAGATAGTGGATAACTTGCTCGTACCGTTTCATGCTGTTGTCTGCCATCATTACCGTTTTGCTCACCCGACCCACGCTCCTTTTGATCTCCATTGTAACAGTTAATGAGAGATAACTGTTCTATTTTGTTCATTCTGTTCTGTAGACCATGAGCTATGATGGAGAACAGATAAAGGAGTGGTTAACATGGTAGGGATTGCATTTACCGTAATGTGTCTCGTTTTTGGAACAACGTTTCTGGCGATTAAAATTGGAGTGGAGGCAGGCATGCCGCCTTTTCTATCTGCTGGACTGCGGTTTGTGATTGCGGGAGCTTTAATGTTTACTTGGATGTGGATGAAGGGGAAAGTGAGTTTGTCCCTGTTATTCCGCAAAGAAATGCTGATTACAGGTGCAGGTCTAACATTTGCGACCTTTGCCACGTTATATTGGGCAGAGCAGCATGTCAGTTCCGGTGTTGGCGCTATTCTATCGGCAACAGGGCCGCTGATGATTATGCTTATGCAAACGGCATTGTTACGGCAGAAAACCTCTGCCCGCATGCTAATTGGTTGCTTGATCGGGTTTACAGGTGTTGTACTAGTCGTTTTGCCAGGCGTATCGCTTGGTGCAGGCTCTTTATTTTTGTGGGGATGCATCGCGGTGCTGGTGGGGGAAGTCTGTTATTCCGCAGGTACGTTATATTCCAAAAAAGTCATTCATCAATTCAGTGACATGAATCCTGTTGCCATTAATGCGGTGCAGATGATGTATGGCGGTGTGTTGTTATTTATCCTCTCTGCACTGACGGAATCCTGGAATATGTCGGCACTGGATGTACTGCCGGCAGTGTCGTCCGTAATCTATCTGACGGTCATCGGTTCAATGGTCGGGCACAGTCTGTTCTATTGGATTATGTCACGCACTAATCCGCTGTTCCCAGCAACCTGGTTATACATATCGCCACCAATTGCCGTTGGGCTCGGTGCGATCGTGTACGGAGAACATGTCAGTTGGGTGACGTGGGTCGGTGTCGTTTTGGTTATCTCGGGGCTGTTAACAATGAATGAGAAGGTAAACAACTGGTTAAAGAAAGGAAAGCGTGTGAGGGCGAACGTTCGAACTTCTGAATCTGTTTAGTAAAGTGATTTCTTCATTCCACCTATTCTAGTGTCTTTTTAACAGCTCAATCTGGAAATCAGTAGTTAATTTCAGATTGAGCTATTTGTTATTTCAACAAGATTTTCTCGTTAACCAATAGATAGTAATACTCATCCATCTGTTCAGCTGTAATATTTTCTTCAAAATGATGTATCCACCAATTCACAAGTAAACTAATAACCCCTGAGTGAAACTCGACTGCAAGTTCTACGGGAAGTGAGAATTGTTTACCTCTATTTTTTAATTCCATAAAATCCTGCTTGAATATTTCTTCGATGTATTTTCTGAAAAAATGTTTGAATCCCTCATCCTTCTTTTGATTTTGGACCATTCTCTCCAGTACATTGCCTGACAAAATTGTAGCGATACTTTGCATAGGCTGTCGCAGTCTGTCTTCCACGTTCATTTGTAAATAATCCTGAAGGAGCGAAGTCAGGGTAGAGGACAACAGCGCGAATTTATCTCAAAATGTTTATAGAACGTTGTTCGGTGCACCATGGCTTTATCGCATATTTCGTTAACCGTAATGTTACTGAATAGCTGGCCTTGCTCACATAACAGAGTCAAAAGGGCCATCGTCAACAGTTTTTGAGTTCGAGCAACTCTCAAATCCGTTCTTTTTCCAATTATTTTCATCTACACCATTTCCTTATTGTAGTTTAACTATATATTATTCTTAAATTGATTATTACTAAATAAGATATTTTAACTATATATTAGTATTATAAGAAATATTTTGATTACTCTAGAAGTGTAGATAAAATCTAACGTCATAGAAAGGATGGAAGAGAGATGTCTGATATGAAAAGAGCTGTGGTGATCGGAGCAGGGATTGCGGGGTTAATCACTGCAAGAATGTTATCTGATTATTATGATGAGGTATGTATTATCGAGCGAGATGAATTGCCTTCTGAGCCGTCGAACCGGCAGGGAGTCCCTCAATCTTTTCATCCACATCGGGTATTACCGCGCGGCGGACTCATTCTGGAGCATTACTTTCCCGGGTACAATGATGAATTGATTGCACTTGGCGCCATTCCTTCACATGAAGAAGAGATTGTGAATGCAAATAAATACGGTAAATTTAATCATAAAGTGAATGCTTCTTTCATCGAAATTGCATCAAGCAGCAGACCCTTGCTGGAATGGGTACTGCGGAAGCGAGTGCAGAATATAAGTCATATCCGCTTTTTAACGAATACGGAAGTTACCGGGCTGATGGTTTCGGAAGATCAGAGTTCCATTATAGGCGTTTATACAAAGGAAAGACGCTCGGAGAGTCGGAAAGAAAGACGGGCTGATATGGTGATTGATGCCTCAGGGCGTTCCTCCAAATTGATTAAATGGCTTGATCAGATCGGATTATCTGTACCGGAGCCCGAGGTGTTGAAGGTATCTCTTGGCTACAGTACCCGGTATTATAAGATACCATCTCTTATTCAAAACGAATGGAAAACGATATTGACAGAATCAGATCCCGAGCAAGGTATTCGTGCAGGTATGTTGTGGCGCATTGAAAATGATATCGCTGGAATGCTGCTTTTCAATGCAGGAGGAGATGCATATCCTTCGACCCATCCCGATGAGTTTCAGGAACAAATGAAGCATCTGTTTGCTTCAAATGAAATCATGGAGTTGGCGGAACGGCTGGAACCTTTCCAGGGACCGAGGGGATACCGCATTTCCGAGTCTATCCGTCAACATTATGAACGCATGGAGGACTGGCCTTCCGGATTACTCGTCCTTGGCGATGCATTTTGCAGCTTTGATCCGATTCATGGACAAGGAATGACGGTTGCTGCCATTGAAGCCGATACGGTAAGAAAATGTTTGGAGCTGCAGCGAGTACATCCTGAGTCGAAGTTTGAGCTCAAAGTGCTGCGTCGGATGCAGCAAGCCATTGAACCGGCATGGTGGCTTAGTTCTGTAGCTGACTTGCGTTGGAGAGGTGTTGAACATGTTGGGTCATCTCAACCACGAGGGGTTACTTTTGCTCAGAAATATATCAATTTGTTTACGAAGCAGGCGATGAAAAAGGCGATGTATGAAAAAGATACTCATCTTTTTTTCATACAGTTTCTGATGAATGCTTTGATTCTTCCTCCGGGTGAATATTTCAATGGTGGCGTACTGAAGATGATCCTGAATGACAATGGTTCCGAGGAAGAAATGGCGTTAAGAGCAGAGCTTGGTGTACAAGATCCCGAGCTGTTCCAGCAGAGGATAGATGAGCTCATTCCATCATTTCAGCTGGAACATGATGAACAGATCGAGAAGCTGCTGGAAACTTTTCAACATGCCATGAGCGAATAAGAGGGATAACATGAAAAACACAATGTTAAATTTCATAGCTAGTATTATTATTTCTCTCATTGTATTTTTTGTCGTTTTGTTTTTGGTCGCAGTTCCAGATACAAATCGTGTCATTTTATCAATAGCGATTACGATATCACTTCAATTATCTTTACTCACTGCCATATTGCTCTCAAAACAAAAATAATAAAAAACAGTCTGGAACCACACATTTTTGTGTTATCCGGACTGTTTTTTTTGTTAACGTCTTATGTTTACTTTGTGTTCAGTACAAATTTCTCGATAACCTCTTTTACGCCGTCTTCGTTGTTGCTCGCTGTAATATAGTCCGCTAATTCTTTCAGCGCAGGGATGGCATTGCCCATGGCTACACCCAGACCAGCGACTTCCAGCATCTCGTGATCGTTCCAGGAGTCGCCAATGGCGATACACTCGCTGAGTTGGTGACCAAAGTGGTCAGCCAGGAACGTCAGAGCATGACCTTTCGTACCTTCTTTATGCATGATTTCGAGGAAATAAGGCTTGGATTTGGTAATATGCACTTCAGGTCCGAGCAACTCACGCAGCTCTACAGCTACTTGATCCAGATAGTCAGGCTCGTCGATGATGAGCAGTTTTGGCGTTGGTTGTTCAATGACTTTGATGAAGTCAGACTCGATGTAATATTGTGTGCCGTTTAACTTGGCATAATCGAGCAGTTTCTGGTTTTCCTCACGAGCGTACAGCTTGTCGTCAATGTATGTTTGCAGGTGCAGATTTTTCTCCAGACAGTAGTCAAATAGTTTGCGGGAAGCTTCTTGCGGTACATAGCGCTCATAGAGCACCTTTTCATCCAGCAAGTTCTTTACCAATGCACCTTGATATGTGATGATCGGCACGTTCAGCTTGGTTTGGCGAGCAAGTGCCTGTGCGGAAGCGTAAGCACGTCCTGTAGCGAGGGTTACAACTACGCCGTGTGCTACCGCTTGTTCCAAAGCCGTTTGCGTAGCGGGTGTAACTTCCTTGTTGTCGTTAATCAGGGTGTCATCGATGTCGATGGCAATCAGTTTGTAAGTCATGCGATGTTTCTCTCCTTTTTTATCTGCTTCTATGTTCATTGAACGAAACAGTCTCACGCAAAAACTACGATGACAGAATAACCTTTCAATCACTGTTATCCCCAGATTTTTTTGATCTTTATATTTCATAAAGAGAAAATCCGGTGATAAGCATATGCTTCCGATGTAGCTTTCTTGCAGAAAGCTTTTAGGTGAACGCTTCGCTTTTCCAGGTTTTTTCTGTCCTCTCCGTTGCTGTGATTCTATTTCGTTCAAACAATCTATACCCATCTAAATGTCGTATTTGCTTTATTACTCTTCCAGGAAAACAAGACCGATAAAGTCTTCCAGCTCCAGGTTGCCGAAGTAATGCTTCACATCCAGACCTTCCAGTGCGGAGCGAACCTCAGTCTCGTCATAACGCTTGCCGCGCAACATGTTCTCGATATCCGCTACATCGCCAACACCGAAGAAATCGCCGAAGATTTTGATATCTTCGATGCGTCCATCCTTGATGTTCATGCGCAGATCGATGATGCCTACCGGGAATTTGCGGGTATGCTTTACATTGCTTTCCGGTGACAAGCCGTAGTTCCAGTCCCAGTTGTTATAACGCTCGGCCGAGATTTCCTTGATTTTGTCCCAGTCCTTCTCAGTCAGCTTGTACTGAGGAACGTCCTGCGGCTCCATGCGGAAAATGTGACGAAGCAACTCATCACGGAACTCTTCAATCGTCAGGTTGGTGTCAATCAGATCACGAATGTTGGCAACGCGGCTGCGTACCGACTTGGTGCTCTTGGATTTGAATTTCTCGGGATTGACGTTCAGAGAAGCCTGAACATGCTCCAGATTCAGATCAAACATCAAGGTACCGTGGCTGAACATGCGTCCGCGGGTGGCGAATTGTGCGTTGCCCGAAATTTTCTTTTCACCGACTTGCAGATCATTGCGCCCGGTCAATTCGGCATTAACGCCAAGTTCTTGTAACGCTTCAACCACAGGCTGGGTGAATTTGCGGAAGTTGTGGAAGGATTGACCGTCATCCGCCGTAATGAAACTGAAGTTCAGGTTGCCCAGATCATGATACACTGCTCCCCCTCCGGAAAGACGACGCACCACCTGCACACCGTTATCCTGAACGTATTCGATATTAATCTCTTCAATCGTATTTTGGTGTTTGCCAATGATGATCGACGGACGGTTGATGTAAAACAGCAGGTAGCTGTCATCCTCCATCGGCAAATGTTTCAAAATGTACTCCTCAATCGCGAGGTTTACAGAAGGATCTGTAATGCCCTGGTTATCTACAAACAGCATGGTCATTCCTCCATTAATGTATGTGAGAGGCGCTTAGCCCCTTATGTAGTGATACTCGTGCAAAAGAATCAGAAAACCGAAGTCCTGAAATTCCTCTTCTATTGTAAACGAATTGTCGTTGGGACACAAAGAAAACAAGTAGACACGATGGAATTGGACTGACTTATGATAAACAGATGAATGGAGAAGGAATGCAGGATTGACCCATCCCTCCTATGCCATCCATAATAAAAAGAACATACAGAGAGGATGACGGAAGAATGACCGGTTATATCGAAGTGTTCGGACATGGTGGAGATGTGGAGACCGCAGCTTCGAGGTTTGGTGGGAGGGCAGCGGATTTTCTGGATTTTAGCGCTAATATCAACCCATTAGGTCCTCCCAAAGAGGTTTTGGAAGCATTACAGCAAGGTCTGCATTCGGTGCTTCGTTACCCTGACCCGGGCCATCGGGGATTCAAAGCACTCCTGAGCGAACGCTTGGGAGTAAAACAAGAGCAGATTTCCGTAGGGAATGGTGCGGCTGAAAGTATGGCATTGATTCTGCTGGCACTTGCTCCGCGCAAGGTTGGCACGGTGGAACCGGGTTTCTCGGAATATCGCGCTTTGGCACGGCAATTTGGTGCGGAGGTTCTGCATACGGAAGGCCTTGAAGAACTGAATTGGCAAGCGGCGCCTGAACGTATCGAACAGTTGATGGAAAAGGTAGACCTGCTTTTTCTTGGACAGCCAAACAACCCGAACGGTGTGCAATATCCAGTGGAGGTGCTTCACAGGCTCGCCCGCAAAGCCGAAGAGACGGATACAGTGCTCGTTATTGACGAGGCTTTTATCGACTTTATTTCACCGTCCCTGCGACAGACACTTGCTCCAGATCTGAACAAATATTCGCATGTGATCATCATCCGTTCGATGACGAAGTTTTATGCGATTCCGGGTTTGAGACTCGGGTACGCCATAGGCAGCGCAAGATACATACAGGCGATGACGGAGAAACAGGTCACCTGGAGCGTCAACGGACTGGCTCTTATTGCAGGAGAAGCCTGTCTGCGCAGCCGGGAACATTTCGAGCAGGACACGATATCGCAAATTACACATGAACGGACACGTTTAATCCAAGCACTGGAGTCGTGTGGGTGCAGTGTAACGCCGGGTGAAGCCAATTTTATTCTGGCGCGTGTGCCGGAACCTTGGACAGCGGCTTCCGTGCAGGAAGCTTTGGGGCGGCGGGGCATTCTGATTCGCAGCTGTGCCATGTATCCGGGGCTTGAGGCAGGACATGTACGCTTTGCGGTCAAAGGTGCTGAAGCCAACGACAGGTTGCTTGACGGACTCAGAAGTGTGCTTGAACGAAGCGGGGATCTGGACGTGAATCCGCCATCTGCCGATCAGGGGAGTCAGCAGGATCATACGCAACATTTTGAAAAAACAAAGGGAGGGAAGCGGTTGTGACACTCCCGTTTTATGACTATTTTACAGATGGAAAAAGAGACGAGAATATCTATGTATCCTCTTCCTGGCCGGGTCTGCACATCTCTGCTCATGAACGGCATGTTAAAGCACAGAGCCCACAACCTGCTCTCGCACTTTCCAGCGCAGTATACGGCGGTGGTATGCTCGAATTAAATCGTGTATTTAACATCTATGTGGACAAACACTACCGATGTGATGATCCACCCCGTGATATCGCAGAGGCGCTGTATGAATGGCAAGAGCAAGCCGATCAGTGTGCAGGGTTGTTAACTGCGGTCAGAATGGAGCATACCTCTATTCAGGAGTATACGAGTTCAGCATTCGGTCTGTTGTGCTGTACGACTGCAGGCGTATCCAATGCAGCACGGGCAAGTTCGGAGAGAACTGTTTTTGATGTGCATGGGGAAAAACAAAACAGAATTTCATATATCCCCGGTACGATTAATATCATGCTGTGGTTCAACGGACAGATGACCCCAGGGGCGATGGTTAATGCGGTTCAGACGGCAGTGGAGGCCAAGGCTGCTGCTCTTGCCGATGCAGGTATTGCCGATATGGAGAACGGACTTCCTGCCACAGGTACAACAACCGATGCCATTGTACTTGCTGTACGTCAGGACGAGCATGAAACAAAGCCGATTCACGCATATGCGGGTACGGCTACTGCTTTGGGCGCGGTTATCGGCAGACTGGTATATGACACGGTGACAGAAAGCCTTCAGGCCGGATTGCGATGGAAAGAAAGGAACGGGCACAGTAATGACATTTGAATTGGAGCATCTATGGACATCATCGTTCTGGATTGGCATGTCTGGAGCTTGGATCATCATTCTTGCATACATATTAGACCGATGCATCGGAGACCCGCGCTGGATTCCGCATCCCGTTATCGGCATGGGGAAAGGCATCTCGGCACTGGAGCGTGTTATTCGTGCACGTGTACATACAGATATGGGACTGAAAAAAGCGGGGATCTGGTTCCCGATCTTGATTGCAGGGGGGGCTTTTGCTGTCACATGGGGTCTGCTCCTTCTGCTGGATCTGATTCATCCGATCTTGGCGGCTGCAGCCGAAATTATCCTGATCGCAACAACGATTGCTTCCAAAGGTTTGCGTGATGCAGGCATGGAAGTGTACCGCCACCTGAAACAGCAGGATTGGCCTGGAGCCAGGCGTTCACTCGGCATGATTGTTGGACGTGATACGGCGCATCTGGACGAGCCGGAGGTTGTTCGGGGAACGGTGGAGACCGTTGCGGAAAACATTGTGGATGCCATTGTGTCGCCGCTATTCTATGCGCTCATTGGTGGTGCTCCGCTGGCTATGGCCTACCGTGCCGTCAATACGCTGGATTCCATGGTTGGATATAAAAATGATAAATATCTGCATCTCGGCTGGGCCTCCGCCCGGCTTGATGATTGGGCTAACTGGATTCCCGCGCGCGTGACCGCTCTGCTGTTAATTGTAGGCGCATGGGTGCTAAAACTGGATGCCAAAGGCGCAGCGCGTATGGTTTCTCGGGACGCGAGGCTGCATCCCAGCCCGAATAGCGGTTTTCCCGAGTCGGCAGTGGCTGGAGCGCTAGGCATTCGGCTGGGCGGGCATAACGTGTATCACGGCGTTGCTTCATTTCGAGCTTATATGGGCGAAGCTGCGCGGCCGATGGAGTCGGAAGATATCGTGCGAACGACACGACTGATGTTTTGGTCAGCGGGAGCTTTTGTGAGCCTTTGTTTCTTGGCAACCTGGGGTGTGTGGTTAGCAGGAGGTGCGTTGTTGTGGTAATTAAAGAATTAGAACAGCTTGGATCAAAACAGTTTTCGTCGAAGCGGAGCATCGTACTGATCCGTCATGGAACAACCCAGTGGAATGTGGAAAAAAAATATTTGGGCCATACCGACATTGGCCTGTTGCCTGACGCGCAAGAAGAGCTGGCTCTGCTGAGCGAGCAGTGCCGCAATCTCACATGGGATGCGGTGTATTGCAGTGATCTGCTTCGTTGCCGTCAGACGCTGGCACACATTGCACCGCAGATGATTGAGCAAGCGACGTTTGATTCGCGCCTGCGCGAGAATCATTTTGGACAATGGGAAGGCCTGAATTATGAGCAATTGAAGGATAATCTCTTGTACCGGAGCTGGATTGATGATCCCCGCAAGGTATTCCCCCCTGAAGGAGAAGCGTGGCGGACTTTCGCGGAACGAGTGGATTCTTTTCTGCACGAACATATCTGGTCGGAGCATTCACATAAACATTCACACAAGACACTTATTGTGACACATGGCGGTGTGATCCGTTATATGATGTCCCGGCTCATCAACGGCGTGGGGTTTTGGGATACACATGTCATCCCTGGACAGGCTATTCAGGTTGATCTTGAAAAGCAAGGGGATCACTGGCTTGGCAGACGAGTGAATTTTCCGTACATCGGGTTGTAAGGTGGTGCAATATACCCTATAATCACAACAGAAGTGTGACTCGGACGGACATATTTAGTGTGATGTGCTGAGAGGCCTGAACTGACGTGATTCGTGCGAAGAGCACTGCGAAAATGTTTGATCTGAATTAACCATCTTTAACGACCAAGGGTCCCTCGTGCAAAGCCAATGTTCAAGGTGAACAAGGACAAGTTATGGTGCGCACAAGGGTAAAATGGGGAAGCTGGTGCAAATCCGGCACGGTCCCGCCACTGTGAAACAGGAGCCATCCTGTAAGTCAGATTACCAGCCCTGGACGTACAAGCCGGTGTTCCTTCGAGGAAAGGACAACGTTTCGGGCCATTCTGTGCGCATGGACAGTTATCTGCTGAACATGTATCCGGAGTGCCGTATGCGAGACGTCATCCCTCATCCTTGTTTAAGGATCAGGGATTTTTTTGTTGTACACGATGTGGTGGAGTCATTTTATACACGTATAACGGAGAGTGCAGAACCAATTCGGAGAAACGAAGTGCTCGCCTGAAAGCTTTCTACAAGAAAGCTACATCGAAAGCATACGCTTATCACCGAATTTTTCCTTTTGAATAAGGGAATTAAAAAAAATCTGGGGGTAACAGCGATCGGAAAATGGTACTGCAATCGGAGTGGCATCGTGTATATAACAAAAGCAACAACAATAGTACAGATAGAGAAGGGGAGTTTAAATCAATGATTAAGAACTGGAAAGCACTCACATCCCTGTTGAGCGCAGCAATGTTGGCACTGGCGCTGGCTGGATGCGGTAATACCGCAACAAAAGAAGGAGCGGGCAGCTCACAGCAACCTGCACAGGAGCAGTCTCAAGAGCAAACACAAAAGGATCTTAAAACCCAATATCCACTGACCGTTACGGATGCAACGGGTGAGTCTTTCACTTTTGAAAAAGCACCAACCAAAATCGTATCCGTATCTCCGGCTGAAACAGAGTCTCTGTTTGCCCTTGGGTTGGACAATGAAATTATTGGTGTTTCCGATTATGATGATTATCCGGAAGCGGCAAAAACAAAAGCAAAAATGGGCGGTATTAACAAGCCGAATGAAGAATCCGTTATTGCAGCAGATGCGGATATCGTATTCGGAGGCATTTCATTGAGTGAGGATGCAGTGAAAAAGCTGCGTGATCTGGGCATCACCATTTTCAAAACCGATCCTAAATCCATTGACGATGTGATAAACAATATCGAAACATTCGGTAAAATTACCGATCATCAAGAGCAGGCACAGAAGCTGATTACACAGATGAAGCAGGATGTAACAGATGTAACCGAAGCGGTCAAAGCCGTAAAACCAGAAGATAAGAAAAAAGTATACATCGAGTTCTCCCCAGGCTGGACGGTTGGTAAAGGTGAGTTCATGGATGAACTGATCACCGTAGCTGGAGGAATGAATATTGCTGCTGATAAAGAAGGTTGGTATGAGATTAACGAGGAAAATGTGATTGCCTCCAACCCGGACGTTATTCTGTATACAAATGATGTTGTTGACGAAAATTCCAAAACGCTGGATCAGATTATCAAAGCACGTAGCGGCTGGGATCAAATTACGGCGATGAAAAACAATGCTGTGATTGGACTGGATGCCAACTTGCTCAGCCGTCCGGGCCCACGTATAACTCAAGGGTTGAAAGATGTTGCCAAAGCGATCTATCCTGACCTGTTCAAATGAGCAGAAAGCTGATCCTGTTCGGAACGATGGGTGTGGTGCTGCTGGTGCTTACCGTGCTCATCTGTACGGGCATTGGTTCAGTGGCGCTGCCCATCCGGGACATCGCTGGTATTCTCGTTCACAACATGCCATGGGTGGGTGACTGGATTACACCCGATTGGAGCAAGGCTGCCGAACAGATTATCTGGAAAGTGCGCTTCCCGCGTGTCTTACTTGCGATGCTCGTAGGTGCTTCACTAGCAATTGCAGGGGCGGGCTTTCAAGGTGTGCTACGCAATCCTCTGGCTGATCCATTCACACTGGGGGTTTCCTCTGGTGCTTCGGTGGGGGCGGCATTCCTGATATTCTTTGGTTTACAGTACGCTATAATTGGTATTTGGACACTGCCGCTGGTTGCTTTTTTGACCGGTGTAGTCACGTTATGGTTTGTGTTGTCGCTGGCTCGTGAAGGGCGGAAAATACCAACACACAGCCTGATTCTGGCAGGTGTGGTCATGCAAAGTTTCTTGGGGGCGGTCGTTTCCTTCCTATCGACCATGTCGAAGCAGACAATCAATGAAATTATATACTGGACGATGGGAAGTCTGGCACTGCGCGGGTGGTCGTATACGACCATCCTTTTCCCGTATTTTCTGCTTGGATTAATTTTTCTATGGAGCCGGGCACGTTCGCTGAATGTCTTGGCACTGGGTGAACGTCAGGCAGCGCATATTGGTGTTGGTGTGGACAGGCTCAAGTTATCTGTGCTCGCTGTAGGTACATTGCTAACGGCAGGAGCTGTTTCTGTTTCAGGAGTCATCGGTTTTGTGGGCTTGGTTATTCCGCATATTTTGCGATTGCTGGTGGGGCCGGATTATCGATTGCTGGTACCTTTGTCTGCGATTGGTGGTGCGATTTTTATGGTATGGGCAGACACCATAGCTCGCTCCTTGCTGGCACCGACTGAAATACCGCTAGGCGTTGTGACCGCTTTTGTCGGTGCGCCATTCTTCGCTTACCTGTTGCATCGGAATAAAAAGCTGAGGAAAGGGATGATGCCGTGACTGCCGAAAAAGATGATGCTGCCGCTGCTATGTTGGTAACTGTTGCACGGGCGGGCAAAACCTATGGTGATTATCATGCCCTGCATCCTACCGATTGGCGAATTAAAGAAGGAGATTGGTGGGGTGTCGTTGGCCCAAATGGAAGCGGAAAATCAACACTACTCCAGCTTATTGCAGGAACGGAACCGTTAAGCGAAGGCCAGATCAGCATTGATGGTCGAGATATCGGATCATATAGTCGTAAGGAACTGTCACGCATGATTGCAGTTCTACAACAGGATGGCTTACCCGCAATTTCCTATCCGGTTCGAGATGTTGTTGAGATGGGACGTTATCCTTACCAAAACTGGCTAGGCCGTGAATCGGCAGAGGGAGCCCGTGTGGTGGACAGAGTGCTTGAAGAACTGGGACTCACGGAACTGGCAGATCGACCGCTGGATTCCCTTAGTGGCGGACAACGGCAGCGAGTAGCCTTGGCCAAGGTCATGGCACAGGAGCCGCGATTACTATTGCTTGACGAACCAACGACGTTTCTCGATATCAAATATCAATTGCAGTTTATGGAGTTGTTAGCAGCATGGCAGAAGAAGAGCAACATTACGATTGTAGCGGTATTGCATGATCTCAATCTGGCTGCTTTGTTCTGCGATCATATCTTGGCTTTGCGTGAAGGCAAGGTAGTCGGAGAGGGGACACCTTATAGCTTGATGACGGGAGAGCAGATTCAAGAGATTTTTCGTGTTAAACCTGCGATGGTGTCCCATCCGGATCATTCGGTTCCTCAACTGTTGTTGCGGCGGGACATGGATTAAACGAGGCGGGATAGCCTCTATTTTGATGAAGGAAGTGCTGGTTGAATGAAGAAGGAAGAACAGGTATTGGAGCAAGTGTTAAATAAGATTGCGGCTCCTGATTCAAAAATTGCTGCGGAAACGTCTGCTCATGTGGATATACTGACGAAACCGCCGGGTAGTCTCGGGAAATTGGAAGAACTTGTGATTCGACTTGCAGGGATGACAGGCCAAACTCGTCCATGTTTTGATCGCAGGGCTGTGGTCGTCATGGCTGCGGATCACGGGGTCGTAGCTGAAGGAATCAGTGCTTTTCCAGCCGAAGTTACACCGCAGATGGTCATGAATTTTCTGGCTGGAGGCGCTGCAGTCAATGTCCTTGCTCGTCATGCCAGAGCCGAAGTGATTTGTGTCGATATCGGTGTAAATGCTGACCTTGAGCACGCCAACCTGCTCTCCCGCAACATTCGTAAAGGTACGGCCAACATGGCTCAAGGAGCCGCGATGACTCGGGATGAGGCCATTCGGGCTATTTTAGTAGGTGTGGATGTCGTTGCCGCAGAAGTGGCAAAAGGGACAGGGCTGTTTGTCACTGGAGAAATGGGGATTGGCAACACGACGGCAAGCGCTGCAGTGATGAGTGCCCTGACCGGCGTTGCACCAGTAGCTGCTGTTGGGAGAGGAACTGGCCTGGATGATGAAGGTGTGCTGCGCAAGGCTGCTGTCATAAGTCAGGCTTTGAGCGTTAACACACCTGACCCTGAAGATGCGATAGATGTCCTGTGCAAGGTAGGCGGATTGGAGATTGCCGGGCTCACCGGCGTTATCCTCGCGGCTGCGGCCCATCGCTGTCCAGTTGTTGTAGATGGTTTCATCTCTACGGCTGCGGCGCTGATCGCAAGAAAGCTGGCTCCCCTGAGTACAGCTTATATGATCGCTTCCCATACTTCACATGAGAATGGGCATGCGGCTCTGCTGCGAGAACTTGACTTGAAGCCGATGCTGGATCTCGATATGCGTCTTGGTGAGGGAACGGGTGGAGTACTCAGTCTGCATCTCATTGATGCAGCGTGTCTTATTTTGAATGAGATGGGGACCTTTGCAAGTGCGGGTGTTTCAGACGGAACGAATCAGCCTTCCGACTCTGATTCCAAGGTATTACCTGTTCAGGGAGATGGCTCCCGATGAGTGTGTTGGTTACTGGGGGTGCTCGCAGTGGTAAAAGTTCGTTTGCCGAACGTCTGTGCATGCAGCGTTCTTCCGAAGCCTGGTATGTAGCCACTGCTCAGGCGTATGATGACGAGATGCGTGAACGCATAACAATGCACCGGCAGCAGCGTGAAAGTTCCGGTTACCTCTGGCGTACGATGGAGGAACCCTTGGCTTTGCCTGCTCTAATTCAGCAGATGGGTGAAGGGCATACGGGCACGTCCGCACCAACGATTCTGGTGGATTGCTTGACTCTCTGGCTGACGAATGTGTTATTGGCCCATGAACATGATGAAGATCACGTGTTACAAGGTCATCTGGATGCACTGGTAGAAGCGGTCCAAACCTATCCTGGCTTGCTTGTGCTGGTTACCAATGAAGTAGGGGATGGAATTGTACCGGAATATAAGCTTGGTCGTGTGTATCGTGATCTGGCAGGTGTACTTAATCAGCGCATCGCAGCAATCTGTCGTGAAGTGTTTCTTGTCACGGTAGGCATTCCGATCGAATTGAAAAGTAAGGAGTATCGCTTATGAAGCACCACTCAGCGGGCTCGCCCGTTCCGCAGCGGAAACATGCGGCTGCAGCAGCCTTTCAATTCCTGTCTCGTTTTCCTGTGAAAATGCAGCTCGATTTTGTGCCGCCATTGCTACGCGAAAGTGTGGTGTATTATCCACTGGTCGGCGCTGCAATCGGTCTATGTGTCTGGTTGGTCGCCGCTCTGAGTGGTGCGTTGCTTCCCGCATTTCCGGCGGCAGTTTTGACGTTGACCGTATGGGTCTGGCTTACCGGCGGGTTGCATCTCGACGGATGGATGGATACGGCAGATGGACTGCTCAGTTACCGCAGCCGCGAGCGAATGCTGGAGATTATGAAAGACAGCCGAGTGGGAGCGATGGGGGTTATCGCTTGTGTGCTGCTGCTTATGATGAAGGCGGCACTGATTGCTGACATGATTGCCCGCGGCAATTGGGGGTACGGTGTGTTACTGATTTTGCCCATGATCTGGAGCCGATGGTTTATGGTTTATGCCATGTCAGCCTGGCCTAATGCACGGGGGGATGATGGACTTGCCGTTTTATTCAAAGGGCTTGGAGAGCGGAATGAAGTCCAGCGGGCACGCAGCGCTGCGATTGGACTTACGATGGTCTCAGGCGTCATTACAATGGCTGTCGTGTGGCTGTTTAAACCGGATATAGCCATTGCAGATGCCATGGTTAGCGGGTTTGGGTCGCTCCCTTGGTGGCTGTATCCTGTAACGTCAGTCATCGTACTGCCTGTGGCGTGTTATTATATAGGGCGATTTGTTGCTTCCCGGATCAGTGCCCGGCTCGGAGGGCTTACCGGAGATACGTATGGTGCCATGAATGAATTGTTGGAAGCGGCTTTATTGACGGGGTTAAGCGTGCTTCAAGGACTGTTTTGGCTGTAGAGGTTGAGCTGCCCAGAATTTTACTGGAGAATTTTCGTTTGGTTTGAGCATGATCGTTGTACAGCAAGTTAATCGCGCAAAAGACAGGAGTGAGGAACCGTGGAAGATCAGGTAAAACAACCAGCGGCTGTACTCATGCTGCAAGGCACGGCTTCTGATGTAGGTAAAAGTGTCATTACAACGGCACTGTGCCGGATTTTCAAGCAAGATGGTTTCAGACCCGCACCGTTTAAGTCACAGAATATGGCGCTGAACTCCTATGTTACGGAAGACGGCAAGGAGATTGGCCGGGCGCAGGGGGCACAGGCTGAAGCGTGTGGCATTGAAGCAACCACGGATATGAATCCGATTCTAATCAAACCTGTGCGGGATATGCATTCACAGATCGTGGTGCATGGCGTTCCTTTTGCGCAGATGAGCGCGTCGGATTATCGTCAGCATTTCTTACCCGAAGCGAAGCAGACTGTTATGGATGCATTAAATCGGTTGCGCGATACATATGACATCGTATTAATGGAGGGAGCAGGCAGTCCGGCAGAGATTAACCTGAAAGATCGGGATATTGTTAACATGAATCTGGCGGGATGGGCCGATGCGCCGGTTATTCTGATTTCTGACATTGATCGTGGTGGTGTGTTTGCTTCGATCGTGGGTACGCTCGAACTGCTGGAGTCACATGAGAAATCTCGTGTAAAAGGATTTATCATCAATAAGTTCAGAGGGGATCTCTCTCTGCTGCAGCCAGGGTTAGACTGGCTTGAAGAACGGACTGGAATACCTGTCCTGGGTGTATTGCCATACATAAGAGATATTCAGATCGAGGCAGAAGATTCGGTGGTGCTGGATTCCCTGCGGCATGGCAAAAAGGAACATATGGAACTTGACATTGCCGTAATCCGTTATCCACGTATCTCCAACTTTACGGACTTCGATGCATTATCCCGTGAACCGGACGTGAATGTACGATATGTGACTTCACCGGAGGAATTGGGTAGCCCGGATGCCATTATTTTGCCGGGCACAAAAGATACGATCGGAGACCTGATTTATGTTCGGGAATCGGGACTGGAACAGGCGATCCATTCTCACTCAGAGCTTGAACATGTTCAACTTGTAGGTATATGCGGCGGGTATCAAATGCTGGGGCAACACTTGTTTGATCCGTATGCGGTTGAGGCAAACCAAGCCCAGGAAGCGGTGGGACTTGGCAGACTGCCGTTATCAACAACCTTCCTTCGGCACAAACAGACGGTCAGAGTTATAGGCAACGTACAGCCTGAACATCCCATTCGGCTACATGGCGGAAAACAAGTTGAGCCTTCGGCCATACCTATTAAGGGATATGAAATCCATATGGGTGTAACGGAATGTCGCGAACCTGAACAGGTAACCGCTTTGTTTGAAATCGCTCATGCTGGCGGACAAGCCTTCTTGGAAGGATGGGGCACATCAGATGGGAAAGTGTGGGGAACGTACCTGCACGGTCTGTTTGAAAGTGATCAATTCCGGCGTTCCTGGTTGAACGGACTGCGTACAGCAAAAGGACTTGCTCCACTGGAGGAAACATACAGTGCTCAGGAGCGTAAAGAAATGGAGTTTGATCGAGTAGCTGCCTCTTTGCGCTCATCCCTGGATATGAAGCAAGTGTATGAGATTATGGGTGTGACACAGCCATTAGAAGTGCCTTATACCATTAATAATAATTTGTTTAAATAGAACGCAATGAGGAATCTAACAATGTCTCTCACAATGCATATTGGGTAATATAATCAGTGGGCACGTAATAGTGAAACAGGATGTAGGTCAGAAAGCTTTCTTGAAATATCCAAAAAGAAACTCCGAAAAATGTGGAGTTTCTTTTTGTCCTATATCAATTTAATGATTTTTATAAGTAATACAGAGGGAGTAGAGAGTTCGTAATACTTTCGCCATGTTTATTAGAGATTGAACTTGATATGCTAAATGCAAGTAAAAGCTAGAAGTACTAATTGGAGGAACTAAAATGAATCCAGATATTGAAATAGTCAATTGGCTTAATAAACAGTTTGATGAAGATGGAGATCTTAAAAGTATTACGTTTGAGATGTGTAACTATATTGATGAAGAAATTGGGGACGGAGTCAAATCTGAAAAGTCACATAATTTGCTTAAAGCTGTTAGACAAGACCTACAAAAAATTCATTTGATAGTTGATAAAATGAATTTCTTTCATAAGCAGAGCCTGAGTAATTCCCAAGATGAATTTTTTAGAGATTCCATAGGATTCAGTACAATTCCTACTTATCTCGGGATGGATATAGAGTACTTTTTTGTGAAGTACAGATCAATTATTGATTATTCAATAGATTTATTAGTTGAGTTTTATCCTGAATTAAAGAAAAAACGTTATAAATTAGAGGATAAAATGAACTACCTACATGATGTTTTTAAAGAGAATGAATTCATAACAAAAATGATATTATCGACTAAATGGTTTTATCAGTTTAAGGAGATAAGGAATAGCATTGTTCATAACGGTGCAAGTTGCCTTATTTTCAATGAGAGTGGAAATAGGGAGATCTTATTTCAAATTTACAATACTGAATTAACAGAGTTGTTAGTCGACAATGATTACTACAAGTACAATCAAAATGTATATTTCTTCAGACGAATATATGTTGTATATATGGCTTACTTATTGTTTTATCTTGAAACACTATTTAGATCCATAATAGCAAAGAAGAAGGGTATTCAATTCTCAAAAGTTGAAGAGAAATATTCGACTAACTTACCAGAGATTCCGATTCCGGGTTTTAAAATAACTCACATACCTAACCAAAGTGCAAAGGTTTTATTAGATTGGACGTTAGACTATTTGAATAACTTAGATTTCAAAGATAAGAGCTTTTTATCTGACAATAACTAACATCTGATTGGCTATCATATGCAGTTTTATAACAAAAAAAGGCACCCCCATGACAAGCATACGTTCAGTTCGAACGAAAATTACTGTCATGGGGGTGTTTATTTTATCATTCATTTTTGTTTAAATCAGTTGATGCAGGGTAAAAAATATTTGTTCGTTATGGACGTTTAATCATTAGTCGATTTTAAACTTCTTCATTGCTGTTTGCAGCTCGACAGCTTGTTCATGCAGATGGCGCACCGTGTTGGAATGAGAGTCCATCTCACTGAGTTGCATTTCTGCGGTAGTTGCAATCTGTTCCATGCTCTCACGGGCCTTGGATGTAATCTGTGCCGTTTCTTCCACCGAGGCGCTAACTTCTTCTGCACCTGCAGAAACCTGTTGGGTGGAGGAGGAAACGGTTTGAATGGTCAGATTGACATTTTGAATCAATTCATTGAGCTGCTGGAAGGCTGAACCTGCCTGTTGTACGACAGCAGTTCCAGAACCAATTTCTTGCGTTACCCGGTTCATCGCACTTACGGAACGTTCGGCATCTTCACGAATCGTACCGAGATAATCGGCAATTTCTTCGGTCGCTGTCTTGGATTGTTCCGCCAGCTTGCGGACTTCTCCAGCCACTACGGCGAATCCGCGTCCGTGTTCGCCGGCACGGGCCGCTTCAATGGAAGCGTTAAGAGACAGCATGTTAATCTGTTTCGTAATTTCAAAAATAGAATTGACAATGGTACCGATGGCAACAGAACGCTCATTCATCGTTTCGATATAACGCAGCGATTCACTAGCGGTCTGTCCGACAAGTTCCATCTGATTCACTGCATTTTGTGCCAGTTGATTGCCGTTAAGCGCCTCTGTTGCAGCTTCATTGATTTGTTCGGATACTTCGGCTGCAGAAGTCGCGATATGCATAATACCTTGGGTGATCTCTTCCATCGCTCTTGCGTTCTCGGATGCACTGGAAGCGATACTGACGCTGCCTTTTCCAGCTTCTTCGGCAGCATGGCTGGAGTTCTGTACCATACCAGACATGGACTCTACACGCTCAAGCAAGTCATTGGAACCCACAACGACCTCATTGGAGGTTGTCAGGGCACGGCTAATCATATCTTTGAGATTATGTGTCATCGTCTGGAAGCTGAAGGCCAGTTGGGCGATCTCATCTTTGCCTTTAATTTGCAACTCAGCGGTAAGATCACCTTGAGAGATTCGTTTACTATGTTCTACAAGTTTAATGATTGGTTTAGTGACTCTTTTGATCATACTAGTAGAAATGAGCCAGCCAAGGACAAATACTAACGCTGTAATACCGAGGCACAGCCAGAAAATTTGAGCAATTTTATCTTGAACAAACTTGGCATCCATGCTAACAGCCATGAGCATATTGCTTCCGGCAATCGGCATAAATGCTGCTTTATGTACACCATAAGAATCAGAGAACACCGGGCTAATGACCGCTTGTTTCTTCTCGCTTGCTTGGGTCATGGAAGGTTCTACATCAATTGAGTCCCCGGGTTTAAATTTGGAGTTAATGCTAGCGACAACAACGGTGGCTTTACCATCTTGCACAGCAATAACGTAAGCAGCATCAAGGCTATGTTCTTTGGATTGATCAGCCAGATAGGAACCTACCGTCATGGCAGCACCTTCAGCACCTGCACCGCCACTTTGGATCTGCAAAAGTTTGGATGAGGATGTATTTTTGTAAATATCCTGAATGGACGTATTCAGAACTTTGTCGAACTGAGGCAGTACGTAACTTTGAATAATATTCATCGATACGGCATAAAAACTGATACTAAACAACAGGGAGGCAACAAGTAATACTAGGAATAACGTGCCCCTGATCTTGCCAGCAACGGTGCGTTTGCGAAACATAGAATCACCCTTTCACGTCATCTTCAATAACATTGTCCCTTATTCAGTTCTCTATGGCCTTTTTACTAACGAAGAAAGACCTATTTTTTGTGTTTGTGAAACTCTCGAATAAGCGGATATACCCATTTTACAAAATTAACCGCGGGTTGAATAGAAGAATTTTCATAAAACTGCATAATTATTTTCATCAATCCAGAATGAATAACATGAATATTACATAATATCAATTAATACCTACCAGAATAGTTTGATATATGTTATATTGTTCATTGTCACATTTGGAGGCCAAATATAAATTAGAGAATCGGTTCAAAACCGATCATACATGTCTGAGGAGGAACAAAGGTAATGAATACATTTCTATTAATTGTGAATGTAGTGGTCATGCTGGCGCTGCTGGGTGTTCTCTACTGGATGCAAAAGAAACACATCTCGTTCACGAAACGTGTATTTGCGGGTCTAGGTATGGGTGTTGTGTATGGTGTTATTCTGCAATTGATCTACACATCGGGTTCGGATGTGATTACGAAGTCAGTCGATTGGTTTAACCTGGTCGGTTCAGGATATGTTCGTTTGCTGCAAATGGTAGTTATTCCACTCATCATGGTGTCGATTATCTCGGCGATCATGAATCTGAAGGGCAAGCAAAACCTGGGTAAGATGAGTTTCTCCATCATCGCTATTTTGCTAATTACAACAGCGATTGCTGCAGGAGTCAGCATTGCAACAAGTTTAGGCTTCAACCTGACTTCCATTGAGATTCAAGGCGGAGACCGGGAAACGGCTCAAATCCAGAAGGTGGAGGAACGTTTGGCTGATGTGAAGGATCAGACGATTCCACAGCAGGTGCTGGAGTTCATTCCTTCCAATCCATTTGCGGATATGACGGGTGAACGACGTACGTCTACACTGGCTGTCGTTATTTTCTCAGCCTTTATCGGCGTAGCTGTATTAGGATTGGATCGCAAAAAACCGCAGCAGGCGGAAACGTTCCGTGGTATGGTGAATGCCGTCTACGCAGTTGTGATGCGGATTGTCACGCTGGTACTGAGGCTTACGCCTTACGGTATTTTGGCGCTCATTACGAAAGTAACGGCGACCACAAATGCAGAGGAAATTTTGAAGCTTATCAAATTTGTCATTGCGTCTTACGTGGCGCTGGCGATTATGTTTGTCATCCATCTGATCATCATCTCCCTGTCCGGATTTAACCCGGTTACGTATGTGAAAAAAGTACTGCCAACGCTGGTATTTGCTTTCACTTCTCGTTCAAGTGCGGCAGCGATTCCGCTGAACGTGGAGACACAGACGAAGAAACTCGGCGTATCCGACGGGATTGCCAACCTGTCTGCAAGCTTTGGGGCTACGATTGGGCAAAACGGCTGCGCCGGTGTATATCCGGCCATGCTGGCGGTTATGATTGCTCCGACGGTCGGAATCGACCCGCTGAGCTGGGACTTCATCGTGACGTTGATCCTCGTAGTTATGATCAGTTCGTTTGGTGTGGCTGGCGTTGGCGGCGGGGCAACCTTCGCTTCCCTGATCGTATTGTCCACATTGAATTTGCCTGTGGCTCTGGTTGGACTGTTGATTTCCGTTGAGCCGTTGATTGACATGGGTCGTACTGCGCTAAACGTGAATGGGTCCATGACATCCGGACTGCTGACAAGTAAAATTTTGAAAGAAAACGATCGGGACACGTTTAACGATCAAAGCCGTGAGCTGGATTCTGCTGCTCACGCGTAAACCGGGCGAAGCTTATGCCGCACAGCTTGTGCACTTGGTGATGCAGCGTGCGCAGAGCGAGCTGCAAAAGAGTGGATGCAAGGCCGTCCTTCGGAGAACTTCCGGAGGGCGGCTTTTGCGTGTAGATTACACTTGAACGTGCAGATGGGGCACGAGTGGTGGGAGTCTTTTTTTCAATAGAGAAGGAGCTAGAGTCACGGTGGGGTATAGAGCGGGTGAGGATACTTGTATGTTGGGTTAACGTTGTTATGCAACGCTGGAGGGATTTAGTGCTGTTCAATGTTGCGGAAATGTGATAGAGTTATTCATGTTTTGGCGCTGGGCCAAACCGCGGTTCGTAACCATCCCGCGTAATCAAAACTAGGAAGGCAGTGTATGTATTCATGTTTAATTTGGTTTGGGGAGCGGTATTCGTTCTCGTAACGTACGGATTTTTTCTTCTATGTTATCGTCTGTTTGGCAAAAAAGGTCTGTATGCCTGGATCGGGGTAGCAACGGTCATTGCCAACATTCAGGTGACTAAGACGATAGACATTATGGGGATCGTCTTGACGCTGGGTAACACGATGTATGTCAGCATGTATCTGACCAGTGACCTTCTCAATGAGAAGTACGGGGCGGGTGAGGCACGGAAGGCGGTATGGTTTGGGTTTTTCACATTGATCATGACGACCGTTCTGATGCAGATGGTGTTGTTCTTTAATCCGGCACCGACTGATTTTGCGCAGGAATCCATGGAAAAATTATTTGGACTGTTGCCACGTCTGGCGCTTGGTAGTCTGTCTGCGTATTTTATCAGTCAGTTTCTGGATGTGCGTTTGTTCAGTTGGCTGCGTAAACTCGCACCAGGACGGAATCAGCTCTGGATTCGAACCAACGGCAGCTCGATTATCAGTTCCTTTGTGGATACGCTCGTATTCTGCACGGTTGCCTTTGTGTTTATCTATCCATGGGATGTGTGGCTGGAAATTTTCCTGACGACCTACCTGATCAAGTTTGTGCTGACTGCGGTCGGAACGCCGTTTTTGTATGCCGCGCGTAACTTTAAATTTGAAGATGAGGCGGATGAATCAAACAAGGCGTCGATATGAGTCGTGTATTGAACCAACAGTGAGCATAGATGAACACATAAATGAACGCATCAATGAACAAACAGTCTGAATAAGAAAATGATCGCTGACATTCGATGGTTTGAAATAGGATCGCCACTTAAAATCCCTCTGCGGAGCCAGTTGCAATATGGACTCTGCTGGGGGATAATTTATAGAGAATGTGTTTCCCGGTATTATACGTCTACGATTACATAAGATAAGGGGGATTGAGCATGTATTCCACACTGCGCTACAAACTGGAGAGCAACGGCACAACCTACGAGAATGAGAGTCTTAATGCCTCGGTATTTGTGGATTTGATTTCGGATCTGGAATTGCACGATTTTGTAGTTCTGCAACCGTCAGAACTGGTAGAAGGAAGTATGTATTTGCAGGCTGCTTCGCTTGAGGAACCAGGGAAAATGGTGGTAGAGACCCGTTTGCAGGAAGGTGAGAGCGGATTTAAGCATTACAGTTATACCACGGCAGATACAACGAAGGTGATTCAGTGGTTTTTGGATTACTGGGGGAAACAGGAACTTCCAAAGCTGGAGGACTGGCAGGATATAACCCATGAAATGGGCTAACGAAGATGGATTGAGCAGGTACTACAAAATGTAAGCCTTTTGTAGTAGCCCTCTAGTCGATACGAATCAGATCGCGATGCATGTGCGCTTAAATGGACGCTTGACGCATCGCAAGAATCAAAATCCCGCAAGCCATGTTGTCATGGGTTGCGGGATTTTTTGTATTAATCACGGTGTATTTATCGTGTTCTGCGGCTGCTTACTTGCTTACTTGCGGATTTAGTCCGTCAGGATTTGCAGTTCTTTGGGATACGTCGTGAGTACCTCTACACCTGTCTCGGTTACCAGTACATCGTCCTCAATACGCACGCCGCCTGCTGCGGTGTAAATACCTGGTTCAATGGTAAACACGGTTCCTGCGCGAAGCAGATCCATGTTCTCTCCATGTAGGGAAGGATACTCATGCACATCAATGCCGAGTCCATGCCCGACACGGTGCATAAAACGCTCGCCGTATCCTGCATCAATCGTCACTTGACGAGCAGCGCGGTCAACAGATGCACAGGTAATTCCCGGTTTAACTACCTGTATCGCGGCTTCGTTGGCGGCGAGTACGGTATTATAGATGGTTCGCAGTTCCGGTGAAATGTCTCCAAAAGCAAAAGTACGCGTAATGTCTGACGCATATCCTCCGGCGTACACACCCATATCAAACATAAGCAAATCCCCGTGCTGCAGTTTACGATCACCAGGCGTACCATGCGGCAGGCCTGTTTTGGGTCCGGTCAGCACCATTGTATCAAAGGAGGGACCGTCGGCTCCGAGTTTTTTCATCTGATATTCCATCTCAGCGACCAGCTCGATCTCCGTAACGCCTGCACGTACATGGGTGAGACCTTGGCGCAGTGTCTCTTCAATTAAATAGATGGCATGGCGAATACGAGCGACTTCATCTGGTGTTTTGTTCACGCGCAGTGCGCGCAGCAACGAACCGACATCTTCAAAGCTTGCACCGCCGAGAGCGGAGTTCAATTGCTCATAACGAGAGACGGTAACGTATTCTTTTTCCAAACCTACCCGGCCCAGTCGTCCTTGATATCGGTCAAACAGCGCGTAGGGATTATCCGTATCCGAATGTGTAGCAATGTTGGACACAGAAGAAGCTGCCGCTGCAGCATCCGCGTCCAGTGCAGGCACAATCAGCAACGGATCTTCACCGCGTGCCAGCATGAGGCCCATAAAACGTTCATGCGGATTGCTCGCATATCCCGTCAGATAATAAATATGTTTTGGATCTGTGATGAGCATGGCGTCGAGCCCTTGCTTGGACAGATCGGCTTCCAGTCTGGATAAAGGAGTTTGGTTCATATTAGATATATCCACCTTTCATATGTACGCTCTTTTTAATACACCGTGTTTGCTTAACACTATAGCGTCTGTTTCTTCTATTATAGAAGATGTTGAAAAAATTCTAAACTGGCGGCGAATTTTGAGCCAAGGAATTCCTGTTTTTACCGTTTAGACGAAGAGTGGCAAGGGTAATACAGGGCGAAACCGCTTTACATGTGGGACGTTGGCTGAAGGAATAGACGCATATATACTAGACATATAGAGACTTGCAACACAGATAAACGATACAGGAACACAACATGAGAGACAACACAGACACACGATACAGGCATACAACACGAGACGCAGCACAGACACACAACATAAACTTGCTTTACAGTCATATGACACAGAGACACAGACAAATCGGCAGGCAGACACATGAATCAAAGACTCACACATATGACGCGTCACGACTTCAGGCAACATACGAAAATGAGGGAGAGAAGCTGATCCACGTTTTATACTCAATTCAATGAAGCTGAAAGGGGAGTTTGATTCGTCATGAACAATCGATTAACTGTGCCGCTGTATGCCTCATTGCTTAGCATGGCTTTGTTAACCGCATCCTGTGCTCCCGGCACACCGACGTCAGATTCGCAACCATTGTCTCAAGGAGAGGGAGCTGGTCAAGGACAGACGGCAACAGAAGGCAATACTGAAACAGGCACCGGAGAGCGGGATGAGCAAGGGAGTGCGGTCGTTCCCTATCAAGCTTCTGTTCTGGTCGAGGGATTGAATGCACCTTGGGAGATGGTGAAGGTTGCCGATGGGCGGATGTTTGTGACTGAGCGCCCGGGCACGATTCGAGTCATTACGAATGGAAAACTGGAGTCTGAGCCGCTAATTGAATTCGAGGCACCTTTTAACGAAGAGGGCGAAGGCGGACTGCTCGGACTGGAGGCTGATCCTGACTTTGAGAGCAACGGTTATCTGTATGCCTACCACTCGTATCTGGACGGGAAAGATATTGCCAATCGCGTGCTGCGCCTGAAGGTGACGGATGGAAAAGCGGTAATCGACAAAGAATTGCTGACGGGCATTCCAGGCGGGGTGAATCACAACGGCGGAAGAATCAAGATCGGACCGGATCAGCTGCTGTATATCACCACAGGTGAGCGTTATGAACCGGAATTGGCACAGAACCGGGATAGCCTTGGTGGAAAAATATTGCGCATTGGTCTCGATGGGTCGATCCCTTCAGATAACCCTTGGCCGAATTCCCCCGTATACAGTATGGGACATCGTAACGCTCAAGGGCTGGCATGGAATCCGGATAACGGTTATCTCTATGCGACCGAACACGGTCAGCGCAATCATGACGAAATTAACCGGATTGTTGCCGGGGAGAATTATGGCTGGCCCGAAGTAGAGGGCGACGACGATGATAACGGAACCTATCAGGCTCCGCTGGCACATAGCGGGAATGATACTTGGGCGCCTTCGGGTGTAGCTTTCATTACGGAAGGCCCGTGGGCGGGTTCATTGGTGGCTGCGAATCTGAGAGGGGAGCAGCTCCTGCGGGTTATATTGTCCGAAGACGGTACGAAGGTCGAGCAGGTGGTCCCTTTTTTCGAAGATGAATGGGGTCGTATACGTAATGTCAGCGCCGGTGAAGACGGTAAACTGTATGTGCTAACGAACAATCGCGATGGCCGGGGCTCACCGCGTGACGGGGATGATAAGTTGATCGTGCTTACTCCGGAAGGATAGCGTTTATTTAGCTGGATTGGTTGGAAGATCGTTAGATCGGGGAAGTGAGAGTGCAGGTAGAGGGGGATTACAGAGTAAATGAGGAAACGTGCCTAATTAGGAGTTAAGGAGTTAAGGAGTAAAAGAGTAAAGGGGTTAGGCGTCCCAGGGGGGGACAGGAAAGGGTAGGGTAGGGTTTTGCAGACTACTAAACGCCGGGTGTAAGGGGAATGGCTCGGACTTAATTCTAACGATCACAGGCGAGCTTATTTTGCAGTTTTTGAGGGTTTGTGAATTTTAACGATCACCACAGACGTTATTTCGCTGAAAATGCGCATAATGGGGTGAAATCATCACGAATTGGAGTAAATAAGCTCTCTGGTGATCGTTAGAAAGTAAAACGTGGCGAATCGGGCCAAATAAGGCTTCTGGTGATCGTTAGAATTTTTGGCGGACTACGGCGTATTGAATAGGCAGAAGGTAAGTACTCAACCTCTGGGAGGTGGAGGGCTCCGCTCACTCGATATAGCTCTGCTCTGTTAATTGCAGCTGCATCCATCGATAAAATTCAAAAAAAGCTGTCCCCGCCAGTATACAGACGAAGGACAGCTTTTGAATTACAGGCAATATAGTTATGGAATTTACTTAGAGTTATTAGGGAAAGCACAAGCTAACTTAGAAAGCCTGTGTACCAATGTACACTGTGAGAAGGTTTTATGTGACTCAAATGCTACACATCGTGTCCTCCCAAATGATTATAAAGCTCTAGCCTCCACTGTGTCTCATGCACAAACTGTAATCTTACACCTAAGCTTCCGAATTCTCGGCAAGTTGCGCAATGCGCTTTGCAGGCTCTTTTGTATATTCTCCCCCATGGTAGCAGAGAACTTTATCTACGTTGAGGCCCGTCAATTTCTTCAGACTGCGCAGTGCTTCGGGCATGTCCGGCGTTGCTGGTGGAGCTGGGCCGACCAGTTCATCTTCGACGACTCGCAGTTCATCGGCAGCAAGCAGGAACTGTTGCTCGCTAAAATAAAAACACAGGTGGCCTGGCGTATGTCCTGGTGTATGAATCACCTGTGTTCCGCCTTGGAGCGGAAGGATGTCGCCGTCCGCAAGTGTTCTGCTGATGTTGATCTCAGGCAGCTGCATCAGCAATTGATCTGCTAGAGCAAGTACAGGAGCGGTCAGCATGGCACGGCGTTCCGGCGTGAATTTGATCAGAGGTTTTGCACCTGTCAAATAAGGAATTTCATCCGTATGAGCCCAGACTTCCAGGCCTGGAATAGCATCCAGCAGAGCACCCAGATTACCAATATGATCGATATCCTGATGCGTCACAATCACACGTTTAATGTCGGAGAGAGAGACGTCCAACTCTTCGAGTGTAGATTGTAATTCGTCAAATTGGCCAATCATGCCCGTATCTACTAATGTGTGTCCGTCCTCGTCACGAAGAAGCACAGGATGAATAGGGCTGTTGCCCGAAGGTGTTGGAATGTTGAGTGTTAGAACTGTGATGGATGGTATAGGTTGGCTCATAAAATATCCGGATATGTGTCCGGAGCACCTCCTTATAAGGTTGTGTTTTTAATAAGGGACAGTAAACTCAGCTTGTACCTTGTACCTTGTACCTTGTACCTTGTACCTTGTACCTTGTACCTTGTACCTTGTACCTTGTTCATTTTCCCATTATGCATTAAGCAACGTACAAGTAATCACTTACTTACTCCTTATTCTGAACGTTCAGTTCATAGCTCAGATGTTTTCTATATTTTTTCACCGCATGTAAAATCGTTTCGAACGTTTCTTCCTCGTTGCTGCCGTCTTTCACGATCGCTGCGAACGAGAAGTTCTCGTGAATCAGTCTGTTCCTTGTCTGGAACGCCTGATGGAGCGCTGCGCTGCATGGCTCTTTGCCGGATTTCAAAGCAATATGCTGCTTGCCCAGTTCGGCCTCCAGCATCTCCATGTTAGAGCGTGCCCGGTAAGCAGGAGTTTTCATGAGCTGGGTCGAATTAAACTTTTTCTGATACGTACGTTTGTAAAGCTGTAATAACATCTGTTCCATAATAGAGCATAACTCCATCGTTAGCGAAGCGTATCTCCGGTTTTTGCGTTTGCGGGTAAGCTCGCTTGACTGTTCTTCGTTCAGCCATTCGTATTCTTCATATATTGAGGAATCGTCATGGTTCAGAATATCGCGATATTCCTGTTCCAGCAGTTTGATCTCAAGCTTGGCGAGTTTCTTGACGTGTTTGAAATCCTCTTGGGTTAGCATACGACTTGTCCTCCCATGGGTACCGAGATGTGAATGGAGCACGATCTAATCATGAATGATGCTGATCAGGTGATCACTGTATTATCTCATATTCTGGATCATAATGCCTTAGCGTTAAAATAATTCACGGAACCTCCGGTTCAGAAGGGAAGGGCACCTCATGTCCATTCAGACAGCCATCGTTACAGGAGCCAACTCAGGGATGGGACTGGCCACTACCATTGAACTTGCCGAGCAAGGGTATCACGTCATTATGGCATGCCGCAGCGAAAAGAGAGGACAAGAGGCGCTTCAGCAAGCTTTACGCGAATCCGGCTCTACCAGTATCGAGCTGATGCTGTGTGATCTCGGTTCGCTGGACAGCATCCGCCAGTTTGCACAAAAGTACCGCGAGCGCTATGATCACCTGGACGTACTAGTGAATAATGCAGGCGTGGTGATGGTGAAGCGCAAAGAAACGTCGGATGGCTTCGAGCAAAGCATTGGCATTAATCACCTGGGTCACTTCCTGCTCACGTTGCTCCTCATTGAACCACTCAAATCTGCTAAACAGGGCCGAATTGTAAATGTGTCTTCTGGGGCGTACAAAGCCGGGAAAATTCATTTTGATGGTCCGCATTTGCGAAAAGGCTATAATCCGATCAAAAGTTACGCCCAATCCAAGCTGGCTAACGTATTTTTTACCCGGGCGCTTGCTCGTAAGCTCGCGGGAACTTCCGTTACGGCGAACTGTTTACATCCAGGTGCAGTAGGCACCAGCATCGGAGTGGATCGCAACACCGGATTTGGCACCCGCATCATGGCACTTGCAGCCAAGCTGCCGTTTTTCCTGACACCAGAGGAAGGGGCCCGGACAGCGATTTACTTGGCAACAAGTCCAGAAGTCACCGGGGTGACTGGGCGGTACTTCTATCAGCAGAAGGAGCAGCGTTTGAAAGACCATGCTTTGGATGATGCGGCCGCCCAGCAGTTATGGACGTGGAGCGAAGAACAGGTTGGTTTGCAGCCTGACGAAAGGTTATAACCCCTTATAACTGTCTGAGCAGCGTGAGCAGTCCTGAGTGCGCTTCGTGAAAAGGGAGGAAATCTTTACCATGCATCGCCTCCCTAAAAAGAATTGTATTACTCCATTCATTTTTCAGGATTAAATCTTATTCATCACCGCGTGCTGAAGCATCTGGACAAAAGCATCGATGTGCTGCATGCCTTGATCTCCCTGACCGTATGCACGGACAGAGGCGGATGAGGCATTTTTCTCTTGTTCGCCAAGTACAAGCGAATAAGGGACTTTTTCCATCTGTGCTTCACGAATCTTGTAACCAAGCTTCTCATTACGTAAATCGGTTTCTACACGGATACCTGCTGCCCGTAGTTTACTTTGCACTTCAAGTGCATAGTCGGCATAATGATCCGATACGGGAATCAGCTTGACCTGTACAGGAGCCAGCCAGAGTGGAAACGCACCTGCATAGTGCTCAGTCAAAATGCCGATGAAACGGTCAATCGAGCCATAAATAGCTCTATGAATGACGACTGGACGGTGTCTCAGACCGCCTTCACCGATATAAGTAAGATCGAATTTCTCCGGCATCTGAAAATCAAGCTGGATCGTTCCGCACTGCCAGCTTCGCTTCAGCGCATCAAGAATGTGAAAGTCAATCTTCGGCCCGTAAAAGGCGCCGTCGCCTTCGTTAATTCGATACTCGACACCGCGTGCATCTAACACATTGCGTAACGCCTGTTCCGCCTGATCCCATAATTCTTCTGAGCCCATGGAATCCTCGGGGCGTGTGGAGAGCTCGATTTTATAATCGAATCCAAAAATGTCGTACATCCGCCCAATCAGGGAGATCGCCCGATTGATCTCGTCTTCGATCTGTTCAGGCATCACATAGAGATGGGCATCGTCCTGACAGAACGTCCGCACCCGCATCATGCCATTTAGGGCTCCTGAGAATTCATGACGGTGAACCTGACCAAATTCCATCATGCGAATCGGCAATTCGCGATAGGAATGCAGTGTGTTTTTGAAAATTAGCATATGTCCGGGGCAGTTCATCGGCTTTAAGGCAAATGTAGCGTCATCCACATCCGCAAAGTACATGTTGTCCTTGTAGTGCTCCCAGTGACCCGACTGTTCCCACAGGCGGTTGTTCATCATCAGCGGAGTTCGAACCTCCTGATATCCTTCCTGAAGCTGCAACTCCCGTGAAAATTGCTCCAACGCTGTACGAACAGTCATACCTTTGGGCAGATAGAAGGGCATGCCGGGGGCTTCCTCAGAGAACATAAACAGCTCCAGCTCTTTGCCGAGCTTGCGGTGATCCCGCTTTTTCGCCTCTTCCAGCATGTGAAGGTGTTCTTGCAACTGGGCTTTGTTCGGAAAAGCAGTGCCATAGATGCGCTGCATCATTTTGTTGTCGGAATTTCCGCGCCAGTAGGCACCAGCGACATTCAGCAGTTTAAATGCTTTGATCCGGCCAGTGGATGGGAGATGAGGCCCGCGGCACAAGTCGAAAAACTCACCCTGCTCATAGATTGAAAGTTCAGCGTCTTCTGGCAAATCACGAATAAGTTCCAGCTTGTAAGGGTCATGGATGGCTTCGAATCGCTCCAAGGCTTGCATCCGACTAACCACCTTGCGGCGGATGGGCCAATTTTCTTGAATAATCTTGTTCATTTCCCGCTCGATAGCTTCTAGATCACTGATGGAGAGGGGCTGCTCCAGATCAACATCATAGTAAAATCCATCTTCAATGACCGGGCCGATGCCCAGCTTCACGTGGTCTGCGCCATACAAACGTTTCAGTGCCTGCGCGAGCACATGTGCTGTGCTGTGACGATATCGGTGCAGACCTTCCTCGCTATCCTGTGAGACAATGATGAGTTCGCAGTTCTGCTCAAGCTTTTCGCTCAGATCGACATTCTGGCCATTCACGATCCCGCCGATCGCCTGTTTGCCAAGACTTGTGCTGATCGAAGAGGCAACTTCGCCGACAGTGATGCCTGCTTTGTAACTACGTACAGCACCGCCTTGCAACTGGACTTCAATCTTTTCAATCGACGATTCCGCTGCTGCTGCGTGCTGATCACCCAAGGATAAATGCTCGCTTGCATACTCCCGTTTTTCTTGACTCATGTGAACCACTCTCCCATATTTTTGTGTTGGAAGCGCAAAAAACACCCGTCCCGGAGAAGGGACGAGTGCGCTTGGCTCGTGGTTCCACCCTAATTTGGTTATGCTGCATTCTGCTCTCGGCCAGCCGCCGCAAACAGAACCCAACATAACCCTCATTGGAATCCGTTAACGGGGATCAGGCGGTGAACTCTACTGACCGTATATGTAACCATCTTGCGAGATCATCGATTGAAATAAACTATTGAGATGATCTGCGCGTTATCTGTACATCTTCGGAGGTTCGAGACCACGGCTACAGAGGGGTAACTTGGATTCGTTCGCTGAAGAAGGTTTCACCAATCCCTTCTCTCTCTGGGCAGCACGCAATCCAAATCATGTCTCTGGTCATCGCTAAATATGAAGGATGCAACGAACTGAATTACACAGGGATACTTCAGATCGGTTAATCCTGTAGTGTGCAAAATTTAATGCAACAATTGGAACAGGTGTTACTTGAGAGTCGATTATATAGACTGAAAATGGAAAGGTCAAGTGGAATGTTCGAATGCGGGCTAGCCCATTTCTTTTGTATTTTGCATCCAGATCAATCGAATCGTCGTTCCTTCGCCAGGTGTAGATGACACTTCAATTCGGCCTTTCATTGCCTCGATTAAACCTCTCGTAACCGCCATGCCAAGTCCTGATCCCACATCACTCGTTCCCGTATCTGTACCTCGGTAATAGCGTTCAAATAGCTTCCACACGGTCTCGGGACTCATGCCTCGTCCATTATCGGCAAACTCGATTGTAAATTCACCGTCACGTTCACCAACAGTCACACGAACAACCAGACCAGAGTCGGGCGGATTGTGCAGCAGAGCATTAGCAGTGAGATTATCTACAATCCGTTCAAAAGAAGGAACGTGTACTAGCCCATAGATAGGTGCGTCTGCAGATTGGAAAACAATACGTCCTTCACCGTACGCAGGGTTGCACTCGGCTCGCTGCACGAGATCACGAAGTAGCGTATTTACGTCAGTTCGTTCAACCTCAGGTTGATATCCTCCACTCCGCAGCCGATAGGTCATCGCAAGATCATTCACAAGTCTGTCCATATACATGGATTTGTCTATTATGATGCCTGCGAATTCTCGAACTTCTTCAGCCGTCCAGGTGTATTTGTCCGTTTCCAGCATATGCGCGTATCCCTGAATGGAGGAAAGAGGTGTCTTGAGGTCATGCGTGATGCCAGCAATCCATTCCTCTCGAAGGGAATCCGTTTGTTTCCGTAGTTCCTCATCCTGCTTGAGTGTATGGGACAACGCTTGCATGGAGTGAAGCACGTCACCATACACTTGGTATTTGCGTTTCCATTTTCCATTGCGACGTTGGCTCCGCGGAATACCTGATGCCCCTGCCGGTTCCTCATACTTCCCTTGTTCCAGACGTTGCAACCACTGAAGCATGTGCAGCATCGGAGCGCCGAATCGATTAGCGTACCATAAAGCGAGTAAAATCAGTAGCGCAACGATGGATAAGATCAAGACGATGAGCGCCGGTTCAAGAATAAAAGCGTATGGATTCTGTTTCTCAACGACAGTTGAGTCAATCCGTACACTTACCATCCAGGTCGTTTCGTTTTGGTTATCGTACCATGTGGCGACCGATATACCTGAACGATTCGGGTAACGAACCTGGAGAACGAGATCCTGAATACTGTACTGGCTGGGCACGCCTACGACCGGTTTGTTATAAGAGTCGATTTCCTTTCCATAGGGATTAAGTATCTGAATGTAGCCATCTGCTTTGCGAATCGTTTCTTGCTCCGCGGGTTTCACAATCAGTTTGCCGCCCTCATACGACAGCTTTGGACGGATTTCATCAAGTAAGGATTTGGCCGCATTTCGCTCTCCGTATAATAACGTGAAATTTTTCCCGTCCTTTTCCCGGATCAGCATGGATAGCTGGTAGGGGAACGGTTTATTAGCTTCCCAGTAGGCGATCAATTCTCCTGGTTTGTAGTGGTCTGGTACATCGGAAGGGACATGATAATCGTCGATGACATAGCCCTTTTCATCCAGAACCTGAAGCCAGCCATGATTTTTATCCACCTGCTTGAGCAGATCGGGATCGTATCGTATGGTGTTGTCCGGCATGATCTCCGCTGAATTAATGAGCTGATCCAATCCGTTAATTGCAAAGTCATCTACAATATTCACTTCATTCACTTTTTGCAAAACCCAGATGGTAGCAAGTGATCCTAACAAAATAATCAGAATGACCGTGCCAGTGAGCATACCGATGAAGCGAGTCAATAACTTGCGGCGAATACTCATGTCCGTGACAGGTTACTAGGCAGGATCAGTTTGTACCCCAAACCGCGCACGTTAACAAGAAAAGCCGGATTGGAAGGGTCTTCTTCAATGCGTTCCCGAATGCGATGGATGTGCACCATAACCGTGTTGTCGTCGCTGATGGCTTCTGAGCCCCACACCCGTTCATACAGTTCAGATTTGGTGAAGATTCGGTTTGGATGTTTGCAGAAGAATAGAAGCAGCTGGAACACCAGTGCCGGACAGGTTACAGCCTGTCCTTGAACACGCAGCTCCCCAGCCAGTTCAAACACTTGAAATCGTCCAAAATCATAAATGCCTTGCGATAGGTCGGCAGATGACGTATTTGCGTGTAATGAAATGCTTTGTTGTTGCTGCCAAACCGCTGTCGCTTTGGAAGGTAAATAGCGATTCAGAAGTGATTTGATTCTTGCAACAACTTCCAGCGGGTTGAACGGTTTAACGACATAATCATCGCCGCCAACGGCAAATCCGGTCAGTTTGTCATAGTCCGTTGTTTTGGCGGTTAGGAACAGAATAGGGGCATCTGTGACCTGGCGTAGAAAGGGACAGATTTCCAAGCCGCTTTTCCCTGGAAGCATAATATCAAGCACGATACAATGATACGTTTTGTTGCTGCATGCTTCGAGCGCTGCTTCACCTGTAGTGACCGTATCAATGTCGAGAAATTGTTCTTTGAGCAGTACGGTTTTGAGCATATGTAAAATCGCTTGTTCATCATCAACAAGCAGTATTGAGACATGATCCATATGTAATGCTAACCTCCTCTTTACTCTCTTTCTTGGTATATTGCCCATCATAACATTCTTGAGACCGATTGGAAGATAGGTTGCCTTAACAGAAGCTTAATTATAAAGCTTGGGTAGGGCCATAAGTTTAACTAGATGTAAGTGAAGGTTAGACAAACCATAAGACTCATGATGTACATTTGAGGTAAGCAAGAAAAGATAAACAGAAAGGGTGTTGAATGATGAATAGGAAATGGAAACTACTGCTTCTAACCGTGACAGCATTTGCCGTACTCTCTGCTTGTACAAGCAACAAAATTACCTCCGACGAAGCAAAGCAGGCTGAGAAGCAAGCTACAGAACAGGTGAAGGATCAAAAGGATAACGGTGACACTTCAAGCAAAGAACAAAATGATGGTTCGACAGATCAACAGGTAACACCGGATAATCTCTTGGATACATTGACGAATGGTTCCAAAGAAGCGATTTATAATCAGTTTACTCCTGACATGAAGCAAGTTGTTTCCTTGGAAGATTTCAAGGCGTCTGCTGACAGCTTTTTGATAGGAGTGAAGTCGTGGAAGCAGGTGGTGGATGCTGAGATCAATGGTTTGACTGAACATGCGTGGACAGACGATACAGGAACCAAAGGGATCGTCGCCAATTTTACAGAAGATCATCAGATTGCCGGATTAAGGATTACTCCACTGGAACCACATCCCGATACAGATAACAAGCTGACCAAGACCGAATTTCAGTTCCCGATGAAAGGAGAGATGTATGTCTTCTGGGGAGGTCATAGTGTTCTGGAAAATTATCATTACGAGCATGAAACACAGCGCTATGCACTCGATATTGTTCAGACGAAAGACGGGGCGAGTTATCAGGGAGATGCCAAGGATAATGCCAACTATTATGCGTTTGGTCAGCCGCTCTATGCTGCCGCGGATGGTACGGTAGTGGAGATCAAAAACGATATTGAGGATAATGTGCCTGGCGTGATGAATCCGGAAAAGCCAGCAGGTAATTATGTGGTTATCGATCATGGCAATAAAGAATACAGTATTACGGGGCACATCAAAAAAGGCAGTGTAGCGGTGAAAAAAGGAGATAAAGTCAAGCAGGGGGATCGCATCGGTGATCTGGGTAATTCGGGCAACTCCAGTGAAGCTCACTTGCACTTCCAGGTATCCGATGGTCCAGACCTGTTCACGTCACGTTCACTCAATATTCGCTGGGCCGATCAGAGCCAGGAGTTGACACGGGGCAATACCGTTCAGGGACTGCCAGAGTAAGCAGGTCAGGCGAAAAACATTTTATTGATAATACTTGTTGTCGCGGTATGGGTATAACATGCTGTACGCCAGCTTCCATTTTCCATTATAATAGCCTCTATAATTAATTATAGCCTTGAACTTGGTTGTGAATGAGATTAGAGCTGGATAAGGTGAAAATTTTATTTACACTTTAACGGAGAGGACAGAAAAAACCTGAAAAAGCGAAGCTAAAAGCTTTCTGCAAGAAAGCTACATCGGAAGCATAAGCTTAGCGCCTTTATCACCGGATTTTTCCCTTTGGAAAAGGAGATCAAAAAAATCTGGGGATAACAGCGATTGAAAGGTTATTCTGTCATCGGAGTGGACTGTGTAAATTCTTAGTTCAACTTATAGAGGTCAATGGAGGAATAGGGAATGACGCTGGAAAAGGTACAGATCGAATATGCATGTCTCGAAGACTTGCCGAGAATTGTGGAGATCTATAATTCAACCATCGAGAGCCGCATGGTCACGGCGGATTTGGAACCGGTGACGGTAGAGCAACGCTTGCCATGGTTCAACGAGCATACACCGGATCGTCGTCCGCTGTGGGTAATGAAACGGGATGGACAGGTTGTCGCATGGGCTAGTCTGAGTTCGTTTTATGGGCGCCCGGCATACAATGGGACGGTAGAAGTCAGCGTATACGTCGATCAGCAGTGCCGTGGAATTGGGGCCGGTGGGTTGATGCTGAATACAGTATTCGAGGCTTGTCCTGAGCTGGGAATCACGACGATTCTAGGATTTGTATTCGGGCATAACGAGCCGAGCCTGGGGTTATTGCGCAAGCATGGCTTCGAACAGTGGGGATTTTATCCTGAAGTGGCGGTGCTGGATGGCGTGGATCGGGATCTTGTGATTCTGGGGAAAAAGTTGGAGCAGTCACCGCCTGAAAGAGGCGCAGATTTAAATAAAGAAAAACCTCCTTATCCACTATAAGTGGATAAGGAGGTTTTTTGCTTATTTTACAAACCAGGAGAACCCATTTACAGTCCCAGTAGCTGTTTGATCTCTCGAATCTGTCCCAGATGACGTTCCTCGTGGTAGCTTGTAAAATCGATCCATTGTGCCAGATCCAATTCACCGAATGCCGGGTGAGGGAACGACTTACTACGTAACAGGGCAACATCATGCTCGCGTGCAAACTGTTCCAGTGCTTGATGGGACTCAGCCAGATCCCTACGAATATCCGCAAGTCTCTCAGGCTCAGTTGGTGGTTGCACATGAGGAGGGGCTTCGACAGATCTGCTGCGGTCCAGAGACATTTCATAAGGCTTTTTCTCAATGGACACATTCTGTTCTTTTTCCACTGCAAGACGAGCTTGCTTGGTGATTACATTTTCCATCAGATTCAAGTGCCGTAACACTTGCATAATGCTCCACTGTTCCGGGGAAGGTTTCCGGTTCAATTGATCTTCATCTAACCCAGAGATAGCCTCCCAGATTTGGTTACGTATTTCGTCATTACGTTCAAACATCATAAACATCCTCTCTTTAGGTTTATTACAATAACATTACTATTTCTATATGTCCAACCGAACATATAAAACCCTGTATAACCAGCATAAAACACAAAATGAGCAAATGCGAACTTCACATACATTATCCCTTGTTAGGTGAATTTGTGGAGAAAATAAAAAAACATACCCTTAAATTGGGTATGCTGAATTGTATACAACGGCTTCCATAAAACGAAAAAAAGATTGACGGGCACACCCCGGCAAACTATAATCGGTAACAAGTAACTTGATATGTAAGGAGTCCTGACATGATATGTTAGTAATCGACGAGGTGTATCACCATACAGCATTGCAAATATCATCGTCCGATCTATTGTACCTTATCGAACGGTTGAAGGTCAAAAAAGAAAATGAGATCGAAACGCTCAAGCAGAAGATTGAACAGTTTGAACAAAAACGACGAGCTGAGGAAGTGGCTTATCAGTCGCTGTCTCCTGTTCGCAAATGGTTTGCGGGACGTCCAGCTTCTCATCACCAAGCGGTGGAATATATGGTTCAGGTGAAGGAACGATTCCGCAAAATGGAGCAGATTCGCAGGCGTATCCGTGACCTTGATCTGATCATGGAACGTATTCAGCTCGCTAGTCATAACCGGCAGGAAGAGATTGAGCTCTCGCCTGAAACGATCCGCGAGATCAGACAGCTTAGTGAAACGGAGGATGTACAGGCATGACTTTGGAAACGTTAAGCTCCGGAATCGACACGGTCTGGGTTGTTCTCAGCGCAGCGATGATTTTGTTGATGGAGGGCGGATTCGCCTTGCTGGAGGCTGGTTTTGTACGTTATAAAAATAGTGTGAATATCATCATGAAAGTATTTGCGGATATTACGATTGGTACGTTATTGTTTTATGCGATTGGTTTTGGCTTGATGTATGGTTCGGATGCAGGAGGGTTTATAGGAGTGACAGGTTTTTTCCTGAACGGTGATCTCTCTCATCTGAACGTGCCGGTATCCCTGGAGACGTTTTGGCTATTCCAAGCCGCGTTCACGATTGCCGTCATTTCAATCGTATCCGGTGCGGTAGCCGAACGGATCAATTTCCGTGCATACCTGCTGTATATCATCCTGATGACGGCGATTATATACCCGATTGGCGGACACTGGGCTTGGGGTGGCGGCTGGCTCAGTCAGCTGGGCATGCAGGATTTTGCAGGTTCAGCTGTGATTCACGCACTGGGTGGTTTCTCTGCACTGGCGGCGGCTATTATCATCGGGCCACGTAAAGGGAAATACACACCGCTTGGTGTAAGTGCAATTGCACTGCCAAGCAATCTGCCGCTGGCATCGGTAGGTGCCTTCCTGTTATGGTTCGGTTGGTTTGGATTTAATGCAGGAAGTACATTGAGTGCAACTGATGTCAGAATCGGTCACATCGCCATCGTTACGATGCTGTCCGCGGCTGCGGGTGGTGCGGCTACGTTGCTCTATACCTTGTTCCGCTTTAATCGTTCCGATGCACCGTCTGTCATTAATGGTTCACTAGCTGGACTGGTAGGCATCACAGCAGGCTGTGCATTTGTAGGTGATCTGGCAGCGATATTCATCGGCGCTGTCTCCGGTCTGTTGATGATGGCTGCTACGAACTGGCTGGATCGCATGCGCATTGATGATCCGGTAGGTGCATTTCCGGTTCATGCCGTTTCGGGAATGTGGGGGACTGTTGCTGTAGGTCTGTTTGCTACGGACGGAGGATTGTTCATGGGCGGCGGCTGGAAGCTGCTTGGCGTTCAGGTGCTGGGTCTGACTGCGTTGGTCGCCTGGGGATTCGCCATGACCTGGTTCGGACTGAAGCTCATTGGCAAAGTGGTTCCTGTCCGTTCAACCGAGGAAGAGGAAGACCTTGGTCTGGACATCAGTTATCATGGGGTGATGGCTGCGCACCAGTCGCATGAATTTCTGGATGGTGAGGAGCATATGATTGCTTATCAACAGAAGTCTTCTGATTCAAATCGATAACAAAAGTATATGAAAAGATAGGGGCTGACGAAGGTCAGCCTCTTTTTTACACAGAAAGCAGGGAAAAAAGACAAGGCGGAAGAATATACAGGTGTGAACGTGAATAAGTCTCAGCATAGGTGTAACGTCAAAAAGGGAGGATCTATATGATTAAGCCGGAACAATGTGAACGTCTGACTAGAAAAGCACGCAAAACCCTCGAAGAAGAATACGGTCTCGGTGCTGTTGCCGATCTGGTGCTGGATGCTGGGCGCTGGGGTATTCGCCTGGATGTGTCCACAACGGATGAATATCGCAGAACAGGAAATTCGCGTGTTGGCGGACATCCTGATCTGCCAGAAGATCTGGACTGGCCGCTTACGGAGGACGGGGTGCCAATGACTTTTCTGGCCCAGCTGAATATGGTGGATTTGTCTCCGTATACACCGAATGACGGGCGCGGAACGTTGCCGGAGCGGGGCATGTTGTACTTTTTTATTGGCAGTGTGGATGCAGCTTATCCGATTGAACATCGAGTGATCTACGAACCGTCTACATATAATCTTGTAAAACGCGAACCTGACGGGGCTACCGCTCTGGGGGGAGAGCCTACGATAGCGCATTCGGTTACCGTCTTGCCTAACCTTGAGCTTCCTACCTATGCTTACATAGATGCTGCGGCGTTGGCTGAACAGGGGAATACTTCAGAGGCAGTTCGCGATGAAGAGGGAGCTCTGGAAGGCCGCTGGCTTGACCGTTATCTGGAATTCGAATCCGACTGGAATCACCCAAGCCCGCTGAATTGGGGCGGCATGTTTGGTTACCCCGATGGGCAGCATCCTGATGCAGAACATCAGGCTTTGAGTTATATTGAGCTGGGTGAGGCATACGGCGGCAGTGAGCAGGAATGTGTGAAGAAGCTGACGGCGCATTACGATGGGGATGAAGAGCGTGCGTGGGAAGAATTATCCGACACACTGCTGCTCTTGAAAATAGATACGCATGATGCAATCGGTTTTCAGTGGCTGGATTGCGGTGAATTACAGTTTTTCATTCGAGGGGCTGACCTGGAGGCCGAGCAATTTGATCGTACATGTTGTTCTATTTACTCCAGTTAAGTTATAGTTCATTTTTATACACAGTCGAGTGTCATCCCATAAATTAGGAGAATAATTATTCAATAGTTGTAACAAAATGTCCTGAATCCTCGTTTATAAGAGGAGGAGGGACTTTTTTTGAGCGCATATGTTAATCAGAGGCGCCAGCGTGTTTAAATAGTTAAAGGAAGTACATAGGTTGAAATGAGATCATACGTTCTGTATAATGGGATGAAAAGGAAGTGATAGTGTTGATTGAGTCTGCATTCAAACATATTGATACGGCGGTTTCGTCATTAGTTGATATTTGCGATCAATTAAGTGAAGAAGATTTGGACCTGACTCCGATTGAGGGCAAGCGTTCTATAAGGGAGTTACTCTCGCATCTAGCGTTAGTCTGTCGCGCAGATCTGTACATATCCGAAGGGTCATCGGAAGAGGAAATGACTCAATTTTACCAAGAGAACTGCGTTTGTTCGGTGAACCAGATCAAGGATTCATTCATAGAGAACCGGAACTTTCTCTACCAGCGGTACATGCAGTTTACGACGGAAGAATTGCTTCATGTCACAACATCATATTGGGGTGCTTCCTACAGCCGTTTGGAATGGTTACTTGAAATGATGGGTCATATGTACCATCATAGAGGACAACTCTATACGATGTTAACCTTGACGGGAAGAGAACCCAAGACGGCAATGTTTGTCTAAACGAATACATATCATCAATACATATATTAGGTGGCACATACCTACAATGGAGGGATACAGTTGGTAGAATTCATGCATAATGGGAATCTATCTTCAACTGAGCGTGGAGTACTCGAGCTTGTGAAAGTGATTCCTCAACTTCGAGAGGCGAAGCAGATTGAAAGAATATCCAAAGGATATTCCCTGGATCACAAGTTCAAAATTGCTGTTTCAGGCCAAGGAAATGTATTGCTGCGAATCTTTCCATACCGGGATATAGATAGTAAACAAAAAGAGGTTCATGTTTTAGAAGCATTGAAGCAAATGGGGGTTCTTTGCTCGACACCGCTTGGCATTGGCAGGCTGGATGAAAACAATGGATATATGATCTTGAATTATCTTGAGGGAGAAGACGCTTCCGAGGTATTACCTTCAATGAGTGAGCAACAGCAACATTCCATCGGCTTGCAAGCGGGTGCCGAGTTGAAGCGTATCCATCGGCTGCCTGTAGAGAAACAGGGCGAGTCATGGTACGTACGAAAGAGTAAGAAGCATCGACGCTACGTGGATCAATACAAGGCGTGTCCTGTGGTAATGGAGAGAGATCAACCTATTTTGAATTTTATTGAGGATCATCTGGAGTGGATGAAAGAACGTCCCGATGGTTTTCAGCATGATGACTTTCATCCCGCTAATCTGGTGGTGAACAATGGTGAACTGGCTGGAGTAATTGATTTTAACCGAGCAGACCAAGGAGATCCTGTGCATGAATTTTTGAAACTGGGTTTGTTCGCTGCGAAGGTCAGTACTCCTTATTCCATTGGACAGATACAGGGATACTTTGACGGACGTGAGCCGGATGAGGGTTTCTGGAACATGTATTCACTGTATATGGCCATGGCATTGGTATCTTCAGTGGTGTGGATTCAGAACGTGAAGCCGGAAGAAACAGATCAGATGATGATGAAGATTGAACAGGTGCGCGAAGATCACGATGATTTCCGTAGGTTGATTCCAAAGTGGTATACTGTGTACAGATAGATTGCTTAGATATTCGGTTTAAACCGATGTAGCACTTGTGAAGCAGAAAGGAAATATGCCGTGGCACAACCAGCATCACTACTGCTTGTCGATGATGAGCAGGATATTATTAAATTGATGGAAATTTATTTTGGCAATGAAGGGTACCGGATTTTTACTGCGAATGACGGAATACAGGCTCTAGAGGTGCTTAAGACGGAAGACATTGATCTCATTATTCTGGACGTCATGATGCCCAATATGGACGGAATTGAAGCGTGTATGAAAATTCGCGAAGAGCAGAAAATGCCAATAATAATGCTGTCTGCAAAAAGTACGGATATCGATAAAATAACGGGTCTGAGCATCGGCGCTGATGATTATTTAACCAAGCCGTTCAATCCGCTTGAGCTTGTGGCGAGAGCCAAGTCCCAGCTTCGCAGGTATCATACGTTTAATGAGGGCAGAGAAAGCAAGGAGCATGAATGGATCATTGATGATCTGATTATTAATACAGACACACATGAGGTGTGGGTGGATGACAGGCCTGTGCATCTTACCCCCCGGGAATTTGCAGTGCTTGAACTGCTCGCTAGGCATCAAGGATCGGTACTTAGTATGGAACAGATCTACCGTCAAGTCTGGAAAGAAGAATTCATGGAGTCTAACAACACGGTCATGGTGCATATTCGTAAACTGCGTGAGAAGATTGAGCACGACAGTAAACACCCGAAGTTCATTCAGACCGTATGGGGTGTCGGATACAAGATGATTAAACCGATTTAGGTTATATGTCACGAGCAGGTTAAATGCTGCTAGAAGGCTGGATGTTACGCGTAGGTTGAATGATACAAACAGGGAGTTTCTACCATGAATTCGAAATGGATTAATACGGTACGCTGGAAGTTTATTTACGCATTTATGTTAAGTGGCATTTTGACTGCGGTGATATTGTATGGAGCAGGTAAAGTGGGCGAGACGATTCTGGAAAATCAGCAATATCCGAATTACACGATTCCGGGGCAAGTGGTTCGCTGGCTAGTGAATCATATTGGCTCTGTTCCGCTGATGATTGCTGTAGGAATCATCAGTTTTGTGCTGTTTTTCTTTCTGTTCACTCGCAAAGTGATGGTTGTCCTGGATGAGATCACGGCGGGTATTCAGGAAGTTGCCAAAGGGGAATTGTCACATCGGATTGAGGTGAAGACTTCCGATGAATTTGGTGTGGTTGCGGCGAGCATCAACCAGATGGCTGAACAACTCCAGCGATCTCTTCAGGAAGAACGGAGTGCAGTTGCAGCCAAAAATGATCTGATTACAGGCATCTCGCATGATTTGAGGACACCCTTAACCTCGATTCTTGGATTTTTGGAGTATATCGAGAAGGATCGGTATCAGGATGAATTAGAAATGCGTTATTACGTCAGTATCGCTTATGAGAAATCTTTGACGTTGCGCAAACTCATTGATGATTTATTTGAATATACTCGAGTCAGCGGCGGAAGTCTGCCGTTGTCTTTAAGACCACTGAATCTGACTCCATTCCTCATGCAACTCGCCGAAGAATTCGCTCCAATGCTTGAAGAAGCAGGAATGACCTATACGATCGTTGGAGGCCAAGAGCCTTTATGGATCCAGGCTGCTCCGGGAGAACTCGTTAGAGCCTATGAAAACTTGTTCAGCAATGCGATTCGATATGGTGCAAAGGGCAAAGTAATGGAAATTGGCCTTGCTCTTGAAGAGGGAGAAGCTGTGGTACGTATCAGCAATTACGGGGAACCGATCCCGGCTCAGGACTTACCACATCTGTTTGAACGCTTCTACCGAGTAGATAAATCACGTTCTCGTGATACAGGAGGCACAGGACTGGGACTTGCCATTGCCAAATCCATGATAGAACTGCATCAGGGGCAGATTGCGGCCTATAGTGATCAGGGCCGGACGGATTTTGTTACCCGTTTTCCAGCCATAAAACCACCCGTCCATACTCCATTGGAAGAGTAGAATGTTACATATCATACCTCTCATATTAAGCTTTAGATATGTAAATTAAGAATTTGATAAGAAGTTAACAACGCTTCTTTAAGAACTATTCGGTATGCTACCTCTATCAATCTGTTTGAAGTATGAGGAGGATACCGAAGATGAGTTCGAGATTTAACACCGTTCGAATGAAATACATCTATATTTGCGGAGCAAGCGCGGTTCTCAGCATCGTGCTTCTTTTTGTTATGTACCAGATCATGAGATTAGCTTATCGTTTGATGTTCCATGAGGCTGCCTGGTTTACTCATCTCGTACATTGGTGCATTAATCATATAGGGAAGAAACCGATCGGTTTGCTTATAGGTGCAGGTTTGTTTCTTTTGTTTTTCTGGATTCGTTCTCAGAAAATAAGCGAAGACATGCAAGCCCTTGTGCGGGGAACCCATGAACTTGCTAATGGCCGGAATCCTGCACCAATTCAGGTGTTAAGTGGTGGTGAATTGCGGCAATTGAGTGATCAGATCAATGCGATTGCGGCGCTCACAGCGAATAAAGATTGCTCTGGAATGAAGGTTAAGTCCGGGGAACCATCATGTTAAATATGAAGATAAAACGTTCGATCTATCGATTGTATGATGTTGCTGTTATTGTAGCGGTTCTACTGGTGCTGCTGTACATCTATTTGTTTTCGTATGGAAAAATGATTATTCGCCATCAACCGGAAGTTATGAATCAAGTTTCATCAACCGTCATTCTGGATGAGGCTGGACAAGAGATCATCAAGTTGGCGACACCAAACGGAGGATATATGGTGCATGCCGATCTGCAAGAAATGCCGGATATGTTAAAACAGGCCTTTTTAGTGACCGAGGATCGACGTTTCTACCGACATGCGGGTCTAGACGTCATTGGTGTTGGCAGGGCAATGGTAGAAAATATATTACATATGAATTGGAGCCAGGGTGGGAGCTCGATCACACAGCAACTGGCTAGAAATCTGTACCTGAACAGAAATAAGAACTTCATCCGTAAAATAAACGAGTTATCTATTGCGATCGAGATGGAAACGAAGTATTCGAAGGATGAAATTCTGGAAATGTATCTGAATCAGATTTACATGGGACGGCAGCAGTATGGGGTCAAGGCAGCGGCCTGGCGTTATTTCGGTGTGGAAGATTTAAAACAATTAAAACTCTGGCAAATCGCGACGCTTGCGGGTATTCCAAAAGGGCCGTCTATATACAATCCGGTGGATAACGAGATTCTTTCCCAAGAGAGGCGTAAGGTCGTTCTTTCCATGATGCATGAACAGGGAATCATTACGAGCAAGCAAATGCAGGAGGCCGCAGCTGTTAATTACCAAGCACTTCCTCCAAATATGAGGAGCCTGTCAACGGCACATACATCGGCAATGGAGCAGCCTTCCTATACATCTGCATTGGATGCAGTCATGCAAGAGGCTTCACTTCTAACCGGCAAGGGTGAAGCCGAGATTCGTTCCGCGGGATGGACGATTCGAACAGGCTTGAACGCAACAGCGCAGCGGGCAATGGAGAAGACATTTGAGGAAGATGTCTGGTTTCCGGATGACCGAGAAAATCAACAGGTACAGGCCAGCATGGTTATCCTTGATCAACATAACGGCGAAGTGAAGGGCATGATGGGCGGACGAAATCCTGTGAAGGGAGATATGAATCGTGCTCTGAAGAATGCAAGGCAGCCTGGATCCGTATTTAAACCCGTCATTGTCTATGGCCCTGCATTGGAGTCTGGACGATTCGGGGCAGCAAGTATGCTGCCTGACCAGCCTACGCGTTACGGGAATTACCAGCCGGGCAATGTGGGAGGAAGGTATAGAGGTACGGTATCGTTGTCGGAGGCTCTGCAAAAATCAATCAATGCGCCTGCGGTTTGGCTGCTGCACGAAATCGGGTTGAACCAGGCCAAAGGGTTCGCTCAGCGAATGGGAATTCAATTACAGGATGAAGATATGAATCTGTCCGTTGCCCTTGGGGGGCTGCATCAAGGTGTCTCGCCGCTTAAGCTCGCGCAAACATATGCTGTATTTGCCAACGAAGGGAGATTCAATCGTGCGCACCTTATACGTGAAATAACGGATGCCCGTGGGCAAGTTATCTATAGCCATCGCTCAGAAAATAAACAAGTCATCACGAGGCGAACGGCTCAAGAAATAACGAACATGCTGCAGCTTGTCGTAAGCCAAGGAACAGGAAAGCGTGCCCAGTTGCCTGATGATCATGTCGCTGGCAAAACGGGGACGACACAGGCCGCATTGCCGAATGTGCCCAAGCAAGCAAATCGGGATATCTGGTTTGCCGGATATACAAGGAAATGGACGGGTGTCGTGTGGATGGGATTTGATTATACGGATGCGAAACATTACTTAAAGTCCGGAAGCGGAACTGCAGCGGAGTTGTTCGGAACGGTGATGAAACGTAGCAAGGAATAAAGGAAAGGGAATAAGGGAGCGGAAAGTTCAATTGATACTCGTGCTCGATCTGTAAGAGAATATTCTCCTTTTTATAACACAACATACAGATATTAAGTTATAATAGATGCTCTTATGTTGTTATAAGGAGGGTATCATGAATAGTTCATATGGTAAGCAAGATGAGGATCTAGATATGTATTCGTCCAAAAGTGGCACCAGGCCTGAACTTCCAGGCATTTCGGGTTTGGGCGGCTGGTTGATTTTAATTCAGATTAGTCTTTGGGCTTCACTAGTATTTTTACTCTCGGATATTTCACAGGTTGCGGTGATCATGGATCCAGCACGATGGGAAGGAAGTCGGGGCATCGACCCGCAGCTGTATACGGAAGTCATAAAGCCGCTGCTGTGGTTTGGATTCATTAGCAGCGTTATTCTGTTTGTCATCGTTGTTGTGAATCTTGTTCTTTTATACCGAAGAAAGCGGCTTTTCCCACGTTTGATGATTATACAGTACATTGTCAATCTGATGATCGGTATCGCTACCTGGATTCTTATTGCCCAGAACGAGGTGGGAAGGGAAGAACATGTGCTGGATGCGACCCCTGCTTTTAACCTGATCATTCGCTCACTGTTGACGTGCTGTATTTTTATTCCGTATTTTCTGAAATCGGTGCGTGTAAAAAATACGTTTATCAAGTAAACGAGAAGGAGATCGTTTTAATTTTCATTTGATCTCAAAAACGAAAAAGCCCATAGCCTACAAGAACGGAGCTAAGTCAAAACTCCAGCTTGCAGACGATGGGCTTTTTTTGCGAGATGATCAACCTGCCATTGAGGATTTCATTTGGAGGTGGACTTAATGCGGGTTGAACGGGAAAGGCTCTGAATCATCTGGTTTAATACCTCTGATAGTACAAGTCCTACGGCGATAGCACCCGATAACATCAGTGCTTTGGCTGCCATCTCCATGGCAGCACTGTAATCATTTTGCACAAAACTACGCATCGCATTATACGCCAGTCCACCCGGCACGAGAGGAATGATACCTGCCACGCTAAAAATAATGACAGGTGCCCGGAACATGCGGGAGAATAGCTGACTGATGACCCCAACAGCAATCGTTGCGGCCAGTGTGGCCGGAACAGCATCTGCCGCGTACTCCAGCACAATATAGATAATCCAGCCAATCATACCGACAAATCCACCGTGAAGCAGCATCCGTCTTGGCGCATTGAAAATAATGCCAAACGCAGCTGAAGCAATGAAGCTGGTTAAAGCTTGTCCTACAAAATGGAGCATTTCCTGCAACCCTCCGTCTTACATCAAAAGTGAAAATACAACAGCAATGCCTGTGCCGATGGCAAAAGCAGTCAGAAAAGCCTCGGCGCCCTTAGATAAGCCGGATACGAGATGCCCAGCCATCAGGTCGCGCACTGCATTGGTAATGAGCAGTCCTGGCACGAGCGGCATGACAGAACCGATAATGATTTTGTCCCGCTCAAAGCCTGCACCCGCATACACCAGGAAAAAGGCGAGCATGCCGATGACAAAGGAAGCTGTGAGCTCAGCAAAGAATTTGACGCGCACCCAGCGGTGAAAAAGAATGACCGCCGCGTAACCGATTCCGCCGCAGAGTAGTGCCGGAAGAAAATCTCCCCAGCCTCCGCCGAACATGATCGTGAAGCAAGCACTGGATAATGCAGCGGCCCCTAGCTGCACAGCATACGAATAACCAGAAGGTTTTCGTTCGATCTCCAGCAACAGGTCATGGGCTTCCTGAACGGTTAGTTGCCCTTGTCCGATGCGGCGCGAGACCGCGTTGACTTCAGATACTTTATCGAGATCTGTTGTGCGCTCCGAGATGCGAATCAGCTTCGCAGGTTCCGTGGCATCCACGGAGAAAAAGATGCCGGTGGGCACCACATAACTATGTGAATGTGGCAGCCCCAATGCAGCGGCCATCCGCTTCATCGTATCTTCAACGCGGTACGTTTCACCGCCGCTTTGCAGCATGATTTTCCCAGCAAGCAGACAGATGGCGATGACTTGGGATTGCTCAGACGGTTCAGTAACAGGATGTTGACTTTTGTTACGCATCTCCGGTTCGGATTCAACAGGAGAAGAGGGGTTATGACGTATGTATTCCAACCGGATCAAACTCCGTTTCATATGTAATAAGGCGAGGTACCGACACCATTGTATCATATTTCACAGGCTCATAAGCAATCCCGGGACAGGTAAGCCAAAAAGCTTCGCCCGATCCCCGAGAGGAAAGAGACGAAGCCTTTTGGCTTACATTAACAAGGTGATGACGAGCAATTCATACAGCACCAGCGGTAAAATTGTGGGGCCAAACAAAGCGCGTGGTTCAGGATAACCATGCATTGGCGTCACTTGAAGGTACAGAATTCCGCGGTCTGCACTAATAATGACTCCTTCCCAGACCTGACCATCGATGTTCTGAACGTGCACTTTCTTGCCGATATGCTGACGAGCCGTATGATGCAGCATGTTCCGCACACTTTGCACGGATTGCAGCATCGGTTGATTGGCCTGATATACAACACGAGTGGTTGGTGTGGATGATGATTCAGACATGATGCACAACCCTTCCTCGAAATAAAATGCTTCTTACTTCAAGGTATGCATCTGCCTACAAAAGGTGATTACACATATATCATATGCAGTGCTCCGCGGCCATCTTCGTAACTTACCTGACCTAATGCGCCATTTACGAAAGTCATCTGAGGTGGAATGTGACCCAGGTCTACATCATAGAGGACAGGCACGTTCAGATCGCCAAGAGCGGAAGACAAAGCATCGGTAAACGTAAAATCGGCTGTATCCGAATAACCGGCAGGTCGTCCAAACAGAAAACCGTTGGCCCCGACAAACCAGCCCGCTTGTCTCATCTGCCACAAACGACGATAAATATCACTTGCATTCATCTCACAGCTTTCCAGATACCAGATCGTTCCTTCGTCAGCGCAGTACTGATGCAAATAGTCTTTTACCGGTGCATAAGGAGTACCGATCAGGCACGTAATCGTGTCCATGCAACCTCCGATTAACCGTCCTGAGAAGCGAACAGGGGCATGTTTACCTTCAGTTGCTCCAAGCTGCTTCCAGGAAGAAGGCGTATCCAGATTAAAGCCGGGCAGTGCCATATTCCATTTGGATTGATAATGGGTAGAAGATACTTGTGTGATCTCTTCGTCAGCCTTCGTCTGCAGCACATCAAGCCAGCGAGCCGTAACCGGATCTAATTCATTTGACCGTAGATCAACATAATTCGTACCATGAGCTGAGGCTGATCCGGTTAACAACGTGTAGGCAAACAAGAATGTACTGAGATCGGAGTAGCCGAGCACCCATTTAGGTGGTGACTTCTTCAACGCTTCCCAGTCTAACAGCGGCAGAATATCCATCAGAAACTCTCCGCCCCATGGAGGAATGACGGCCTGTATCCCGGGATCAAGCATAAATGCGTTCAGCTCTGCCGCGCGAGTTTCTTTGGGAGCACTCACACATTTGGAATTGTTACGCAGGGAAGTACTTTCCTTAATGTTGAAGCCGAGACGCTCCATATGGTGTTTGCTGTCTTCCAAATGACGATGCATAGACTCGCCTACACCACTGGATGGTGCAGCTACACCAATCGTATCGCCCTTCACGAGTGGCTGCGGATAACGGATAGAATGCAGGTTCATCTTATAACACACCTTTCCCACTTGAGCTGACGTTGCTCATGAAGTGACTTCATAATATTTCCATCATTATATAGGAAAGTTTGGCGAAAGACAGCCTTTTGTTGATTATGCATCAAGGGTTTACAGAGATTTCGAGTGAGAAAGGTGACTTTATTTTTGACGGATAGGTAGCAATTTTCATCTGAAGTTCACCCTGTAACTTTGCACCATTTTCGATGGTGATGGATACCGTGGTGTGATCCTGATCTCTTCCATATCCCGGACTCCAGCTTGAACCAGGGGTTTGATAGGTTTTACCTGAACGGTCTTTCACTTTGCTGAAACCAAGCATGAAACTATCTTCCATGTTGTCAGGAACAGAGAAATCAACAATGAGATCTTTGCCTTCCACTTTGCTGTCAAGCATTTGGAGCCCGGAAGGGCCGCCCGTGATCTCACGTGTTTTCAGGTCGAGGCTGAAATCAAGCTCCTTTTTATCCAGACCTGAGAATCCGGAGCCTTGTAAGGTCAGCTTTTCAGGTTTGGAGAAATACATGCTTTCAAAATAGATGGAACGTGTATCTTCCCCGATGGAGGTATCGGTTCTCCAGGCGCGTCCTTGTTCATCCACGAGTTGCAGATCGCTGAGACCAAAGATCTTTTTGGTGTTGTTTGGGTCCATCTGCACGTCAAGTACCAACCGGGTTGGATACATGATCGCCTGTTTTACCTGGATACGTTGTCCATCGACGACCAAGGTTTCGTTTACAGGGATGACCTTTTTCATGCCCTTGGTTAGATTTTTATCGACTGGCATCGTTACTTTCCATACCCCTGGATTGGCTTTATCTCTCGATTTGAACACCACCGTTAATACATCCGGAGGGGTGGCTTCATCGGTAAAGATGACGTCAATAAAGTTTTCATATACTTGAGCATCTGAATCAGAGTGGGTTGTAGAATAACCAAAACCAACAGGAAGATCTTTACCGTCTCCATCAAGTAAATCGATGTCATAGTCGAATTTCTCTGTATTTTTCATGCCTTTCATCTTATAAAAAATAACCATGCGTGAGTCGTCTGTAATAATGCCTTCCACGGTTACGGAACCCCCGTCATGCTCGTCGGTGATCCCGACTTTCTGCAACAGGGACTGATCAATCGCCATCACCAATCCTTTGTCTTGCCGGATCAGACTAACGACGCCTTCCATTCCAGGCAGTTGCTCGACAAAGGACGCAAAGGCAGGGGATACCCGAATACAGCCAGTGAACAATAAAATCAGGGCAGCTGCGGAGATCGAGCTGGTCAGCCAGCGTAATCTTGTTTTTCGTTTGCGGGAAGCTTGACGAATTCCAGCTTGAATGGCCTGTGAAGTTGCTGTATCCGGTACGGGCATGGTATCGTATTCGGCCTTGCGTGCTTGAAGACGGGTCTCCATAGCTTCGAATGAATTATGTTCGTCGTTCATGATAAGATCTCTCCTTTCGGTTCAAGTTGATCCCGGAGCTTTCCAAGCGCGCGGTGCAGTCGTGATTTGACCGTGCCTGCCGGAATTTCGAGAATGTCAGCGACTTCAGTTAACGAGAAACCTTCGAAATAACTTAGAATAATAATTTGTTTGTATTCCGGTTCAAGTACAGCTACCGCAACGGCAAGATCTGGATCTTCGGGACGATCCCAGCGGCCGGATTCACGGATCTCGGTCACGGGACTGAACCGGATTTTGCGTTTGCGTTCATCTGCACAGTAGTTCAGAAGGATGCGGATTAGCCATGTACTGAAGTAGGTAGGTTCTTTCAGTTTTTTGAGTTTGCGGTATGCGCGGTAGGTTGCTTCCTGTATCGCTTCCAGTGCATCGCCCTCATTATGCAGATACGCATAGGCGATCCGGTACAGGCGGCTCTGATGCGTCTCCATTAAGGCTGCAAACGCTGCAGCATCCCCCTTTTGTGCAGCTCGCGTAAGTTCGGTAGGGGTCACAAGGCTCCTCCTTTGCTGATGTTGTTTCGTATTAGACAGAGAAAGTTGCCAAACGGTTCTTGTTTTTTGAAAAAATTTTGTGCATGTTCCTCTTCAGAAAGTTTCATTGCATTATACAGCAAAAACCGTCAGCCCTCCCACGAGCATTGCGCTCCAGGAAGATTCTGACGGTTACAAGGATGACCTCGTATAGCCTTATAGGTACAATACCAATTCTCAAGTGTAGCATGAGTCCAAAGTATAGTGCTGATTCACATCGCTATAGCAGCTTATATCTATCCCTCTTAGGATAGCATTGCCATCGCTTGCTCCAGACGAGCAGCGACAGAGTTATGACCACGTAGCTTCGCAATATCTAGTGCGATTTCGCCGGATGTGTTAGGTGCTTTGACATCGGCTCCATATTCAAGCAGCAAGTCTATAATGGCTGTCTGATCGGTATGAAAGGCAGCTGTGTGAAGGGCTTGCTGTCCGTCACTGTCAATGATGCTCGTGGATGCGCCATGTTCCAGCAATAGCTTGATCACTTCCATTGAACGCTCTCCAGCGAGTGCGGCGTGTAGGGCTGTGTTGCAGGGAATGAAGGAGATAAGGGAATGAGAGATCGCATTCACATCCGCACCGTGTTCAATCAGGGTATGTACACTCTCCGTGTGTCCAAAATGTGAGGCATATCCCAGCGGTGTCAATCCATCCTTGTTTTCCGTGTTGGCCAGTTCTGGTTGTACGGCAAGAAGGGACTTTACTTTTTCCACATCATTCTGCTGTGCAGCTTCAAATAGCTGTTCCAATGGTTCTAGCTGATTTGTATTCTGATCTGTGTCTTTCATCTGTGAAAACCTCTCTTTCGTATCTATACACACGGGGAATGTGGCGTAAGCTTGTTCGGAGCTAACCTCATGATAGATGGTTCACACGGACAGGGCTTCTCGAAAATCACCTTTTTATCCGATGCTGTGCAGGGGAGTGTTTAAATCGCCTGGAGAAAAGGGAGCTGAATGAGCCAAGGCTCTCAAAACCGACGTTGTAACAGATTTCTGTAACAGGGAGATCCGTATTGGATAACAACTGACAGGCGGCCTGAAGCCTGCGTTCCGTCAAAAATTGATGTGGCGAAATGCCAAACACCTTTTTATAACTGCGGAGAAAATGATTCACGGACAGATGCGCGGCTGAGGCGGTCTCTGCAAGCGTGATAGGTTTATTATAGTAGGCTGTCATGTACTCATGTGCGATATAGATTCTTCGATATATCTCGTTTCGAGTTGAAGATTTCACCATATCTAGGCTATCGATTTCCGAACGAATATCACGGTGCAAAACAAGCATATGCACGCCCAGTTGATAGAGTTGTTCCTCTAGTCCCCATACATCTACGGCGTGAGAGGCATAGGAGAAGCGCAGTCGCTCAAGGGCAACTCCTAGTTGATCGGTCATGGGATACGTTCGTTCCATCCAGTCCAGTGTACCAGAGAAGGATGTGGCAAAAGGCTCATCCAACAGATAACGGTTACTTCCTGAAATATTCCGACCGATCTCTTCCACCAGACCCGAAGGGAAGAATATGCAAAAAGATTCGACAGGAACCGGTGAATCAATATGTAGCTGATATTCCTGTCCTTCGTTCAAGAGCAGATATCTGTCCTGATCGACTGCAAAATGTCCATGACCCGCTTCATATAATGATGTTCCGTAACGGAACGTTTTCAGAGAAAGGGCACCTTGACCTTTCCAGTTAAACTGGGATCTGGACTCATGCAGTATGAAAGGGACGGTACGTTGCGCTAATGTATTTCCCGTAAAGGTATTCATTGTGAGCTGTCGGTGTCATGTTTCTCTGTATATTGCTGCTTCGCTGCTTCCAATGCCGGGATGGCAAAGCTGGCGAGTGGGGAAGGCAGCGCATGGAGCGGGAACCAGCCAATCTCTCCAATGGCTCCACCTTCTTCCAGGTTGCGTGCTACTCCGCTAACTACCTTGGTGGAGTATAGCACGGAAATCCAATGCTCCTGCGATTCAGGACGAATCGTTTCTGCGGTACAGAGAAGACCGTCGATCACAATACCCAGATTGACTTCTTCTTTAACCTCCCGAATAACAGCCGTTTCCAGTGTTTCATACACATCGACTTTCCCACCGGGGATACTCCAGGTATGCTGTTCGGGTGCACGATTACGCCAAACAAGAAGCACTTCATTTCGTTCATTAAGAATCACTGCACCTACGCCGATTCGGGGAGTGACCTCGACCGCCATGCGACCAACAGTAGTAGAGCCTGTCGAAGGGAAAACACTTTCACTACCCGAACTAGCCCCTGGCTGAAACGAAACGGGATATCCTGTCTGGGCGGACCAATCCGCTGCAAGAATGCTCATCGAGATCAGATCGTATTGTGTACCGTCTCGCAGCACTGCAGCACGATGCCTGCCTTCCTCGCGGAATCCGGCCTTCAAATATGCCCGTCTCGCGGCTTCGTTGTATTCAATCACGTCAAGAGCAATCCGATTCAGGTTTAACTCATGGAATGCATATCGCAAAATCAACGCAAGAGCGTCACTGCCGTAACCTTTGCCACGATCTCGTTCTTCACCAATGCCGATAGCCAGTTGTGCAGAGCGGTTATTCCATTCCAATCGATAGATGGCAACAAATCCGAGAAAGCGATTGTCTTCCAACGTGCGCAGGGCAAATTCAAAATCTTGACCGTTCCGAACGGAAGAAGAACCGGTTTCATCGGATGTTTGTGGCGTCACAATATCCGTATCCATGTTACGCATATATTCGTAGTTTTGTGTAAAATGTGCAATTTGCACGCGGTCTTCAGGACACGGTGCCGTGAGTCTGACCTTGGAGCCTTGAAACGCATTGTATTGATGAGTCATGTTGCACCTCTTTTTATATAATCTAACTTTCTTCGCTTAACCCATTATACTACAGCCCTAATAAATACCGAACTTCCAGTGTGGATTAAAGAGACATTCAAGCCAACTACCTATCATTCTGGCTTTCATCATCGGTGTTTCTACACAAAAAAGCAGCCACAAGGGCTGCTGGTATAGCTTTTTATTTTAAATCATTCAATAAATTTTTCATTTTTTTGTAATGTCCGCTAACTCGATCAGCCATGTAGTTATACAAGAGTTGATTCTCGGAAAGCAGAGCCATCTCCCGGTCGATATCTACATTGTTGTTGTTATTGTTCATGGCTGTTTCATTGTTCTGCATCACTCGGTACTGTACGATGGAGGCATTCGGATTGCTGACGGGAAAATGTTTCTCATGTGTCCGCTGCATCCGGAGTTGTCCGGTTTTACCGTTCTCGATGATACGTCTAAGCTCGTCTTGAAACTCAACGGTTGTCTTTTTGAAGTTGGGCGTATCGGCGTTAGCAATGTTGTTCGTGATGGCTGCATGTCGTGCGTTTAAGGCTTGCAAAAGGGATTCATTACGCTTGGTCGTATTCGTTTCAATCATACCCTAGTCCTCCTTCACCGCATCCGAGTGCAGTTCTCTCTATTTTAAGAAATTCGCCCACACACTGTCAAGCGGATCAAACGAACAACAAGCTGTAGGCAAGTGATGATCGTTACGATAAACAACAAAAAAGACAAGTGTATGACCAGCAACATCTGCTTTCGTAAAGGAAGTCAGGAGCAGGGTCAGAATCACTTGTCTTTTTTGATTATCACATCATTTCAGATTGCTCTGTCCAATTAGGAAGAACGGTCTATATTTTTGCCATAATAAATCTCGTCCATCTCCAGCTTCAGCCACTCGGTAATCTCCTGTTGCTCGGCTTTGCTCAGCTTGTCCTTGGTGTACCCGAACAGATAATTATCCAGATCGAATTCTTTCAGCTTACATTTGGTGTGGAAAATGTTTTCCTGATAGACGTTCACGTCAATCATATCAAAGCCGCTTTTGATCTCGTCCGGAATATAGTTCTGGATCGAACTGATCTCATGGTCGATAAACAGCTTGCGTCCACTCGTATCCCTCGTAAAACCGCGCACGCGATAATCCATAATCATAATGTCCGTATCAAAAGAATGAATCAGGTAATTCAACGCCTTCAGCGGTGAAATCTCACCACAGGTCGACACATCGATATCGGCACGGAAGGTGCTGATGCCTTCGCTGGGGTGGAATTCGGGATAAGTATGCACGGTAATGTGGCTTTTGTCCAGCTGCATGACTACATTATCGGGCAGGGGACCGGGCGATTCATCGAAGGATTCCTCGGGAATCTCAACGATCGGGCCTTCCGATACCAGCATGGTCACACTCGCGCCTTGCGGCACATAATCCTGCTGTGCGACATTCAGGACGTGCGCGCCGATGATGTCCGATACATTTTTCAAAATATGTGTCAGTCGGTCTGCGTTATATTGTTCATCGATATATTCAATGTAAGCTTCACGTTCTTCTTTGGTCTTGGTGTAACAGATATCGTACATATTGAAACTGAGTGACTTGGTCAGGTTATTGAACCCGTGCAGCTGGATGCGCTGCTCTGGCGTTAAAGTCATGGTTGCAGTTCCCCTTTGTCCCATACGACATAAAAATCGCAGTTTTAATACTACTTATACCCAACCTTGCCCGAAAAAAAACATGAGATTCCCATTTGTGGCGAGAGGGCAATTTCCTATAGTTCACCGATGAACTCCATTTAAGAGTGATTTATAACATCTCACCGATCCCGGAATGCAGTCCGATAATAGGGCCAGTCCGGGCCCAGTCCAATAGAACGGAGTCCAGTCAGATAAAAAAATACTGTACAGCAATTTGCTGTACAGTATCTGTAGTTAGAAGGGGATGTACCCATCATAAGCAAAATCATTCATGCGTTCTTCCTCCGCGACAGATTGAATATCCTCGGAAGTTACCGTAATGATGGGATAATGCTCGTTTTGTTGTTTCTTCATTGCCTTTTCCTTTACAAAACGTGGGCTGCCTTCGCCTGCATCTTCGTCATACACGAGCAGGAGGCCGTCGCTTTTGCGCAGCAGCAGATCGTCCCGTGCAGTGAACTGCCACGGCCCGATGTATGGCTGTTTGCTAATTGCACCATAATAGTCTACCCCAGCCAGAATGGAGCGGTAATACTCCTGCTTGTCTTCTTTCCATTGTTCCTCCGGGTTCTGAAAAGCAGTAATGATCGACAGCTTCAGATGCGGATATAACTGTTTTAATTCAAGAACAACCTCGCAGGCCCAAAGATCGACACCGTATTGACCTGGAGTAAGCACCCATTCCAACCCATCTTCCACAAGAGGTGTAAGGCGGGAGGAGATTGCTTTTTTAATGTAAGGGATGCCCTCATGCTTTTGACCAAAAATCTGCAGTTCATGTGCGCGGTAACCGGTAATGAATAGGTTTTGCAAACGTGATAACCTCCTTTCAGACGGTCAATGTACCCGCGAGGTACAGCAATCCCAGTCGGTTGTCCGTCTTCGTATGAGCACGTTATTGTGCAGGTGTAGCTTCTCCGCGGAACGGGTACAGGAATGGCTTCGGAATATCTGTTTCAAATGTCATCAGTTTGCCTGTCGTTGGATGAATAAATGACAACACTCGTGCATGGAGTCCCAGACGTCCGAGATCTCTTGTGCGTGCGCCGTATTTACGATCCCCGGCAATTGGATGTCCCAGGTCTTCCATATGCACACGAATCTGATTTTTGCGACCTGTTTCCAGACGTACTTCCAGCAGTGAGAACTCACGGTTCGACTTCAGCCGTTTATAATGGGTAACCGCATGTTGCCCGTCGTTTGGACGCGAGCTGGAGTACATCTTGAGTGTTTTGGTTTCCTTGAGCCAAGAGGAGATCGTACCTTCTTCTTGAGCTACCGCGCCTTCAACCAGTGCGACATAAACACGGTCTTGTACGTTTTCTTTCCAGTTATTTTGCAGTTGCTGCTGAACCTCTTCACTTTTGGCAAACATCATCACACCCGAGGTGTCCCGATCCAGACGATGCACGATGAAAATCCGGTTCAGTTCGTTGGTACGACGCACATGTGACATCAGCTGGCGATAAGCGGTCAGATCGTCACTTTTGTCAGCCGCGATGGATAGGAGTCCGGCTTCCTTCCGAATGACAATGATGTCGTCGTCTTCATGCAAAATGTTAATCCCCGTCAGAGAAGGAGCGGCTACAGCGCCTTCTTTGCTGATCGATACGATCTGTCCGGGCAGCAGAGGTTCGTTAAACTTCGTCACAACTTTCTCATCTATCGATACTTGTCCACGTCCCAAAATAGACTTCACCGCATTGCGTCCTGACTTCACGTGTTTCAACAGGAAATGAAGCAGTTCATCGGGTTCGGTTACCTTGTACTGGCGTGGCGGTTCGGACTTGCGATAGTATGCATTTCCTGGACGCTTGGATGCGGCAGCCGATTTGGCCGGCTTGCTTCCTTTGTCACCGCTTTTTGCAGGGGCCACGGATGAATGGGAGGCTGAAACCTTCTTCGTATCCTCTCCCGAGCGAGGGGAATTCGGTTTGGATGATGAAGTGTTGGAGCGGCCGGAACGCGGCTTGGAAGAGCCTCCGTATGATTTTCCTTTGGCAGATGTACCGCCGCTTGCGCGTTTTCGTTTATTCATGAATGACAATCTCCTTCTGAACAGCTTGTACCCTTTGTGTGCATACGATCCGTTCATTTCGTTATGCTGTTCAATATACCATTAACCGCGCGGAATTAAAAATAGGTTCATCGAATCTGCAAACCATCCAATCCGAAGAGTTGTCAGTTTCATAGAATATGTTATCCCATAGCATTGGAGGTGTTACTTCATGGGCGTGTTTCTTGATATGAGAACCTCGGAGAACTCGGGATCTGTTGGAGCACCAGGATTGCCTTTGTCCGAATCCCCTGAAGCCTTCGGCGTAATCGGTCTTCAAACCCAGGGGGTCATTAATCCGATCATTACCTTCAACGGCACGGTGGGTGTTACGGGAGAACTGGGCGATACATTTGTTGTAGAGATTGTGCGCGGTTTTGTATACGATCCGTTCTTCATCATCTATCGAGCAGAAGGAACAGTCGGGCAAAATGGCGGAGCCGAGTTCCATTCGTTTACAGCTCAGGATTTGGCTGCACCACCAGCGCTGGAAAGTGTATATACGTCGTTCATCTCAGGTGTGTCCACAGCTGTGCGAACCGGACCGGAGATGTTCTACGGCATTGCTGCGACCAACTAAAAGAAGACGGGATAGACTTTAGAGAGATGTTAGAGAGATTTTAGAAGAAGAATATAGAAAGTTTAGTCGCTTGCGGTCCATGTGATGTCATGTCATTCACACTTATAGTAACGTTTGTATACCTGTTTCAGCTACATGGCAATCAAGATAATTCCCATCAAGATATAACTCAAAATCCCCGCCTCGGTATGCGGGGATTTTGAGTTTGAGATGAAGCAGGATTGTAAGAGCATTGATTTATAAAAAAGAGGGTTGAAGGACGTTGATTTAAAAGGAAAGGGAGAAGTAGAGATACAAGCAGAGCTGGCGATTGCGGGTATGAAGAAAAACTGAAAACAGTAGATGAAGCTTAGTTGGCACGCCCTTTTAAAATCATGTTGTTGGCTTTGCCAAAGTCGATGGCGACTTTACCTGCCAGTGCTGCTGTTCGTTCTGCAAGAATGACGGCGTTAACCCCGCAAGAGAACAGAGCAACATCAAAATCATCCCGATGCGTTTGAATCCATTGCAAGGTCTCATCCATCTGATCATAGTTGTCAAATGCCAGTGTACTTACGATGTCGAGATGGTAAGGCTCCTTAACGAGTGCGGCCTGTAACTCATCCAGTTCACGCGTAACGAGCAGCACACGTTTGCCAGCAAGCATCTGCCAGAAACGCGGTACCTGCACAAGTTCACGATTCACACAAGCATGACAGGTCAACTTTGGCGCGATGCCGTAGTGAGCAAAAATCATATCGGTCAGCGGCCGTTTGAGATAATCCGGAGCTTTGATGGTGCTGTCTCCACGTGGAAGGACCCCTACAATGGTGGCCCGCTTCAACGAAGCAGCGACTTCGTCCCGCATCTTCAGGTTGGGAAGGCGCAGCCCCTTTTGTCCGAGATTGGCTTTGACCGCCCAGCGTTCTTGCAGTACTTGCTCCATAGGCCATACGGATTCTTGCGACATTACGATATTTTCACCATCCCCCACACGCACCAGAGAGAACGGACGTTTCTCGCGTAAAGCCGCTTCGAGCTGATCCAGCACTTCCTGCATTTCAAGATAAATGGAATTCATTCCGAATGCCTGCCTCCTTTGAAAATCAAGCTCCTCTATTCTATGTTGCGAGAGAAACCGTGATCTGTGCGTTCGACCTTCAAGAGAGAACTTGGGGTGTATATCAATCTATTTATAGGAAAATCAGTACATATGTCGGTGCCGGAATGTTCAGGAGTTCATACGTTATACTGTGCTGGCAATTAAGAGAATTGAAGTGTAAGCGATCAGCGCGAGGAACGAGTTTCGTAGATACGAGATTTCATTTTGAAAAACTATGAAAACGTCTGTACTCGCCATATAGGCTTACAGCGTTCATGAGGAGGAAGGGTATGTCCAGGAAAGTTGTGATTGAGATTAACTTCAATAACTACGGGTTAGATCCGCAGCGGCTGACCCGCGAATGGCTGGAGCGCCGTATGACCATTTTTCGCACATTTACATTGCATTGTCTCAAGGCTCAGACCAATCAAGATTTCTTGACAGTGGTGAAGCTCTCGAAGGAATCCGGGGAGCTGATGCAGGAGATTTTGGCGAGCCAGGAGCCGCTGCCTTCGAATATTCGCTTTGGAACCCATATCGAAAGTGTACGTGCGATTTTGGAGTTTGCCAAAGACGTAGAAAACATCTATATTGCCCGTCTGGATTCAGATGATCTGTATCACAAAACATTTGTGCAACAGCTCTATGACGTGCAGCCTCAGCCAGAAACGATGGCGTTGATTAATCAAAACGGCTATCTGTGGGACAGTGTGAACAACGAGATGGCTCCGGCATTTCACCGTTCACCGCAATTTTATGTCTATCTCTACAAGACAGCGGAGTATGCCGCGGGATATCGTGTGAAACTTCCGGGCCGAGGCACGCATGGGAATGTGATCGATTTGCCACATGAACTGCTTGCACCGCGGAACTATGTCAATATCGTGCATTCCAGCAATACGTCCGTCAAAAAAGTACCGCCTAAAGACCGCTTAAGCCGCGAAGAGATGGAGCAGGTTTTACGTGAATTTATGATCTGAACAGGAGGGATTCATCCATGATTCAAGGACAAACAATTCTGGTCACCGGAGGAACTGGCTCCTGGGGTCAGAAACTAACGGAGGTACTGCTCGCGCAGAGCCCGGCGGAGATCCGACTGCTTTCCCGGAACGAGTATGCTCAGATCGCAATGCAGCGGGAGTTCAATCATGATCCGCGTCTGCGTTTTATTATTGGAGATATTCGAGATTACCGAGCAGTGGAGGAGGCGTGCAAAGGCGTGGATGTGCTCTTCCATCTGGCAGCGCTGAAACATGTCCCGGTCTGTGAGGATCAGCCGGATGAAGCATTTAAAACAAATGTGATTGGAACTCAGAATATTATTCGGGCGGCCATCCGTATGGGGATTCCGAAAGTCATTGATGTATCCACCGACAAGGCGGTTGATCCGATTAACGTATACGGCATGACCAAAGCACTGGGCGAAAAAATGATGATTCGAGCCAACTGGCTGAGCGAGAAAACCCGGTTTGTATGTATCCGCGGCGGCAATGTGCTGGGCACAAGCGGCAGTGTTGTACCTTTGTTCCGCAGACAGATTGATGAAGGCAAAAGCCTGACCATTACAGACGAAGGCATGACTCGCTTTTTCCTGACACGTACCGAGGCTATTCATCTATTGCTCAAAGCAGCGGAAGCGGCGGTGGGCGGAGAGACCTTCGTCATGAAAATGAAAGCATGCAATATGACCGAACTGGCTTCTGTCATGCTGGAACAGGCAGGCCGCCCGTCAGGCGATTATAAAGTGACAGGCATCCGTCCAGGGGAGAAGCTGCACGAAGTGCTGATCTCGCCATTCGAAGCACCGCGCACACGCCAGTACGATGCGCAATATTATGTCATTTTGCCGGAGCATGCCGATCAAGGGCTTACGAATCATTATGATCATTTGCCGCGTGTGAAGTTTGACCAGTATCGCTCTGACAGTGAAATGATGAATAAACCGGCGATTGCTGCGTTTTTGCGTGCAGGAGGATATATCAACTAACGGAAGGGAGGCGGAACGTTTGGAGGTGGAAGAGATGAGTGAGAACAGCCTGTATCCCGAAGAAAAAGGTCAAGACGAAAAGGAGAAGCAGGCACAGGCTCCAGCAGAGCACCGTGGCCGGAAACAGCAGCGATTGAAGCAGCTCTGCCCGAAGCCGCAGCAGACCACGCTTCAATGCATTCATGACCGCTCCCTGAAGGCTGTTGTCATCGGTCTTGGTTACGTGGGTCTGCCGATGGCCGTTGAGATGGCACAGTCCGGTTACCAGGTGCACGGCATTGATATCGATGCAGGCAAAGTGGCAAAGCTCCGTGCAGGCCGTTCGTATATTATTGGCATTGAAGATGGGGTGCTTCAAACGCTGCTGGAAGCGAATTTGTTGACGGCAGGCACAGATTATGAGGCCGTCGCAGGTGCGGATGTCATTGTAATCTGTGTACCGACTCCGTTAACGGATGAGCATCAGCCGGATATATCCTATATTTCATCAGCTGTGGGGGGGATGACCCCCTATCTTCAGCAAGGCAGCTTGGTCATTCTGGAGAGCACCACATATCCGGGAACAACAGAAGAGCATGTGAAACAGCCCATAGAGTCAACGCGCGGCTGGACAGCAGGTGAGCAATTCTATGTCTGTTATTCTCCTGAGCGAGTGGATCCCGGAAGTGTACATTATGGTGTGAAAAATACGCCTAAAATCATTGGCGGTTCTACTCCGGCTTGTCTGAGTTATGGAACACAGTTCTATGGCTCGTTTCTGAACGAAGTCGTGCCTGTTAGCTCGACAACCGTTGCCGAGACAGCCAAACTGTTCGAAAATACGTTTCGCAGCGTAAACATTGCGCTGGTTAATGAGTTAACCCCGGCCTGTGAGCAGATGGGCGTGGATATCTGGGAAGTGTTACAAGCAGCAGCAACGAAGCCGTTTGGATATATGCCGTTTTATCCTGGACCGGGTATAGGCGGGCACTGCATTCCGATTGATCCGATCTATCTATCTTGGGCAGCCCATCGTCAGGGATCGGAGCTGCGGTTCATTGAGCTCGCAGATGCGACCAACAGGCAGATGCCAGAGCATGTCGTTCAGCGTGCAGCAGCCCTGCTGGAGCAACGTGGCCATTCCATTCGCGGCGCCCGCGTTGTACTGGCGGGTATGGCGTACAAAAAAGATATTGACGACCTGCGCGAATCCCCTGCGCTCGACGTCTTTCGGCTACTGAGCGCAGCGGGCGCCGAAGTGGTTTTCACCGATCCGATGGTGCCCGTATTCCGTCAAGATGATGGCTCCATGCTCCAGTCCCGGCCGGCTTCGCCCGAATTGTGGACATGGGCCGATCTGGTAATTATCACGACTGACCACTCTGCGTTTGATTACCAGGAGATGGCGGATCATGCACCGTTGATTTTTGATACACGTAACGCCACCGCCGGATGCCGCGGAGACAATATCGTTGTGCTCGGTCAGCCTGAACGACATGACTATGGAACAGCACACAGCTTGGAGCAGGAGAAGGGTGCTGAAGGATATGCGGTTGCGCAATCAGAACATGTAAAGCATGAAGGCCACGAGGTACATGTGGAATATGCAGAAGTTGTGGAAGATGCTGAACATGCAGAAACAGAACATGTAGAGCATGAGGAACAAGTGATGGAGAAAGAGGACTACCAAGATACAGAACATGAAGTAGCAGGATCGGAAGGCCATAGTAATAGCGTTCAGGTCACGAGAGAGGGAGATTCAGCAGGGGCAGATGTAAAAGGGCAAATTGAAAGAACTCCGCATACGAAACGCGAGAGCGTTCCCTCGGGTGAAGGTGCAGAGAAAGAGAACAAGAAAGATCAACCTTTTGGGAACCGTGATGCTGGATGGACGGATAAAGATGTAGAAAACCTGCGCGGAAAAACGGGAGATGGCTATGGCGAATCATGACCGGGTGAATGAACGGTATTACGGGCAGATCAACTCCGAAGATTCTCATGAAGCGACGAGGACCCGTGTGCACTGGATGTGCCGGGAAACCACAGGCAAACGTATTCTGGATGTGGGATGCAGTCAGGGAATTACGTCTATTCTGCTGGGGCGCGAAGGGTTTCGTGTGACAGGTGTGGACCTGGAGGAAGAAAGTATTCGCTATGCGCAAGAGGAGCTGGCCAAAGAATCCAAGCCCGTCCGCAACCATGTCGATTTCCGCATGCTGGACATCACACAGTGGAAGGCGAGAACCACGTTTGACACTGTCCTGCTAGGGGAAGTGCTGGAGCATTTTGCGCATCCCGAGACACTGCTGCTGCAGGTTCATCGTCTGCTCGGGGAGGAAGGCACGCTCATCGTGACCGTCCCCTATGGCTACCATCCATTCTACGATCATAAACAGACGTTCTATGCGAGTAACCTGGCAATGTGTTTAATCCCTTATTTTGAAGTATTGAAACTGGAAGTTCATCATAAATATCTATGTTGTGTGGCACGCAAACGCCAGAAAATACAGCTCGACGTAAAACCACCTCTGAACCAGGTGCTCGACTGGATGAAGCTGGATCATACCCATTTTGAAAAGGTGGAGCAGCAACATCTACGCTCCATGAAACAGCGCAAAAAATCGCTGGATAGTGCCGTGGACCAGCTGAAACGTTTACGTCGTCAGGAGAATGAGGAAGGGTAAGCGGAGAAGCGGCGTCGTAACACCAACACCAACACCAACACCATTAACTTAAACCTGACATCAGCAACTGTACCACTAGCATGTGGACCAATTGATACCAGTAATAAGACTGCAATCGCAGCAATAGTGAGGTACCAGCTCACGAACAACAATTACACAAACACTGACTAGACAGACGAACACCATGAGGCAAAGTTTTTCTAACGATCACCAGAAGCCTTATTTAGGTCGTTTTGCGGCTCACAGAATTCTAACGATCACCAGCGACGTTAATTTCCTTAAAATCATCGATTTCTCTTATATTTTGGCCCGAAATGCGAAAATAGGGTCATCTGTGATCGTTAGATTTCCAAATGCGCTGAAATGTGCTAAATAGCGTCATCTGTGATCGTTAGAAGTTTTAGAAGACACGACATCTTTACTGTGGAAAGTAGGAAATCAGTCAGAGCAGTAATAAATGGACGGATGATAGCAATAGAGGTAGGTGCGCAGTCTAGGTACTTAGGGCTGGGCGCTGGATATTATGTGTTATGTGACAAGCATCATTAGCGAATAGGTGTGTAAGCAAGCAACGAATCTGCGGTTTGATTGCTTGAACCAGTACGCGTACGTCAGGAAGGGGCTCAAAACGTGATCACCATCAGTTTGTGTATGATTGTGAAGAACGAAGAACGCACACTGGCAAGGTGTCTTGATTCGGTGGCTGACCTTATGGATGAGATTATCATTCTGGATACGGGGTCATCGGATCGAACGATGGACATCGCTGCAAAGTATACCGACCGGGTCTATACGTATACGTGGAATGAAGACTTTGCCGCAGCACGGAATGAGTCATTCGCCCGAGCTACACAGGAGTATATCCTGTGGCTCGATGCGGATGATGTGCTGTTGCCCGGGGAACGGGCGAAGCTTGCGATGTTGAAGGAGCAGCTGCCGTCCGGAGGTAAGACGGCGGGTGTGATTATGGGCTATACGCTGGCAGAGGGGCCGGAGGGAAGTCCGCTGGTGGCGGACCGCCGGCTTCGCCTGGTCAAGCGGGATGCCGGTTGCCGCTGGCATGGCCGGCTGCACGAGCAGCTGCGCTTCCCGCAAGGCGAGGTCATTACGGCAGATATTGCCGTCACCCATCGCCGCGAGGCGGGAAATCATTCGGCGCGAAACGTGCGCATTCTGCGCAAATGGATCGCCGAAGAGGGCATAGCCCAGGGACGCCTGCTGTTCTACTATGCAGGCGAATGTTATGACCGCCAGCGCTACGCGGCGGCGGCACGCGGTTACGCCAAGCTGCTGGAGCAGCCAAGCGGTTACCGCGAAGATCGGCTCATTGCCTGCGCAAGGCTGGCGGAATGTTATGAGCGGCTTGGCGAGCCGGGCCGTAAGCTGGGAGCATTGCTGCAGTCGTTCCAGTACGATCTGCCGCATGCCGATTTCTGCTGCGCCATTGCCGCCTGCTTCCATGAGCGGCAAGAGATCGTCACCGCCATCTATTGGTATATGCAGGCGGTGGATGTAAGCAGCCGTGATCCGGGTCTGCGCCCTGTACCGGCTGCTTGCCGAACGTGGCTGCCGCATGCCAGGCTCTCACTCTGTTATGCTCATCTGGGCAACTGGGAGCAGGCGTTGTTGCATAACACGAAAGCTCGCAAGTATCTGCCGGATGATCCAGGTTTGGTCGGTAACCGGGAGAAGCTCGAAGCCGTGATTCGCAAACAGAGGAAAGAGAGAGAAGGATAGCACATGTAGTAATTAAGATTGAAACAGAAGGTGAAAAAAGAGAGAAGTAAGGTTATGACATTAAATTCCTTGTTAAGTGAATTTAAGTGAATTTAAGTGAGCTTAAGTGAGTTTAAGTAGGATAAAAAGCAGTTAGAGGGACGAAATAGGCCAAAACTCCAAAACTGGAACTCGCCAGAAGTGGGAAGTTTCTTGACTCATTATTTTGAGACTCCCAAGGTACTCCTAAAGCACTTCCAGAGCAACTTATGAGCACCTCCTGAACATCTGAGTCATTAAAAATCAACTTTTATAGTACAGCTGTGGTCTTCTTACGAATACCTGCAACAATAAGAACCTCGTTAAACCGACAGAAGCGGTTAACGGGGTTCTTTCGATCTAAACAGAAATATCACTTTTTTAAAATGGAATACCAGTTTTGTATAATTTTCCGCCTCAACTACTGTACTTAACAACCATGCTACTCACGAGTCAATTGTGAGGGGAAGAATATAAAACTGCCATCATTATCGTTATTCACGATGCAGGTGCCAAGCATCTTACATACCGGTCCTTTGTACGCAAGCTGCTGCAAGCCCAGCCCCATCCATCATAAATTTCTTCATCTATATTCAAGGTAACCGTCTCGTTACTATACTCGCTCCAGTTTTCGATGCGAAGGGTATTGTCACTTTCCCATTCAAGGTGATTTCCGCCATGAAACTCTGCGCGATAGATGCTTTTGGCATTCGAAGCGTTTGGATCCGCTGTTTTCCGTACGTCTACCCAGATCGTCACCCCGCCTGCTGCGCCGCCATAGGGAACACCGTATAGTTCGGCCGTGTATTCCCCATTGGGGGAAGACATGGAAAAGCTCAGATCGCCCTCACCCGAACGATCAAATGTGGACAGGTAGGGACGAAGCGTAAAGAAAAGCGTCAAAGCCACGACAGGTAGCCCAATCATAAGGATAAATATCAAAGATACAGGATGTCGGCGAACCCAAGATTTGAGTGAAGAGGTAGTAATCCATTTTGGTTTGATTTTGGATTGATCGGAATGTTCCATGGAAACAGTAGTCCTCCCTTAGTTTAGAACTTCGAACTAGAAATTCGGAAGTTTTTAACAAGAAGTGTTTAGAAAGTGTGGAAAAAGAAAGAAAGAAGTGAATTGATCGTATAACACCGATTGAAACTTGATTCGTAAACCTTCATTCATTGATATTTTCATTCCTGATCATATCATAGTGAGTATTGTATAGATTACAAATGAGTTAAATTAATCCAAATCATTTGTTATAAAGAGCGGTTATTTGACATGCGTTTGAAAAGGGTTAACCGTTTTTACATTAAAACGCGGTTGCTCATTCGGGGCTGGCCCGTTAAACTAAAGGGAGCGGCGTTTTGCTTGACGGACAAGTCATGAGAACGCCATTTTGTTGTCAGGGATGCGGCGCTGTTGCCGTGTTTGGATGTCAGAATCGGATAGAACCAAGCTGGTGCAGGAACACCGGTGACAAGTAAGGAGTCTTTACATGAGTGTGCAAGCACCTACTTTAGAAGAAGCGCAGGGTCTTCTGCAAAAATATTATGGTTACCCCGATTTTCGTGAGGGTCAAAAAAAGATCGTTTCCAGCTTGCTCGAATACGAGGATACGCTGGGGATTATGCCAACCGGAGGCGGGAAGTCGATCTGTTACCAGATTCCCGCTCTGTTATATCCGGGACTGACGCTGGTGGTCTCCCCGTTAATTTCATTGATGAAAGACCAGGTCGATGCGCTGACGACCGCTGGCATTGCCGCCGCTTATATTAATAGTACGTTAAGCGGCAGAGAAGTGAATGAGCGCATCCGCGCGGCGCAGCGCGGTGAGCTGAAGTTGCTCTATGTCGCGCCGGAGCGACTGGAGCTGGACTGGTTCCGCGATGAGATGGGGCAACTGCCAATCTCGTGCGTGGCAGTGGATGAGGCCCACTGTGTGTCACAGTGGGGGCATGATTTTCGGACAAGCTACCTTGCGGTAGCGCCGTTTGTGGACAGTTTGCCGGAGCGGCCGGTCGTTGCGGCCTTTACGGCGACAGCGACGCCCGAGGTCATGGGCGATATTTTGCGGCTGCTGCGTTTGCAGGACCCGCAGACGTATGTGACCGGACTTGGGCGGGATAATCTCGCGTTTAGCGTGCTGCGCGGCGAGAGCAAAAAGGATTTTGTCTTGAACTACGCGCGCGAGCATGCCAGCGAGCCGGGTATTGTATACGCCGCGACCCGTAAGGACGTGGACGATCTGCATCAGCGTTTGCTGCAGGCTGGTTTGCCGGCAGGACGCTATCATGCGGGCATGACAGATGATGAACGGGCGCAGAGCCAGGAGCAGTTTTTGTATGATGATATTCGCGTGATGGTTGCGACCAACGCGTTCGGAATGGGGATCGACAAGTCCAACGTGCGTTACGTGCTTCACTACAGCATGCCGAAAAATATGGAAGCATACGTTCAGGAAGCCGGACGTGCAGGACGTGACGGTGAGCCGAGCCAATGCATTTTACTCTTTGGAGCACAGGACATCATCACCCAAAAGTTCCTGATCGAGCAGAACCCGATGGAGGGCGACCGCAAAGCGAACGATTACCGCAAGCTGCAGCAGATGGTGGATTACTGTTATACCACACGTTGCCTGCGCAGTGCGCAGCTGGATTACTTTGGTGAGGTGCATGAGGACAAGCCATGCGGCATTTGCAGCTCCTGTACAGACGACCGTGAGCTGGTGGATATGACCATTGATGCGCAAAAAATATTCAGCTGTATTCATCGCATGCGTGAACGCTACGGGGTATCGCTGGTCGCTTCGGTGCTTAAAGGTTCCCGTGCCAAAAAGGTGCTGGACTACGGCTTTGATTCTTTGCCGACATATGGGGTCATGGGCAATCGCACAGAGCGCGAAATTGCGGAGATTATCAACGTGATGGTATCCGAAGGTTACCTGATGTTGTCCGAGGGGCAATATCCAGTGGTTCGTTTACAGCCGCTGGCCGTGGAAGTGCTGAAAGGTCAACGCGAAGTCATGCAGCGTGTTGTACGCAAAACAGCAGCTACAGCTTCCGGTACGAACTACGGCGGACGCCGCGGACGGGATGCAATGCCTTCGGCTGTTAACGAAACCGTGTTTGAACAGCTGCGCCTGATTCGCCGTGATCTGGCTGCCAAAGAACATGTGCCATCCTACATCATTTTCAATGATGCCACCTTGCGTGAGATGAGTGTGGTATGTCCGAAGACAGAACGTGACATGCTGACCATTAAAGGGGTCGGTGAGGTCAAGTACCGCAAGTATGGACTGCCATTCCTGGAATTCTTCCAGAAGCAATCGGGTGAAGATGTGGACACGGACGATGACGCATTTTATGAATATGAGTGATATCTGATCAGTGACATGTGCCTCAAGACTAACTTTAAGACTAAAACCTAAAACCTATAAATTAGAGATTAGAGATTATACTAAAGTTTAGGAGATAGAAAATAGACACAGAAAGAGATAGTGGGAAGAAACAGAAACTATATAAATTAAACTAAAGAAAACGATATTATGCCTATTAACGATCCACGATCGTCGAAGTGCCCTGTAATTGGGCAAGAATACCAGCCTTGGCAGGCTGCTCAATTCGAAGATGAAATGCTAACGATCTCCATAGAGCTTATTTGCCCTGAATCGGGGATATTTGAAATCTAACGATCTCCAGGAAGCTTATTCGATTCAAAATCCTGAAAAATGAGCCTGATCAAGCTGATTTCAGCAGAATAACGTCTCTGGGGATCGTTAGAATTTTCCAAAGCCCGAATATGCCGAAATAAGGCTTCTCCTGATCGTTAGCGCCCACAGTAGAGGGTGGCCTTGCACTATTCATGGGCGATGTGTGATATTTGCTAACGTGTCTGGATGGATGAGCATATCGGAGTGGAGTCTGTACATTCTTTAGTTCAACTTATATAGATCAGAGGCAGAAACGTGAATAGAAACAGAATGGAACTAGATCGGATGCAGAAATAATGAGAATTAGAACCGGAAGCACAATTAGCGGAAGCAGAGCACAAGGAGTAGAGCTGGAACTAGAACCAGAAACAAGAACAGAACTAGATCAAGAACAGAACTAGATCATAAGTAGATAAAGAAGTAGAACAAGATGCCGAACAAGACAAAAAGCAACACAAGGAGCACAATAAGAACCAGAATCAAACCAAATCCAGGATCAGAAAAGAACCGGAAACGCAATCGAAATCAGGATATATCTCATTAAATATGTCTCTGTACAGTAGACAAAACGGGCGAGATTGTCTTTCAAAGGGTGGACATGGACGTTAAAAGTTGCTAACGAGTGTTGGTACATTATATAGTGATTTTCAAAGAATTGATTCTATATATTGTGTTTTTAGTCGAGCGGAGAGTGTATGTGTTTTTAAAAGAGATGTCCACTCTTTGAAAGACAAATTGGAGATTTGTTTATGAGACGCTGACGGTTAGTCTACGGACTGGTTAATAAATCTTGTTAATAGATCTTGTTGATAAATCCCGGGAGTGTGCTGGTGCGTGATGCGCGTGTACTTGCGCGTCGGTGTGGCTTTGTGCAAGTGTGGCGAGAGATAAGGCTCGGACTTGCATTAGAGGTTTGTCTGAACAGCATCCGGGGCAGGATGGCTGTGGAGCTTTACTTTTCCCAAAAAATATATGGTCTGGGTGTCCAGGCAAAGGTTGTGAACCATGAAGGTAATTTTATCGACTTTGAATGCAAAGTACATCCATACCTCGCTGGCGCTGCGGTGTTTGAAGGCGTACAGTGAGAAGGATTTTGATATTGAGCTCGCGGAGTATACGATCAAAGACCCGGTCATGAATATTGTGTCGGATCTGTACCAGCGCGGGGCGGATGTGATTGGTTTTTCGTGTTACATCTGGAACATTGAAGAGACGATTAAGGTAATTGATAATCTGAAAAAGGTTATGCCTGACGTGAAAATTTTGCTGGGCGGGCCGGAGGTATCCTACGACACCGAATATTGGATGAACCGGATTCCCAATGTCGATTTTATTGTCATGGGTGAAGGGGAAGAGACGCTGCATCAGCTTTTGACGGAGCTTGAAGGCAGCAAAAAGTTTCATTTTGTCTATGGACTGGCGTATCGCAAAGGGGAAGAAGTCATTCTCATGCCAGGACGCCCGAAAGCGGACTTGAATGATTTGCCCTCGCCGCATCGCTTTGAAGAGGATATCCCTGATCTGGGGAAACGCGTGGTTTATTTCGAAACCAGCCGGGGCTGTCCGTTTAGTTGTCAGTTCTGTCTTTCCAGTATTGAGGTCGGCGTGCGGTATTACGATATCGAGCGGACGAAGTCGGATATTCTGTACCTGATCGAGAAGGGCGCGAAGCTGATCAAGTTTGTGGATCGCACGTTTAATATCAAGCGGGATTATGCGATGGAGATGTTTAAGTTTCTGATCGAGAATCATCAGGGAACGGTGTTTCAGTTCGAAATTACGGCTGACATTATGCGTCCCGAGGTACTCGACTATTTGGCAGAGAATGCGCCGCCGGGTACGTTCCGCTTCGAAATCGGGGTACAGTCCACGAATGATCCGACGAATGAACTGGTGAAACGCCGTCAGAACTTTGCCAAGCTGAGCCGTACGGTAAACAAGGTGAAAGCCAGCGGCAAGATCGACCAGCATTTGGACTTGATCGCAGGCTTACCAGAGGAAGATTATAATACGTTCCGCAAGACGTTTAACGATGTGTTTGCTTTGGGGCCGGAAGAGTTACAGCTCGGATTCCTCAAAATGCTTCGCGGTACCGGACTTCGTCTGGATGCGGAAAAGTACAATTACACGTACATGGATCACGCGCCGTATGAGATTTTGGGCAGTGACGTGTTGCCGTTTAGCGACATCGTGCGTCTGAAGCGACTCGAAGATGTTTTGGAGAAATACTGGAACGCACACCGGATGGATCATACGCTGAAGTATTTGATGGAGCAGGAGTTTGATTCACCGTTTGATTTCTTCCAGGCCTTTGGCGATTACTGGGAGGGTCAGGGCTGGCAGAAGATTGGGCATCAGCTAGAGGATTTGTTTACTCGTCTGCATAGCTTCTTAGAGTCACGGAACACGCCGCATATGGATATCGTGCTTGGTTTGATGAAGCTGGATTATTTCCTGGGACATAAGTATAAGCCGCGTAAAATCTGGTGGGACGATGTGCTCCAGAAAGATCAATGGGCGGGATATATGAAAACGTTGGCTGAACGCCCAGAGGACGTTCGCTTGCCTCGTGTTGCCGGTGCCTCTGGCTCGGCATGGCTGGAAAGCAGCGGCGCGAGTGGAGCGGCCGCTGCGGGAACTTCGGCGGCTGCCGGAGAGGACACTGCCGCGGATGCGGCGGGTGTGATCGGCAGCCATGCCGGGGATGCTGCGTCGCTTGCAGCGCGCGACGCGGCTCCGTCCGCCGCGGATGGAGCGGCGGACATGGGTCACGGCAACGCTTCGCGTGCGTTGCCAATGACCTCGGCCATGACCGCACAGACGGTCATGGGGGCCCGTGCTTTCGCCGATCTGAGACTCGGCGAAAAGGAACTGCAGAAGCACGCCGTATTGGACGTGCTTCCGTTCCGGCTTGAGCGTGTGCTAGCTGGCGCCAGCCCGCTTGCCGCGAAAGGCCAAACGCTGCTGGTCGTGGTATACCAGCAGCATGAAGACCAGCAGGCGCAGTATTACACGCTGCCACTGGGAGAAGAAGCCGCTGCCATGTAGATGCAGCGACCATAGTTCCGAAAGCATCGGAAGATCATTGGATTCCCTTACGGGATGAAGATGGTCTTCCTTTTTTTATTTTCCAAATTCAATAGAACTCATATACCCAATTGAGCTGAAGGAGAATGTCGTGTGAACAACAAAACAGAAGCTGCTATCATATTAATCAAAGGTTCCGCTGATACATTGTATGTGCAAATTCCATATAATACGGTGCATATTCAGCGCATTCGTCAGGTAACAGGAAGAAGGTGGGAGCCTGATGCAAAACGCTGGATCATCCCCTACTCAGAGGGATCTCTTCAGGAGTTTACAAAGCGCTTTGATGCGCTACATGTAGAGATTTCCCCGGAGTTGTGGGTAGAGAGTGAGCTTTTAAGGAACTGGAAGTTAAGTGGAGAGCAAACACAATGGAAAAGAGATCAATTGCAGCAAGCTCTGAAGTTAAGAGGATACAGTCGCAAAACGATTAAAGCATATTGTAATCAGATTGAAAGATTTGTGATCAGTCTTCCTCAGATGGATACAGAAATCCGTGCATCTCATGTCCAAACATATTGTTTGAGTTTGCTTGAGCGAGGAGTCTTCCATTCCAGTGTAAATCAGACGATTAGTGCGATCCGATTTTATTGTAAACATGTGTTACTTCATCCTGCCGAGTTTCAATATATACGTCCTAAACAACAAACCAAGCTACCCAATGTCATGTCGGAAACAGAAGTCACCCAATTGCTGAAAGCTGTGACTAACCTCAAGCATAAGACGATTCTTTATCTAACCTATTCGGCGGGGCTTCGTGTCGGCGAAGTCGTTCGTTTACGCTATAGTGATCTGGATATTGAGTGTCAGACCATTATTGTGAGGCAGGGAAAAGGTTATAAGGATCGGAGAACACTTCTCTCCCATCTTGCATGGGAGATTGTACAGAAGTACATCGCTCAATATAAACCCGATCGTTGGTTGTTTCCAGGACAATCTTCAGATCGACATCTTACGGAGCGCAGCGTACAAAAGGTTTTTGAAGAGGCTAGACTAAAGGCCGGTATTGTAAAAAAATGCAGTATTCATGCTTTGCGGCACTCTTTCGCTACACATTTGCTGGAAAACGGAACAGACCTGCGCTATATTCAGGAGCTTCTTGGTCATACGAGTGCGCAAACAACACAGCGATATACGCATGTTAGCACGAAAAATATCCAGCGTATTCAGAGCCCGCTGGATCGTATGGATATGGGAGATTGAGTATCTCAAAGTTCTCCCTTTTTCACCAAATTTTTCTTCGCATATATCACCCTATAGGTTATCATATACGTAGTTCATATATTACGTTGGATGTGTGGTATTCACGAAGTACATAAATTAGATGTTATAAGACATTGGCGCAAGATATTAAGAACCGGGGTGATACCTATGAAGTTCATATTGATATTTGGCCCACAGGCCGTTGGAAAGATGACGGTTGGTCATGAATTAACGAAAATAACGGAATTGAAATTGTTTCACAATCACATGTCGATAGAGCTATTTCATCCCTTTTTTGGTTTTGGTAGTGAAACTTGGAGGTTATCAAGTATCGTAAGAAGAGAGCTTTTTGAATCGTTCGCAAGCAGCAACCAGTATGGACTTATTTTTACTTACCTTTGGGGGTTTGATCTTCAGAAGGACTGGGAATTCGTCAAGCAAACATGTAACTTGTTTGAATCGAAAGGGGCAGAAATTTATTTTGTTGAATTAGAGTCAGATATAGAAGAACGATTAAAACGAAATAAAACGGCGTTTAGACTTGATCAAAAACCAACAAAAAGAAATATTGAATATTCTGAAATGGACTTAATCAAAACGATGGAAGAACATCGACTCAATTCTAAAGAGGGAGAAATTACTAGAGAGAACTATTTGAGAATCAATAATACAAATTTAAGTGCAGATGAAGTCGCAAGATTAATTAAAGATGAATTTAATTTATAGTACGTGTAAGTAATTCAAGAAGGCGCCAACATCTTATAACATAATATTCACGCTGCGGGCATACGCCCTTGGCCCGGCATTCGCCGGCCACCCGACATGCGTCGGGTCGTGAATACGGGAACGTTATTGGAACAGACTTGCAATGGATTAAAAACCTTGAATGGATGGGATGAAAGAATTGAAAGATCAAAAATAGATAAAGGAAGAGATCAAA